>NZ_BEDT01000020.1 GCF_002260845.1 Pseudolactococcus reticulitermitis | reverse complement strand
CTGTTGTCTATCAGCTGCACAACCGTAAACTTCCGCGCGTTGTTCATTATCACCACACGTGAGCAATAAGGCTAGTGCTGCCGCAAGTTCAGATTTCCCCATCTTCTTAGGAATTTCGATATAGGCTATATTGAATTGGCGATAGCCATTTGGTTTGACAATACCAAATAAATCACGAATAATCTGTTCTTGCCAGTCTATCAATTCAAATGGTTTTCCTGCCCATGTTCCTTTGGTATGACTCAAGCATTCAATAAAATCAACCGCATAATCAGCGAGTTTCTCATCATATTTGGAATTCTTAGCTTTAAACTTGGTTGGCTTATACTTCTTCAATTTCCGCAAATGAGAACCTCTTTTTCCAAATAAGTAAAAACAGCCTTTTAAAGCTGTCTTTACTTATTTTTTCCTACCCATAATGTCTTGTTTCTAGTTTTCAATGAATGATAAATCTTTAAACGAGTCGGGAAACCATTTTCTGTATTGTTCCTTAACTTCATCCAGTGTTTTATTGCTTACAGTATTTATTTTCCCTTGATATCTATCAATTACATCAATACCGTGCTTATCTTCTTTAGAGTAGCCTTCTTCTTTCATTGATTCTCTCCAGTCATAATGAAATTCAAATACTGTAATTTGTTCTCTTCAATGAAAATGACGAGATCGCAATAATTCAAATCGTTCGCAAGGTTCTGAACCATTGGCACATCAAACATATTTGTTTTTCCTGTTTTTCTAATGGCCATAATCTTTTTTTTTTGATTTCTTTGTTAAATTCGATAATCCTCCCCTCTTCCTTTTGAACTTCTTTCAGTCCTTCTTCATAAGCCTCCTCAATCATCTTCTTAATGCTCCAAACTGAAACATCTAGAAAATCTTCTGTATCATTGTTTCGAGTTTCTAAATCGCCTCTTTCTCTAAGTTCGCGCAACTGATTGGCTGCAATGTTATAAATCGTGTTCTTGCTTAGTTTTTTTGCCATGGTCTTAGGCTCCTTTATTCTTTGTACCCTATATATCACTCTAAAGGCCTTTAAAGTCAAGTCTTAGCTCCTATTACTGTCGCTACTTTTATGATTTATCTACCACGCCAAAAACAGCCTTTTCAAGCTGTCTTTATTATTGTTTATTCCATCATGTCAGCGATAAATCGTACAACTTCTGGCTTATCACTATTTATTCGAAGCAGATTGACTAGGCCACTCCAGCTACAATAACCTTCTTCAATGCTATGCTCGTTATCTGGAAAGTAAACTTCAACATCTAGAGAATTCTCTCCATTATTGTCAGAGGGGGCTAAAATGTTTCGATCTTCAACTTCTCGTCTATGTTCCTTCATGATGTTGTCAATCATATCATTGCTCAGTTGCTTTGCCATGGTCTTAGGCTCCTTTATTCTTTGTACCCTATATATCACTCTAAAGCACTCTAAAGTCAAGTCTTATCAACCATTATTATCAGTAATTCTTATATTTTTAAATACTGAAAAAGCCCCTTTTAGAAGGCTTTAAAAATTTCTTAAAATATATTTGTTAAATTTTGACCACATAGTCTTCCCCAAAAACAACATTCAAGTTTGAATCATTGTCCCAATGCACC
>NZ_BEDT01000019.1 GCF_002260845.1 Pseudolactococcus reticulitermitis | reverse complement strand
CTGCAGTTGATTTGAATGCAGTAGCAGATGCAGTGATCCGTGGGGATTATGGGAATGGCGAAACTAGACGTCAACGCATTTCAGCTGCTGGTTATGATTACAATGCTGTTCAAGCACTCGTTAATCAAAAATTAGGATAAGCAAAGAAAGCCTGTAAGGATGTTCGGACATTCTTACAGGCTTTTTTGTTTACGCAACTTTTAACCTATATTTTTTGACTGTTACTTAGGAGACAAATCACATGAACAATTCTGACAAAGAAAAAATCAAAAAATTACGCCAATATGGTTTAGGCTATAAGAGAGTAGCGAAGATGCTCAATATTTCTGTAGATACAGTCAAATCATTTTGTCGGAAAAACAACCTCTCTGGTATGATGGCAAAACCCAAACTTGATGAGGTTGACTGTTGTAGACAATGTGGGGATATTATGATGCAAGTGGAAAAGAAAAAACCTCTCAAATTTTGTAAAGATGAATGTCGTAAACTTTGGTGGCAACACCATCGAAGTGAGTTAAAGAAAAAGAAAGCTTGCAAGATTATCTGTCAACATTGTGGGAAAGAAGTCATGGCTTATCGTTATGAAAATAGAAAATACTGTTCACACCAATGTTATTGTGCAGAACGTTTTAAAGAGGGTAAGTGAGATGCAAAAACAAGAAGTTAAAGCTGATATGCTTTATCACATCTCTTTATCTGTAGCTAAGTCTATGCTTGAGAATGGTGCTATTTCTCAGACAGATTATCAAAAAATAGATACCATTCTTCTTGAAAAATACCATCCCTATTTTGGGGGATTATTATCGCCTAATGCCTTGACTTTGTAGGCGTTTAGAGTGATATATGGTAGTGGAAAGAGAGGTGGCATATCATGAAAACGATACAAAAAATTGACTCGATACATCCACAAATTCGAAGGCGAAAACGAGTCGCGGCTTATGCCAGAGTATCCAAAGAAACGGATAGATTGAATCATTCTTTATCAGCACAAGTCAGCTATTACAGCACGCTCATTCAAAACCATCCTGAATGGCAGTATGCAGGTGTTTATACAGATTTTGGCATTTCAGGAACTACAATGGATAAGCGAGACTCTTTAAAAAATTTACTGGCAGATTGTGAACAAGGTAAAATCGACATTATCTTAACAAAATCGATTTCTAGGTTTGCGAGAAATACAGTTGACTTACTTAAAACAGTCAGGCATCTGAAAGAGATTAACGTTGAGGTTCGATTTGAAAAGGAAAATATTCACTCTTTAAGCGGAGATGGTGAGTTAATGCTTTCGATACTAGCCTCCTTTGCTCAAGAAGAAAGTCGTTCCATTTCAGAAAATATCAAATGGTCACTGCGTAAGAAACGAGAGAAAGGCACAGGGGGGATCAGGTATGGTCGGGTCTTTGGCTATGCGTATGACGGTTACAACTATCAGATAGTCCCCACAGAGGCAAAGATTGTAAAAGAAATTTATAGGCAATATCTTTCGGGTCTTGCCATGAACAAAATTGTAGAACAATTAAACGCTAAGGCGCTCACAACAGTGGCAGAAAATTCCTTTAGCATTTGTCAAATTAAGGCTATCCTGACTAATGAACTCTACATTGGCGATCGAAAACTTCAAAAATTTTATGTTTTCGATCCTATCTCAAAGCATAAGAGAAGGAATCATGGTGAGTTGGACCAATACTACATGACAGACTGTCATGATCCCATCATTAAACGAGAATTGTTTGAGAAGGTACAAATCGAATTGG
>NZ_BEDT01000018.1 GCF_002260845.1 Pseudolactococcus reticulitermitis | reverse complement strand
CTACTCCTTCATAAGTCACGGATTCCCCATTAAATTTATTTGGACTAATTTGAGGTTTGACATAAGCAAGCTCTCTTCCTGAAAGCAATGTGATGAAAAGCATACCACTTTTACAGTTAAATTTGATGCCATGTGAATTCGTTACTGTGCGCTGTCTGACGCTATTTTTTACTGCTTTATCTATATCCCACCACAGCTTTGTAATTCTAGGATTAGCTTTTCGCCACCTCGTGACAAGTGGTTGTAGTTCCTCTTCAGCTAACCCCATATCCAGTGCACCCATTGCCGTCAATGCACCAACTGAGCCACCATACCCAAGAGCCAATTCAGATATCTTACCTTTTTGTCGCAAATGTCCGTTTACGCCGTTCTTTTCAACCGGCACATTAAACATTTGACTCGCACTTGCACAATAGATATCTCCACCACTTTTAAAAACTTCAAGTCGCCACTCTTCCCCTGCCAACCACGAAATCATACGTGCTTCAATTGCTGAGAAATCCACTACTATAAATTTCTTATCATCTTGTGGCACAAAAGCAGTCCGAATTAGTTCAGATAGGATTTTGGGCGTTGACTCATAAAGTAAGACCAAAGCATCAAAATTTTTATCACGAACTAAGGACCTTGCCTCGGCTAAATCTGATATATGATTTTGTGGTAAATTATGAAGTTGAATTAACCTACCTGAAAATCTACCTGTCCGATTGGCGCCATAATATTGAAACATCCCATGAGCGCGACTATCTTTACAAACCGCATTTGCCATTGCCTGATATTTCTTAACAGATGACTTTGCGATTTGTTGGCGAAGCAAAAGCACCTCTTTTAATAGACCAGAATTAGAATTTATAAGCGCTGTCACTTGTTGCTTTCCAAGGCTCTCTGTCTCTAAACCATGTTCTAGCAACCATCTTCGCATTTGCAGGACACTATTTGGATTTTCTAAACCTGTCAAATTTACCAATTTTGAGAAGATAGATGTCTTAGAAAGGGCATCCAGATGAATAGCCGATGTGACAAAGACTTCATCAAGACCAATTCCCCTATCATTAATTTCCTGATCAAGTTGATAGTCATGCCAAATGTCATCAGATACTGGGAAATGAGATAATTTTTCTTGAATCAACATTTCAGTTTCGACATCACGTGCATTATAAATTTTAAAAAGCTGCCACTTATCAGGGGCATGAACCGACAAGTTTCGGATTCGACCACCGTTAGTTTTAGTTGGCAGGCATGGCACACAAAAATATCGAATAAGATTTCTCCCTTCTGATAATTTTTGTTTATCCAATCCCAGAACTGCACCAACCCCAGCAAGAGATAATGGTAATCCTAATAACGCCGACCAAATCATTGTACAACGCCATGAAGATGGATTTAGGTAGATACCGGCAGATAGTCCTAGATACTTTGACAGACAAATCCGCTCAAACATGGCATTGAATGCCCACTTTTCTACCGCATCATCTGTTAAAGATTCTAAAATCTCATGCGGTATTATCTCACCATTTGACAAATCTACAACGATCACTTTGCCATTATCAATAGAATAAGCAAAAAGCAGAATCTCAAAATCTTTACTCTCACAGTACTTGAAAACACCAGATTTTTGAAGATTGGTACTACTGAACGTTTCTAAATCAATATTTATTTTTTTCATGTCTTTTTCCCTTCAAAAAAGACAATAGAATCCTAAAACTCTATTGTCATATGAGACACTTCACTTCAGCCTAAGAATGCATCATCTTCAAGTGTTGTAAAGTCTTCAGCCGCAGTTGTGCCACTGCCAAGTGGTTCGCCATCTCGGATAAATTGAATATTACCTAGGCCACACGCAATGCCTTTATTGCCATTCGAGTTAAAGGCATAAAAATTCAAAGACACACGACTGTAACAGCCACTATAAACTTGGCTAC
>NZ_BEDT01000017.1 GCF_002260845.1 Pseudolactococcus reticulitermitis | reverse complement strand
CTACTCCTTCATAAGTCACGGATTCCCCATTAAATTTATTTGGACTAATTTGAGGTTTGACATAAGCAAGCTCTCTTCCTGAAAGCAATGTGATGAAAAGCATACCACTTTTACAGTTAAATTTGATACCATGTGAACTCGTTACTATGCGCTGTCTGACGCTATTTTTTACTGCTTTATCTATATCCCACCACAGCTTTGTAATTCTAGGATTAGTCTTTCGCCACCTCGTGACAAGTGGTTGTAGTTCCTCTTCAGCTAACCCCATATCCAGTGCGCCCATTGCCGTCAATGCACCAACTGAACCTCCATACCCAAGAGCCAATTCAGATATCTTACCTTTTTGTCGCAAATGTCCGTTCACACCGTTCTTTTCAACCGGCACATTAAACATTTGACTCGCACTTGCACAATAGATATCTCCACCACTTTTAAAAACTTCAAGTCGCCACTCTTCCCCTGCCAACCACGAAATCATACGTGCTTCAATGGCTGAGAAATCCGCTACTATAAATTTCTTATCATCTTGTGGCACAAAAGCTGTCCGAATGAGTTCAGATAATATTTTAGGCGTTGACTCATAAAGTAAGACCAAAGCATCAAAATTTTGATCACGAACCAAGGACCTTGCCTCGGCTAAATCTGATATATGATTTTGTGGTAAATTATGAAGTTGAATTAACCTACCTGAAAATCTACCTGTCCGATTGGCGCCATAATATTGAAACATCCCATGAGCGCGACTATCTTTACAAACCGCATTTGCCATTGCCTGATATTTCTTAACCGATGACTTTGCGATTTGTTGGCGAAGCAAAAGCACCTCTTTTAATAGACCAGAATTAGAATTTATAAGCACTGTCACTTGTTGCTTTCCAAGGCTCTCTGTCTCTAAACCATGTTCTAGCAACCATCTTCGCATTTGCAGGACACTATTTGGATTTTCTAAACCTGTCAAATTTACCAATTTTGAAAAGATAGATGTCTTAGAAAGGGCATCCAGATGAATAGCCGATGTGACAAAGACTTCATCAAGACCAATTCCCCTATCATTAATTTCCTGATCAAGTTGGTATTCATGCCAAATGTCATCAGATACTGGGAAATGAGATAACTTTTCTTGAATCAGCATTTCAGTTTCGACATCACGTGCATTATAAAATTTAAAAAGCTGCCACTTATCAGGGGCATGAACCGACAAGTTTCGGGTTCGACCACCGTTAGTTTTAGTTGGCAGGCAGGGCACACAAAAATATCGAATGAGATTTCTCCCTTCTGATAATTTTTGTTTATCCAATCCCAGAACTGCACCAACCCCAGCAAAAGATAATGGTAATCCTAATAACGCCGACCAAATCATTGTACAACGCCATGAAGATGGATTTAGGTAGATACCGGCAGATAGTCCTAGATACTTTGACAGACAAATCCGCTCAAACATGGCATTGAATGCCCACTTTTCTACCGCATCATCTGTTAAAGATTCTAAAATCTCATGCGGTATTATCTCACCATTTGCCAAATCTACAACGATCACTTTTCCATTATCAATAGAATAAGCAAAAAGCAGAATCTCAAAATCTTTACTCTCACAGTACTTGAAAACACCTGATTTTTGAAGATTGGTACTACTGAACGTTTCTAAATCAATGTTTATTTTTTTCATGTCTTTTTCCCTTCAAAAAAGACAATAGAATCCTAAAACTCTATTGTCATATGAAACACTTTTCTTCAGCCTAAGAAAGCATCGTCTTCAAGTGTTGTGAAGTCTTCAGCCGCAGTTGTGCCACTGCCGAGTGGTTCGCCATCTCGGATAAATTGAATATTACCTAGGCCACACGCAATGCCTTTATTGCCATTCGAGTTAAAGGCATAAAAATTCAAAGACACACGACTGTAACAGCCACTATAAACTTGGCTAC
>NZ_BEDT01000016.1 GCF_002260845.1 Pseudolactococcus reticulitermitis | reverse complement strand
TTTCAAGATCACCAACCATATGCGGTGGCACTCTGAAAATCCGAGCAATTTCATTGATTTGAAATTTTCGTGTTTCTAAAAATTGAGCCTGTTCTGGCGAAATCGCAATCGGTGCATATTTCATTCCTTCTTCCAAAACAGCAACCTTATGCGCATTACTTGAGCCTCCAAAAGTCTGTTGCCAACTTTCACGGATACGGGTGGGATCTTTTAATGTCCCGGGATGTTCCAATACACCACTTGGTGCAGCCCCATTAGCGAAAAACTTCGCACCATATTCTTCACACGCAATCGCCATCCCTATCGCATTCTTTGCCATGGCAATTGGCGAATAACCTACCAAACCATCAAAACCAAGACCCGGGATATGAAGTACCTCAGATGAATTTAGTTTAACCTGATAACCTTTCATAACATCTCCAGTCGCAACAGTATAGATATAATAAAGCTCACCACTTTTATCTCTATCCACACTCATGCGATTGGGCATCAATGGATACAAGCCAATAACTTGTCCTTTACCATTTCGGATAATTTGAGCATAGGCATTGCCCCACAATAAAAGATGTGTCATTAATGTCTCTCGAAAAATAAAGGAAGTCATTTCTGAATTTGGCTCATCATGTAACAATAAATACAGGGGATGAGTCCTCGCTTTTTCTTTACTCGTCTCAGTCTGCTGATAAAGATGAAGTGGTAGACTTGCGACTGCCTCTGATAATATCCTGACACATGAATGAACAGCTGTCATCTGCATGGCTGATTGTTCAGTTACAGGCTTACCACTTGTTGTGCTGCCCATAAAAAAACGATAGCCACTACCAACAGTACTATCGTTTGGTTTATCTCTTGATTTGAATAAGCCTTTAAGTATTCCCAATTAATCTCGTGCCTTTCTACTTTTAGGTATCAGAAAAGCACCTATCAATTCGATAGATGCCTTATCTCTATAATCCTAAATATTATAACAATTTGAGTTTTACCAAATAATTCTCTTTGCCATGATAAACATGATAAACTCGAACTAATTTTTCTTTTTCAAAAACCTTATAAAAAATCAGATACTGTCCACTAACAAGGTAACGATAATCATTATCAACCGTTGTCTTATGACTTAATCTAGCGCCAATCCTAGGACTAGTACGCAAACGAGTTAAATCCTTATAAAGGGTCTCGAAAATCTCTTTTATGGTTGAATCATAGTAATTTGCTTTTGATAAGTAAACACTGATACGTTCCATATCTCGATCGAAGGCCTTACTTTTTTTGACTTGATATTCAATCACTGAATACACCTAGTTGATATTTTTTTGCAAACTCATCGATATCTTCCCCTTCGCCAAATTCTTGTTCAGCATGGTTCAATTCAGTTAACAACCAAATTTCAGCTTCTTTACGTTGCCATTCTTCAATATTGACCATGACAACTTTTCCTACACCATTTTTGGTTAGAACAACTGGCTCACCATCTTGAACCTCATCAATCACTTTGTTATAGTTTCTTAAAATTGTACTTGGTTGAATGATTTCCATTTTTCATCAACTCCTCTCGTTAAACAAATTATACCATTTTTTGCTGTAAATTTGCAACAAATCTAGAATACAAACAATCCCCTATCATCATAAACACTAGCGCCACCATCATTCCCACAACGAATCGCCCTATCAAGTGCCATGATAGTCGCAATCGCACCATCAATTTTTTCAGTGGATTTCTCCTTGTCAGCCTTGATATTTCCTGCTGGGTCTACCCTCACAAAAATATTATCCATATTCCAACGAAGTACTGGATGACCACTATGAGCCAATCTCTTCTCAAGTGTCAGTTTCATTAACTCTTTAGTTGGCGGACTCATATCTTTGAAACCTTGTCCGAAGGGTACAACAGTAAAGCCCATACCTTCCAAATTTTGAACCATTTGAACTGCTCCCCAACGGTCAAACGCGATCTCTCGAATATTGAATTTCAATCCCATTTCTTCTATAAATTTTTCAATGTAACCATAGTGTACCACGTTCCCTTCAGTCGTTTTCAGACTTCCGTCTTTCTCCCAAACATCATAAGGCACATGATCACGTTTTACTCGAAGGTCAAGTGTATCTTCTGGTATCCAAAAGTAAGGCAAGATACAAAATTTATCAGTTTCATCAAGAGGTGGAAATACTAGAA
>NZ_BEDT01000015.1 GCF_002260845.1 Pseudolactococcus reticulitermitis | reverse complement strand
TTTCAAGATCACCAACCATATGCGGTGGCACTCTGAAAATCCGAGCAATTTCATTGATTTGAAATTTTCGTGTTTCTAAAAATTGAGCCTGTTCTGGCGAAATCGCAATCGGTGCATATTTCATTCCCTCTTCCAAAACAGCAACCTTATGCGCATTACTTGAGCCTCCAAAAGTCTGTTGCCAACTTTCACGGATACGGGTGGGATCTTTTAATGTCCCAGGATGTTCCAATACACCACTTGGTGCAGCCCCATTGGCGAAAAACTTCGCACCATATTCTTCACACGCAATCGCCATCCCTATCGCATTCTTTGCCATGGCAATTGGCGAATAACCTACCAAACCATCAAAACCAAGACCTGGGATATGAAGTACCTCAGATGAATGGAGTTTAACCTGATAACCTTTCATAACATCTCCAGTCGCAACAGTATAGATATAATAAAGCTCACCACTTTTATCTCTATCCACACTCATACGATTGGGCAGCAATGGATACAAGCCAATAACTTGTCCTTTACCATTTCGGATAATTTGAGCATAGGCATTACCCCACAATAAAAGATGTGTCATTAGTGTCTCTCGAAAAATAAAGGAAGTCATTTCTGAATTTGGCTCATCATGTAGCAATAAATACAGGGGATGAGTCCTCGCTTTTTCTTTGCTCGTCTCAGTCTGCTTATAAAGATGAAGTGGTAGACTTGCGACTGCCTCTGATAATATCCTGACACATGAATGAACAGCTGTCATCTGCATGGCGGATTGTTCAGTTACAGGCTTACCACTTGTTGTGCTGCCCATAAAAAAACGATAGCCACTACCAACAGTGCTATCATTTGGTTTGTCTCTTGATTTGAATAAGCCTTTAAAAATCCCCAATTAATCACGCACCTTTCTTTTTTAGGTATCAGAAAAGCACCTATAGACTTGATAGATGATTCTTCTGATATTTGGTATTATACGGCTAAAGTCTATCCCAGTTTAATCTAGCTTATCCAAAGGAAAAGATTTCCGAATTGAATTATAACTTCTTTGCCACCCAGTTAATTCTGTCTTTTCCTCATTGTATTCGACAGACGTAAATATTTTTGAATTAGATAGTTCAAGGATTATAAAAAGCGTCGATAATGATTCAAATAAATACTCCAATGTCCCAAAATATGATAATGAGTTTGTAAAATCATGTTTCAAATTTTGATACGCATTATTGAATTTATAATTTTTCTTTTCACTGTCAGTAATAGGGATTCCATTTTCATTAACATTTCTAACTCTATCAACAGATTTTATAAAATTATTTTTATACAATTTTTTATCGAAATGATAGTTTGACCAAGTAACATAGGCCCATCTTAATTTCAACTCTGGAATTTTAGGAATATAATTATCAAAGTTTTGTTTACTAAAACCTTTCTTTAGTCCTTGATATTTAAGAGCTGCTTCTATTTGCGCAAAAATTCGTAATTGTAGCTCTGCAATATTGACAGAATACACATTTTTTTGTTTTTCTACAAGAGCTATTTGATAAGCTATTTTTAATACTTCTGATTCCAATTGAAAATAAATTTGTTTAAATACCTCAATATTCTCCATAGTTCCTAACCTTACTTTTTAATTTTTCGTCTCATTATCTTAAAGACTTTTTAATATGCTATAAAACCTCAATTTAACCTTATTAATTCTATAAAAAACTTGGTAATCCTATTTTAGCATATTTTAAAAATATAAATCCGCACTATATCAGAAACAATCCCCTATCATCATAAACACTAGCACCACCATCGTTCCCACAACGAATCGCCCTATCAAGAGCCATGATAGTCGCAATAGCACCATCAATTTTTTCAGTGGATTTCTCCTTGTCAGCCTTGATATTCCCTGCTGGATCTACCCTAACAAAAATATTATCCATATTCCAACGAAGTACTGGATGACCACTATGAGCCAATCTCTTCTCAAGTGTCAGTTTCATTAACTCTTTAGTTGGCGGACTCATATCTTTGAAACCTTGTCCGAAGGGGACAACAGTAAAGCCCATACCTTCCAAATTTTGAACCATTTGAACTGCTCCCCAACGGTCAAACGCGATTTCTCGAATATTGAATTTCAATCCCATTTCTTCTATAAATTTTTCAATGTAACCATAGTGTACCACGTTCCCTTCAGTCGTTTTCAGATTTCCTTCTTTCTCCCAAACATCATAAGGCACATGATCACGTTTTACTCGAAGGTCAAGTGTATCTTCTGGTATCCAAAAGTAAGGCAATATACAAAATTTATCAGTTTCATCAAGAGGTGGAAATACTAGAA
>NZ_BEDT01000014.1 GCF_002260845.1 Pseudolactococcus reticulitermitis | reverse complement strand
GCAAAGCGTGTAATTGCGGATGACTATCATATCGAAATTCCTGAAGTGGTTCAAAATGCGATAAATACTTATAAAAATGACAATGATTGGCTCACTCACTTTTTAGATGATTGTTGTGAGATTAGTAAAGCATATATTGAGAAATCTGGCGTGCTTTATTCCGAGTATCGTGCATTTTGTTTAAGGACAGGCGAATATGTTCGCAGTGCAGCAGATTTCTATTTTGCTTTGGAAGCTGAGGGAATCATGCGCAAGAGAAGTAATAAAGGTGTCATCGTTTATGGTCTTCATCTAGTTTCTGAGTTCTTGGAATAGCCTATTTTTATAAAAGGTGTAGCTCTATGTAGGGTACTGCATTACTTTTCCTAGTAGGTGAAAAAATAAGACCTATAGAAGAGTTAATGTTTAGGGGTACATAGGCCTACACTAATTGAAATTAAAGGAGATAGAAATGCTAGAAAAAATAATCAAACAAAAGCTAGGTGTTGCAGTGAAGACAGCAGGAGGTCGGAGCTTGAAATTTACGACACCTACCCTTGATGGTGTTCCAGATAGATTGATACTGATGCCGAGCGGAGCATCAAGATTAAAATAGAAGGCATAAGATTTTCGAATTGATGCAATTAAAGCACGACTAGGAGGAAAAGAAAAATGACACCAAAAAACTATTTGAAACAGGCATACCGTCTGGATAATCGGATTGATAAGGAACTCTTAAGTTTGAAAGAACTCCGTGTACTGGCTATTTCAACCCAGACGGTCTCTTATGAAGAAAGAATCTCAAGTCCTAACAAAAATACCGAAGCACCATTTATTCGAGTGCTTGAAAAGGTCTATCTTCTGGAGGGGCGTATCAATGAACAGCTTGACAAATTTGTAAATTTGAAAAATCAAATGCAAGAAGCAATTGATAAACTTGAAAATATTGACTTAAATATAGTTCTCTCCTACCGCTATATTCACGGCATGACATGGGAACGAATTGCGGAAGAATTGAATGCGGATGTTCGGACGATTTATCGTTGGCATACGAAAGCCTTGAAATTGATGCAGGTTCCAGAAAAACCAATCATCATTTAGTTATCGCTCATAAAAAAGTTTATCGCTTGGTTTATCGCTTGTAAATCGAGCGATAATTTGTATTTTATGGTATAATGAAAATTGAAAAGTGAGGTAAATACGATGAAACCACCATTTTCAATCAACAATAATATGTTAAATAAAATCGTTGAAATCTCTAAAGCTGTTGGTAATTTAGAATTTCAAATTGAACGTAATTTGAAGCTTAGAAAAGAAAATCGAATCAAATCGATTCATTCATCTTTAGCAATTGAAAATAATAGTTTAACTGTTGAACAAATTACAGATATTATTGATGGCAAGCGAGTTCTTGGTAATCCAAAAGAGATTCGTGAGGTAAAGAATGCCTATGATGCTTACGAAGAGATTTTGACATTAAACCCTTATAAACAAAGTGACTTTTTGAAAGCTCATGGCTTATTAACAAATGGTATTATAAACGCTTCGGGTCAATATAGACCTAAAGATGTAGGTATCTATGACTCAGCTGGCAATTTAATTCATATGGGGGCAAGACCGCAATTTATTACCAATTTGATGAGTGACTTGTTTGATTGGGGAGCAAATGATGATACACCTGAACTGATCAAGAGTTGTGTCTTTCACTATGAAATTGAAACGATTCATCCTTTTGAAGATGGCAATGGTAGAATGGGGCGTTTGTGGCAAACTGTTATTCTTGCGAATTGGCATTCAATTTTTGCATGGATTCCGATAGAAACAATTATTTATGAAAACCAACAAGCCTATTACGATGCTTTGGCAATTGCAGATTCACAAAATGATTCTTCTGGATTTATTGAGTTTATGTTGTCTATTATTTTAGAAACACTTATCGCTTATAAAACGAGTGATAATTTAAGCGATAAAACTTCAGAAGAATTACCAACGGAGTTGTCAGGTGTTGAACTGCAAGTTTATCTTTTGATTAAAAAGTATTTGATTGACCATGATACTATTAATACAGCGGTAGCAACGAAACTTCTTGGAAAATCAGCACCAACTGTTCGTAAACATTTGTCTAGTTTAGTAAGTCTCGGTTTTTTTGAAGCTCATGGTAGCAATAAAAATCGAACTTACTCATTAAAAAAGTAAAACTTGTCAGTAAATGTCATGGTATGTCAGTCTGACAAAATGATACTATTAAGGTAGCAACAAAGCATAAAACGATTGATGCTTGTCGCAATACTAGCAAAAGAGTATCAATAAGTAGCCTTTAGGGAGTAATCCTTGAAGGTTTTTCTTATGTTGCGAGCAGTGTCCTAGCGGTGTTTATTACAGTTAGTCACACTTGGCAAAGTGTTTAAGCATTGTTAGAACGGTGTTCAACACAGTCCACCACACTTCAGACAACGTGTAAGGATGGCTGTTGAACACATGAAATTAATTGGAGGTGATGTGATGCCAAAGAA
>NZ_BEDT01000013.1 GCF_002260845.1 Pseudolactococcus reticulitermitis | reverse complement strand
GTACCATTACTATTGAATCCTGTCGGTAAAGCAATGCTTTTACCCGCAAGTTTTTTACAGATTTCACGGATTATCCCAAAATCAACATAGACACCATCATCACACAAATATAGATTACTTCCTGCAAATACAATCCCTGCCGTACCTCCACCTGATTGAATCGTTTCAAATTGACCTGAAATATTAGTCGATGTAAATTTCACGTGCCGTTCTGTTCCATCTGAATAAGAAACGCCAACTTTGTCTCCAAAATAGACAACGTCATCAAAATGAAATCCTTTGCTCATCCCATTTTTAAGTTTTTTGGCATACCATGTTAATTTCATTGTATAGGTAGAAGCATTTGAAGTATCTTTGTGTGCCCAAGTCATATATTCCGCCGCATAATCTAAATCAAAGTCAAGCCCCCGCCACTCATTATGTCCCGATAGATTGTTCGCACCGATTGTTCCGACCAATGTTTCATTACGACGAATTGTGATACCTTGTGAGTCAATTTGTGTCACAAGTTTACCGTTATCATAGTAGCCAATGCTTGACCCCGTAATTCGGATAGCAGCACTCGCAGTAATTGTTGTCAGGATATTCGTTGCTATCTTGTCAGCTGTAATGGAATGAGAGGCAATCCGTGCTGCTGACAAGGTACCTGTTGTGATTTTTGCTGCATCCAGACTTGAGATTTTAGCACTTGAAATTGTCGCATCTCCAATCTTTGCATTTGTGATTGCAGCAGTCGCAATCATCGCTGATGTAATCACGCCGCTATCAATTGTGGTCGTGCCGGTAATATGGACTTTATTCCCACTAATCAAAATCCCTTCAGTGGATACATTGATTTGATTAATGACATCACCCTTTGCCACTCGTAGATTAATTAAATCTTTCGTCATCAGTATCGCTGAGTACAAGCTAGTCGTTCTCGTGTAATCCTGCCGAGTCGCCAAAGGATAGAGATTTCCTTGATAAACATCTGGTGCATCCATCGTATTGACACGTACACGCATTTTAACCACCCCACTCGGAATTGTTACTGCACTTGATGTATTAGTTGTATTCATTTGATAAAGCAGATGATCACTACTGGGGTTCAAATTAAATGGTGTTGTGCTGACATTATAAATCCCTGCGTATGAACTTGTTTTTATTGAGAAGAAGGCAAGATAGAGACTGTCCCCAGTCACACCACTTTGTTGATCACTTGTTAATGACCATTCATAAGTTGTTTGTGCACTGGATATAATTGTCGCAATTTGTATCCAGTTACCATTTGTATAAAGCCAGACGGTGTTATCAGATGTATCTTTTTTACCTGTCCAAGTCAGGAGTTGAGGAACTATTTTTCCGTCAAGTGGTAATTTATAAATTACCAGATAATCACCAGAATTTGAATAAGGATTGGTAGTCGGAGTAAGTGTAATAGGTAAATTTTCTACATTTTTAACAAGTAAATAACTAGCAATCGTTTCATTTGTATAGGCACCTGCTGCTAAAGTCTCTGTGTATTGTTTCCCATTTGGAACAAAATCAACATAGGGGACGTTTAAGCCATAATAGTGATAATAAAAAGCAACAGTCGACCCATCTACCAACTGTGAAATATACTTTTCCCCATAAGTAACATCAAGAAAACCACTGCGAAGAACAGCATTTGAAGCAACTTCAGAACCATCGCTACTAGATAAACTCCCTTTTTCCCACTGATTAATTTTAAACGGGACCCCGATTTTATTATCAGTTTCAGAAATTTTCGCAAGAAATGTTGTCGCATTTTGCAGGATAGTATTTTCTGCAGTCACAACTCTTCCTGTCAAAGTATCAACCGTTGTCTGACTCGCCTTACTTGAAATTTGACCTGCTTGAATCATCAAGCTTGTTTCTGCAGTCGTCATTCTATTTTGAAAGGCAGTCATACCACTTGCGAATACTTGAATTTGAGTCGTATTTCTCGTGACACTTGTTGTCAGTGTTTCAACTTGTAGGTACGCTCGATTTGCAGCATTAAAAGCAACATTCGCATTCTCTAATGCTTGTGCTGTTTCTGCTTGTGCGAGTTCTACTGCTCGTTTGACCTCTTCTTGAGTCAAATCAGTCATCAACGCAAACCATTGTGTTAAACCTCCTCTGGTTTCATATAGCCACATCTCAAGTCTATCGCCATTTTCCTTATACCAAACATCACCAAGTCTAGCGTTGACTGGTGTCGAAACACCATAAAAATTAGTGTTCTTGCCATTCGCTGCTGTCAAAGCGTAATCAGCATCATCAACTGCCTGTTTCACTTGCGTATCTACTCGTTTGATGTCTTTGGCAATATCTGTAAATTTTGGTATGCTATTGCCAAGTGAAATTGAGATATAAGCTTTCAAAAGCGGATTGTATTGATACGACAGCATACGTGTCATGATGTTCAAACTATCCTCTTCATGGATGACAGATACTGTGTCCCCTAGATTAACTGTTTCAAGTGTGGCAAAATCTTGATATTCTTCTGTCTTTTCAAGAGATGCGAATTCAACCTCATAAGTTGCAATAGGTAAATCAATTTGGTTAATTGAATATTCTTGATTGGCAAGTTCTCGAAGTTTTGCATAGGCTTGTATTTGAGACAACTCGCCTTCTTTATTA
>NZ_BEDT01000012.1 GCF_002260845.1 Pseudolactococcus reticulitermitis | reverse complement strand
TATACCCTAGAATTAGTACAAATTTTATTAAAAAGTAAAATTAATGTTATTCATACAAAATAGTAGTATAATAGTGCTGATATATTGATACTTTTGAGCGCGATATTACTCATTTTCTAAGAAGGAGAAATGTGTATGCAAGATGAACAGTTATCTATTAAAACAATCAAATCAAGATTTTTTGGTATACCAATATATTTTAGAAATCACAAAATATTTGATGTTGATTGGGTTGGCATAATAGATAGGTTCACTAAGCTAAACACCTCTCTTTCGGATATGATTTTTAATCTAAAATCTTTCAAAGATAAAAGTGTCAATAACGAGGATGAAGCTACTTGGGCGAGAGCCTATGTTTTAGAATTGGTTGAAGTCAGTTTAAACATTCCAACAAGTTATGGTAAGGCTTTGAAGTATTTGATGTTATGGAAAAAGATGACGGTAGAAGAGCTTGCTGAACAAACACTACTTGCGCCTGAAACTATTTCACGAATGCGTAATAGAAATGTATCCAAGCCAAATTTAAAATCAGTTGTGGCAATCTGTGTTGGGTTAGAACTCCCCACCCATTTAAGCCATAAATTGATAGAGCTGGCAGGTCATAGCTTACGTTTAACGATAATAGACCATCAATTTTATGAACTTATTCTTAATAGTTGTACGGCAGAATCCATTTATTATTGCAATGAAATACTACTCAGTAATCAATTAAAGCCCTTAACAGTTGAAAAATAAAGATAACTCTATCTGATTTATCAAGTCAGATGAAGTTGACCGAAGATAGCCTTATTAAGAGAATAAAATCTTTTAATAGGGTCTTTTTCTGCACTTTTAAGCTGCTATAGCTGATCTGATAAGTCATGGTGTGATATTTCTAAATTCGATAGAATAAGTGTTGGTAAGGAATCGCTTTTTATCAAATAAAGTCCAATATAGGTGGCCACCGAAAGGGACGGAAAGACCAAAAGAAAGAGCAGAATGTTGCTAGTTTGATGCGTTTTCCGTTTTTCAGTGCGCCTATTTTTGTACTGATTTTCGCTACTCTCAACTTCTTATCGTCTCTCCGTTCTTGATTGTTCAAGAAAATGGTGGACATTCTATGAAGTTCAGAAAAACAGCTAGTAATAAGCGCAGTGGTTATATCTATAAGTTTGATGATGGCAAAAGAGTTCTGATTCAATTGAATCAGGAGGGAGTGACAGAAATTGATATTCAAAGATTACACGCTTTTGATGATAGTGAGGTCTACTACAATATCAAAAATAGTCGACCTAATCCAGAAAGTGACTGGAATATGTCGATTGAGAGTTTTGCGATTGCAGGAAATGTGGAGGATAAAAATCCAATGGTTAAAGAGCTATATCAGCTATCGCAGATTGAGGAGAATCCTCAACTGGCTATGGTACGAGAGATTTTGAAAAATTTAAAACCAGAGCTACAAGAATTGTACTTGCTCCTATCAGAAGGGCAGACGAATTCAGATGTCGCGCGAACTTTGAAAGTTGATAAATCGACTGTCGGCCGTAGAAGAGAAAAATTAATTAAAGAAATTCAAAAGCGACTACCTTAATTTAAAGAAAGCGCAACTTTTGATAGAAAATTTTCGACTGATATATGTGGGGGAGAAAACCTCATGAAGAGGAGGTCAAATTTATGGCTCTAAAACACAGGGTTCAAATTAATGTTACCGATGATAAAGGTAATAAACAATCAGTATTGAAAAGCGGTATCTGCTCAATCCCTAAAAAATTGTTGCAATTCATCATAGGGGAAAATGTTGAGTTTTTAGTGTTAACACCCGGGCATTCCGTTGAAACAGTTGAAATTCATGAAATTTCAGAAGGGAAAAAAGAAGATGAGCAAGACAAAATTAGCACTTGAAGTGGTGGAAAATCTACGTATTTTGGCTGACAGTTTACAAGAGCTGTGTGAGGCATTAATGTTAAATGAGCCGGAGGTAGAAGTTGAGATACCAGTAATTAAGCCTAAACCAAAAGCAAAAACCAAAGCTAAGGCTAAGGAGTCTAAGCTAACACTTGAGGCAGTACGTGGTGTACTTGCGATTAAGAGTCAGGAAGGTAAAACAGAACAAGTCCGTGAACTGATCATTAAATATGGTGCAAGTAGATTAAGTGAAGTTGATGTCAAGCATTACAAGGCATTGCTCAAAGAAGTGGAGGCTTTGTGATGGACCATGCGCTCTTGTCAGCGTCATCAAGTTCACGATGGACACACTGCCCACCTTCCGCAAGATTGGGAGAAAGCTTTGAGAACAAGACAAGCGATTATGCCAAACAAGGAACAGATGCGCATAGTCTTTGTGAGTATAAGCTACAACAGTTATTAGGGTTCAAGATTCAGGCTCCGATTCTCGACTATTATGATGAAGAAATGGAGACTTGTACGGAAAGTTATGCGACCTATGTCATGGCTGAAATGGCCAAAGCAAAAGAGACCTGTTCTGATCCGGTTGTCATCATTGAACAACGTCTTGATTTTTCAAAGTATGTACCGGAAGGGTTCGGGACTGGAGACTGTTTAATTATTGCGGATGGTACGCTATCAGTCATTGATATGAAGTATGGGTTGGGGATTTTAGTTGATGCATTTGAAAATCCACAGATGATGTGTTACGCACTTGGTGCTTTGGAATTGTTTGATGGCATCTATGATATCACAGAAGTGAAGATGACAATTTTTCAACCAAGACGAGATAATATCAGCACTTACACTTTAACAAAAGAGATGCTTGTTGGCTGGGCAACGACTGTTTTAATGCCTGCCGCAGCCCTTGCCTTTAAAGGTGAGGGAGAATTCAATTGTGGGAAATGGTGTACGTTTTGTCCGGCTAAAAATGTCTGTCGAGAACGTGCTGAACAACATCTGAAATTGGCAAAACTTGAGTTTAATAAACCTGAGATACTAACTGATGATGAGATTGAAAATGTATTATCAAAAGTTGATGGCTTGGTTTCATGGGCAAATGATGTGAAAGCCTATGCCTTGAAACAAGCACTTGTAGGAAATGCATGGCCGAATTATAAATTGGTAGAAGGACGTGCTAATCGTAAATATATCAATGATGAGAAAGTCGCTAAGTTGGTGCTAGCTGCTGGATTTGAGGCTTATGAAAAGAAATTATTCGGTATTACGGCAATGACCGCAGCACTCGGTAAAAAGAAATTTGATGAGATTCTTGTTGATTTGATTGAAAAACCACGTGGTAAATTAACGCTTGTACCAAAAGCGGATAAAAGACAAGCAGTAGAAATTGCGAATGTAAAAGATGAGTTCACTGAAATTCAAGAGGAGGAAACAAATGGTAAATGTAAGTAAAACAAAAGTAGTCACTGGTATGGATACACGACTCAGTTATTTTCATGGGTGGGAGGCCGTCTCGATTAATGGTGGGGACGAGAAGTATAGCGTTTCTGTATTAATTCCAAAAGATGATACGGAGACAATTGATGCGATTGAAAAGGCAGTGGATGTTGCAATTGAAGAGGGGCTTTCAAAGTTTGGAGGCAAGAAACCAAATAAAGCAACGATTAAACTTCCTTTGCGTGATGGTGATTTGGAACGTGATGATGATGAAGCCTATCAGGGGTATTATTTCATTAATGCCAACAGTACGACACCACCCCAAATTGTCGATCAAGCTGTGAATCCAATTCTTGAACGTAGCCAAGTTTATAGTGGCTGTTACAGTCGTGTGTCTTTGAATTTTTATGCCTTTAACTCGAATGGCAATAAAGGCATTGCGTGTGGCCTAGGTAATATTCAATTTATCCGAGATGGCGAACCACT
>NZ_BEDT01000011.1 GCF_002260845.1 Pseudolactococcus reticulitermitis | reverse complement strand
TCCATTAGTGCAGACAAATTATCCGCAAAGTAATCCTCTGAAAGATGATTTTGTAAAGTTGCTTCATCCTTTTGCAGTGCCAAAATAGCACTGTTCAAATCCGTTATGGTCTGAATGACTTTATTCAGATCACTCTGGCCCATCGTCAGAAAGTCTTGCACATCTTGATTGCTTAACCGAGTCGCAAGTGTCGTTAAATCCATATTGCCATACATATTAAAAATGGAACTTAGGCTCGCAGTCTGAAAATCAGTCGGACTTGTGGCTGAAAGTAAACTCGTGTAATCATCACCGGGTTTTGCGAAAAGTGTTGTAATCATGCTTGAAGTACTATCAATTTTCCCAAGTAGGTCTGTTAGAGTTTGGAAATTATCCTCAACATATTGGTTGTAACTTGTCGTACTTGCCATCGGTACTAAAGCAAAGGTATCCGTTGTCGTTGACAAAGTGGTATTAGTTGTTTGATTTCTCCAAGTCGTCGCAAAATTATAGGAAGTTTTATTCCCTAATGCCACAACCAGATTAAACTCAAATGTCTTAGGACTACCAGTTCCAGTTGACCCATCAGGGTTGGTTGGTTTTGGATTACTTAATGTGACACTGTTACCGCTATTGACTGTTATACCCGTTGAAGTAACTGCAGTAACTGTCACGTCTGATGGAAAATTTGATGAGTTGTACGTTGTTCCCGCTGGCACTGTAATCTTGACATTTCGTGTTAATGATTGATTAACCGTATCTACCGTAGGAACGTCTCCTAATGTCACTGTGCCACCACTTAAATTGAAAGCAGCCGCATATTGACGGATGAGCTGCAGTTCTTCTTCATACCTTGTTTTTGTGGCACCATCAATCGTACCATTCGCCACCAAATCAGCCAATTTATAATCAGAAGTAGTTAGAGACAGACTGCTAATCAGATTTTGAAGTTGCGTTAAATAAGCACTACCAGTTAAATTATCAGCTCTACCAAGAGAGGTTTGAAGTTTGGCAGCTAATGCAGTTCTTGAATTTGAAGGTGTTTGTAGGTTGCCGAAACTATCAAAATTATCTTTTGTTGGCGTTATATTTTGTGCCAAAAACTGGTGATATAAATCTGCCTCAAGTCCAAGTAAGTCATTTCGCTTATCAGTCAGCGTTGTGATTTGGTCTGAAATATCACCTTTAACGCCATCAATCAGGGTATTATAGTCTGTGACCTTCTGTTTCAAGTCAGCTAAATGTCCTGTTTCATTCCCCAATGTGTCCTTTTGATAAAACTCATTTAAACCATTGACAATATCTGTATTCAAGCCCTCAAATTGTTTGTAATAAAAGGTTTGATCACTTTCAGCTTGATTTGTGATGCCTTTATTAGCATTGTCTACATTGATACCTGCGATTTTCTTCTGTGTATCGAAATAATCGGTAATCTGTGGCAACTGGTTTGAAAAACTCTCGCCAGTTTGTTTCATCAGATTTTTCGTACTATCTGTAAAGCTGTTTTGCATGGCAACATTGGCTTGGTTGATACCTTTCAAACTGCTTGTTCCAGAAATAAAGCTCGTATAATTGGGCATACTAGACTTAAATGGATTTTGAACTTGAGCAGATAAACCAGCAACTAAATTCTGTTGTTTACCAACTGTCGCATTCATCTGAGTTTCAGCTTCAGCGATATTGCCTGCGACACTTGAATAGTACATCTTGACAACATTTTGATTGAAATCATATAAGACTGACGTAATTTTATCTTGAAGTATCTTCTCGGATAATTCATCTGCTTGTGGTTGAATCTTATAGGCAACGTCTGCTTGGGTCGGATCAATGTCCTGTAAGGTCAACAAATCTTTTGAAAATGTCTGGGGTAAATAGATGACCGCATCAACCGAGCCATCTGAATACGCTTTATCTGCGACTGACCTTGATACAACTTGCCAATTATATTGATTATCATTTGAGACCAAGTCAATGAAACTTTTACCGAAATTATAATCTTGATGATTAAAACTTGAGGCAATATCTTCATTGACTAGGGCGATTGTCGGTGTTTTAGCTTTGACTTTAGTTTGTGGCTTTTGATTCAGAAAGACAAGAAGAACAACCAAAGCAGACAACACGACAAACAGAGACATACCTGTGATACGCATCATCTTGCGATAGTGGTTATTCAGTTTATCCGTGAGAGTTGGTTTATGCTTCATTGCTTTAGTTACTCCTATATTTATTCCTAGTAGAATACTAGACTATTTATTTTCAATCGACAAGCTTTAATCTTTCAAATCATACTCTGCTTTAAACTGGTCATAGTATTTATTTACAAGATATCCGTTGATAATTTTCTCACCCATATAATAAAGCGGAAAAACTGAATAAATTAACGGAAAACCAACTATTCCAATATATACACCTATCGGCGAATCTCCCATACCATGCACGACATTCGGAAATACTGCCCAAACAAATTTATAGACTACATAAAATACTAAAGCATTTCCTACTAGAAAAGGTATGAGATTACCTGTTATCTTTTGAAGACGATTTTTTTCAAATCCCTCTGTTAATTTACCAATTTCTACAGAGAGATTTCCATAAATAATGATAAAGTTTAATATCAAAGATAAAAAAGTTAAAACAATCGCAATACCAGCCCCACCTAAAGGTGCATCAGCAATAATAGTAAATGCAAGCCAAGAAATACTAATCGAAATAATGATCATACTAATTGATAAATTTTTAACCAACGTATATTTCTTCATATAAAAATGTGCATATATATCGGTCTTATTAAAGAAGTACCAAAAATAAAACATTGCTACTATAGTCAATCCATAAATCAAGTAACTTATATAAGGAGTGAATGGTGTTAATATAGTATTTTTTTTATGAATAAGATCACCGTCATAATCGTTTAAAAAATTACTTATCAACATCACCATAATAAGAACAATACTCGTAGTAACCACCATAGCTTTATAAGTATGACTTACTTTCCAATAATTTTTTTTATCTCGCTCTAGAAAAGGATCATTGGGCAAAATATGATTTTTAGCCTGTTCATAAGATATATTTTTTAGTTTTTTAAACATCTATATTCCTCTAATTTATATTGAATCGTTAGAATTAATTGCTTTCCACTGCTGGTAAAGAATATCATCTTTCAATATTTCATCCATCTTTTCTGGATCATTTAAATTATCATAAAGTTTATATAGACTATTCATCATAGCCTCTTTATCAATCTTTCCTATTGATTGACCAATCCAATTTATAAAACCTGCACCTGCCCCAAGTCCTCCACCAACAACTCCTCCACCAGGTGGATAGACGTACTCTCCTAAAATAACACCCAATTCCCCTAACTCAAGAGGTCCTGATTCTAATGCCATCATACAAAGCGCTCCATACGCAGCTTTATCTGCATTATTGTAAGCAGGACTATCTATATCAAAATAAGCACTCGCAAAATGGTTCGCAACCGCAGCCACGTTAAATACTCCACCGACAGTTTTCAGAACCTTATTAAATTTTTTGCTATTTTTTAGTAAAGTAGTTGCTGATTTTATCAGTGCTTCCCCATTAGTTCCTTTTCCAACTATATCAACCAGATTTTTCAGCGGTACTAGGACTGTAAAACCTTTATCTTGTAACTTAATTGCCCATTCCAACATTTTTTCTGCAAAATCTGGATGAGAATTGGCATACTTAATAAAAGCTTTACTATTGATAATCTTTTCAGCTACTTTACCAGGCATGCTATCAAGACCTTCAAGACCCGAAAAGCCTCTCAAAAATAAATTCTGAATTGCTGGAGGTGCTTTATATAAAATAGCATCAAGCAATTTTTCATTTCCCAAGATTTCTTTCATGACATTAGCAGGATTTTTTCTAAGCATTTTAGCATATTTTTTTATTTCATCTGCTGGTAAATCTGTATTCTCGGATAGCCACTTCTTAATATCTGCCTCACTCATAGCACCAATTTCTTCCGAAAGTGTTGAGTCACTGTCCCCTGCTATTAATTTCACACCGTCCATTTCCGAAATAAGTTTAAAGATATTATCTGGAATTGTCACAAAGCCAGATGAGGAAATTTTAACATTTTTCAACTCCGCTACTGCTCTTTGAAATGCTTCTAATGCTGTAAAACTGTCAATAAAAAGTTCATTGGTATTCGTCTCAAACGTCTCAAGAGCCTTGAGCTTTTCATCAATCTTTTTAATATCCTTGGTCATTTGTGTCTGAGTTGTCTCAGCCGTTTTTACAAGCTGGTCATAGATATAAGGTTCAATCGTTTTCAGCGCTTTCCAGCTGTTTAATTCAGAAAGATGAGTTTCTGCTGAACGCTTTGTCTCTTCTTTTACTTGTTTATCAGCTTCTAGCTT
>NZ_BEDT01000010.1 GCF_002260845.1 Pseudolactococcus reticulitermitis | reverse complement strand
CTGTTGTCTATCAGCTGCACAACCGTAAACTTCCGCGCGTTGTTCATTATCACCACACGTGAGCAATAAGGCTAGTGCTGCCGCAAGTTCAGATTTCCCCATCTTCTTAGGAATTTCGATATAGGCTGTGTTGAATTGGCGATAGCCATTGGGTTTGACAATACCAAATAAATCACGAATAATCTGTTCTTGCCAGTCTATCAATTCAAATGGTTTTCCTGCCCATGTTCCTTTGGTATGACTCAAGCATTCAATAAAATCAACTGCATAATCAGCGAGATTCTCATCATATTTGGAATTCTTAGCTTTAAACTTGGTTGGCTTATACTTCTTCAATTTCCGCAAATGAGAACCTCCTTTTCCAAATAACCCAAAAACAGCCTTTTCAAGCTGTCTTTACTTATTTTTTCCTACCCATAATGTCTTGTTTCTAGTTTTCAATGAATGATAAATCTTTAAACGAGTCGGGAAACCATTTTCTGTATTGTTCCTTAACTTCGTCCAGTGTTTTATTGCTTACAGTATTTATCTTTCCTTGATATCTATCAATTACATCAATACCGTGCTTATCTTCTTTAGAGTAGACTTCTTCTTTCATTGATTCTCTCCAGTCATAATGAAATTCAAATACTGTAATTTGTTCTCTTCAATGAAAATGACGAGATCGCAATAATTCAAATCGTTCGCAAGGTTCTGAACCATTGGCACATCAAACATATTTGTTTTTCCTGTTTTTCTAATGGCCATAATCTGTTTTTTGATTTCTTCGTTAAATTTGATAACCTTCTCCTTATCATTCTGAACTTGTCATTCTGAACTTGTTTCAATCCTTCTTCGTATGCTTCATCAATCATTCCCTTAAGACACCAAACTGGAACATCTAAAAAATCTTCTGCATCATTGTTTCGAGTTTCTAAATCGCCTCTCTTTTTAAGGTCGGGTACATGATTTGTTGCAATATTATAAATCGTGTTCTTGCTTAGTTTTTTGGCTATGGTCTTGGGCTCCTTTATTCTTGTACCCTATATATCACTCTAAAGGCCTTTAAAGTCAAGTCTTAACTCCCATTACTGTCACTATTTTTATGATTTATTTACCACGCAAAAAACAGCCCTTTCAAGCTGTCTTTACTACTGTTTATTTCCTTTGAACTTCTTTCAGCCCCTCTTCATAAGCCTCCTCAATCATCTTCTTAATGCTCCAAACTGAAACATCTAGAAAATCTTCTGCATCATTGTTTCGAGTTTCTAAATCGCCTCTTTCTCTAATGTCGCGCAACTGATTAGCTGCAATGTTATAAATCGTGTTCTTGCTTAGTTTTTTTGCCATGGTCTTAGGCTCCTTTATTCTTTGTACCCTATATATCACTCTAAAGGCCTTTAAAGTCAAGTCTTAGCTCCTATTACTGTCACTACTTTTATGATTTATCTACCACTCCAAAAACAGCCTTTTCAAGCTGTCTTTACTACTGTTTATTCCATCATGTCAGCAATAAATCGTACAACTTCTGGCTTATCACTATTTATTCGAAGCAGATTGACTAGGCCACTCCAGCTACAATAACCTTCTTCAATGCTATGCTCGTTATCTGGAAAGTAGACTTCAACATCTAGAGAATTCTTTCCATTATTGTCAGAGGGGGCTAAAATGTTTCGATCTTCAACTTCTCGTCTATGTTCCTTCATGATGTTGTCAATCATATTATTGCTCATTTGCTTTGCCATGGTCTTAGGCTCCTTTATTCTTTGTACCCTATATATCACTCTAAAGCACTCTAAAGTCAAGTCTTATCAACCATTATTATCAGTAATTCTTATATTTTTTAAATACTGAAAAAGCCCCTTTTAGAAGGCTTTAAAAATTTCTTAAAATATATTTGTTAAATTTTGACCACATAGTCTTCCCCAAAAACAACATTCAAGTTTGAATCATTGTCCCAATGCACCATGATGGAACCAATATCGTCTACTCCCTTTACTGTGCCACACGTGCCAATCTCTGGGGCGTGTGCGTCATTCATTTGGAGCAGGCTAACTCGTGTTCCTTCTGGGTACTGCTCTCGTAAAATGGCAATCATTTCTCTGTTTGGAATCATTCGTTTGTCCTTCTTTCTTTTTACTACCCTATATATCACTCTAAACGACTATAATAGCAAGTCATAAGTCCGATTTAATCGCTCATTTTTGAATTTTTTTCAGCCCAAACAATGCCACTAAGAACAAATAAAACACAAGGAAGTGCGACACCATTGCCCCACAGTTTGTATTCTGCCGAATCCGAATGCGGATTTCGTAACCACTTGATAATTTGTTTATCACTTTTTGACTTAGTCGTTTTATTTAGTGCTTGTCGATGACTGTCAAATATTGCTCGCCAAAACGCCAAATCTTTTTCAGTTGGATTCTCAATTTCAATATTACGACACCACCACGGCGGAAACCCCTGTAATCTCGCACATTCCGTTGGTGTTAACCTACGAACAATATACTTGCCATCATTAACAAGTGGCGGATCCTTATAATCAGTAGCGACAAGAGTACCTGCCTTCTCCTTTTCGGCACGAGTAAAGTGTGAATTCTTACTAGAAGAATAAGCAATTGCGTGTTTATCAACAGTATTCAATGTAAAACTAACAGCTTCATTGATACCACTTCCTTGTGGTCCATGCTTATCCTTACGTCCAATCATGGAACCTTGAATAGCGACAACCGCAACACCTCCTTGGTTGCTGCTTGGAAAATTGCCCGATGTATCAATCGTCCGTGAAATACCACACTCATAGATATTAGCTCGTGAGTTTCTTGTTCCCTCCGATGTCAGTCTGACATCATAAGTTTTAGGTTCAACAACAAATGGCTGATTATTCCCACCTGTCCCATAAGTCGCAAGAACAGTTTGAGCCATTTCACTTGGACCTTTAAAACGACTATCTTGACCATGGTTTTCAAAAACAAGTGGTGGATGACTAGACTGTGCTCTAAGGGTTCCAGTAACATTTTCAGAGATATTCATCCGACTGCCACCTTGATCCATTAAACAAAATTGGCTTGTGACTCCAGAGCTACCTTCAAAATCGGCGGTAATATCTTGCCACGTGCAACTGCTCTGTGTAGAATACCCAGACAAGCTTTCTGACTCAAATAATATTTTATCGGCACGTTCACTTCTAAAATCTGCGACAA
Organism: Pseudolactococcus reticulitermitis; assembly: GCF_002260845.1. Lineage (GTDB taxonomy): Bacteria > Bacillota > Bacilli > Lactobacillales > Streptococcaceae > Pseudolactococcus > Pseudolactococcus reticulitermitis. The sequence continues at coordinate 1,783 of NZ_BEDT01000010.1, read as the reverse complement.
GATAGATACGTTTTCTACGTTGGGGAACACCCCAATACTGAGCGTCAAGCACTCGCCATGCAAGTGAGAAGTCCTCTGCCACGATTTTTCCTGCATTGACCCACTTTTCAGGTTGAGCGATAACAAGTTGCTCGTCTTTGATTTGGCAGATTTCTTCAAGGACGCTTCTAAAATCTTCGCCTTTGTTTGAAGAGAATGCACCGCAGACATTTTCCCACACAATAAATCTTGGATATTTTCCATTGGTTTTAAACCTCATCTCCTTGATAATTCGAATAGCTTGATAGAACAAAGAAGAATGACTGCCAACTAGTCCTGCTCGTTTGCCTGCGATAGATAAATCAGTACAAGGGCTACCAAACGTGATAATGTCAACAGGTGCTATCTCGCCACCATTGATTTGTTTGATGTTACCTAAGTGTACCACTTGTGGTAACCTTTTGGTTGTTACCCTTATTGGAAAGGGTTCAATTTCACTTGCCCAAACTGGTCTTATTCCTGAAAGTAATCCTCCCAATTCAAAGCCACCACTTCCCGAAAACAAACTGCCTAGTGTCAACTTACTCATAGGTAGCCACCTCATCATATTTACAAGTTTCTCCATCACGTTCAAGCGTAACAGTATCGCTTGTTCCGACCTGTTCAACATATCGTTTTACAATGACATCAACAAACTTTTCATCAGGTTCAACCATATAACAAATTCGATCAGTCTGCTCACAAGCAATAAGCGTTGAACCACTTCCACCAAATGGGTCTAAAACGATACAATTACTCATACTTGAATTAATAATCGGATAAGCAAGCAAAGGAATAGGTTTCATCGTTGGATGCTCACTATTTTTTGTGGGTTTATCAAATTCCCAAATCGTCGATTCTTTACGACCAGTATACCATTGATGTTTTCCTTTCTTCTTCCAACCAAATAAGACTGGCTCATGTTGCCACTGATAAGGAGAACGCCCTAGAACAAAAGATTGTTTTTTCCAAATACACGTTCCTGACAAATAAAATCCTGCAGCCACAAATGCTTTTCTAAAATTTAAACCTTCCGTATCTGCATGAAAAACATAAATGCTTGAATCAATCGCCATAACATCTTGCATACAAGAAAAGGCATCGTACAAGAAATTGTAGAATACCTCATTATCTAAATTATCATTTTTGATTTTTCCAGCCGTTCCCTCATAGTTTACATTATAAGGTGGATCAGTGATTGTGAGGTTGGCTTTTTTCCCCTCCATAAGTTTTTCAAAAGTCTCTGCTTTGGTGCTGTCCCCACAGATTACTCTGTGATTTCCTAATTGCCAGATATCCCCTGTCTTACTAAATGTTGGTCTTTCCAATTCAGCATCAACATCAAAGTCATCATCTTGTGCATCATCCCCCATGAGTAATTGATTCAATTCGCTATCCGCAAAACCTAACAAAGACAAGTCAAAGTCATCATCTTGTAACTCACTTAACTCAATCGCAAGCATTTCATCATCCCAACCAGCATTCATTGCCAGACGATTGTCTGCTAGAATATAGGCTCGTTTTTGCGCCTCCGTCAAATGTTCCACAAAGATACATGGGACTTTCTCAATTCCTTCTTCTTTCGCAGCTAAAATCCTACCGTGTCCTGCAATCAAGTTTAAATCCTTATCCACGATGACTGGATTAATAAAACCAAATTCACGTATTGAGGACCGTAGCTGCAAAATCTGTTCCTTGCTGTGAGTTCTTGCATTTCTTGCATAGGGAATCAATTTCTCAATCCTCACCTTTTCAAATCTTTCTG
>NZ_BEDT01000009.1 GCF_002260845.1 Pseudolactococcus reticulitermitis | reverse complement strand
ACTTCAACTGGATTTAACCGCACTAATCTTGCATTATTCGTTGTACTGATATTTGAACTACTAGTAAAATGATGCGAATATTGTGTGTTATTTAGAAGTTGATTTAAGGCACCACTACCATTCTTTATCGTAATAAAAGTATCTTCAATTAAATTCTTCGCCAAATCATAAAAGATGTGATAGCCCACGATATGACAGAGGCCATGAATAGCATCCCCTCTTTCATTGATTCTGAAAAGTTGATCAGGTAAATCTGGTACGGGGGCTCGGATAAGCATTTCAGGAATAAGTTTGCTGCTATGAGGGGCATGAATGGGATAATCAAACTCAAGTATGAACAGGCCATTCATCTCCTCGGATACAATTGGACGAATAACATAATCATCAAGGATACCCAAGCCATTATTCGTGAAAGTTGTCTCAGTTTTATTGAAATATGAAATCATAAATATCGCCACCTCGGTTCTATTTCTATTTTTGTTATACCTGTGCCAAGTGTTACTTGGTTGTTACCAATATTGAAGATAGGAAAATCACCTGTCATATAATTATTTTGGGCGATATCACCGTAGTAACATTCTTTCAAGTCACTATCCAAAATGAGATAGTCTTGGAGTAAATTCAGCACGATAGGCTTTCCATTAATTGTCAATGTTCTTGTTCCTGTACCAAATACTTTAATTCTTGGTAATGAGTAGACACCACCGCTATTTGTGACAACACCAGAACTTGTCCGATTTAAGATTGCCACATTGTTTAGATATCGAAACGGCGCACAAACAAAAGTCAATTCACTCTCCCAAAGGTTCGACAATAATTGTGTTAAACCACTAGCCACTATGTGTTTAATTTTAAAGTGAACACTCTTGTCATTGCTAAAAGTAATATGCTTTGATGTTTTTATCTGTGGTAGAATGATTCGCCAATGTGTTGGACTTGAAGTCACGACCTTTAAAGTAAATATGATGTCGGACCAGCCTTTCAAGACGGTAAGTGTTCCTTCTCGACCATCAACTTCGATTGAATCTACCAATCTCTCAGACATTGGAAGTATCGGGGGCTGCGTAATTCGAAGTCCAAGATTTATCCTTGAGTTAGTTGTACCATCCAATATAAAAGCGTTCATACCATCACCTCCTTACCATGCTAGATTGCGCCTTTTTAGTTGTGCTAATACCCTATCAATTTCTGGTGTCAAGCGACCAACTAATGTGCCATCATCCAGGATCACTTTCAAATCAAGTGCCTTCAATAATAAAGGAAACATATCAGAGATTGAATCCATTTTAAGAGCCAAATCAGTCAGACTTACAACTGTCCCCATACTATCAACTGCCGTATGAATACCTGTATTAATATCAAAATTTGGTACATCAAATTCAGTCGGAATCGCTTCTTGCATCTCTTTAGAAATCTTAACCATTTCGCCAGCAAAACCAATACCTACTCCCAATGCCATATTCTTCCCAATTTGATCACGAAACAAGGTTGATGGACTTTTAATACCAAAGAAGTCTTTAATACTATCAACCACGCCACCGAAGAATCCTGATATTTTATCCTTTAACCATGCACCTGCATTTGAAATACCATTCCAAACGCCACTGATAAGATTGAAACCAATAGTTGACATGGTAGATACATAATTTCCGAAGGCAGTGACAATACCATTTATAATCTGGGGAATGGCTGCGATAATTGCCGAAATGATTTGAGGTAAATTTTGAACCAAGGCGACCAGTAGTTGCACACCTGCAAGGATAATTTTGTCTATGTTATTCACAAGTGTCCCTGTTACAGCATTAATAATTTGAGGCATGGCATTTGCAATCGTTGTGATAATTTGAGGTAATGCGCCAATCAAAGCAACGAGTAGTCTTATACCTGCATCAATCAACTGAGGAATCGCACCAATAATCGCAGTAATGACATTCTCAATAATCACAGGAATAGCAACAACTATTGCTTGAATAATCGTTGGTAGGGCTGCAACAAGTGCTGTTAACAACTGAACACCTGTTTCAATTATCTGTGGCATAGCGCCAATCAGAAATTCAACCAAAGCTGTGATAATCGCTGGCAAACTCTCAATCAACATCGGAATCGCAGTCATCAAACCTTCAGCTAATCCAAGTATGAGCTGCAAAGCAGCATCCAGTATCATCGGAAGATTTTCAATCAACGCTTTAACGATTGTAATAATCGCTATTACTGCTGTCGGAATTAATTCTGGCAAGGCTTCTGCTAAACCAGATATCAAAGTGGTCACTAATATAAAAGCCGCATCAATAATGAGCGGCAAATTTTCAATCAAAGTTTTAACAATCGTTAAGATTGCATTGACAGCAACAGGTATTAATTTAGGCAACAATGCTAAAAGTGTTGCCAATACAGATGCAAATAGTGTGGTCACAGTTTTTAAAAGTGTTGGAAGCAAGTCGCCAACTGCTGTTAAAATTGCTTGAACAGCTTGAGGCAGTGCTTTAACAATATTTTCAATCACTGGCACAATGTTCTTGATAACTGCTTGAAAAGCCTCGACCATGTTTCCAGTCAGATTTTGCATATCAGCATCCGCATTACCCAATCCTGCTGTAAATGAGCCAAGGGCAGCTTGAAGTAAGCCAATAGATCCTGAGACAGTTTGAGTCGCTTCTTTAGCGAAATTACCAGCATACTGTTCTGTATTTTCAAAGAACATCTGCATGGCAACTTCTGCTTTTTCAGCCTGTGTTGCTGTTTGCCATGTGAAATCAAGTCCTTTCGCTAAAGCATATGCCTCGATATTGGTCGCGTTCATAGAAACCCCAAGGTTGTCCATCATCGTAAAATTGCCCTTGGCAGCTCCTGCAACGGAGTCAAGCGCCACCTGCATATCAATCCCCATGACAGAGGCCATATCCGCTGCACGTTGCATGGATTTCTCAGTCAATTCAGCTGATTTCTGAACATCAACTCCTGACCCCTGAAAGAGAGCACCCATTTTATTAGCAGTCGCAAGGTACTGACTTTGAGAAACACCCATCGTTTTATAGGCGTCCTCACCTATCTTTTGCATATGACTGGCATAATTTTGGAACACAGCCTCAGAGCCTCCAAGGTTTTGTTCAAGTTCGCCAAACTGAGAAACAACATCCTTAGCTAGTTTGACGGCAACAGCTCCAGCCGCGACCGCTACTGCACCAACAGCTATACCGATTCCTTTCAAAATCCCTGAAAATTTTTCAAACTTAGAACTAGATTTTTCAGTTTCATCAGCTGTTTCTTTGATTTCTTTTCCGAGGTTATCAGTCCCTTCAGTTGTCTCGTCTAACTCCTTCTCCATACTATTAAGACTGGCTTTGGCATTATTCAGCTGAATCGTCCAATTTTGAGTCCGCTTATCGTTTTCTCCAAAACTTTCAGACGCATTCTTCAACGCGCTCTCAAGGGTAGTGATTTTTTCCTTTTGAGCATCAATAGATTTATTCAAGACAGCATTTTTGGACGATACTGCACTGATGCTTTTATCATTCTTGTCAAACTCTGAGGATACAAGCTTCATTTCAGAACCCAGTACTTTAAAAGATTGGTTAATATCTCGAAGTGAGTTTTTAAACTCTTTTTCGCCTTCAACACCTATCTTTAAACCAAAACTATCAGCCATCTGTATTTCCTTTCTTAAATTTTAGATATAAAAAAAGCAAGGTATGCTTTAGCATATTCCTTGCTTTGTCCATTATTTTCTATTTTATTCTTCAAATTCAGATTGTACTAATTTTCTCAGTTGTGCTATATCTGGTAAATAAAGTTGATACTTCGAAACAAACAAATCTGTATCCATGCCGTAGGTAGCATATTCTACCATCGTATCATCTTTATCAGCTCCTAAAATGATACCAATAGGTGGGTTGTCATCTTCATTGTTTTTATCCAAAGCATAGTAACCAAGATAGAGATTCATCTGACCTATATCCGAATGCTTCACTTCTCCAACTTTTAAATCAATGATAACATAGCGTTTTAAAATAACATGATAAAATACTAAATCTGCGTAATAATCAGTGTTTTTTATCGTTAGACGAACTTGTCTCCCGATAAACGCAAAACCTTTACCAAGCTCAAGTAAGAATTCTTCTAAATGTTTAACAAGCGCCGTTTCTAAATCATGTTCCTTCACTCGTTCTTTTTCAGGAATACCCAAAAATTCAAGAACATAATTATTTTTCACAATATCTTGTGGTGCTGTTTCAACAACTCCTTTTTTAGCTAGTTGTAGAACCCCTTCTTTATCTTTAGATAATGCCAATCTTGGGAATAATGCAGAATCAATCTGTCTACGTAATTCTCTTACACCCCAATGGTTTTTGGCTGTTTCAACCATATAGAATTGACGTTCTAACTCATCCTCAATGGAAATTATCTCTAAATAATGTGACCAACTTAATTTTCCAGACACTGTTTGGAATTTCGGAAATCGAATATAAAACTCTCGCATTTTGAATAAATTCGATTTTGAAAAACCTTTTCCCAAAAGAGCAGTTAAATCCTTGGATAAATTTACCATAAGACTTTTACCGTAGATAGCTTTTTCCTGCCCTTTTTGCTCAAACTCAACAACGTATTGTCCAATAGACCAATTCATCTGCAAAAGTTCAGTATTAACAGCTTGAATTGCCTTACTTCTACGTGCTTCAACAACTTGACCAATATTTTTAAGTAAAGCTTTATAATCTGTATTTGACCCATTATTATTTGATACTAACTCTTCTTTATCTGGCAAAACAATTCCCCCTATGTTTCTTATTAGTCTTATTATACCAGATTTCAGATACCATTCGGTATGACATCATCAATGAATAGCTCAATCTTTGGATTACTGATGCCAACATACTGCTTGTGACACTCCCATAAATCCAAGAATAATCCTAATGGGCAAGTCCAGAAATCATCTGAACTCATCCTCATTTGAACTGTCCCATAATAGTAAAGGCGTGTAAATGTTACTTCATCACTTACACGCCCATTTTGTTTTTTCCTGTATCAACACTTTCGATATTTCGATTCGTACCTTTAAACATCGCTTCGGTAATAGCTGATTTATATGTCGCCAAATCAAGTGGCGAAGTCAATAATTCTACATAATCCACTGTTAGAAGTTCTTTAGGCTGATCCTTATTTTTAAGATTATGAATTAAGACCGATTGATTCGCTAAAATTGTTATCAGCCAAATAATCTCATCAAGTGCCATTTCAAAGTTTTCAGACTTCATCAACTTCTCGCCTAAATTTTCTAAACCACCGTAGCGTTTTGCAATCTGCTTGGTAGCCTTAGTGGTTAAAATCAATTCAAACTGTTCATCGCCAATCGTGATGATTGCACTTCTTTCGTCTACCATTTTCTAGTCCTCCTATTTAAAATTCGGTTCATAAACTGAGGTATACCATGCGTTAATTGTTGCAGGTAATACATCTTTATCTCCTTCATCAACTTCAGCTTTCCACGGATGTTTACCTTGCTTGTCAAGTTTATTTCTACGCATGACCGTTCCTTCAATTGATGGTGTTGAAAATGTAATGCTGTCACCTTTGGTTGAAAGACTCGTTGATGGTACGGCAAATTTAACTCGGTAAAGCCAAATATATTTATACTTGCCATTTGATTTTTTAGCACGAAAGCCAATCGCAACTGGATTGCCACCATCTTCACTAGCTGAAATCAAAACACCATTATCATCAGTAGCTGCACCAGTAAGTGCTTGTGCAGTATTTCGACCAATGTTATCAACGCCAAGTGTCAGTTTTCCGTTTTTAAATTCTTTAACAACCTCACTCGCACCATCATCCGCATAAAGCGTTGCCTCTGCAAGTTCCACTGATAATTCTGCCGTCATTGCTTTAGCAAGCATAACTGGTATGCCATAAGTTTCATCTCCAGTTGTAGCTACTTCCGTGATTGGTGCATAAAAAAGTTTGTCTAATCCTACTGTTGCCATCTTTACTCCGCCATTTCATAATATTTAGCGACATCAATCGCTATGTGGTAATAGCCTGTATTATTTTCATAATCAACAAAAAGTCGATTTATGATTGTAAATTCTGCCTCCAACAAGGCTGTCGTAATTTTTTCTTTAGTCAAGAGATAATTACCTCTTGAAAACAATGATAATCGAACTTCATGAGTATCAAACAGCGGTGCATTATCACAAAATACTTCAAAAACATCCGCAAGAGGTGTCAAAACACAATATTCATTTGGTGGCACATCACTGAACACGCCTATTGCAACAGGGATTGATAAATCATCAAGCAACGTATCCAGCTCAGATAAAATACTCATATGTCATCAACCTCCTGCTGTAATCTTGATTTCATCGCCTCAATACAGGCTTTTCGACTCTGTGACTTGGCAGGTTTGAGGAATGGTTTCGCAGGTTGATTATGTTTGCCATACTCAATCGTATTCGCAATCAAGGCATTTGATGTACCATCACTTCTCGGCTCAGAAAAGCCAACCTTGATATGCCAATCACCATTTCTGTCTTGAAGGGGTTTTGAAATGCCAAGTGCTCGTTCAAGTTCTCCTGTTGAGTGACTAGGCATCTTCGTTCCTTTACCAATAACAAGCGATAGGTTATTCCTGACTTTTGATTCAACTATGCGACTACCGCTTTCCAAAACTTTTGCAAGTATCTCATCTGTCTTGCCTTCCAATTTCGATAGTGAAAGCAAAAAATCATCTGGCATTTTCAATTGAACATTGGCCATTACTTTTTACTCCCTTCAACTTTTTCAGCTAGAACTTCCAAGTACATCCCACGATTACGCACATCTTCTACTGACAAGATTTGAAAACGTTCATTGCTAGATAAAATTGCCATCTTATCCGTCACTTCCAAATCTGGTATCATCCGAAACCTGAAAAGTGATGTTGCAGTTGAGAAAGTTGCCATATTCGCCCACTTTTCATTACCGTGTCGATTTTCTTGGTAGGCTCGGACTGTTGCTAGTACCGTATCAATCGAAACAAGAAAACCATCTGGATCTTTTGAAGGCGAATTATGCCTGATTTCAATTCTCTGATTCATCTTCCCAAAACTCATAACTGCCACCTCCTATCTAGTCTCAACAATAGATTAACCGTATGCCAAACTTGCGCACTAGCATTCACGCTATCTGCGTAAAAGCCACCAGTTGAACCATCTCGACTCTCATAAAAGTGTGATGACAACATGATAATCGCTTGCTCGGTTGTTGCAGGAAGTGAATTTTCCTTGTAAAAACACGCCGTTAAGTGTTGATAACTCTCTGCATAAACGATTGCTGATGTGATAAATACTTGTATTAATTCATCATCCTCATCATGAGGAATTATCAGATTTGCTTTGACCTTTTCAAGTAAACCATCCATCACTTCGCTCTCTCCTTTATTTCTTGGACTGTATAGCTTATACGCCTTTCATTCTCAAGATTTGAATCGCTTCTGGTAAAACTAATTTACCATCCACTCGTTCTTTAGCAAGAAATCCTACTAAGCCATTTCCTGCAAACAACTCTTTGAGTTCCGCAAATGAACGTACCCCACGGTCACCGATGTTATAATATTTAAAATCACCAAAAGCAATGACTGGCTGATCTGCTGAAATAGTTGGTACGTATGATGACGTGTGAAGTTGGTAACCAAGTAATCGATCAGGCTCTCCTTGTTGGAGAGAGGGTTGCCATAAATAAGCACCATTCCCATCTTTTAGTTTTCGAATCACAGACAAAGTTTGATCATTTGTGATAAACGAGGCATTTTTACGATAGGGCCGTTTCAAAGCATAAATCAAGTTGATAATTTCATCAGCTGTAATCGTACCTTGAGTTTTGGCTGTAACCCCGACCTCTCCCCCACCAGTTGTCGCAAAAATACCTAGTGGTTTTCCGACACCATCACCATTTAAAAAAGCATCCTCTTCTGCGTTACCAAGTGCTTTTGAAAATTGTTCAATGATATAACTCTCTAGGTTAAAGGCATTATCATAGAGCAACTCCTCCGTCACTTTGATTGCCACATGAAGTTTGTGGGCATCCATCAGAATTTGGTCGAATGTTGCATCACCAAAAGTGAGCGTTCCACCTTCTTCAATCCACGATGCTGCTGGTTTCGTCGCAGCGATGTTAATTTTGTGTTCGCCACTTGTCGTAATCGTTGTCGCCAAGGCACGCATAATATTTTCTTCAGTCAAGCCATCAATCAGACGTTTGTCATATTCTTCAGGTACAAGATAACCACCTGCAGCATCCAAACCTTCTTGCAAAACATTAGTGACTTGTTTGAAATTAGAGCGTAGGGCTTGCAACATCCCTTCCTTATATTCATTTCTTGCTCGACCAGTCTTTTCAGACTCTTTTCCATCAACTAATGGTTTTGAAGTCAAAGGTTGATTGACTGGTTTCAGCAGTTCATTTTCCATAATCTGCATCGCCTCTAATCGGTCGATTTCAATACCAAAATTTTTTACCTTCACTTCCATCTCAGAATAGATTTTAGCATCATCTTCCGAAAGCAGGCCGTCACTATCTCGCTTACTTTCCACAAAGGCTTTTGCACCTTCCCATACCTTATTGCGTTTTTCACGTAACTTTAGAATTTTATCCATTTAACTCATCTCCAATTTTTCATTAAATTAAGCCGACTCATAACTGAATCGGCTGTTGTCATATTCTCTTGTTGCTGCGATTTCTTAGATTCAGGTTCAACGGTTTCTTTTATTTCAAACTTTTTACAACTATTTGTTATCGTACTTACTAATAGCTCACTTGCTTTTTCCCTAGAAAAAAGCATATCAAATCCAAATTCACTCTCCGTATCACTTGTATCGTTATCTCCAACAATTTCATCCGCAAAACCCAGTTGAACTGCTTTTTTGGCATTCATCCAAGTTTCGGCATCCATCATATGGGCTAATTTTGTTCTTGATAGCGAAGTCTTAAGCTCATAAGCGTTGATAATACTTTCTTTGACCTCTTCTAGCATAGCGATCGCCTTTTCCATGTCCACTTTCTCGCCAAAAGCAACTGTTGATGGATTATGGCACATCATCATAGCTACTGGTGACATCACGACTTTTTGACCAGCCATCGCAATAACACTCGCAGCACTTGCCGCAAGGCTGTCAATTTTCACGGTCACATTCCCTTCATATTCTAATAGCATATTATAAATACTGTTTCCAGCAAATACATCTCCACCCGGACTGTTGATAACAACTGTTAAATCACCCCTTTCAGCCATTAATTCATTACGGAATAACTGTGGCGTTACTTCATCTCCAAACCATGTTGAATCACAAATTTCTCCATCCAATCGAAGAATTCTCTTAGTTGGTATCTCTTTATTCACTACCCATCGCCAAAAATGTTTTTTATCCATTATTTCTCACCCCATTTACCCATGCAAACTCTCCAAATAATTTTAAAGCAGCAATATCATATGCTTTAGCCGCTTCTTTGGCGGTCTCAAACCTTCCTAAAAAAATATGTTTACCATTGGGTTTAATTCCAGCAACATACTTGTTTCTTGATTTTTCAAAATAGATACCTTTATAACCCGTTGTGTTATTCTTTGACACCCCAGCATTATAACTATTCTGCTGTGATGTAGCTAACCTTAAATTTTTTCGCCTACAATCTGTCGGATTTCTGTTAATATGGTCCACAACTATATTTAGACTTGGTTGCAAAAGATATCGGTGCAGTGAAATATCGTGACTCATAACATAGCCACTTCTATCAACACTCCAAATGTGTTTCTTTACACATAACTCATCTTCAGCATCAACAATAAATGAACGACCTGTATCTGCAATATAAATCCTTATATAATCAGCTTCTTTCATATAGAAATTCTTCTGACAATTACCACAAGTTTTTGTGTGTCCATTCCTAAGCTCTGCACCACGTACAGTTGTATCATTTTCACAATCGCATTCACAATGCCATAATGTATCACCAAATCTGTCTTTCCCATTACAATTAACTACTATCAACTTTCCGAACCTTAGCCCTACCATTTCGATTTTCGTTCTCCCCATTACTATCCTCCACCTCATCATTCTTCTTATTCGCAAAAGCCCCAGCATCTTTCAATGGGAGCATATTGCCATTAATCAAATACAAGTCACCCCCCTCACTTTCTAAAATGCGGTCAAGATTTTCAAGTTCACGAATATCATTCGCACTCATCCAACCGTTCTGGCGACCTGTCGCATAACCAGTCATTCGTGATTGATAATCTCCACGAAGTAAGCCATCAACATTGAATTTAATAAAATATTCTTGCTTCTCTTCCTTGGTCAAAAGCGATCGAACCATTGATTGTTCGATTCTTGAAACCCAAGGGTCAAGCGTATATTTTACGAATTCAAGTGATTGTTGCTCAATATTAGAAAAGCTCGACTTTTCAAGATCACCAACCATATGCGGTGGCACTCTGAAAATCCGAGCAATTTCATTGATTTGAAATTTTCGTGTTTCTAAAAATTGAGCCTGTTCTGGCGAAATCGCAATCGGTGCATATTTCATTCC
>NZ_BEDT01000008.1 GCF_002260845.1 Pseudolactococcus reticulitermitis | reverse complement strand
ACACTGTTACCGCTATTGACTGTTATACCCGTTGAAGTAACCGCAGTAACTGTCACGTCTGATGGAAAATTTGATGAGTTGTACGTTGTTCCCGCTGGCACTGTAATCTTGACATTTCGTGTTAATGTTTGATTAACCGTATCTACCGTAGGAACGTCTCCTAATGTCACTGTGCCACCACTTAAATTGAAAGCAGCCGCATACTGACGGATGAGCTGCAGTTCTTGTTCATACCTCGTTTTTGTGGCATCATCAATCGTACCATTCGCCACCAAATCAGCCAATTTATAATCAGATTCAGTTAGAGACAGACTGCTAATCAGATTTTGGAGTTGGGTTAAATAAGCACTACCAGTTAAATTATCAGCTCTACCAAGAGAGGTTTGAAGTCTGGCAGCTAATGCGGTTCTTGAATTTGAAAGTGTTTGTAAGTTGCCAAAACTATCAAAATTATCTTTTGTTACCGTTAGATTTTGTGCCAAAAATTGATGATATAAATCTGCCTCAAGTCCAAGTAAATCATTTCGCTTATCAATCAGCGTTGTAATTTGGTCTGAAATATCACCTTTAACACCATCAATCAAGGTATTATAGTCTGTGATCTTCTGTTTCAAGTCAGCTAAATGTCCTGTTTCATTCCCCGATGTGTCCTTTTGGTAAAATTCATTTAAACCATTGGCAATATCTGTATGCAAACCCTCAAATTGTTTGTAATAAAAGGTTTGGTCACTTTCAGCTTGGTTTGTGATGCCTTTATTGGCATTGTCTACATTGATACCTGCAATTTTCTTCTGGGTATCGAAATAATCGGTAATCTGTGGCAACTGGTTTGAAAAACTCTCGCCAGTTTGTTTCATCAGATTTTTCGTACTATCTGTAAAGCTGTTTTGCATGGCAACATTGGCTTGGTTGATGCCTTTCAAACTGCTTGTTCCAGAAATAAAGCTCGCATAGCTTGGCATACTAGACTTAAATGGATTTTGAACTTGAGCAGATAAACCAGCAACTAAATTCTGTTGTTTACCAACGGTCGCATTCATCTGAGTTTCAGCTTCAGCGATATTGCCTGCGACACTTGAATAGTACATCTTGACAACATTTTGATTGAAATCGTATAAGACTGACGTAATTTTATCTTGAAGTATCTTCTCGGATAATTCATCTGCTTGTGGTTGAATCTTATAGGCAACGTCTGCTTGGGTCGGATCAATATCCTGTAATGTCAGCAAATCTTTTGAAAAGGTCTGAGGTAAATAGATGACCGCATCAACCGAGCCATCTGAATACGCTTTGTCAGCGACTGACCTTGACACAACTTGCCAGTTATATTGATTATCGTTTGAAACCAAGTCAATGAAACTTTTACCGAAATTATAGTCTTGATGATTAAAACTTGAAGCAATATCTTCATTGACTAAAGCGATTGTCGGTGTTTTGGCTTTGACTTTAGTTTGCGGCTTTTGATTCAGAAAGACTAGAAGAACAACCAAAGCAGACAACACGACAAACAGAGACATACCTGTAATACGCATCATCTTACGATAGTGATTATTCAGTTTATCATTGAGAGTTGGTTTATGCTTCATTGCTTTAGTTGCTCCTTGATTCATACTAAAATCCAAAACTTTATTCTTCAGGATTTACATTCTCTTTTTCTTGTTCAAAAAATTCATCGACATTTCCTTTAATAAATGAATTTTCTGGATTTTTTTGATAGTTGAGCATATTTTTTATAAACTGTTCGTTCTCACTATCAGAGTAACCTTCAAATTCAACTTTATCTACATCTTCTTTATTAAAGAAATAAATTTCATTTTCCCCAACATAACCAAGGGGATATATAACAGCTGAATAATCAAATAAAACCGTCTCTTTTTCTGGAGGTGTTAAAAGATTGGAACGTCCGATAATGACCATTTTTACTGTCCCTTCTCTTAAATAAACCACGCTACCAATTGGTAATAAGCTATTCTCTTTTTTCATTTTCTTTCTCCTTATATTTAATATATACATCCGCTGTTCTTAAAATTCCACCATTTAGAAAAAAGGCTAAAAAAGTAAGCACTATCAGACCAGTAATCATCGGATTACTATAACTTGTTCCCACGATAATTAAGAAAAACACTATAAAACTTGCGTATCCTACTTTTGTAATAGACATCATGAAATCTTTAAATTTTATTCCAATTACTTTCTTGCGAAATTCAAACTGTTCAATAGGGATTTTCTTTTTTATAGATTTTTTAGCAATAATGTTTATAGCCCACCAAAGTAAAAAACTAATGAAGACAATAAACACAAAAGGTGGAATATGCAAAAATTTAAGTATATTAACTATAGGCTTATCCATTAAAGCAAACAATCCAATTATTCCAGCTGAGATTGCCCCACCACCTAGAATTTTTGATAAAAATACAGTTCCAGAAACTTTTGCTGCTCCCCAAACCATGTCGTATTCACTAACTAAAAAATGCTCCCATTCCGATATATCACTGCTACTCGGAATAAAATAAGCGTCAAATTTCTCATATCTACTAACAAAAGGAATATAATGTAATAATCGAAAGCTACACCAATGATCAATAATTACCCTTTGTCCATTAGGTAAAACAAGAAATAGATACCTAAAGCTTGGCAATCCAAACCATTTAACATGTTCCCATTTCTTTTTTACCATGACAAAGCCTTTCCAACAGAACCGAAGAAACCTGACACTGCTTTGCCAATTTTTTTATTGGTAATAATTTTTTATTATTTTTCATTTTTCTCCTCCGTATATTTAATGTATAAATCTGCTGTTCTGGGGATCCCATCATTTACAAAAAATACTAAACATAATAATGCAGTTAAGATGATAACTGTCTCTGAACTATGAGTATTTCCTAAAATCAGGACTAAGAATATCGTAATCCAAGTAACTATATTTTTGGCTATAAACGCTAACCAATCTTTAAATTTTAATTGAATAAATTTTTTTTCTATTTTGAAATTATTTAAATTGATTTTCTTTTGTAAATTATATTTACTGAAAATATTTATCATTATCCAAAAAGAAAAACTAAAACATAAAATCAATAAAAAGTATGGTATATGAAGATATTCCAATACAGCTGTCAAGGGGGTATCAACTAATTTTAACATTCCCCAAAATAGACTAGCTATGACACCACTTCCAAATATTCTTGCTAATAATATCCCAGAAGATATTTTTACTCCGTCACTAATCATTTCTTGTTGATTTTTTAAAAGATTCTCCCAACTAGAAATATCTTCATTTTTATCAATAACATAAACATTGAACTTTTGTGTTTTTTTAAAAAACGGAATACAGAATAAGAAATTTAAGCCATACCAATGATCTACAATTATTCTTTTTCCATCAGGTAAGATTATTAAAAAATATCTAATACTCGGTAAACCATACCAATCTATTTGAATAAAATTTTTATTCTTCACGCAAAAACCTTTCCAAGCGAATTAAAAAAATTTGAAGCCCCCTTTATTGCTTTTCCAACGGTTTTTCCTGGATCTTTAAAGAACTCCTTTACTGGTTTTTGATCAAATACCCAGTCAATTGCCATACTCGCAACAACCCCTGCTGCAATTCCCCAACCAATTCCTGGGACGAATATTCCGATTGCAATTCCAGCCCCAGTTGATAGCATACCATGAGTTACTGCTTTACCAACATTTTTGTCTTGTTGGTAATCTGAGAATCCATCCATAACTCCACCAACTACAGCAACCCCTGCTGTTACACACTTACCTAAGTTAGCCCCTGATTTTAGTGCCAATCCTTCGGCATCTTTCATAGCCTTCGCTGTCGCACCTGGGACTCTACCTACTATTTTGCCATTCCCAAGTCCCGTTGCATACCTATTTTTCCAAGCATTCTCTGCCGCTATTTTAGCTGCATCATTAGCTTTTTTCTTGACCCCCTCTTGAATTGTTTCTTCAAAAATAGTAGTTAATGCCTCATTTTTTGTTGCATCATGAATATCTTTGATAAACTCTTTAATTCGTTTAAGGTTCTTCCCACTTCCTTTGATAACTAATTTCCCTGAACTATCGAAACTAACACTATTGACCGCCAATATTGCAGTAGATAAATTCTGAATCTCATTTTGTGATTCACTAAATAACGATGAGGTCTTCATATCCAACTCATGAAGTTTTTTCAGTTTCTCTTCTACTTTACGAATATCATCTTGAACTGTATTCATAAAATTTGAGAGGTCACTCGCATAACTGTAACACATCGCTACCATATCCGGATCATCATTAATTCTTGCTTGATTCTGATAAACTCTAATTTGAGAGGTCAAGGTCGCTTGTTGACGACGTAACTCTTCAAGTTGTTGGTTTAATTTGTCTTCATCAAGAATTTCACCACCTGCCGCGGCTGTATACTGCGAAAATTGTTGCAGTTTAGTTTTGATGTCTTGAATGCTTATATCTACTTTATTGACTGTAGGAATAACCAGCTGTGAAAACATGGCTAGTCCAGCATCGAAAGCTGCTCCGCCTAATTGCTTGCTGTTCAACACACCAACAAGATGATTATTCCCTTTCTTCAAATCAGAGATGACTTGTTCACAACTCGTAAGATTAGCTTGAAAATTCGATACCAATTCGCCTGATTCACTTGGATTATAAATTAGTCCCATGCTAAATCATTCCTTTCTTTTAATAAATTCTCTCGCTCATCCTCTAGTTTCTGATTAAGGCGCTTAAACTGCAAATCTTGTGTTTCTTGTTGAGTTGAAATGACTTGAGCAAGGTATCGTCGTTTTTGTTCCGTTTCACTAAAACCACTACTACTATGATTTCTTCGGTTGAGTTCATCTTCTCTGACCCATGTTCCTAAACCATAATTTCCAAAGTATATTAAAAACCAAAAGTTTGGTTATCTTTTGATGACCCTGTATTTCCTTTTTTTATCTTCGAACCTTCTTTTTCTAGCCATTTTTCATAGAGTTTAATAAATCTAGTTTCTTCTTCATCTTTAAATCCCTCGAAAATAACTTCATCAATATCCTCATCATTAAAGTAATATACTTGTTCAGGATCTAATCCTTGCGGATAAAGTGCACCGGTATAGTCAAAATATACTTTTTGACCTTCTTGTTCAACCAATGGTCCACGGTTTAAAACCATAATTTTTTGGTTGCCTTCTGATAGATAAACGATACTTCCGATTGATAACATAGTTAAATCTCCTTTTTTTCTATAATTTTATATTTTTTAGTTTCATCTGGAATATATTCTACTCCAGAAATAAGTCTTCCAAATGTATTGGACAGCAAAATTCCAAACCAAATTCCAAAACATAATACTGGCAAAATTGACTTGCTAGAATCAATACTGATAAGTATAAGCATTACGTAAAATATTGATATTCCTATCGCTATTGTGTTACTTCCGATAATATAGAATCTTTTCCTTCTTTCCTCTACAAGGAGCAATTGATAGTTTGCAAAATTATTTAACTGTTTCAATAAAATTTTATTTGACTCAAATTCTCGAAAAATAATATAACCGAGAAATACCATATACATCAAAATTAATATCCCTGCTATAAAAAATGGCAGTAGTAAAAATACCATTAATATAAGCGGAAATAATATAAGTACTGAAAAAATCACATTGGACTTTGGAACTAAATTCCCTAAAGTGAGTGACATGGAAGAAAATTCTTTTTCATGATTTGTAATATCATAAATACCCCACGTTTTATTTTCTCTATTATTATATAATGTACTGAATGGAAAAAAATTTTTTATTTTTTTTACATCATAAAAGTCAATAACATAACTTTTCCCATGTAGCCTTATTAAATAAAATCTACTACTAATACGTTCTAAATTTTCTATACGGTACCTATTGTACTTTGGGTCTACCATCCAAATGCTCCTTTTAGAGATTTTAATGGATTACTAACTACTTTCCCTATCTTATTTATTCCATCTCCTATAGCATTAACGCCATCTCTAAACGGTTTACGATAGTGGTTATTCAGTTTATCCGTGAGAGTTGGTCTATGCTTCATTGCTTTAGTTGCTCCTTAATTCAATTCAAATATTCATTCACATATTCTTTATAATCTGGCTGAGATTTTTTATTCATAGCATAAACCAAACTCCCTAAAAGATAATTATCCTCTGAATCAGGTTGAAGTAACAAAGCAACATCGTTCTTTTTTTCTGGAATGATAAGTGAATACATTTTCTTGTTAATTTTTAGACCATAATAACGGTAAGAATTCTTTACACCAACAGCATTTTGCGTGTAATCATAAGTTTCTTTACCAATTTTAATAGTATCTTTAGAAATAGTGATTGTAACATTAGTAGCCGCTGCATCCTGTGCTTTCCATGTTCCTTGAATCTTTTTTGAACCTTTACAACCCGTTAAAAATAATAGAAAACCTAGACAAGTTATAAATATTAAAATAGTTTTTTTCATAACTTTTTATTTCTCTCCTTCAATAAAATCGTTTAATTTATCTAAATATGCTTCTTCGTAATCTGTTGCAGAAGCTTTAAATATTATTTCAGAAATTGCTCTTTCATTAAACAAATACATAGATTTAGCATCTTCAAATCCTTGCGGATTTAATACTCCTACATAATCATAAACATTGTTTTCGTCATCAAGCTGATAACGTCCGACAATCATTAGGGGCTGTGTAGCACCTTCCAGTAATACAGTTGTTCCGATTGATAACCAATTTTTATTATTTTTCATTTTGATCCTTTTATATTCTTCGTAAGAATTACTATTCCTAGAATTATTAAATATATTGCACCAATACAACCAAGTGCAATAAGAAGTGGTTTTAAAGTGTGGTTCATCACCTTTATCGCAAATAATGGATAAATAAGCGCAATTCCAGCATAATACCAACTAAAAGCTTCAAATTTTGTAGGTCTTTTCTCCAGAGGTAGCATATTCAGATGTTCTTGAGTTAAAATTTTTCTATTATTAAACGCATAAGAAACATTCACATTTACTGATAATAAACCAACATCAGATAAATTGTGAGTAGCAATATATTCTGCTATATAAAATAGAAGAATATGATTAACCTCCTCATCAGTAGCCCAAGCCGCTACTGATAATTCAAGTTGAAACTGACCATTTATCTTGATAGTTGAACGACTGAAAACAGCAATAGGAACACCATTTTTATTGACAGGATAGATGACACCTTTTGTGCCAGAAGAGAGCAAATCCTTACTGTAAATCTCACCATTATTTTCAAAGTAAGATTGCCAATAAGCTATTTTCAAAAAATTATGAATACGCTTTCTAACTACTTTGTTATCACTTTTTTGTAAATCTCTTCCCAAAATTCTTTCTGTTTTTGAAACTTTTTCAAATTTATCATAAACGACAAAAATTTGTTCATTATTTTTTATCTTATAAGCACGATTAGTAGCATCTTGCTCAATATCAAAAGCTGTCTCCCACGTATCAGAATTTGGCTCATATTTTAGAATTTTAAAACTTTCTGAATCACCCGATTGCTTTAATTTGAATTGTTTATTCATTTAAACAGCTCACCGAACATTCCACTAGCATCTATTGATATCCCCAATCCAAATGGTCCTAATTTAAATTTCGCCTCTGCTTTTTGTGTTGTTACCCCTGCTTTTGCTTCGGCAGCTACTCCCACGCCTGCACTACCAGAAACATCTACCTTAATTCCAAATAATGTAAATCCTGCTTTTGCCTCTCCTTCTATTACATATGCACTAGCCCCCGCATCTGCCTGCAAACCAAATTCTGGCTTCCCATTCTCATTGGTAAATGCACCAATTCCAGCATTTGCATGTGCTTCAGCACTATGGCTACTTCCTCTAACAGCTCCATGTACATTTGTGTTATCGTATCCAACTTGTCCATGCCCTTCAGCCTCTGCAGCCGTCACTCCTACTTTTGCCTCCGCTCCTACTCCTGAAGAAAGCGTTCTGTCTTTACCTTTTTTCTTCTTAGTTTTCCCTCCTATTGTAATACCTGCTTCCCCTTCTATTTCCATAGCAGTAACGGAAACACCATTCCTTTTGTCACCTTTACTTTCTTTTCCCGCATGAGCTTTGAAACCTACATCTAAATCTGATATGTTTAAATCTTTTTCTATATTTTTATTATTTTTTTCTTTTTCTTACTTTTAGGTTTGGATTCTTTAACAGACAAGAATTTATTGATTTTTGCTAAGTCTGTCTTACTGCACTTCATAGAAAAATTCCCTGAACTATCAAAATTAACACTATTGATTCCCAATATAGCAGTAGATAAATTTTGAATCTCATGAAGTTTCAGATACATTCCCTTTTTTTAGTTTTGATCCTTCGTTCTTTTCCCATTCTTCATAAAGTTGTACAAACCGTTTCTCTTCATCGTCATTATATCCTTCGAACACAATTTCATCAATATCTTCTTTATTGAAATAAAGAACTTGTTCTGGATTTAATCCCACAGGATAAATTGCAGCAGAGTAGTCAAATAATACACTTTCTCCACTGATTTCTATCACTGATCCTCGATTTAAAATCATTAATTTTTGTGTACCCTCTTTTAAGTAAAGGATTGTTCCAATTGGTAAAATGTTATTATCACTCATTATTTTTTCTCCATTTTTTAAAATTTTATTTTTTTGAATGTTTTTAATTCCAAAATCACTAGATTTTAAGCGTATTTATTCTTCAATTTAAAACTAATGCTATTTCGGATAACTCCTAGTTAGTTACTACTCAGTGTTTTTCTCTATTTCAACTAAAATATCTTGGCCTTCCGTTAAACCAATCGCAAATAATCGATGTCTATAAAATAATAATATAGCCGCAAATAAGCCTATAAAAATAGTAGCAATATCATCACTTCTACTAGAAACATCGTATATCATAAAAACAAGTAGAGCTATGAAACCAAATAGCACCATGTTTCCTTTTTTTATCTTATTTCTACTTTTTTCTACTTTTTTCATTGATGAAGATGACTTTAGCGATTAGTGCCTCTTTTTTATTTAAAGATATATCACGTTTTTTTAAAGCAATATAATCCTTTATTTTTTGATAAAAGAAAACCAGAGGAAACATTGTAAGGCTAAGCACTAAAATATCTATATCAATTTTAATGTTTAAAGCTTGTAACATCTTGTATAGACTACCACCAATAAATGATCCTGATATTAGTAATGTTACCCCTCCAATGCCCAAATCTTTAGCAGTAATTTTTTCTTTTTTAAGTTTATCATATTCGACCGAGGTTATTGGATAGATGTTCTTGTAGTAATTGGATGGATTGATAAAAAATCGCAAAATACCATTTGAATCAGTATCAACTATATAATATTTATTAGTATCTTTACCTAAAAGATATCGAGTATTTTTAGAATATTCAAATTTAAGCATGTTTCTTAGCCTCTATGTTATCACGAAGTCTATACTCAATTGAGAGGCTCTAACAAAAAACATTCTATGTTGATTTAAAAAAACCATAATTCCACAGTATAAAATCAAAAAACTTAAGAACTGGTGCTCTATAGAGGCAATTACAAATGGCAATAATACAAATAAACCTATTTGTAATAAATTATTTATCCAAATTTTTCGTTTACTTGAAATATCAACCCTTGCTATAGTCATCCTCTTTTCTGAATTTAAAGTTTTTAAGAAAGCAATACTTTTCAGCTTAAATAATGAATTTATTATTGTGTTAGAAATAAAAGCTATAAAAACTGTGAGCAAAAATGTTAGAACATAATTATCCTCTAAAAATCCTACAGGAACACTTTTCAAAAATAGATAAAGTAAACTAGCATATGGTAACGTACTAGCTGAAACGCTAATCACACCTATTCCATTACTTCCTATGGTACTAACTTTTTTCAATAATCCTTCATAAGATTCCTTACTAATTTCATAAGCTGCTTGTGAAAATTTTTCAGGAAAAATAATATATTTTGAAAATAGGTCTGAATCCGAATCAATTAAATAATATTTACGACCATCTGTAGCCAAACGATATCGGGGAATTTTTGAATAAAAAAGATTAAGCATGTTTTTTGCCCCCAAAATTAAATACAGACTTAATTGATTTCCAACCTGAATCTATTGCCTTACCAACTGATTTAACACCGTCTTGCAATCCAAGAAAGTTTTTATCATATGCAAACTTGGTGATGCTCCCAACCACTATTCCAGCACCAAGAGCCCAACCAAAAGGAGTTGCTGCAACACTTCCAAAAACAACTGTTCCTACACCACTAACAACAGCAGAGGTAATTGCCGTTGTAGTAGCCGAATGTGCAAAAGCAGTTCCAACACTTTCACCATCAGATAAATTTTGATAATAATCTAGTCCAAAACCTAAAGCACCAAGACCTGAAATTTTAGCTTTACCAATTCCATACTCATTTGCTGTTACTGCTTTTACACCTTTTTTTAATATTGAATTGGAGAACGCATTACTGTAACCCGCACCATCCCAGTATATACTACCATTTTGAAAGCCTTTCATATAGTTAGCTGAATTAGGCATTGAAGTGTTAATCCCTTTAGCACTCTCTTCTATATAATCAAAGGCACCATTTTGAAATGCATCACTACCATAATCCAAAACAACATTTCCCTTTGAATTAGATTTTTTCTTACTTTTAGACTTAGACTCCTTATCAGACAAGAATTTGTTTATCTTTGCCAAGTCTTTTTCACTACACTTCATAGAAAAATTACCTGAACTATCAATACTAACACTATTGATTGCCAATATAGCAGTCGATAAATTCTGAATCTCATTTTGTGATTCACTAAATAACGTCGAAGTCTTCATATCCAATTCATGAAGTTTCTTCAATTTCTCCTCTACTTTACGAATATCATCTTGAACTGTATTCATAAAATTTGAGAGGTCGCTCGCATAACTGTAACACATCGCTGTCATATCCGGATCATCATTAATTCTTGCTTGATTCTGATAAACTCTAATTTGAGAGGTCAAGGTCGCTTGTTGACGACGTAACTCTTCAAGTTGTTGGTTCAATTTATCTTCATCAAGAATTTCACCACCTGCCGTGGCTGTATACTGCGAAAATTGTTGCAGTTTGGTTTTGATGTCTTGAATAGCCGTATCTGCCTTGGAGACTGTTGGAATAACCAGCTGTGAAAACATGGATAGTCCAGCATCGAAAGCTGCTCCGCCTAATTGCTTGCTGTTCAACACACCAACAAGGTGATTATTTCCTTTTTTCAAATCAGCGATGACTTGTTCACAAGTAGAAATATTGGCTTGAAAATTCGATACCAATTCGCCCGATTCACTTGGATTGTAAATTAGTCCCATGCTAAATCATTCCTTTCTTTTAATAAATTCTCTCGCTCATCTTCTAGTTTCTGATTGAGGCGCTTAAACTGCAAGTCCTGTGTTTCTTGTTGAGTTGAAATGACTTGAGCAATGTATCGTCGTTTTTGTTCCGTTTCACTAAAACCACTACTGCCATGATTTCTTCGATTTAGTTCAT
Source organism: Pseudolactococcus reticulitermitis (assembly GCF_002260845.1). Classification (GTDB taxonomy): domain Bacteria; phylum Bacillota; class Bacilli; order Lactobacillales; family Streptococcaceae; genus Pseudolactococcus; species Pseudolactococcus reticulitermitis. The sequence goes on along the minus strand of NZ_BEDT01000008.1, from coordinate 11,546 downwards.
CTTCGATTGCCGTTAGCGTCTGAAAACTACGTGTGATGTCCTGTTCAAAATTTTCAAGCGATTGTTTCAGCTGACGTTCTTGAATGTGTAGTTCTTCGCTTTCACGTTCCTTCTCCATGATTTTCAAATCATAGGTATAGCGTTTCTCTGCATTCTTATCTTTCATGCTACCACCCCCATGTGTTGTTTAACATAGAAGTCGCATCTAGCTTATCACGTTGTTCAATCGCAGCCGCAAGTTTGGGAAATTTTTCTGCTTGTTTTTTTATACCAGATTGTAGTGTAATCATATCTCCAACGATTTTATTGGATACTGTCACAGCATTTTTCATACCTGAAAGGTTACTTTCTCCCAATGAACTGGATTTGGAACTGACATTGCCTGAATTGCCATATTTAGATACGGCATCATTGGCTACCCCTGTATCAGATTTAATCGCTCCTGCCATTTGCATTCTCCTCCTTCATCTTTCTAAATTTATAAAATGGATCTTTTTTTAACAGTTCTTTTTCTTTAAACTCTTGATTTTCTACGACATTTTTTGTTTCTTGTTGTACAAGGGGGACTGTTTGTTTCACTGGTTCATCCGAATTATTTTGCCCATTTGTTTCTGCTTTAGCTTTCGATTTTACTTGTGCTAGAGCTCCTCTCATAGTATTTTCTAAGTCATCAAGTAATTTCTCATCCAATTCGTCAGTATAACCTTCATAAATGACTTGCTTAATCTGTGATGCTGTAATTCTCAAAATATTATCTTTTTGGTCAGGTACATCGCCATGAGGGTGTGGGGCAAGCATATAACGAAGAATTGTCTCTCCGTTTGAATCTTGCCCAATCGCACGTGCCATCACAACATATTTCGTATCTTTTAAAGCATCCATATCATCCACTTCCACGACTGTTCCTAGACCTAGAAATTTCACGTGTTCATCTGCCATCTTTGATTACCCCTCCTCCTGTATTATCGGCACAACAATATGATACAATTCTTCATCTTTTACACAATGTAACACATTTCTTTGATACGACTCGTTTTTGACTGCCAGAGATAAGTTTTCTATAAAATGTTGACTGCTTAACTCACCACCAAATAATATTTGAGTGATATTCTCTTTCACAGTGACTGTTGGCATAGAGAAATTATCACCAACTTTTGTCTGATAATCCATGAAAATCAGTTGTCGTTGACTGGTATTCTGCTCTATTAATGATATGAACTGTGCTTGTTGATAAAAATTCTTTTCTAAAATATCCGCAATGCCATTAAATATGATAATTTGTTTCATTTCAGAGTCTTTTTGTGACATCAAGGACTCCATTGTTTCCTTCAACTCTGTTAAATGGTTGGTAATATCATCCCTTGAAATATAAAGTTTCGCTTTACCTGAGAAGTCTTCCAAGCCCTTCAAAGCATCAATGATGATAACTTCACCAGTTTGTTCAAAGAATTGTTCAATTAAGAATGGAGCTAACAAACCGAGTTGCTTTTTATTAGCCGAGAAAATCCCAATACTATTACCAGTAAACAAATCAAAATTCTCTACTGCTGAGTCTGCTTTATTTAGACCAATATAGAATTTATTGTCCTCTTTTTCAGCCACTACAGTATTAAATTGTGTCGTCGTCAAAAGTTCTGGAACCATCGGAATCTTCGCAGGTCTCACACCCGTCCAGTTTTCATCAAGGGTCGAAACTTCCTTCTCAAGATTTTCCAATATCTCCGTACTATTGTCTCCCTCAACTGGCAAGTAAAATTGAATCGCTCTTGGCACATCAACCATAACCTGTCCGCGACCGACTTTGGCTTCTTGAAGGACTTTCTCACGTCCCATAATGGTTGTGATCTCACTTTCTTCATTGAGGTATAAAGCCATTTTAGTTGAAATCGCACTCATCATGTTCATGCGAACCGCACCGGTTCGACTGGCTGTAAAGACAAGATACACACCAAGACTAGCACCATCACGCAAGACTTGTAAAAGTAGGCTATCAATACTTTCCTTACGTTTGTCATTTGGACTTAAGCCATCATAATTATCCAAGATATTGACAAGGATTGGTAGAGATGCTTTTGTCTTAGACTCATACTGTTCAAGACTCGCAACACCTGCGGTCTTAAACTGTTTCTTACGAATCGCAAGCGTTTCTGCGATATCATCTAACATTTTTTGAAGTTTTTCTTCTTCCTCAAGTGTCACAATATCAGCCACGTGTGGTAAGTCTTTGAGTGGCAATAAACCATTGTTTCCAAAGTCCAGTAGGTTCATCTGGACTTGTTCCGGCGTGTTTGCTTTCGCCAAATTCAAAGCCAGCGTTTGAAGAACTGTCGATTTACCATAACCACTACTCGCAAAGATAACGGTATTACCATGTTTGGTAAAATCAAAATCATAGTTCTCTTGTGTTTGATCACTTGGTATATCTAGTAAACCTAGTGGCACTTTGAGATGACGTTTGCCCCCAGTTTTAACTTGTGGTGTCGCTATATTTTCTCCTAAATTCGGCAACCATGGTTTATCTGGTAGGGTATATTTTGTTTGTTCAAAGGTTTTATCAATCTCTGAAATAACCTTTTCTAACTGAGTGGGTAGGTCACTTGTATCTTTACCTTGTTTAACCTCTTCGCCCGGATCATAAAGTAATTCATACTGTCCAAGGTCGTTGATTTTATAGATGCGTTCATCGACCACTTCGTCTTGACTAGCTTCTGGATCATAAGGGACACCCGCATAGCCACTTTGGAATAGTTCATAAACTTCATTTTCCCCGACCTTGAGATACCCTCGTCCTGGATTGGTAATATGTGCCGCATCAGGCGTTTTCAGTAACTCGTTTGAATCTTGTACCCCTGCCATTTTGAGGGCAATTTTGGATCTAGAATTGGCTTCGATTTGGTCATTGACGACACCACTTGGTTTTTGGGTTGCTAAGATTAAGTGAACACCTAAACTACGCCCAATACGTGCTACTGATGTTAATTCATCTAAGAATTCAGGGACATTTGATTTCAATTCTGCGAATTCATCCGAAACCAATACCAAATGTGGCAAGGGTTTAGTTGGATAGTTGACGTCTTCTTTCGGTGTTAGGCGCTCCTTATAAAGCGACATATAGCCATTGATATTATTGACCCCAAACTTGGCAAATTCTCGTTGGCGTTTAGCTAACTCCGCTTTGATACTTGCGAGTGCTCGTGCAGTTCCTGCACCATCAAGGTTGGTAATAGCTCCCATAAAGTGTGGCAATTTATCTAAGGTATTGGCAATACCGCCACCCTTCCAGTCGATAATTAACATCCCAATATCTTCTGGCGAGAAGTTAATCGCAAGACCGATAAGATAAGTGGTTAAAAACTCAGATTTCCCTGAACCAGTCGTCCCACCGACCAATGCGTGTGGGCCATGCGCACGTTCGTGTAAATCCCAGTAGGCATAGTCTGATTTCCCACGCCAGCCAATCAGTGATTTAATTGATTTATTCGGCTGTGCTGCTTGCCAACGTTGAGAAATTTCGAGTTCTTCGACAGTCTTTACTTCGTATTGTTCTAAAAGTGACAGGCTATCTGGTACGGCATTTTTCTCTACTTCCAAATGATTTAAGTTGGATAACCTACGCACACTATATTCCAAGTTTTCAGGCAGTACATAAGGCTTGAACGCTTCATCCACAAATTCACTGTTTTCGTTCACGAGTCGCCCTTTTTGTTCATTGGGTAATTCAATCAAGGTCGTTACTGTTTCAGGCAACAATTTTGTATTTTCTTTACACCAAATCACTGTAACGCCTAACTCGCTCATATCTTCAGCGAGAAGTTCATTGATACCATGTCCCGCAAGGTAAGTATCATCTTGAATTGTAAAAATATAATGCGGCGAAAATTGAGGTTTCTCTTTTCCAGCCTCATTAACTGCTTGTTTACGTTTCATCAAGAGTTGATAGAAAGCATTCAGCACCACATCACGTAGTTTTTCGTTATAGACAAGCCCACGCATATTCACTTCACTCAATTTAAAGTGAGGGAGTAAACGCCATGGTTTCCATGTTTCCTTATAGGCTTCTTTTGACACCAAACTGATGAAATTCACATCTTGATAAGAATGGAAAAACGCCGTCTGAAATAACAAGGCTTGAACCGTGTCTTTCAAAACCTCATCTGTACCAACCAATCCAATCGTCGCATCCGTTAATGTTATCGGTGTCGCAACATCCCGTTGTGTCGTATACCGTTCTTGAAGATTTCGCAAATGCGCTGCATCTTCACTTAAATCTTTAGCATCTGCCCCAATCTCAACTTTAAGTTTCGATGGTCGATCACTTAAGCCAATCGAAACCTCTAAGAAATCTTTGTTATGACGTTGACGCTCATAAATCCTCGCATCATAGTTAGCCACCATTTCCGTAAGCTCTAATGGTGTCGGCTGCTGGTATGCCAAGACCTTCTTTTCTGCTTCATAAGCTGTCCCTAATTGATTCACTTCGTTTAATAAATAAACTTGATAATCAGCTGCTTGTTCTTCTTCTTCGATTCTCTTTTCTTTTTTATCTGTGACATATTGAGAAACAGTAACTCCCGCAGTCATCAGGCTCATGCCACCCATACCTAGCATCATCGCTGGATTACGACCGCTCAATACCGTTGTAACTCCTGTCATGGCGAGCATTCCCAAAGGTGGTAATAACATCTTCATCAGACCGTTTTTATCTTTAGAATTGTCCTTTGTTAGGGCATCAAGTTTAAAAGTTTGTTTCGATACTTCTAAATTTAACCGAGGACTTCTACGATAGTCTGGAAAATCTTTAGGATATAGATCACTTTTTGGGACTTTTAATAACTTATCTCGATTAAAAATAACAGCATCTGAAAAACTCGTCACTTTCCATTGTTCTTGACATTTTTCTAAATAAAATGATGGTGTCAAAACAGTCATACCATCTTCTATTGCGACAATAGTTGTTTTCTCAACTAAGCAATCATTAAGATAAACTGTTTCGCCTTGTGGTTTGACCGTCATATTCTGAGCATGAAGGATGAGAAGAGAAGCATCTGTTACCTGAATACCACTGTTTTCACTTTTACCAAAAATAAAATCTTTCGTTTCATTGCGAATAAAATAACTTGTTTCAGCGTTTTCTCGTGATACAATGAAAAATAACTGTCCCGCTACAGCCTGCTTACCTATGCCAGTTTTCGAACCATTTATAAAAACGCTATCGTTGACAATACTAAACTTGTACTTTTCTGTATTGAAAAAAGGTTGAGAAGTTGTCAAGGTAATTTTGTCTAATTTTTCATTGAGCAAAAAAATGACAAATACTACTTCGTCTGGATTTAACCGTTCATCTAATGAGAAATGATGTTGCTTTTGTTCCTCATTTGTTTCAAATAGTGTCATATCATCAATTTCCTAACTTTTTCGTTAAATCCTCAATCTGCTTTCTATATTCCTGCAGGCGTTTTTGTTTCTTATCCCCTGCCATGGTCGTATTGAGTTTTGTGGCTTGATACAGATCGGTGTAGGCAAGGAGTGTTAATTGATCATCTCCTAAGTTTTGTGCTAAATTCAAGGCTTCATCAAAGTTCCCTCTACCCATATTGACCCAGTAATTAAGGGTATTGTTGTCTGTTTTGATAGACAAAGTATTTAAAATCGTTTGTTTTTGTGCGCTAGTTAAATCAGCCAAATTCACTGATGAAACAGCTAGAATATATTTTGCAGATTTCGGTAAATCTGCAGGTTTGTATTTTTCTAAATCCGTTTGTGTTTTAGCATAATTATTCGTAATGAAACTCGTTTGAGCTGTCACGATTGCATCAGATTTATCACTACTTGTTTTATAGCGATAGCAAAAAAATGTCATAATAATTGCAAAGACTAGCGCAATCACGCCAAGTACACGATAAACTGCAAAACCACTTTTTGAAACAAGACGTTTTGATTGATTAATTTTCGCTTTTTCTACTGTTAATTCTGTATTCAAGAAGGAAAAAAGTTCTTCTAAGTTCTCAGCAGCAAGGATTTGTGTTGAAAAAGAATCTTTCAAACTTGGTAACCCTTCTAAGCATTTTTCATACGTTACTTTTGACTGAAAGATAGATAAAATTAGGGCTTTAACATCTTTTAAAAATAAAGCTGTATCTTCTACTTTCGGTGCAACTAACCCTTTTAAGCCAAAATGAATAATCGTTAATTTCTCACCTTCAAGATAGAGGTTTTCAGGATGGATAAATGGAATCTGATAATCCCCCTTGATGTCCTGAAGTGGTCTTAACAAATTTGCCAACTCTAATTTTTCTAATTGTGTTTTGGTTTGATTAGATGCTTGAGAAAACGATAAAAGTCCCTCTTGTAGGGTATAGCGTAATTGCACACCTTGATCTGTTTGTTCCGCAACAGCGTACTGGTTGATTTCTTCTAATTCTGATAACTTTACTTGTGTTTTTTCTAGGTTGACAAGAATGCTTTGTTTTTGTTTCTCAACCTCAAGCGTGTCTGCTCCATTAAATAGTCTCATTACGATTCCCCACCTTCTCCTATAACAATTTCAATTTTTTCACCATTTCCAATACCAAAATCGCTTAACCAATCTGAATCTTGTAAACGGACTGTTTTACCTTGAATTTTTAAAAGGATATTTTCTGGTAAGGCATTTCCATGTTCCAAAAATAGCGAACGTAATAGTGAACGTAAGCGACCAAAGGTCACTTTCTTCGGAATAACGATGTCCATCTCATCGTTTTGCATGACTAAAGTAATTTCAAACACGTTTTCTTCTCCGTTTTTTCTTTGCATATCTATTACCAATTAGAATACCTAACAACATTAAAAATATGCCACCAATACCACCTAGCATATAAAAATTCATTTCATTTTTTTCGCTACTATTTTCCACCCCTGTTATAACCTGAGGCTGATAATCTTGAAATAAATTTTTTGTCGCAGGTTTCATATCGAGGCTATGCGTGCTCTTTTCTTCAAACTTTATCGTTTGTTTTTGTTTCGCTAATTGTGCTTGGCTTTCTTTAAGTTTTTGATTCTGTTCTTCCAGCTCGCCAGAAAATAACTGACCTCGGATAGGGAATTCACCACTTCCGCCGACACCAGTCCCATTATTTGTCAAGACATCTGTGTTTAACTTGAGCTTACCATCTGCACTTCCTTTTACAGCCGGAAAAGAAAATGCAAAAACACCAACCATTAGCGTACAAATACACAAAAAGCGCCTTGATAGGCGCCCATATTTAAAAACCAAAGCTCTGTGCATCTTGTGCATCACGCTCAGCGACCGTATCTGCATATTTGTTTAGCTGTTGATTGATGCTTTCTAATAAATCTTCGAACTTCTTAACGTTTTGATAAAGTTCATTGTACTGCTCAAGGTAGGCTTGAAAGGCTTGACCTTTCCATTCTTCTGCAATCGTTGAATTCATTTGGTTGACTTGTTGGATTGCTTGTTCAATTTGTTCTTTTGAACGAATGTAAACTTGTGCTTGTTGTTTTAGCTCTTCTGGTGTTACACTAATTTGTGCCATGTTATTTTCCTCATTTCCATTAGCTATTTAGGGTTAGTAGTTGTGTGATATCACACAACTACTTTCTTTATAAAGAAAGTAGTAATTTTATTTACACTTTCATTTAAGTTCATTATACCAAAATCTATATTTATTTACAAGATATTTTGTCAAAAAAATTATATATTTATTTTTAAAAATTCGATTAAAAAAAAAAAAAAATGTGGTTATAAATAAAAATCACAAACAAATTAACTCGTAAATTTATATCTCTAAAAAATAATAATGCATCAAGTATACACTCTTATACAGTTTATTTTTTTAGTTCCTTCAACTCCTTATTTCTTATGACTATATTGTTTAACTTTTCATATTATTCAACGACAAATTCGGATGTATCAAAAAACGAACCTTCAATGCTAATTGAGAGTTCGTCTATAAGCTGTAATTTAACCGTTCGTTACCCTTTTGTATGGTTTTTTGAATTGGTTACTCTTAATTCAACATTCCTTCTTCAAACTCAGTGATTCTAGAAAACTCTTCTCCAGTTCGATAAGTTCCTAACCTTCTCTCAACAATATCTGCTTTTGTCGGATTATTAATAACCTCTCCGTTCATCAATACCAACCTAGCAACCTTAAAGTCATTCACTTGCCCATCATCTGTAAGTTTGTGAACTTTGATATCTTTAACACCATAAAGCCTTATGGATGCTCTTGTTGTTGGACGCATTTGCATGACGACACAGGCAATAAATAGAATCGACATTGTCGCAATTAAAATATACCAGCCCTTTGTTTTGCGTTTATTCTTCATAGTATAGACCTTTCAATTGTCATGCTGGACTCGCTGCCACTCTAGGTACATGACCACCATAATTTACAGTCTGAGCACCGTTCGCTCCATGATAGCCACCAGTTATCCCGATATAGCCTTTAAACGTTGCTTGAATATACCCATCATAATAAAACAGTAGCGTCTTGTCTATATAGACACGAGACGGCGCACCATTTCCGTATCCAGACCATGAACTCGTAAAATAGTAACTTGTTGGAAGCCCACGAGTTCTTACAGGTAAAATCTGAGATGAAAACTCAAACTCGCCAAGCTTTCCTTCATAATCCTCAAGTGTCCACTTCTCACCATTTGTGAGTGTCACGTGTGTATCCTTACCATCATAAAACACACTCACAATATTACTGGTATCGTATTCCTTCTGTTCAATTGAAACCTGTTGCGTTTGATTTGGTTCACTAACTGTTTCGTCAGCTGATACAAATCCTGTCACACCAAACGACAATAAAGTCGCTACTGAAATGAGCGCCAATTTTTTCTTATCCATATATTTCTCCTCTTATAAGCATCTAATTAAATTGCTTTTTGCTGGTGGGAATGATTTCGAAGAGCAAACCGCTCTCACTGTTTGGGAAGTCCGCTATTTTCTACCAAAGTACATGACATACTACGGCTTAAAAATAAAGCGCTTTCATTTATATTTTCATCTAATCGCCTTCTTTCCAAAACATCGTGTTACACCACATACATTACAGTAAATCTGGAACATTAGCAAGCCATACGACTTAATGTTGTTTTTCATTGATTACGTTTTTTAAAGAGGGGTTAAATTTTTCCAAGGGGGTTATAGTTTCCCCCTTTTGAAAAAACTACTTAACTCTGATTCTTGCACAACACAAAAAGCATAAAACAAAAGGACTCCTCAATCACAATCACGAGAAGTCCCCTTTATTTATATGGTTTTCAGTTCAAAATTTTGTATCATTTTCGCTATGATTATTTCTAACAATGATTTTATTTTGATACAAAGTATATTTGGGTATACTCTGTGAAATTGGGTAGCACTCTGACATTTTGGGTATTGAACCTTATGTTCAGTACCTTTTTGTCTTTCTGCTACCTCGTTACCAATTTATTGTACCACTTTATTTTCGCCTTGACTAGTTATATTATAAAAAAAATTAATTTTTTACTCTCAGGATTTCTTCCTTCAAATTCAATCCCCCTTTATTTCTGTTCCATCCTTGAATGTTATGATGATTTTTTCTTTATCGTAAATCGTGATATGTTCAAGTAAACTACACCATAAATCTTCATCAAACTTGGTAATCAAATCTAAGTTCTCAAGCTCCTTCAAAAACTTTTCAACCTGATTCTTGTGAACTTTTTTCTCAATCAGTTCCTCTTTTATCTTATTCTGTCTCATACTTACTAATTCAAATTTTTCAACTAAATGATTATATTGTCGTTCATAGTCTTCTTGATTCAAGGCAACTCTTGTATTTTCAGAAATCGCCTCTTGAATCATGTCTCCAATTACCATAGCCTCATCTTCTAGCTTTTTTTCTTTCTTTTCAAGTTCTTCAGTTGAAAATAATTCTGCCTTGATGACATTGAAGTTGTCAATAATGTCACGCTTATCCGAAAACAATTTGTTGACGGCATTGATAAATATCTGCTTAATTTCTGCTTCATCAAAATGTGGCGTTTGGCACTTTTTCTTACCAGAAAATTTGTGATTACATTGCCAGATGACACGACGATACTTGTCTGTTGAATGCCAAACTTTAGAACCATACCAACTAGCACAATCTCCACATTTCAATTTGCTTGAAAACATACCTGCACTACTATAATGGCCATTGTCTTTTCTTCTAATTGCTAATTGTCTTTGAACTGCATTGAACACTTCGGAGGAAATAATCGCTTCATGATTGCCTTGAACATAATATTGAGGAATTTCCCCTTCATTCACTTTTTTCTTTTTGGTCAAAAAATCAACTGTATATGATTTTTGAAGTAAGGCATCCCCTTTGTATTTTTCATTTGTAAGAATTCTTCTAACCGTATTCGCATTCCATATGGCTTTGCCTCCCGGGGTTAAAATTTCCTCTTTTGATAGTTGTTTCGCAATCCCATACAAGGATAATCCTTTAAAAAATAAGCCGAAAATCTTTCTGATGATAACAGCTTGTGCTCTATTTAAAACTAGATTGCCATCTTCGCCTCTGTCGTAGCCCAGAAATTGACCAAATGGAACAGTTACTTTGCCATCTGCGAATCGTTTTCTTTGTCCCCATGTACAGTTCTCAGATATGGAACGACTTTCTTCCTGAGCCAAAGAACTCATTATTGTGATCAGTAACTCGCCTTTAGAATCAAAAGTCCAGATATTCTCTTTCTCAAAATATATCTCAATCCCCTTTTCTTTCAATTGGCGAACTGTTGTCAGACTGTCAACTGTATTTCTGGCAAATCGACTAACTGATTTAGTTACGATTAAATCAATTTTGCCTGCCAAGGCATCAGTGACCATCTGTTTAAAGCTCACCCGCTTTGTCGTATTGGTAGCTGTAATCCCCTCATCTGCGTACATCCCTGCAAAGTCCCAATCTGTACGCCCTTTGATATAAGTCGTGTAGTAATCAATCTGTGCTTCGTAGCTTGTTACTTGGTCTTCATTGTCAGTCGAAACACGTGCGTAAGCTGCGACCTTTTTCTTTCTATGATGAGTGATTGACCTTGAAGTATGCTGATGACGAGTAGCCGGTATTTTTGTTATCTGATTGGCCATAATTTTTTATCCCTTCCGTAAAATTCAAATGATAGATGCTCATCATCAAGAACCTGTATACTTTTTATCTCTTCCGCAAATGTAGTCTCATCAAATATTGGTAAAGCTAAGATCTCTGCACAAATTTTTTTCAACTCAACCTCATCAAGCTCTATTTTTTCGCATCCCAATTTTGATTTTTTTCTTGATGTACATTGCCATAAAGTTGCTTTATGACTATTTTTCTTGTGGCTCCTTCTACTAAAATTTTTGCCACAGATTTGACACTTAATTTTACTGCTGAAACAATACCTCGGATTAATAAGTACTTGCCTACGTACCAATTCGATTTGTACCTTCTCAAACAATTCTCGTTTAATGATGGGATCATGACAGTCTGTCATGTAGTATTGGTCCAACTCACCATGATTCCTTCTCTTATGCTTTGAGATAGGATCGAAAACATA
>NZ_BEDT01000007.1 GCF_002260845.1 Pseudolactococcus reticulitermitis | reverse complement strand
ATCGCAACCGTAGAAACAGGGCAGTTGGGCTGAACTCCTATCCCTTGGGAGTTTAGCTCAGCTGGGAGAGCATCTGCCTTACAAGCAGAGGGTCGGGGGTTCGAACCCCTCAACTCCCATTAGGTCTTTGATCTAATGAAAATTAAATAATTTGGAAGGGTAGCGAAGTGGCTAAACGCGGCGGACTGTAAATCCGCTCCTTCGGGTTCGGGGGTTCGAATCCCTCCCCTTCCATATTACCTTTACGGGCATAGTTTAAAGGTAGAACAAAGGTCTCCAAAACCTTTGGTGTGGGTTCAATTCCTGCTGCCCGTGTTTGAAATATGGCGGTCGTGGTGAAGTGGTTAACACATCAGCTTGTGGCGCTGACACTCGCGGGTTCGATTCCCGTCGACCGCCTTTCATTAGTATTATTGGGGTATAGCCAAGCGGTAAGGCAAGGGACTTTGACTCCCTCATGCGTTGGTTCGAATCCAGCTACCCCAGTTTATTGGAGCTTTCCATAATAGAATTTGCCGGCGTGGCGGAATTGGCAGACGCGCTGGACTCAAAATCCAGTGTCTTCACGGACGTGCCGGTTCGACCCCGGCCGCCGGTATAGCAGATTCGATTAAAACCATTGAAAATTATTTTCAATGGTTTTTTTTTCTTGATTTGCGTTGAGTTATCTCTACTTATAAGAGAGAAGTCAGATTTTATGGGCATTTTTTGTTATAATGAAATAAAGCTAGAAAATCAATGGAGAAATAACATGAAAAATATGACTGTAACGGAATTGTCTGAAGCATTTGGGGTGACGCGTCAGGCGATGAATAACCGTATTAAAAAGCTTGAGGAAGAATTTTTAGCAAAGAATGATCGGGGCGTTACGGTTGTTAATGAAGCAGGGATTAAGCAATTAGAAACCCATTATGGTAAAGTCATTTTAGAAGACGAGAGTACCACAGAAAAGTTGTCAGATAAAAATGCGATTAATATTGATTTTGACAAGATTATTTCACAGTTAATTGAGGATAAAAATACTGAAATTACAAGGTTATCAGAGCAGATTGCAATGAAGGATTTACAGATTGCTGAGAAAGATAAACAGTTGGATCAGCAGCAACAATTGACGGCGAAAGCTTTAACCGAACGTGAACAAACTTTAATTGAGTTAGAACAAGAAAAATCAAAAGGTTTTTTTGCAAAATTGTTCGGAAAGTAATCTAATACAGATGAAATAAATATGTTAAAAGCGCTTGATATGCGCTTTTTTTGAAATCTGTTATAAAACAATTAACCGTTAAAAATAGTGTTTCTTCTTGCATAAATGCGATAAAAAAGGTATGATTGTAATGTAAGTTAAATGTTTAACTTTCAGTTGTTAGAGGTGTTTGACACCTCATAAAAAATTACTGAATTCCATAAGGAGGATTTCTACAAAATGGTAGTTAAAGTTGGTATTAACGGTTTCGGCCGTATTGGTCGTCTTGCACTTCGTCGTATCGAAAATGTTGAGGGTGTTGAAGTTGCACGTATCAATGATTTGACAAACCCTGCTATGCTTGCACACTTGTTGAAATACGATACAACTCAAGGCCGTTTCGACGGAACTGTTGAAGTTGAAGAAAACGGTTTTGACGTAAACGGTAAATTCATCAAAGTTTCTCAAGAATCTGATCCTGCAAACATCGATTGGGCTGCTGATGGTGTAGAAATCGTTCTTGAAGCAACTGGTTTCTTTGCAACTAAAGAAGCTGCTGAAAAACATTTACATGCTAATGGTGCTAAAAAAGTTGTGATCACTGCACCTGGTGGCTCTGATGTTAAAACAGTTGTTTTCAACACTAACCATGACGTACTTGACGGTACTGAAACAGTAATTTCTGCTGGTTCATGTACAACTAACTGTCTTGCACCTATGGCTGATGCTTTGAACAAAAACTTTGGTCTTAAAGTTGGTACAATGACAACTGTTCACGGTTTCACTGGTGACCAAATGACGCTTGATGGTCCTCACCGTGGTGGTGACCTCCGTCGCGCACGTACTGCTTCAGAAAACATCGTGCCTAACTCTACTGGTGCTGCTAAAGCTATCGGTCTTGTTATCCCTGAATTGAACGGTAAACTTAAAGGTCATGCACAACGTGTTCCAGTTCCAACTGGTTCATTGACTGAACTTGTAACTGTTCTTGACAAAAAAGTAACTGCTGAAGAAATCAATGCTGCAATGAAAGCTGCTGCAACTGAATCATTCGGTTACAACACAGATGAAATCGTTTCATCTGATATCGTTGGTATCTCATTCGGTTCATTGTTTGACGCAACTCAAACAGAAGTGACTGAAGCTGCTGACGGTACACAATTGGTTAAAACTGTATCATGGTACGACAACGAAATGTCTTACACTTCACAACTTGTTCGTACACTTGAATACTTTGCATCAATCGCTAAATAATAGCATGGTAATGTGCGAGGCGTTTGGGGCGTAGAAATTAGGAAAGTCTAGGAGAAAGCTTTGGCTTTCGGAGAGATTTTATCTATTTTCTAGCTCTTGCCGAGCAAATTCTAAATGAGACTATTTAGTTATTGGGAAAACGAGGAATGTAAATTCCCCGTTTTTTTGTACCAAGAGAAATATAGATTAAGGAAGAAAAATGACATTACCTAAATGCCCGCATTGTGGCAGTGAATTTACTTATGAATTATCTGATACAACTTTTGGTTGTTCAGAATGTGGCAATGACTTTACACAAGCTGATATTGATAACGCAAGTGACAAGTTTGTTGTTCTAGATTCAGTCGGAACTGAATTAGCAGACGGCGATGATGTGATTATCGTTCAAGATTTGCCAGTTAAAGGGATGCCTAAACCCATTAAAAAAGGGACGAAAGCGAAGAATATCAGAATCAATGAAAATGGTAAAAATGGTCATTTCATCGATGCTAAAATTGACGGTTTTGGGGCGATTGGCTTGAAAGGCTCAGTCGTTAAGAAAGGTTAAAACTTGAAAGCGTGCAGAGATGGCCGCTTTTTTGATATAATGGAGATAAGAAAAAGGAGACTTCAATGAATATTTATGATACCATGAACCAACTCGAACGTGAATTTCGTGCTTTACCTGAATACCAAGCAGTTGTGACAGCACTTGCCGCAGTTAAAGCTGATGAAGCAGCAAGCGCTCTGTATGCGAAATTTATCGACATCCAAACGAAAATGCAAATGGGGCAAATTTTAGAGCCAGAACAACAAAATGAAGCACAGGCGCTTTTTGCTGAACTGCAAGCTAATCCGATTATGTCAGACTTACTGGCTAAGGAACAAGTTTTACAAACGATTACGAGTGATTTACAAGATATCGTCTTTAAACCACTTCAAGAATTATACGGTCAATAAGCGTCGCTCAAGTGAGAAATCGAATTTCTCGCTTTTTTGTTAAAGCCTTTGATCGGACAAAAGTTCGCGAATGATCCCGCTTGGGCCGAGCGTTAGCGTAGGTCAAGTTTCAAGATTTCACGAAGTGAAAACGCAGAAAGGAGAAAGTTATTATGAGTTTAGTTGTCCTAATCGGCGCTCAGGCGGTGGGGAAAATGACGGTTGGTCGTGAACTCGAAAAACAGATAGATGGTAAGTTGTTGTATAATCATCAAACGATTGATTTATTTGCTAATTTTCTAGGCTATACACCGACAACTTTTCAGTTGTCAGATGAACTGCGGAAAAGTTTATTTCAATCTTTTGTTAATAATTTAACAACTAATCCAGTTAACCATTTGATTTTCACGGTTATGATTGATTTTGCGTCAGACGAAGATTTAGCTTTTCTTTCAGAGATTGCAGCTATTTTTCTGAATGCTAGCGAGTCGGTTTATTTTGTCGAATTGGTGGCAGAGATGAGTGAGCGCCGCGTACGAAACACGCATCCAGAACGCTTAGCAGCGAAACCTTCTAAAAGAGATTTGGCTTTTTCGATGCAAGATTTAGAGCAATCGGCGGTCAATTATCAGTTAGAATCTAAAGAAAACCAACTTGCCGAAAGTTTCCCAGAGGTGCAGGTGTTAAAAATTGATAATAGTCACTTATCACCAGAAACAGTAGTTCAGCAAGTTCTACAAGTATTTCCAAGGCTAAAATGATAAAATAGACATATGAAACTAACGGATTCAATACAATTTCTGAAAGGTGTGGGGCCGAAGTCTGCCGAGCGATACCATCAGCTGGGTATTTTTACTGTGCAAGATTTATTGCTTTACTTTCCTTTTCGCTATGATGATTTTTCGTCAAAGTCCATTTTTGAACTGATGGATGGCGAAAAGACAACGATTGTCGGTCGAGTGGTGACGCCAGCTAATGTCAGTTATTATGGCGCGCGCCGTAATCGCCTCACCTTTAAAATCAAGCAGGATGAAGCTGTCATTTCAGTCAGCTTTTTTAATCAGCCTTATTTGCAAGATAAGGTCGAGCTGGATGCTGAGATTGCCATTTATGGCAAATGGGATGCCAAGAAATTGAGTGTGACAGGCATGAAGATTTTAGCGCAGGTTGACAATAGTTTTCAGCCGGTCTATCATGTTATGCAGGGGGTCAAACAATCGGCGCTGGTTAATCTACTGCAGTCTGTTTTTGAAACAGGCGTTGGGGAGTTGATTGCTGAGAATTTACCGACTGAGTTGCTGCAAAAGTATCGTTTGGTTGATCGTAAAACGGCGGTTCATGATATGCACTTTCCGATTGATGAAATCGCGCATCAGCAAGCCTTACGTCGCATGAAGTTTGAGGAATTGTTCTATTTCCAAATGAAATTACAGGCGCTGCGTTACAAAGAGAAGTCGCTGACACAAGGACTGGTTATCACGTACAACGCTGCTCAAATAGCAGACAAAACCGGACAACTGCCCTACCATTTGACAAAGGCGCAAGACCAGTCCTTGCGTGAGATTTTGGCAGATATGGCGAGTCCTTATCATATGAATCGGCTCTTGCAGGGCGATGTGGGGAGCGGAAAGACGGCGGTGGCGAGCCTTGCCATGTATGCAGCGGTGACAGCGGGCTTTCAGGCGGCGATGATGGTGCCGACGGAGATTCTGGCGCACCAGCACTATGAAAGCCTGCAGGCGCTCTTTCCTGAGCTGACGGTGGGATTGCTGACGAGTGGGATGAAGGCTGCGGAACGGCGCGAGGTGCTGACGGGTCTTGAAAATGGTCGCATTCAGATGATTACGGGGACGCATGCGCTGATACAGGAGGCGGTAGGCTACCAGAATCTGGGGCTTGTGATTACGGATGAACAGCATCGTTTCGGGGTCAACCAGCGGAAGGTCTTTCGGGAAAAAGGGCAAAATCCCGATGTCCTGATGATGACGGCAACGCCGATTCCTCGGACGCTTGCGATTACAGCCTTTGGAGATATGGATGTGTCGATTATCGACGAGTTGCCCGCAGGACGAAAGCCGATTACGACGCGCTGGGTCAAGCATGAGCAATTAACGCCACAAATTTTGCCGTGGATTGCAGATGAGGTGGGGAAAGGTGCTCAGGTTTATTTTATTTCGCCCTTGATTGAAGAAAGTGAAGCGCTAGATTTAAAAAATGCGACGGAGCTGTTTGCAGAATTACAGGCGTTTTTTGGCTTGACAGCAAAGGTCGCCCTGCTCCATGGCAAGATGAAAAATGCTGAAAAAGATCAGATTATGACAGATTTTAAGGCAAAGAAATATGATGTTTTAGTCTCGACAACGGTCATCGAAGTTGGGGTCAATGTGCCCAATGCGACGATTATGGTGATGATTGATGCAGACCGCTTTGGTCTATCTCAACTCCACCAGCTACGTGGGCGTGTCGGACGTGGCGAGAAAAAATCTTACACGATTTTGGTCGCCAATCCCAAGTCTGAAACGGGAAAACGTCGGATGCAAATCATGACAGAAACGCAAAATGGTTTTGTCTTGGCAGAAGAAGATTTGAAACTGCGAGGGAGTGGCGAGATTTTTGGGACACGCCAATCAGGTTTGCCTGAATTTTCAGTTGCTGATATTGTCAATGATTATCCTATTTTAGAAGTCGCCAGACAAGAGGCGGTGGCTATCTTTAAAGACGCCCACTGGTCTGAAAAGCCTGATTATCAAGTGATGTTGTCAGATTTGGCTGATGTTGCCGGTTTTGATTAATGGATAAGGCTAATAGCTAAATAGAGGAGAGAAAAGATGACAAAAGTAGTCGCCATTACGGGCGCTAGTAATGGGATGGGATTTGCTGCTGCTGAGCTATTTGCGAAACAGGGGTGGATTGTCTATGGCGGTGCGCGGCGTGTTGAAAAAATACCAACTGCTGAGCATATTCACGCCCTTAAATTAGATGTGACAGACCACGCGGCTAACCAAGCCTTTATTGAAGCAATTTTTCGAAAAGAGAAGCGAATTGATGTCCTGATTAACAATGCGGGCTATGGCGAGTATGGCCCAGTCGAAGATATTCCGCTTGAGCATGCTAGAAGGCAGTTTGAAACGAATTTCTTTGGGGCAGCCGACTTGACGCAGCTCGTGCTACCGATTATGCGCGCGCAGAAATCTGGCCGAATTATTAATATTTCATCGATTGGTGGCGATGTTTACATGCCTTTGGGCGCTTATTACCACGCGACAAAAGCGGCTCTGCAACATTGGAGTGATTCGCTGGACATCGAAATTGCCCCATTTGGCGTGCGCTCGATCGTCGTGCAACCTGGTGGCACGCAGTCTGCTTGGAGCGAGATTGCCTTGGGACATGCTAGAGAAAATTTGAAGCCGGATTCTGTTTATACAACATCAGTAGATAAAGTCTCAGCCTTGCTGATGGCAAATGAAAGCGCAGTTAGCGCCAGTTCTGAAGACTTGGCAAAAGTCTTCTACAAGGCAGCAACTGACAGGCATCCTAAACGACGTTATTTCCATGCTTTGAGTGACCGTGCGATGGTTTGGCTAGCTAGAAGTTGTCCGCGTGTCTTTAAAAAAGTATTTGTGACCGTTTTAAATCATGCTGCGAAAAAGAAATAAATAAAAACGCCGTCGTTGGCATTTTTTATTTTCCTAAACAGAACTGGCTAAAGAGTTGTGTGATTAATTCATCAGGGGCAGCATCCCCAGTAATTTCCCCAAGGATTTCCCAAGTCCGTGTCATATCGACTTGCACCAAATCAACAGGCATGCCTGCATCAAGGCCATCATTGACCGCAGTCAAAGCCTCAAGCGCTTGTTCAATTAAAGCAATGTGACGAGAATTTGATAAGTAAGTTGCATCTTGCTCAACAATGCCTGCATTTTCAAAGAAAAGCGCGTTAATCTTAGCTTCGATTTTGTCAATGTTAGTGTCTTGAAGAACGGAAATTTTGATGACATCGTTAGGCAGGTCTGCTGTGTCAATGTTTTCAGGTAAATCTGTTTTATTAAGCAAGACAATGCGGTTACTGTCCTCGCTAAGCGCTAATAACTGACGGTCTTGCTCAGTCAATGGTTCGTTGGCATTTAAGACGAGCAAGACAAGGTCAGCTTCTTCTAGTGCCTTGTGTGAGCGTTCAACGCCAATACGTTCGACCACGTCATCGGTATCGCGAATACCAGCCGTATCGACAAGTTTCAAAGGGACACCGTTGATATTGACATATTCTTCAATGACATCTCGTGTGGTGCCGGCAATGTCTGTGACGATGGCCTTTTCTTCACGCAAGAGATGGTTGAGTAAGCTCGATTTGCCAACGTTTGGTCGACCGATGATAGCCGTTGACAGACCTTCACGGAGAATTTTACCGCGTTTAGCTGTTTTCAGTAAGTTTTCAAGTAAGGTTTGAAAGGCTGCCGTTTTTTCTCGCAATAGTCTGGTCGTCATTTCTTCGACATCATCATATTCTGGATAGTCGATATTGACTTCAACTTGGGCTAGTGTTTCGAGAATTTCTTGCCGCGTTTTGTTGATGAGGTTTGACAGGCTACCGTCGAGCTGTTTAACAGCGATAGTCATGGCTTGGTCTGTTTTAGCACGGATAATATCCATGACAGCCTCAGCTTGTGACAAGTCCATGCGACCATTTAAAAAAGCACGCTTGGTAAATTCCCCCGGTTCTGCCATTCTAGCACCATTGCGGAGCAAAAGTTGGAGAATTTCGTTCATGACAGCAATGCCGCCGTGGGTGTTAATCTCGACAACGTCTTCGCGGGTGAAAGTTTTGGGCGCTTTCATGACGCCGACCATGACTTCGTCGAGGATGCGCGTGTTTTCAGTGATATGCCCGTAGTTGAGTGTATGGCTGTCACAGTTGGCCAGAGATTTGCCTGTAAAAACTTTGTCTGCAATGACAATGGCGTCGCTACCTGAGAGACGGACGATGCCGATAGCGCCCTCGCCAAGTGGTGTTGAGATGGCTGCGATTGTATCAAATTCTTTTGTAATCATCTTGTTCCTGTTTCTAGTTTGCTGTCAAATAAGGTCTGGTTTTATCAAAAGTCATCTCGTATTCTTTTAATTCGACAATTTTTCCTGTTTCTGAAAAAGTGACTTGTGAGATGCCTTCAAAAATACTTGCTTTGCCTTGATAAATATAGTGAAAACGCCAGTTGAAAAAGGCGGTGTTTTTAGCGCTATCTTCAAATTTAGCGAGAACGTCCCATTTCACCACCTGATTTTCAGCAGGCGCTGTCCAATGCTGAAACCATTTTTGTGCTTCGTTTTTGCCGACATAAGTCGCACCGTAGCATTCCGTAATGCCGACATCATCGGTTAGGCAAGCTAAAAACTGGGGCAAGTTTTGATTTTCCCAGCTCTGTGTGTATTGCGCAAATAGTGCATAGTGTTGGCTAGTCATAGTCTTATTTTAACGCAAAATCAGGAAAACAGCAATTGTGTTGTGTTGGGGCTGGAAAGCAAATAAAAAAGCCCGCGGGCTTTTTTATTAATCCAAAATATGCGCGCCAATCCCAATCAACCCCGGTCCGGTATGCACAACAAGGGCGGGAGAAATTTGACCATACAAAACGTCAATGGCTTGAGGAATCGCTGCTTTTAAGGCATCAACCAAAATCAAGGCTTCTTTGGCCGCATTGCCGTGGGCAACAAACAAGCGAACTTTTTGATGATTGCCAACAAAGTCTTTGACTAACTTGACTGATTTTTCAAGGCTTTTTTTGCGACCGCGTGATTTGGCAACGGTGTAGTAAATGCCATCGTCATTACAAGAAATAATTGGGTTGAGATTAAGCATATTGCCGACAATGGAGCTGACAAGCCCAATACGCCCCCCTTTTTGGAGGTACTCAAGCGTTGCAACGCTGAAGAAAATTTTACTATTTTTAACACCATTGGCGAGGATTTTCGTAATCGCGTCAAAACTTGAACCTGAGTCAATCAATTCAGCAGCACGAATGGCATGGGCGCCTGCACCAATCCCAATATTTTTGGTATCGAACATAAAGGTGTCAAGCATCGGGAAATTTTCTGCGACTAATCTGATTGAGTTAAAAGTCCCAGACAAGCCACTGGAAATGGTAATCGCTAAAACTTTTTCGTAACCATCGGCGACGATTTGTTCAAAGACGGTTTGGATATAAGCACCTTCTGGTAAAGAAGTTTTAGGGATTTCGGTTGGGAGGCGATCGTAGATTTCTTCCGCGGTAATATCTAGTTTGTCGGTGTATTCAGCATCTTGATAGATGATTTTGAGCGGAATGACATAGAGATTATCTGCTTGTGCGAGTGTTTCAGGCACGTCACACCCAGAGTCAACAAGAATTGCGATTTTTTCAGACGACATTTGAAATCTCCTTATTTTCCATAATGCTTAAACCTTCAGCAAGTTCAATATTTTTTTGGGCGAGTAATTTTGCGGCAAGTGAGGCAGTGGCTGCAGTGACGATGAAATATTCTGGTGAAATTTGTTTTGAAAATAAGCCAGAAGTTTCGACGCCTTGCACCTGTTTGCCAACAACATTTAAAGCTTCTTCTAGCGCGTGACAAAAGATGTTATAAGCCTCATGCGTCCCACTCACGCGGCCTTGGTAGACGATGCCTGTTTTGATTTCAGGAATGGTCAGGACTTGCTTGAGCAAGGTAATAGCGATGAGGAAAGCCAGATGGACACGGGAATATTTTTTCTTGACAGGCGCAGGGATGAGTTCCAACTTGACATAGTTATTGACCATGGATTTGGTAAGTAAGGCCTGCTCTTGTTTAGGCAAGACGGGGGCGATATATTTACCGACCAAGCTGATGACTTGATCCATATACAGCTCGATATCGGGTAAGTCATCCCAACGGGGTAGGGTAGCAGACTCGATTTCTTTTCCCCAGTCGATTAATGATTCAGACATATGATATATTCTTTCTAACGTTTATTTCGACAACATCTAGTTTTAGATACTAGATATAGTTTACTACAAAATGATAAAAAAGTAAATGCTAGGAATTAATGGCGTAGATTAACATAAAACTGTGAAAAAAGAGAGAAAACGCTTGCTATTCTGTGGTATAATGACTGTATGAATAATCTAAAAAAACTGGTTGGTATTGAGGCGGCGAAATTTGTTAAGGACGGCATGGTTGTTGGTCTAGGCACAGGTTCGACAGCAGCGTTTTTTGTGGCGGAACTGGGGCGCCGAGTTGCAGAAGAAAATCTTCAGATTGTTGGTGTGACGACATCGAGTGTCACGCAAGCCCAAGCGCGTGAACTAGGTATTCCACTGAAAGATATTGATGAAGTGGCTGCGATTGACCTGACGGTTGATGGGGCAGACGAAGTGGATTTGGATTTAAATGGTATCAAAGGTGGCGGCGCAGCCCTGCTGATGGAAAAAATCGTCGCAACTTATAGCAAGGACTATATTTGGATTGCGGACGACTCAAAAATGGTCGAGCATTTAGGGGCTTTTCCGTTACCAGTCGAAGTCGTCAAATTTGGTTGCGAGCAATTATTCCGCTTATTTGACAAATTAGGGTTTAATCCGAGTTTCCGTCTGAATGATGCGGGCGAACGCTTAGTAACAGATATGGGCAATCATATCATTGATTTATATTTAGAGAAAATAGAAGAGCCGGCTCGCCTTGCTAAATTGCTCGATGAAACGGTCGGTGTGGTCGAACATGGTCTGTTCAATGATATGGTTAAAACGGTCATTGTCGGTCGTTCAGACAACGGTGTGAAAATTATCACAAAATAGCTTGAAATCGTTTCCAAATTAAGGTAAAATTGAGCTTAACGGTTGTAAAAAACTCACAAATAAGTTGAGAGCAACGCTAATAATAACGCTAATTTAGAAAAAGGTTAAGTTTAATTGATGTACACTCCAGAAGAAATCCTTGAGCAAACAGCAGCGACTGCGGTTGTCAAGGTCAATAAGCCACTCCTCACCAAACTCATTTTAGGGTTTATCGGGGGTGCCATGATTTCCCTAGGTTATCTGGCCTACTTGCGTGTTGGTGGTGGTTTTGTCGGTGCAGCAGTTTTCCCAGTTGGGCTGATTGTTATCCTGCTTGCCGGTGGAGAATTGATTACAGGGAACATGATGGCTGTCGCAACTGGCTATTTCAAAAAACGGGTGACCTTATCTGAATTGCTGGCGAACTGGGTCGTCATCACTTTGGCTAATGTTGTGGGTGCGATTTTTGTCGCCTATGCTTTTGGTGTCCTAGCGGGTACCTTGACGACTGGTGATGCGCTAAAAGAAGCGCTCCATGTTGCTGAAGGTAAGCTAAATGCTGACTTTCTAACCGCCTTTTTTTCAGGCATTGGCTGTAACTGGTTCGTTGGTCTAGCCGTTTGGCTGAGTTACGGTGCAAAGGATTTCTCGGGTAAGATTCTCGCCATCTGGTTCCCAGTGATGACTTTTGTCGTCATCGGTTTCCAGCATAGCGTCGCCAATAGCTTTTTAATCCCTTTTACGATTTTTGTCGGTCAGGCCACATGGTGGGATTTCCTGAACAACTTTATCCCCGTTTATCTGGGCAATGTCGTAGGTGGCGCGGTATTGATCGCTTTATGTTATAGTTTAGCGTATCGAAAACACTGAAATTGAAACAAAAAATAAAACCTGTCGTCGGACAGGCTTTTTTATAAGGTCTTCAGATAGTCTTGCCAAGCGGTAACGCCCCACTTATGACTACCGCGTTTTAATTTTTTGATGGCTGTCTCAACTGGGAACCAGTCAATGTGATTGCAGTCTTCTAAAGGCGCACCTAGCACCTCATAGCCAACCGTTTCATAAATATAGGCTGGGTTATAATAGTAGGTATCGCGATGAGAGGAATAGAAATACTCGTCTGCCTGCCCAAGGAATTTGCCAAGTTTAGCTTTTGCCCCTAATTCCTCATGCAATTCACGAATGAGTGCTTTTTTATGATCTTCACCTGATTCAATTTCGCCACCCGGTAGGAAATAAGCACCGTTGGGTGCTTGAACGAGACAAATTTCGGTGTTGTCCTTGCGCGCCACGATGCCATAGACACCGTAACGTGCTTGATAGTCTTTGCAGTCCATTTTTTTGCCAAAAGTTGGAATCATATTTTTCTCCGTTAATTTTCTTAAGTCTATTCTATCAAATTTCGATAAAATTTGATAAAATAAAACAGTAGAAAATAAAAGATATACTCATTTAAGTAAAGAAAATGTTTGCTTTATTTGCTTAATTGCGTATACTCAGCAAAGCGCAACTTTCAAATGATAAGTTTTGCGTTTAACCAGACTTGGAGATAGTGACACCCTTGAAAAAAATAAATATTAGTAAAATCATTATTATCGCCCTCATCATGATGATAACGGCTTGTATTTCGATTATCATTTCGACACGCCATTTTAAGGATAATCAAAAGCCGTCAGAAATGACAATGGTGGTCAATGATACGGTCGGCGGTTTAGATGGGATTATTGCGGCACCTTTTAATTTTTTTGAAAATAAGGCAGCAGAAGTTAGCAACTTGCTATCAACTTATCAACAAAATGCCAAATTAAGTAAAAAAGTAACGACTTTGACAGATAATGCAGCAGAACTAGATAGCTTAAAAGCTGAAAATAAAGCCTTAAAAGCAGCGCTTGATTTGCAAAATACCTTGACAAGCTATGAGAAGGTTGCATCAAATGTTGTTGTCCGCAATCCCAATGCTTGGGGGGATACGATGACCATTGACAAAGGTTCAGCTGATGGGCTTAAAGACGATATGATTATCATGAGTAATGGTGGTGTTGTTGGCCGGATTACGCAGGTCAATACGACGACGTCTAAAGTTGCTTTATTGACATCAGATAAAGTATTGGAAAATAAAATTCCAGTTAGACTGGGTTCGGCAGAAACCCCAGTTTATGGCTTGATTACAGGTTATGATGCGCAGCAAAATGCCTTTATCATCACACAGATTTCTGCAGATAGTCAGTTCGCCAAGGGGGATCAGGTTGTGACGTCTGGCCTTGGCGGGAATTCACCCGCTGATTTGTTGGTGGGTAGCATTATCGGTGAGAAAAAAAATCAAAAAGGGATGGATCGGGAAGTCTATGTCAAGCCCGCCAGTCAATTTGATAATATCCGCTTTGTTTTTGCCATCAAGCGTAGTTTAAGTGAGGCGAAGTAAATGAGTCGGTTCTCTTTTCAGTTTTTTACGCCTATTATCTTACTATTTGTGATGTTGCTGGATGGTCAGTTGACGCGTTTGCTGAGTACGAATGTGACGACCGTGACGTCTTGTCTCCTGCTGATTTTTTTGACTTATAGTATTTTGCAGCATAGCTATCATTATGTGGTTATCGTTGCATTTGTCATTGGGTTGCTCTATGATAGCTACTATATTGGTATTTATGGCATCGCAAGCTTATTATTTCCGCTGATTGCACTTTTTTTGTATAATATTAGACAAACAGTTTTTGCCAATCGCTTGACGCGAATTTTTACTGTGATTATTATCGTGACAGCTTTTGAATTTTTATCAGGTGTCATGATTTTAGGCTTTCAAATTTCAAACTTTAATTTTGTAGATTATATTATCTATGAAATGGCACCTAGTTTGTGTCTCAATATCTTCTTTGCGATTGTGCTACAATCTCCCCTGGAAAAATTTTATGGGATAACAAAAGCAAAGAAAGCGTTACAAATGAAAACTAAACTGTAATATGATTGTAACATTAAACGTGCTTTGAAAGCGTATAATTAAAATTGAACCGAAAATGCATTGTCTTTGGAGGAAAAAGAAAACGATATGAAGAAAAAAATGATATCAGCGCTTTTATTATCGACAGTTGTTTTAACATCTGCCTCTACAGTAGCTGTTGCTGTGGCCGATGAAACGGACGACAAAATTGCGAGTCAGGATGCCAAGATTGCTTCGACGAAAACCGCTGAAGCAACGGCTCAAAAAGAAGTTTCTAGTATTCAAACACAAGTGGATAGCTTGAGCTCAAAACAAAGTACCCTTGAAAAAGAAACTGCTACTTTGTTGAAGGAGACTGAAAAACTAGGAGTTAAAATTGGCGAATTAAATAAAGAAATTAAAGAACGTAATGAAGCGCTTAAAGCGCAAGCACGTTCAGCACAAACAGATGGCACAGCGACCTCTTATGTGGATGCTGTGATTAATTCTAAGTCTTTGTCTGATGTCGTGACACGCGTCTCAGCGATGAGAACGGTTGTCAAGGCCAATAACGACATGATGAAACAGCAAGAAGCTGCTAAAACAGAGCTAGATAAGACGATGAAGTCAAATCAGGCCAAAGCAGATGAAACCTACAAGTTGCGGAATCAAATTGCGGATCAGTCTAAGGCGCTTGAAACACAACAAGCACAGCTGAAAGTTGCGCAATTAAACTTAGCCGCAGAACGTGCAACAGCTGAAGGGGACAAAGCGTCACTTCTTGAGCAGAAAGCAGCAGCGCAAGCTGCTGCAGATGAAGCTGCAGCACGTGAAAAAGCCTACAATGATCAAGTCGCGCAAGATAACGCTAAAGCAACCGAACAGGCTGACAATGGTGTTACTCCTGCTCCTAACCCTGATGGCAACGGTGGTGGAAATGTACCGATTCCAACTCCTCCAAAACCTACACCACCGCCTGGTAATAATACTTACCCAGTAGGGGAATGTACTTGGGGAGCGAAACAACTTGCACCTTGGGCAGGCAATAACTGGGGTAATGGTGGTCAATGGGCAGCATCAGCTGCTGCTGCTGGCTTCCGTACGGGTTCTACGCCGCAGGTTGGGGCAATTGCTGTCTGGCAAGGTGGCTATGGTCACGTTGCAGTTGTTATAGAAGTTAATGGTGCTCAAATTCAAGTGATGGAATCAAATTACCTTGGCAATAGATATGTTGATAATTTCCGTGGCTGGTTTAGTCCAGGTGCTGTGACTTACATTTATCCAAATTGATATTTGAAATTCAAAATCGCCTTGAGGGGCGATTTTTTGTAATTGAAATTTAAGGTATAAAATGGTAGAATTGGTAAGAGTACATTGTTTTAAGACAATGACTAAGACCCTTTAGGAGATGAAATGACTAACATTATTCAAAAAATAATTGAAAATGATAAAAAACAATTAAAAAAATTACATAAAATGGCTGAAAAAGTTGAAAGCTACGAGGCGGCTTATGCAGCCATGTCTGATGTTGAACTTCAAGCCAAAACACCTGAATTTAAACAACGTTATCAAAATGGTGAAACGTTAGATGACTTGCTTTATGAGGCATTTGCGGTTGCCCGTGAAGGCGCGAAACGGATTCTAGGTCTTTTTCCATATCATGTCCAAATTATGGGTGGGATTGTCTTGCATAATGGGGATGTCCCTGAAATGCGGACTGGTGAGGGTAAAACCTTAACAGCAACCATGCCAGTTTATTTGAACGCTTTAGCTGGTGAGGGTGTCCATGTTGTCACGGTCAATGAATATCTGTCAGCGCGTGATGCGACTGAAATGGGAGAACTTTATAACTGGCTTGGCTTAACTGTTGGGATTAACTCGGCGACAAAATCAGCGATTGAAAAACGTGAAGCCTATACTTGCGATATTACTTATTCGACCAACTCTGAGTTAGGTTTTGACTATTTGCGTGATAACATGGTGACGACATTCGAAGAAATGTCGCAACGTCCGTTGAGCTTTGCGTTGGTCGATGAAGTGGACTCGATTTTGATTGATGAAGCGCGGACACCACTGATTATTTCAGGTCAGGCAGAAAGTTCAAGCGCCCTTTACTATCGTGCCGATCAATTCGTCAAATCTTTGACTGGGCGAGAAGACTATGAAGAAGGCGATGATTATAAAATCGATGTCCAATCAAAAACAATTAGTTTGACAGAGGAAGGGATTGATAAAGCAGAGAAATTCTTTGCCATTGATAATCTCTATGATCTTGAAAATGCTGCCTTGACGCACTTTGTCGATAATTCTTTGCGTGCCAACTATATCATGTCGCTTGATTTTGATTACATGGTCGATGAAAATCAAGAAGTTTTAATTGTCGATCAATTTACAGGTCGTGCCATGGAGGGTCGTCGTTTCTCTGATGGTCTCCATCAAGCGATTGAAGCCAAAGAAGGCGTGCCAATCCAAGATGAATCTAAGACCATGGCGTCGATTACGTATCAAAACTATTTCCGGATGTATAAAAAATTGGCAGGGATGTCAGGAACTGCGAAAACAGAAGCGGAAGAATTCCGTGAAATTTATAATATGCAAATCATCCCGATTCCGACCAATATGCCAGTCATTCGTGAGGATCATTCAGATTTGCTTTATCCAACGATTGAATCAAAATTTGCGGCTGTTGTGCGTGATGTCAAAGATCGTCATGACAAAGGGCAACCAATTTTGATCGGGACAGTTGGGGTGGAAACATCGGAGATCATTTCTCAAAAGCTGGTTCAATCTGGTATTCCCCACGAAGTTTTGAATGCTAAGAATCACTTCAAGGAAGCTCAAATTATTATGAATGCCGGTCAAAAGGGTGCAGTAACCATTGCGACCAATATGGCGGGACGTGGTACCGATATTAAGTTAGGTGCTGGTGTTGTCGATCATCCAGAAGCAGAATATCGTGGTTTGGCTGTCATCGGGACGGAACGTCACGAATCTCGTCGGATTGATAATCAGTTGCGTGGGCGTTCTGGTCGTCAAGGCGACCCAGGTGTGTCACAATTTTATCTGTCTCTTGAAGATGATTTGATGCGTCGTTTTGGTAGCGAACGTGTGGCTGCCGTGCTTGAGCGCTTTAAAATTGAGGGTGAAGATGCGGTGATTAAATCGCGCATGATTACCAATCAGATTGAAGCGTCGCAAAAACGCGTTGAGGGGAATAACTACGATTCTCGGAAACAAGTTTTGCAATACGATGATGTCATTCGCGAACAACGTGAAGTAATTTATCACCAGCGTTATGAAGTGATTACGGCCAAAGAAGATTTGACACCAGAACTTTTTGGTATGTTTGAACGGACGATTGAACGCATCATTGCGGGACAAGCGCCTTTAGGTAAGCTAGATGAAACAGGGACACAAGACTTAATCGTCCAAGTAGAAAGTAGTTTCTTGCCAGATGAGTCAATCACAGCAACTGATCTTGATGGCTTGAGTTTATCTGCCGTTAAAGAGTTGATTATTGATAAAATCAAGGCAATCTATGCTGATCAAATGACCAAGTTAGCTGATCCTGAGCGTCAACTAAGTTTCCAACAAGCGGTTATCCTCAGGACAGTTGATACGAACTGGTCAGATCACATTGACCAATTAGACCAAATGCGTCAAAGTGTTGGCTTGCGTGGTTATGCGCAAAATAATCCACTCGTTGAATATCAACAAGAAGCCTTTAATATGTTTAATAACATGGTTGGTGCCATCGAGTTTGAAGTGACGCGTTTGATGATGAAAGCACAAATTCATCCGCAAACAACGATTCAACAAGATAATGGACCAAAAGTCGTGACAACGGCTTCGCTAGAAAATCTGACAGATGTTAGCTCAGCAGAAACAGCGACAAACGCTGAAACATCAGGGATCGACTTTTCAAATGTGAAACGTAACGATCCATGTCCATGTGGTTCAGGCAAGAAATTTAAAAATTGTCATGGCCGCGCGAAAATCGCTTAATGACATGACAAGCTAGTTGCAAGTTTTTTGAAAGTACCTTGGTGTTTTCGAAACGATTCCTTGAGAGTAGGCAGTCTAAGACGGATTACTCAGCTAAAGATTGAAAGTAAATAAATGACATTTAAAGAAATTTCTAAAAAGCTAGAGATAGCAGAAATCAAAGAATTAGGCAAACTTTCAGAGGCAACTAAAGCTTTGAAAGAAGCCCGTGATCGTGAGTTGGAAGCCATTATCAAAGGTGAAGATGAGCGTGTTTTGTTAGTGATTGGCCCTTGCTCGTCTGATAATGAAGCAGCGGCACTTGAATACGCCCGTCGTTTGGCTAAATTGCAAGAAACGGTCAAAGATAAAATCTTCATGGTCATGCGTGTTTATACGGCAAAACCACGGACCAATGGCGATGGCTATAAAGGCTTGATTCATCAGCCAGATGCAACAGCACAACCTAATCTTTTAAATGGGATTAAGGCTGTGCGTGAATTGCATTATAAAGTCATTACTGAGACTGGTTTAACGACAGCCGATGAAATGCTTTATCCAGAAAACCTGAGAATTGTTGATGATTTGGTCAGCTATATCGCAGTTGGGGCGCGTTCTGTTGAAAATCAACAGCACCGTTTTGTCGCCTCTGGGATTGACGTACCAGTTGGTTTGAAAAATCCAACATCGGGAAATCTGAATATCATGTTTAATGGGATTTATGCTGCACAGGCACCACAAAACTTCCTCTTTAATCGAGCGGAAGTTGAAACTGAGGGCAATCCTTTGGCGCATGCGATTTTACGTGGTGCCTTGAATGAATATGGGAAAAATATTCCTAACTTCTACACAGATGATTTGTTAGATGCGATTGCGACCTATGAAAAAATGGGTCTGGAAAATCCATTTATCATGATTGATACCAACCATGATAATTCAGGTAAACGGTATTTGGAACAAATTCGAATTGTCCGCCAAACTTTGATTAATCGGCAATGGAATCCACTGATTAAAAAATATGTCCGTGGTTTCATGATTGAGTCTTATCTGGAAGATGGTCGTCAGGACGAACCAATCGTTTTCGGAAAATCAATTACTGACCCATGCCTTGGCTGGGATAAAACAGAAAACTTAATTAACGAGATTTATGAACAACTTTAAAGCAATTAACACTTAAAATGGTGTTAATTAAGGCAGAGACTGGAGCTTGCTTCAGTTTTTCTTTAAATGACTTTGTCAGAATTTTTTATTAACCAGAGGGAGATTAAAAATGGGAATTCATCAAAAGGGTGCGACGATTGATATCGCATCAGTTAAATCACACGCCAAACTAGAGGGCGATATTTTGACCAAAAAACAAGCGCGTGATGCGGAATTAGAGCGCATTATCAAAGGCGAAGATGATCGGATCTTGCTTGTCATTGGTCCCTGTTCATCTGACAATGAAGCGGCAGTCTTGGAATATGCGCATCGCTTGGCAAAATTGCAAGAAAAAGTTAAGGACAAGGTCTTCATGGTCATGCGTGTTTATACCGCGAAGCCACGGACCAATGGTGATGGCTATAAGGGGTTGATGCATCAGCCAGATACGTCAAAATTACCTGATCTCATCAATGGCATTCAGGCTGTTCGTGAGTTACATTATAAAGTCATCACGCAGACTGGTCTGACGACTGCTGACGAGATGCTCTACCCGTCTAATCTGCGGATGGTTGACGATTTGGTCAGCTACCATGCGATTGGGGCGCGGTCAGTTGAGGATCAAGAGCACCGTTTTGTCGCCTCAGGTATTGATGCGCCAACGGGCATGAAAAATCCAACATCTGGTAACTTGAGTGTGATGTTCAATGCCATCCATGCGGCACAAAATAAGCAAAATTTCTTGTTTGGCAATGCGGAAGTTGATACAGATGGTAATCCTCTAGCTCATGTGATTTTACGTGGTGCGACCAATGAACACGGCGAAAACGAACCCAATTACTATTACGATAATTTGCTTAAAGCCATCGCTACCTATGATAAATTGGGGCTTAAAAATCCTTTTATCATGGTTGATACAAACCATGATAATTCGGGGAAACAGTTCTTGGAGCAAATTCGTATCGTGCGTCAAACCTTGATTAATCGTGATTGGAATGAACAAATCAAGCGGACAGTACGTGGGTTTATGATTGAATCTTACCTAGAAGATGGTCGCCAAAATGCGCCAGAAGTCTTTGGACAATCCATCACAGATCCCTGTCTCGGTTGGGATAAAACAGAAGCGTTAGTGACTGAAATCTATGAGACTTTGAATTAATTTATCATAATAATTGAGGTGAAAGCCTCTTTTTTAATGAAAAGTTTTTGTTCTATAACAGATTTCGTGTATCATATCTAAGAGATAAGAAGTGTAAGATTTTTTCATAAATAGAGTAAATAAAACTGGTAATAGTAGCGTTGTCATCATCAACTGGTATAGCACACGTGATAAAAAATTGTTGCATTTTTATTGCAAACCTTTTCATTTTGTGATAAACTATTCTTGTGATGGCTTTAAAACATAAATAAAGTCAAAAAAATATCGAAAAAACTAAGGAGAATGCAATCATGGCATCTAAAGATTTTCACATCGTAGCTGAAACAGGTATCCACGCACGTCCTGCAACTTTGCTTGTTCAAGCAGCTTCAAAATTCACTTCTGACATCAACCTTGAATATAAAGGTAAATCAGTAAACCTTAAATCAATCATGGGCGTTATGTCACTTGGTGTTGGTCAAGGTGCTGACGTTACAATTTCTGCTGAAGGTGCTGACGCTGACGACGCAATCGCTGCGATCACTGAAACAATGACAAAAGAAGGATTGGCTGGAGAATAATCATGGCAGAAAAGCTTACAGGTATTGCCGCGTCTAGCGGTGTTGCAGTTGCCAAAGCTTATCTACTTGTTCAACCGGATTTGTCATTTGAGACAGTTACTGTCGAAAATACTGACAACGAAGAAGCTCGCTTGGATGCTGCTCTTGAAGCAAGCACAGGCGAGCTTAACGTTATCCGTGAGAAAGCTGTAGAAAGCCTAGGAAACGAAGCGGCAGCAGTCTTTGACGCACATTTGATGGTGCTTGCTGACCCAGAAATGATCGGCCAAATTAAAGAAACGATTCGCGCTAAGAAAACAAACGCAGAAACAGCACTTAAAGAAGTGACAGATATGTTTATTGCGATTTTCGAAGGTATGGAAGACAATCCATACATGCAAGAACGTGCTGCTGACATCAAGGACGTTACAAAACGTGTGCTTGCAAATCTGCTTGGTAAGAAATTGCCAAGTCCTGCAACAATCGATCAAGAAGTGATTGTCGTTGCACATGATTTGACGCCGTCTGATACAGCGCAACTTGACAAAAAATTCGTTAAAGCCTTTATTACAAATATCGGCGGCCGAACAAGTCACTCAGCTATTATGGCACGGACGCTTGAAATTCCTGCCGTTCTTGGGACAAACAATATCACAACACTGGTGACAGACGGTCAACTTTTGGCTGTTAATGGGATCACAGGTGACGTCATCATTGACCCAACAGAAACTGAGCAAGCTGAGTTTATCGCTGCTGGTAAAGCTTACGCTGATCAAAAAGCAGAATGGGCTTTGCTTAAAGATGCTGACACAATCACTGCAGATGGTAAACACTTTGAGTTGGCTGCTAACATCGGCACACCTAAAGATGTTGTCGGCGTGAATGACAATGGTGGGGAAGCAGTTGGTTTATACCGGACTGAGTTCCTTTACATGGATTCACAAGACTTCCCAACTGAAGATGAACAATATGAAGCCTATAAAGCAGTGCTTGAAGGCATGAATGGTAAACCAGTCGTTGTCCGTACCATGGACATCGGTGGAGATAAGGAATTGCCTTATTTCGATCTTCCGAAAGAAATGAATCCCTTCCTTGGTTACCGTGCGCTGCGTATCAGTTTATCTGAAGGTGGCGATACCATGTTCCGGACACAATTACGTGCTTTGCTTCGGTCATCTGTTCATGGTAAACTTCGTATCATGTTCCCAATGGTGGCACTTGTGACCGAATTCCGTGCAGCTAAAAAAGTGTTTGATGAAGAAAAAGCAAACTTGCTCGCTGAAGGCGTAGCTGTTGCTGACGACATCCAAGTGGGTATCATGATCGAAATCCCAGCAGCAGCAATGCTTGCTGACCAATTTGCTAAAGAAGTCGACTTCTTTTCAATCGGTACAAACGACCTCATCCAATACACGATGGCGGCTGACCGGATGAATGAACAAGTTTCTTACCTTTACCAACCTTACAATCCATCAATCTTGCGCTTAATCAACAACGTGATCAAAGCAGCGCATGCGGAAGGTAAATGGGCTGGTATGTGTGGCGAAATGGCCGGTGACCAAACTGCTGTCCCACTTTTAGTGGGTATGGGACTTGATGAATTCTCAATGTCTGCAACATCAATCCTACAAACACGTAGCTTGATGAAACGTCTTGACACTGCGAAAATGCAAGAATTGGCAAACAAGGCTTTGACTGAATGTGCGACAATGGAAGAAGTTGTTGCCTTGGTTGAAGATTATACAAAATAAGCCATCAATAATCAAAACAGAGCTAGTCACGAAAGTGACTGGTTTTTTTGTTTTTTAGCTTAAATTGAAGTGTGAGATGCCATTTTGTGTATTGAATTATGAAGTCAACAGAATGTTAACTCGTTAGTATTCTGTTGTATCTAGGCAAGCAATGCCTTGTGATATAAGGAGTTTCAGCGGTGTAGATAAAATATACTTATCACGGGGAGGCAAAAGTCAACAGAATGTTGATTTACAGACGCAATGAGTCATGATATGCTTGAAATATGGCGTTGATCAATTCTAAACTGTTAATAGCTGAAGCGGAAGGTTAGCCTTCCTGTCATTTGAAAGGAAACAAAATGGTAGAAAAAAATTCGTTACAACAAGTTGTCGCATTAGATCAATTTTCAACACTTACTGAAAAAGAAATGATGGTGATTGAGGGTGGTCTAGTCCATGTTGGACATGTCATAAAAGCCGTAGGTATTGCTTATGGCGCTGGTTATGCCTTTGGCAGCTTCATCGGCAATGTTTTTAAATAACATAAAATTAATTAATAAGAAAGAGGCAATCAAATGAAAAAACAAACAATTTTAGAATTAAATCAGTTATCAGGTTTTCGCGACTTATCAGAAGGTGATATGCAGGAAGTTACTGGAGGCGTTGCCCCGCTTGTTGTCATTGGCGGCATTATAGTGGTTGGTTTTGTATTGGGTACCGTGAATGGGTGTTCGAATGCTAAGAAGAAATAGAGTCAATTTTATTCAGGGAACGATTGCTATCTTAACGGCGCTGATGTTAGGGGTTGAAATCGTGACACTTATCGCTTTTCAGCAACCACTTCATTTGCCTGTTATTATCGGTATTGCCTGTGGGATTTCACTGTTTTTTGAACAAGGAAAGGGCAGCTAATATGATGTTGATGCAAAAAATTCAGCAACTTTTATCAGAGAAAAAAGAATTTAAACTGGTCATACAAGTTTCAACCGCACAAAATTGGAGAGAGTATTTTATTTCTGATAATCCCTATAGTTCAAATGATATAGTTGAGGTTGGGGACAATTATGTGATAATTGCTAAGCAAAAACAACAATTACTACTACCTGAGTGGCGAATATCTGCGATTATCCTCACGTAATTAAGGCAAATTTCGACTGAGCTGCTTGTAGGATTATTGTGCGACAGATCTTTTATATGCCTATGCGCATCATGTTATCTCTTTGGGTTCAGATAGAATAAAGTAAGGAAACATTCAAATGGCAAATTTGAATGTTTTTGATACAAAATGAAAAATGTGCCATGTCGTTCGTGGCATTTTAGGTCATTGATACAATTTTTGGGTTATTCGTGGCATATTTTCGACCGTTTATGACATCTTGGGAAAAAAGATGTTTTTTTCGTGTAAAATAAAGATATGACAAACGATTAAGGAGGATACGATGACCACTAAAAGCGTAGTGATATGTCGACAATTAAACGAGAGGGATTTGGCGGTAATCAAAGGTGGCACGCTAGGGGATAACATTAAACAAGCGCGACTTGAACACCAGATGACTCAAACGATGTTAGCTCAAGCTCTCTTTGTCAGCAAACAAGCGGTGAGTCAATGGGAAAAAGGGGTGCGCGAGCCGGATATTGAGACAGTGGTGCGGTTACGGGAAATACTCCAGGTCTCTTTTGAGAGATTATTGGGATAGCCATATAAGTGATAAAGTCGTTTTTTGACTAAAAAGGACGCGCGTTACTTTAATCTTGACAAGTAAATAGAATTGTATTAAGATTAGGGTAAGTTTTTGAGAAAACGTTTTCTTAGAGACCTATCGAGGGAAAACTACCGTAGTAGACGTTGTAAATGTCGAAGATTTAGAGGTAACTGACTTTTTCTCTAGGTCTAGAAATTCAGGAGAAAAACCATGAGCGAAGAAACCCCTAAAGTTAAAAAAGCTGCGATGTTGCCTAACAATTTTATCATGCTTGATTTTGATAATGGCGAACGGCGCTATCTGCCCTCTCATTTTATACAGCAATACGAAAATGCTTTGGCTGGAGATGAAACCGTGGCCAAAGGGACACGTAGAACCTTTGCTGTGTCACCGACGATTACTTTTTTAGGTAATGAGTTTGACATCCAAGATGATGGGACAGTCATGGTCAATGGAAAAGATCGGTATACAAGGGAAGAACTCTGGCAAAACAGTGTGGCGAAAATTTCAGAGGTTAAACGGGTTATCCCTGATGCGACGCATTGGAAACGAAATGTTGTCATTGCCCTGATTTTAGCATTGCCTTTAATTATCATCTGTGTATTTGCTTTTTTAGATGGTTGGTAATAATCGTTTTTATTTGAAGTTTGTTTTAAACGTTTGGTACAAAAAGGAGGTCTATTATTTGTCAACGCTTTCAAAATAACGTAAAATAGAGGTATATTCGTTTAAGTAAAGAAAGTGGTGATGGTAATGGAAAACGTAGGAAACGTGACAGGGCTTGTCCATTCGACTGAAAGTTTTGGGAGTGTGGATGGGCCGGGCGTTCGCTTTGTCATTTTTATGCAGGGCTGTAAGATGCGCTGTAAGTTTTGCCATAATCCAGACACTTGGGCGATGACCAATAGCAAAGCAAAAGAGCGAACAGTTGATGACCTGCTTGCGGAGGCGATGAAATTCAAGTCTTTCTGGGGCAGTCGTGGGGGGATTACGGTCTCTGGTGGCGAGGCCATGTTACAGATGGATTTTGTAACGGCTTTGTTTACTAAAGCGAGAAGCCAAGGGATTCACTGCACACTAGACACGTGTGGGCAACCTTTTTCGACCAAACCTGACACTTTAGCCAAAGTCGATAAACTGCTGGCTGTGACAGATTTAGTCTTGCTTGATATTAAGGAAATTAACGGAATCCGGCACCGTGATTTGACGGGGCATCAAAATGACAATATCATCGCTTTTTCACGATATTTATCAGATAAAGCAGTTCCTGTCTGGATTCGCCATGTCTTGGTGCCGGGCGAAACGGATTTTGATGAAGACTTGCAGGCGCTTGGCGAGTACGTCAAGACGTTGTCGAATGTTCAAAAGTTTGAAGTCTTGCCTTACCATACCATGGGCGAGTTTAAGTGGAAAGAACTAGGTTGGGATTATCCCTTGACGGGTGTGAAACCGCCAAGTAGTGAACGTGTTGCCAATGCGAATGCACTTCTGCATACAGAAGATTATCAAAAATATTTGGAGCGCGTGAATAAATAAGAATGAAAAGAGCACATCATTTGATGCTCTTTTTTAGCCGAAAAGTATCAGGATTTGCTGTTATAGTAAGCAGTAAGTATGGGGAACTATTAAGAGGTGCGCAAAATGCGTCATATACGAAAAACTATTTTGGCAAAAATCTGCTATACTGATTTGGTTTATGATAGGATTAATAAAAAGTTAAACCAATCTATGTCAAGACAAGAAATTGAAAAACTGCTATTTGACCTAGTCGAAAATATAGAAAATGAGATAAACCGGGTAGGAAAGAATTATTATGTTACCGATACTAGGCATAAAATCAGTGTCACGATAAATGCCAATACCTATCGTGTCATTACGGTTAATAAAATTCAATAACCCTATCTAGTGGTGGTCAATATCGCAGTCCTTTTCTTAGAAATCCTC
Source organism: Pseudolactococcus reticulitermitis (assembly GCF_002260845.1). GTDB lineage: Bacteria > Bacillota > Bacilli > Lactobacillales > Streptococcaceae > Pseudolactococcus > Pseudolactococcus reticulitermitis. The sequence goes on along the minus strand of NZ_BEDT01000007.1, from coordinate 15,092 downwards.
TCGAAATTAGTCTCCGTAAGCAAAGCGTGCTATAATAAAGTTAGACACTTTTTAAATTTAACCACAGAAAGACAGATTTAATGACAAAAATAATTTTTATGGGGACGCCAGCTTTTTCAGTACCAGTTTTAGATGGCTTGATTGAAGAAGGTTATGACGTTCTTGCCGTTGTCACACAACCAGATCGGGCGGTTGGGCGCAAAAAAGAAATTAAGATGACACCGGTCAAGGAAGCTGCGCTCCGTCATAACTTACCGGTTTATCAGCCTGAAAAAATTTCAGGTTCTGCTGAAATGGCGGAATTGATGACACTAGGTGCGGACATCATTGTCACGGCAGCCTTTGGTCAATTTTTACCAGAAAACCTGCTCAAGTCAGTTAAGCACGCCGTCAATGTTCATGCTAGTCTCTTGCCGAAATATCGCGGTGGTGCACCCGTTCACTATGCCATCATCAAAGGCGATGCTGAGGCTGGTGTGACAATCATGGAAATGGTCAAGAAAATGGACGCAGGCGATATGATTTCCCAACGTGCCATTCCAATTACGGACGCTGATAATGTGGGGACCATGTTTGAGAAACTCAGCCTTGTCGGTCGTGACCTTTTATTGGAGACCTTGCCGGATTATTTGGCGGGAAAAATCACGCCAACACCACAAGATGAGACGCAAGTAACTTTTTCGCCTAATATCACACCAGAAGAAGAACGGATTGATTGGCAACTGTCTGCGCGTGATATTTTTAATCAAGTCCGCGGGATGTCTCCGTGGCCAGTGGCGCATACCATTTGGCAAGGGACGCGCTTTAAACTTCACGAGGTTGCATTGGTTGAATCTAATGGTGTCGATGGCATTCCCGGTCAAGTGATCGAGAAAACGAAAAAAAGTCTAGTCATTGCTACAAAAGGAGGGGCCATTAGCCTGACGACGGTACAACCAGCAGGCAAGCCTAAAATGCCTATCCAAGATTTTCTAAATGGGTTAGGAAAAACTATCAATATCGGAGATCAATTTGAGTAATAATCCGCGCCGGGTGGCGCTTTCTGTCATTAACGATGTGCTAAATAACGATGCTTATGCGAATATCGCGCTGAATGAGAAAATCAAGTCTGAGCATTTGACTGAACTGGATAAGAAGTTGGTGACACAGCTTGTTTACGGCACGATTTCAAAAAAAATCACGCTGGATTGGTACACTAAGCCTTACGTCAAAAAGACCAAGAAATGGGTCAAAAATCTGTTGGCCATGACGGTTTATCAGATTATTTATATGGATCGGATTCCGACATCGGCTGCGGTCGATGAAGCGGTTAAGCTTGCGAAAAAGCAAGGCGATCAGCGTTTGTCTGGCTTTGTCAATGGTGTGCTCCGCAATTTTACACGGGCTGAGTTACGGTCATTTGATGAGATTTCGGATTCAACTGAAAAATTAGGCATTCAGTATTCAATGCCGGTAGATTTGACGCAAAAATTTGTCAAGGCATTTGGCTTTGAGAAGACGCTTAAAATTTTCAAGAGTTTGGAAGAACCAAGTCGGTCGAGTTTGCGCGTGAATACCACACTAACAGATGTCGAGACTGAATTTGCCAAATTGTCAAAAGAATTTGAGGTTGAAAAATCAGAGCTTTCTCCGACGGGGCTTGTCGCTAAATCGGGTCATTTTGCAGATTTACTTGATTTTAATGATGGTTTGATTACGATACAAGATGAATCGAGTCAATTAGTCGCGATGGCATTGGACGCACAACCGTCAGATAAAATCCTTGATGCCTGTGCGGCGCCGGGCGGCAAGACTGTCCATATTGCGGAATATTTGTCTGAGGAAGGTCATATTGAGGCCTTGGACTTGTATGATCATAAACTGCGTTTAATCCAACAAAACGCCGTGCGTCTCCATCAAGCCGATAAAATTAGCTTGACGAAACTGGATGCCCGTCAAAGTTTTGAAAAATTTGGCTCCGATTATTTTGATAAAATTCTAGTCGATGCGCCGTGTTCGGGGCTTGGGTTAGTTCGTCGCAAACCGGATATTAAATACCGGAAAGACACGACTGATTTTGAAAATTTGCAGAAAGTTCAGCTTGAAATCCTCGAAAATACTTGCAAAACCCTTGTCAATAGTGGTACTATAGTGTATAGTACATGTACTATTTTCGATGAAGAAAATTTTCAGGTCATTGAAAAATTCTTGGCCAAACATCCAGAATTTGAGCAAGTGCCGCTGACACATGAAAAAGCCGATATTGTTAAAAATGGCTGTCTCATGATTACGCCGGATGCTTATCATACAGATGGTTTCTTTATCGCAAAATTGTGCAAAAAATAAGGTGCTTTTGGACTGGCACAAATGCCATTTTTGGAAAATGTGGTCAGTCGAAATGCACTTAATCTCAAATGAAATTGTGTAAAGACGATAGTACTAGAACCGTTGTTTTTATAACTTAAATGAGGACTTAGATGAAGTACAGTATTTTGTCAGACGTTGGGCAAAAACGCGCGAATAATCAGGACTATGCCGACACCTATGAAAATCAACAGGGTGAGCGGATTTTTCTGTTGGCAGATGGTATGGGCGGGCATAAAGCCGGTAATGTTGCTAGTAAATTGGCAGTTGAGGACCTTGGGAAAGCCTGGGCGACAACTGATTTTACAGGAGACAGTCACCCTGATGAGATTGAAGCATGGCTTCGTGCTCAAATCCGCGCTGAAAATGAAAATATCGCAAATCTGGGGAAATTAGATGATTACAAAGGCATGGGGACAACGCTTGAAGCAGTCGTGGTTCAAAGGCATCAAATTATCAGTGCCCATGTTGGCGATTCTCGGACACAAGTGATTAAAAACGGGGAACTCATCCGCATCACGCGTGACCATTCGCTCGTTCAAGAGTTGGTAGATGCGGGTGAAATAACGGCAGATGAGGCTGAGAAACACCCGAATAAGAATATTATTACGCGTTCTTTAGGGCAACCGACAGACATTGATGTTGATACAGTGACGCTAGAAATTGATGCAGATGATGTGATTGTCATGAGTTCTGACGGCTTGACGAATATGGTACCAGCTGAAGCGATTATTGCAACGGTGGATAATAATCAAGATGTGACCAGTCAAGCGCAGGCTTTAGTTAGCCTTGCCAATAACAATGGTGGTCTAGATAATATCACGGTTATTTTAGTCAAGTTTGATAAAGGAGATCTGTAAGATGATACAAATTGGAAAAATCTATGCAGATCGTTATCGCGTGATTAAAGAAATCGGTCGCGGTGGGATGGCCAATGTTTATTTGGCAGAAGATACCTTTCTGGATAACCGTCAGGTTGCGATTAAAATTTTACGGTCAAACTTCGAAAATGACAGTCTGGCGATTGCCCGTTTTCAGCGTGAAGCCTATGCCATGGCAGAGTTGAGCCATCCGAATATCGTTGGCATTTCTGATGTCGGTGATGCAGATGATCAGCAATATATTGTCATGGAATATATTGATGGCTTGACGCTGAAACAATACATCAATGAGCATGCACCGCTTGCTAACGAAGAAGCCGTTCGAATTGGCGATGAAATTTTAGCTGCCATGGCTTTGGCGCATAGTAGTGGGATTATTCACCGCGATTTGAAACCGCAAAATATTCTGATTACAAAAGATGGGACTGCTAAGGTAACGGACTTCGGGATTGCTAAGGCACTGTCTGAAACGTCGCTAACGCAGACTAACTCAATGTTTGGGTCAGTGCATTATCTCAGTCCTGAGCAAGCGCGTGGCGGCAATGCAACGCCTCAGAGTGATTTGTATGCGATTGGGATTATCATTTATGAGATGTTGACAGGAGCGATTCCTTTCGATGGCGATAGTGCTGTCACCATTGCCCTCAAGCATTTTCAGGAAAATCTGCCGAGCATTATTAATCAAAATAAAAATGTCCCACAGGCTCTTGAAAATGTTGTGATTAAGGCAACGGCTAAAAAATTATCTGATCGTTATGCCAATGTGACGGATATGCGCCGTGATTTAAATCTTGCCTTGAGTTTGGACCATGCCCATGATCCCAAACTGACTTTTGTGGAAGATGCGGATGCGACTAAAATCTTGCCTAAAATGTTGATTCCAGATAACGGGAATACAGATAAATTGATCACGACAGTGACACAGGATACCGCAGCTCATGGGACGACAGACGGGATTGAACCGCTTGTTGGCACGAGCAAGAAAAAGCGTGTACCGAAAGGCTTGATGATTGGCGGTGTCGTGGCGCTTGTTTTAGCAATCGCGGTTGCAGCGCTTATCTGGACGACACCTAAGGAAGTCAAAGTGCCTGATGTGACTGGGATGACCGTTGCCCAAGCCAAAGTGGTTCTTGAAGATAGCAAACTCAAAGTTGGAGAGGAAATCAAAGAACCTAGCGATTTGCCTGAAGGTAAAGTGACGCGGACAAATCCGGAAGCTAAGACGGTTAAAAAAGAGGGGGCTAGCGTCAAGCTTTATGTCTCAAAAGGTGGCAATGTCATCAAGATGAGCAACTATGTTGGTTGGGATATTGATAAAGCGATTGACGATTTAATCCTTAAACATAATGTCGATGAGAACCGAATCAAGAAAGAATTAGTCAAATCTGACAGCATTGATGCGGGCAAAATCATTAAACAAACGCCTAAAAAAGGCAAATTGTTTGATTTAGACGGCACAGATAATATCGTCTTCCAAGTTTCAGAAGGTAACCAAATCGTGATGCCAACTTATATCACCAATGGTTTGAGTACAAAGACCGTGGCAACGCTCAAAGCTGAACTTCAAAATATGGGTGTACCGGCTGATAATATTACGGTTCAATATACGCAAACGACCGATCAAAATGCAGATGGCTATGTGATTAGTTCAACCCCTTCGCAAGGTGATACCTTCAAAATTAAAGATACTAAGATTGTCTTGACGGCGTTGCAATTTGATTCTGCCACTGCTAGCAAGGAATCCTCTGAGTCAGAATCTAAATCTAAATCAGAAAGTGAAGCGAGTGCTTCAGCGTCTAAATCAGCTGAAGATTCGAAAGCTAAAAGTGAAGCGGATGCTAAAGCATCGCAATCTTCGAGCTCAACACCGGCAAATACAACGACACAATCTAAACCTCAGTAAGTGAGTTGACAGCGCTGAAAAAAGCTGTATAATAGATAAAGTACCAACTGTTTCTGAGCTTAGCGAACGCCAAACGTTTGGCACGGAAGCAGCATTATCATCACTTGAGTTTCTAGCTCAATATAAAAAGGAGACATACAATGGCAATCTCAAAAGAGAAAAAAACTGAAATCATCAAGCAATACGCACGTACTGAGGGCGACACTGGTTCACCTGAAGTTCAAATCGCTGTTTTGACTTGGGAAATTAACCACCTTAACGAACACATTCAAAATCATAAAAAAGACCACGCAACTTACCGTGGTTTGATGAAAAAAATCGGTCACCGTCGTAACTTGTTGGCGTACTTGCGCCAAAAAGATATTCCACGTTACCGCGAATTGATTTCATCACTTGGTCTTCGTCGTTAATCATCAGAAAAATCCTAATTTGATTGGGATTTTTTTGTTGCCATAAAATCTTGACAATGAAAACAGCCTAAAAATGTGATAAAATAGTATTAATTGAGACAAAAACGGGGCAGCGATTACCATCGTTACTGCCCCAAAAGGAGCAGTCGTGGGTCAAATTCAAATTACAAATATGCGTTTTTACACGCACAATGGCGTTTTTGCAGAAGAAAAGACGCTTGGACAGCAGATTTCGGTTGATGTGACTGTCGATTATGATATCGAGCATCAGGTTAAGGACGACGATTTGACGACAACGATTTCCTATGCCGATGTTTATGAGGTCATCCGAGACTATGTGACCCAGCATGATTTTAACCTCATGGAGTCGGTGGCCAATGGTGTATTAGACGCCTTGTTGACTGCTTTTCCGATGGCCGAAAAAATTCGACTCTCAGTTAAAAAATATTCAGTGCCGATTGCCGGGGTCTTTGATGACATTATCATCACCGTGGAGGGCAGTCATGCCTAAGGTTTATTTGAGTATTGGCACAAATCTTGGGGATAGACATGCTAATTTGCAGACGGCTTTTGATAAATTAGCGCAGCTCTATCCTGTGCTAGGTGTTTCTAAAATCTATGAAACACAGCCGGTTGGCGAAGTGGTTCAGGATGATTTTTATAATATCGCCCTAGCCTTGGAAGTACCCGAATCTTTAAAACCTGAGGTTTTATTGACACAGACCCAACAAATCGAAAAAGATATGAAACGGATCAAGACCATTCACTGGGGACCGCGGACGATTGACTTGGATATTTTGTTGTTTGGTGATGTGCGACTGGTTAGCGAACAGCTTACGATTCCCCACGCTGAAATGGCCAACCGTCGCTTTGTTTTGCAACCCTTGCTGGAAGTGGCTGAGCAGATTTCTGATGTTGCTGTTGTCAAAGAAACGCGAGATTTACTAGATAAGACCGCTGACCAAAACTGGGTGCAACCCACAACCTATACGATAACTTATACGCATTTGACGGCTTAGATTTAGAAAGTATGGCATGAAAAAATTTTCTCAGGAATATCAAGAAACTCTTGAAACAGGCACAAAAAATCTGTTGCAAGCGATTGGGGATAATCCCAACCGCGACGGCTTGCTCGAAACACCTAAACGGGTGGCCAAAGCCTACGCTGAAATCTTTTCAGCAACCGGTGAGAGGCAGTTCGATAATTATAAACTCTTTCCGACAGATCAAGATTCGGATATGGTTGTCGTTGCGGATATCCCATTTTATGCCATGTGTGAGCACCATTTGTTGCCGTTTTTTGGCACAGTAAGCGTTGGCTATGTGCCCGATGGCGAGATTATTGGCTTGAGTAAAATTCCGAGATTAGTGGATTGGGCGGCGCGTCGACCGAGTGTGCAGGAAAATCTGACCGCTTTGATTTGTTCAGAAATGGAACGCATTGTGCATCCTAAAGGTGTGGCTGTTCACATCCAGTCTCGCCATATGTGCATGGAAATGCGTGGCATCAATCGCCCAGGGACTTTTACGACGACTAGTCTATATAAAGGACAGCTGAAAACAGATGCCTTTTTGCGCCAAGAATTTATGATGAAAGTGAGTGGCAAATGACCTTACCGCGTCGGATTGTGTTTGCGTCAAATAACTCAGCTAAAACAGTTGATGTTGCGAAGTTTTTTAAGCTCTACGGTATTGAGTTGGTCAATTATCGTGAGTTGATGCCAGAGCAAGCATTTCCGCCAGAAACGACAGATGATCAAGCCTTAAATGCGCGCATCAAAGCCCAATTTATCCACGATTTTCTTCCGACAGAGTATGTCTTAGCCGATGACTCAGGCATGTTTTTGCGCGCTTTTCCAGAGCGCTTTGGCTTGACGACTGCTCGGGAATTTAAGGCTTTAGGGTTGGCAACGGTAGTGGCAGAAAATCAGTATGTTCAAGATTTGTATGGTGCAGATGATGACCGCTCAGCCTATCTGGCAGCGATTTTCGTTCTGATAACGCCCGACCAAGACATTTTGACCGTCGAAGGACACGGTGGCGTAGCGATTTCACCAGAAAATCGTGGGCAGTTTGGTAAGGGGCTAGACACGATTTTCCTAACTGAAACGGGCAAAACAATTGCCGAGTTGACGACTGCTGAGCAGTTAAATTATCACCACCGAGGGCGTGCCACCAAACGTTTGCTTGCTAAGTTACAGGGTCAGGACATCATTTGGCAAGCCAATGGTCATGACTTGACGCAAGAGGTCGGTATCATTTATGGTGTTTTGAATGTCAGTCCTGAGTCTTTTTATAATGGCGAGCATGTTGGGGGCGTTGCCATTTCATTGGCACAGGCTGTGCAACAGTTGGCTGATGGGGCAGATGTGATTGAGGTTGGGGGTCAGACGACCCGACCCGGCTTTGTCCCGCTCACACCAGAAGCTGAGATTGAGCGGATTGTACCAGTTATTCAAGGCATTAAAAAAGCGCACCCTTATGCTGTGGTGGCTGTCGATACTTATAAGTATGAAGTCATGGTCGCTGCGATAGAGGCTGGTGCTGATATCATCAATGACGTCAACGGTTTTACAGATGATCCAAGGAAACTGTCGCTCATGGCAACAACGACTGCCGGGTTACTCACCATGTTTAACCCGAGGGATCATGAGCTTTCGGCAGATATAGCGGTAGACATGATGGCTTGGTTTACAGAGAATTTGGCAAGCTTAGAAGCAGCGGGGATTCAGCGGGAACGTATCGCGCTAGATCCGGGCGTTGGCTACTCGAAAAATTCGGATGTTTATCAAGATTTAGCCATGATGCGGGCAGTTGGCGATTTAAAGAGTTTTAATCGACCGATTATGACAGCCGTTTCTAATAAAGGCTGGGCTAAATTTTTATTTGAATTGCCAAAAGACGAGAGAGCTGATTTATCGCTGGTTGCAGCGACAGAGATGTACCGTCTAGGTGCTAAAGTCTTACGGGTTCACGATGTCAAATCAGCCCGTCAAATGACGAGTTTTGTTGAGCTTTTGAAAAACGCACGTTAAGCCTGCAAGACCAGGTTTAATGTGCGTTTTTAGTCTATTTCAGCGTCCAACCACCATCAATCTTAACGATTTCGCCGTGCATGTAACTCGCCTTACCAGAAGCTAGAAAAGCAGTGAGCTCAGCGATTTCAGAAGGCTCAGCCCAACGCCCAATCGGTGTTTCGCCAGCCACCCAATCGGCCATCTGACCATTATCGGCTTCAAAATCTTGTCGGGTCATGCCGGTTTTCACTGCGCCGGGTGCAATGCCGAAAATTTGCACACCAGTCCGTGCATAATCGAGCGCTAGTTGCTTGGTAAAACCAGCCAAGGCGTGTTTGCTCGTTGTATAGGCAGCGCCGCCACCGCCAGCGACAAAGCTGGCAATTGAACACATGGTAATGATAATACCCGATTTTTGCGCAATCATTTCTGGCAGAAAATGGCGTGTGAATGTGATGACAGGCGTGAGATTAGTTGCCCAGATTTGTGTAAAGTCCGCATCAGATGTTTCAAGCAAAGGCTTGTAGTCGTCCAAAATACCAGCAGTATGACAAATCACATCAAAAGTTTGCGGGAGTTGTGCGAGCAAATCAGTCAAGTCGCCAGCCAAATCAGCCTGATAAAAGAAAAAGTTAGGCTGATTGAATGCCCGTGGCCTTTGTTTATCAACACCATAGACTTGGTCGCCCTTATCTAAAAAAAGCATGGTCTGAGCCAGGCCAATACCAGAAGCGCAGCCAGTCACAAGAATTTTTCGGGGTGTAGATTGGGTCATCGGATTTTACCTCGTTTGAAACTAGATATGAAAAAACGCCTCATGAGTAGCAGACCAGCAGCATCAATACCTGTAAGCCTGTCTTTGGAGGTGTTTTTTGCGTTGACAGAAAAAGCTTAGTCGACAACTTGCCAGTCATTGGCTAGGACATCACACGGAGTGGGACTCCACATAGAGTAACCTTCGCCCTCGCCTGAGACATGAATCAAAAAATAGGGTGTGACCTCTAGTTTTTGACCATCTGCTAATTGGAGCGTATCGTAGAGTTTGACGAAGTTTTCGGCGTCACCCCAGCCTTGTGTGCGAACAGCTTTGCCGCCGTTTTTGAGAAATGGTAAGATTTGTTCAAAATTCATGTCTACATTATATCAAAATTTTGGTATAATGTAGAGACTAGTAACTTATAATATTAGTGATAAACTCATTCACGCATCAAATCTTGCGTTTCGATTGGAGGCTTGAATGAGTAGATTAATGAATTGAGATAATTATGATTAATTTGTATTTGTCACCTAGTTGTACGTCTTGTCGTAAGGCACGCGCCTGGCTTGATAGTTACGGGGTGGCTTATGAGGAACACAATATATTGACGCAACCGATGACAGCTGATGATCTGAAAGCTATTTTATCTAAAACTGAAAATGGGACAGAGGATATCATCTCGACTCGGAGTAAAGTCTTTCAAAAACTAAATGTCGATGTCGATGATTTGACGATCAATCAGCTACTCGTCCTTATTTCAGAGCACCCTAGTCTCTTACGCAGACCCATTATTATGGATGATAAGCGGATGCAAATTGGCTTTAATGAAGATGAAATCCGTGCTTTTTTGCCGCGTTCATATCGTCAAGCCGAATTAAGAGATGTCATGAGTTCAGGAGCCTAATAGATGTCAGCCAATAACAGTTATCAATATCCCTTGGATTTGACCTGGACAGGAGAGGAAATGGCTGCGGTCATTTCCTTTTTTAATCAAGTCGAGGCTTTTTACGAAACAAAAGTGTCACGTGAGGCATTTTTAGCAGCCTATCGCCAATTTAAACAAGTCGTGCCATCTAAAATGGCAGAAAAGCAACTGGATCGTGAGTTTGAAAAAGCCTCAGGCTATTCAAGCTACCGTGCCCTTCAGGAGGTGACCAAAAGTGAGCGCCAATTTGTTAAATATCAAGCTTGAGTTTGCCAAAAATGTCGTTAGACAAGCGGGTGGGTTTATCAGACAACATCTGTCAGATGACCTTGAAATTTCTGAGAAATCGCATTTCGATGATTTGGTGACTAATCTCGACCGAGACGTCCAAGATCAAATCTTGGCACAAATCCAGACGACATTTCCCGGGGATCATCTTTTAGCGGAAGAAAATGACGTGAGACACGCTATTCAAGACGGCAATGTCTGGGTGCTGGATCCGATTGATGGGACGACGAATTTCATCGTGCAAAGAGATCATTTTGCGGTCATGCTGGCTTACTATGAAAACGGCATCGGTAAAATCGGCGTTATCCTAGATGTCATGAACGACAATCTTTACTGGGGGAACGGCATAAGGTCTTATAAGAATGACAAGCAGATTAGCTTGACGCCCAAGCCTTTGCGCCAAAGTCTCATCGGCGTGAATACCTATATGTATCGGACGAATGCGGGTGGCTTGTTGGACTTGAGCCATGAAAGCTTGGGAGTGCGGGCGATTGGTAGCGCTGGTATCGAGTATGTGAATATCCTAGAGGGCAAGATATGGGGATATTTCAGTAACCTATCGCCATGGGATTATGCGGCGGGTGCGGTTTTGATTGCCCCTTTTGGCTATGTCACGCAGCAACTTGATGGTCGGCCGCTAGATTTTGAGGGGCGTCAGATGATGATGTCCGTCCCGAGCAATCAACTGGCAGCACTCAGTGCCTATCTCAAATAAACACAAATGATAACGTTAGCTTAGCCTAACGTTATTTGACTTTGTCCGTGTTTGCAACACGAAAAAAAGAAATATGATATAATTTTGTAATAAGATAAAATGTGAAAGTGAACTGATGGATAAAATAATAGTAAAGGGTGGTCACACCCGATTAATAGGTGACGTTGAAATTGAAGGCGCTAAAAATGCGGTCTTACCCCTTTTAGCGGCGGCAATTCTCCCTTCCGAGGGCGAAACGGTACTCAATAACGTGCCGATTCTTAGCGACGTCTACACGATGAATGCCGTGGTGAAACATCTCAATATCCCGCTGGTTTTCGATGAAGCTGAGAAACGCGTCATGACCCAGGCTGCGACAGAGATTGCGATAGAAGCACCATATGAATACGTCAGCCAAATGCGCGCCTCTATCGTTGTGCTGGGGCCGATTCTTGCTCGGAACGGTCATGCCCGTGTGTCCATGCCTGGCGGTTGTACGATTGGGTCACGTCCGATTGATTTGCATATCCGTGGTTTGCAAGCCATGGGTGCAGACATTACGCAAAACGGTGGCTTTATCGAAGCGAAAGCGGATGACCTCCATGGCGCGCATTTTTATATGGACTTTCCATCAGTCGGTGCGACCCAAAATATCATGATGGCAGCGACTCTCGCCAAAGGCACCATGATTTTGGAAAACGCTGCGCGTGAACCTGAAATCGTTGACCTTGCCAATCTGCTCAATAAAATGGGCGCTAATGTTAAAGGTGCAGGGACAGATACCATCATCATCAAAGGGGTTGAAAAGATGCACGGTGCCCACCATAATGTCGTACAGGATCGGATCGAAGCAGGGACTTTCATGGTCGCTGCCGCCATTACTCAAGGGAATGTTTTGATTTTAGATGCTGTCCGTGAACACAACCGCCCCCTGCTGTCAAAACTCTCAGAAATGGGCGTGGACATTATCCAAGAAGAAGATGGGATTCGGGTTATCGGTCCTGAAAGATTGAAACCAGTGACGGTTAAGACCCTGCCACATCCGGGTTTCCCAACGGATATGCAAGCCCAAATGACAGTGGCTCAAGCCATTGCTGAAGGCGAGTCGATGATGATCGAAACGGTTTTTGAAAATCGTTTCCAACATCTGGAAGAAATGCGTCGGATGGGACTTTTTGTTGATATTTCGAGAAATACAGCCTTGATTCAAGGTGGGGGCAACCTGTCGGGTGCTGAGGTGCGCTCGACAGACTTACGTGCGAGCGCGGCGCTCATTTTGCTAGGCATGGTGGCTGAGGGCACGACGACCGTTGGTAATTTGAAGCATTTAGATCGTGGCTACTACAAATTCCATGACAAGTTAGCCAGTCTAGGTGCAGATATTAAACGGATTAACGACAAGGAGACTGCCTATGTTTAAGCGAACTGTCAAATTCTTAGGGTTCCGAATTTCCTTGATTTTATTGGTTGTGATTTTAGTCATTTTGGCCATTGTGCTAGGGCTCATGTTAGGCTATGGTGGTCTAGGCGGTAAAAATCCAGCTGACATCTTTAAACCTAGTGTTTGGCAAGACTTTTTCGCTAAATTGAACGGAAAATAAAGAAAAGCACTAAAACCGTCTAAAAATAGCGAAATGACGGGGATGATTCTTGATTTTTAAGCCTGATTATGCTAAAATGAACAAGTTGAAATAAAATAGATTATAAATTTAGGAGAAATACAAATGACTGCAAGTTTTGAAAAAACGGGTGTAAATAACGGGACGTTGACGTTCACAATCGGTCAAGACATGATTGCCAAAGGTCTTGATACAGCGTTTAACAAAGTTAAAAAGAACCTTAACGTACCTGGTTTCCGTAAAGGTAAAGTCTCACGTACTGTTTTCAATAAAATGTATGGTGAAGAAGCACTTTACGAAGAGGCTTTGAACGCTGTTTTGCCTGAAAGCTATGAAGCAGCAGTTGCTGAAAGTGGTATCGATCCAGTTGCGCAACCAAAAATTGACATCAAATCAATGAACAAAGGCGAAGACTGGGAAATCACAGCTGAGGTTGTCGTGAAACCTGAAGTCAAACTTGGCGACTATAAAAACCTTGAAGTCTCAGTTGATGTTGACAAAGACGTGACAGATGCTGATGTTGACGCGAAAATCGAAGCAGCTCAAAAAAATCTTGCTGAATTAGTCATCAAAGAAGAGGCTGCTGAAAACGGCGACACTGTTGTCATTGATTTCGAAGGTAAAGTTGACGGCGTTGCTTTTGATGGCGGGACTGCACAAAACCACAGCCTTGAATTGGGTTCAGGGTCATTCATCCCAGGTTATGAAGAACAATTAGTCGGTCATAAGGCTGGCGAAACGGTTGAAGTAACGGTTACTTTCCCAGAAGATTACCAAGCTGAAGATTTAGCGGGTAAAGAAGCTGTTTTCACAACAACAATCCATGAAGTGAAAGCAAAAGAAGTGCCCGAATTGGACGATGAATTAGCAAAAGACATCGACGAAGAAGTTGAAACTTTGGCTGAACTCAAAGCAAAATACCAAGCACAATTAACTGAAGAAAAAGAAACGCAATACACTGACGCTGTTGAAACTGCTGCAATCGAGCTTGCTGTTGCTAACGCTGAAATCGTTGAATTGCCAAGCGAAATGGTTCACGATGAAGTTCACCGTGCCATGAATGAATTTCTTGGTAACATGCAACAACAAGGTATCGCGCCTGACATGTACTACCAATTAACTGGTACATCTGAAGAACAGCTTCACGCACAATTTGAAGGTGACGCTGACAAACGTGTTCGCACAAACTTGGTCATCGAAGCTATTGCAGCTGCTGAAAACTTCGAAACAACACAAGATGAAATCGACACTGAAGTTGCTGAATTGGCTGAAACTTACAACATGCCTAAAGCGCAAGTTGAAAAACTTTTGCCAACTGATATGTTGAAACACGATATCGCAGCTAAAAAAGCAGTTGAAGTGATTACATCTACTGTGGTTGTGAAATAAGTCTTAAACTGATAGAAAACGAGCCGTGTGCTCGTTTTTTTGTGCCTTGAAAAAATCCATGATGCGTCCACAAAACTTAAGTTTGTGGAGTGTTTTCAGGTTTTATTTGTTATAAAATGAGTATATCGCTTTTTACATTAAGATAAATATGATAAAATGATTATGTGGATAAGGAAAAATTGGCATTAAACCATGAAAATTATATCTTGATAGTTGGGAGGAGATGGGCTACCATGCGCAGCCAGGGGACGGTTTTTGAATGAGAAAATGTTAATAATAGGAGGGGAGACAATATGAAAACAAGACTTAAAAAATTAAGTGCCTTAATCTTGATGCTCGGGACAATCTTTATCCTGAGTTTTCCAAGTATTGCGCACGCTGCAGACACGGGAGGTTCAGATCATTTTGAACTGACCGTCGTCGAAAACAAAGAGAGCAAGTCAGGTGCTGAAATCGCTGATTTGACGATTAAAAACATCAGTGGGAAAACGGGCACCAATGTCACGTTTGAAGCTGATTTACCTACGATTTTCCACGATAAGGACATGAAACAAGTCACGTTTAAAGTCGGGACTTTGAAAGCGGGCGAGTCTAAAACGTATCAAGTCAGTCGAAAAGCAGCTGGTACAGTAGCGACTACGCCGCTACCCACAACAGGCAATAACGCAACAACTGCCTTGCCGACAACAGGCGATGTGGCAAGACCGCTAGTCATCCTCGTTGGTCTGTTCCTATTAGTAAGTATTGCAACCATCGGCTTCAGACGTTTCCAAGGTGCTAAAAGTCTATTCGCCATTTTACTTTTACTGGTAGGCTTAGGCGGTGTAGCAACGGTCTATGCAGCAGAAACCTACCATCATCGCGAT
>NZ_BEDT01000006.1 GCF_002260845.1 Pseudolactococcus reticulitermitis | reverse complement strand
TCTCATTACGCCGGAAGTAGTTGGGGGTTGCCCCCTGTGAGATATGGTCGGTGCCAAGCATATTCGCTTTGCTCAGTTGGCTTGAAGCACTGCTTCAAGGTTGCGGATAGGGAAAACGAAGTTTTCTGCTACTCTACCAGCTGAGATTATTCCGCTTTAGCTCAGTTGGTAGTAGCGCATGACTGTTAATCATGATGTCGCAAGTTCGAGTCTTGCAAGCGGAGTCAGATATCGTAAGTCCATCTATGTTTCAATAGATGGACTTTTTTGTTATAATGGAATAATGAAACTCAAAAAAACGTATCAATTATATGCGAGCTTTGGTTTGGTTTTATTCGTCATGTTAGGCTATCTGGTCAAGTTTTTTCCGGCTAGTTTAAAGGGAGTTGACCAACAAGTTCAGTCAATGGTTCGGCATGATATGTCAGATGGTCTGACTTCTTTTTATAAATTTATCACTAATTTTGGTGGAACGGTTTATGTTCCTATTCTCTTAGGTGCTTTACTTATTTTTTTAGTGCTGAAAAAATGGTATGCTGAGGCGATTTTTATGGCTGCTAATGTGGCACTCGTACCTGTTTTAGTCTCTATTTTGAAGCATGTCTATGGTCGGACGCGTCCGGCTTTACCACATCTTGTGGTAGAGAGTGGGTTGAGTTTTCCGTCGGGGCATGCCAGCACGAGTTTGATGTTTTATGCCTGTCTAGCGGTGCTGATTTGTCAAAGACTGCACTCTCGTCAAATAAAATGGTTGGTTCGTGTGTTAGCAACCATGTTCATCGTGTTGATCGGGATGTCTCGGATTTATCTGGGGGTGCATTATCCGACGGATATTTTGGGCGGTTGGCTGATGAGTGCTAGTATTTTGTTGCTGACGTACCCGATTTATGATGAGGTGCGCTTTAAGTGGCGGTTTAAGGGAGTTCAAAAGTGAATAAGCGATATACGACGTGGAATGATTATCTGCGTGATAATTTTGGTGAGAAGGTCTTTAAAGTGCCGATTGATGCTGGGTTTGACTGTCCAAATCGGGATGGCACGGTGGCGCATGGTGGCTGTACATTTTGTTCGGTGTCTGGTTCAGGTGATATGATTGTGGCGCCTGAGGAGTCGATTCCGGTTCAGGTGGAGAAAGAGATTGAATTTTTGCACCAGAAGTGGCCAGGTGTGAAGAAGTATATTGCTTATTTCCAAAATTTTACCAATACGCATGGTCCTGTGGCAGTTTTGCGTGAGCGTTTTGAGCAAGCAGTGGATCGACCTGATATTGTTGGGATTAATATCGGGACACGTCCCGATTGTTTGCCTGATGATGTTTTGGATTACTTGTCTGAGCTAAATGAGCGAATGACAGTTTGGGTTGAGCTTGGTCTGCAGACGACCTACCAAGAAACGAGTGATTTGATTAATCGGGCGCATGATTATCAGACTTACTTGGATGCGGTTGAAAAATTGCGGGCTCGTGGTATTTTAGTTTGTGTGCATTTGATTAATGGCTTGCCGGGTGAAACGCATGAGATGATGGTGGAAAACGTCCGTCGTGTGGTTGAGGATTCAGATATTCAGGGGATTAAGCTTCATTTGTTGCATTTGATGACAGGTACTCGGATGCAGCGTGATTTTCATCAGGGAGATTTGCAGTTGATGGCTTTTGATGATTATGTCAATGTGATTTGTGATCAGCTAGAAATTATTCCAAAAGAGATTTCGATTCATCGATTGACTGGTGATGCACCGCGTGAAATGTTGATTGGACCCATGTGGAGTTTGAAAAAATTGGAAGTTCTGAATGCGATTGATGCGGAGTTAGAACGCCGCAATGTTTTTCAGGGAGATAAAGTATGTTAGGCCCACTTGAGATGGCACATCACTTACTTGCAGAAGTTATTGTGCCGGGGGATCTTGTGGTTGATGCGACCATGGGGCAGGGTTATGATACTGTTTTTCTAGCGAGATTGAAAGCGGAGGTTATCGCTTTTGATGTGCAGAGGCTTGCGCTTGACATGACGGCGGATCGTTTGGAGCAGGCGCAGGTGTCTGCTCAGTTGATTCTTGATGGGCATGAAAATGTCGATCAGTACGTTAATCAGCCAATAAAAGCGGCGATTTTTAATCTGGGCTATTTGCCTAAATCTGATAAACAAGTGATTACGCAGGCCGAGACGACGCTTGATGCTTTGGCTAAGCTGCTAGAGTTATTGGTCAAGGGCGGTAGGATTGCTTTGATGATTTATTATGGGCATGCAGGTGGGCTTGAGGAGCGAGATGCTGTCTTGACTTTTGTTTCTGGGTTGCCACAAAGCGTGTTTCAGGTGATGCGTTATGGTGGGATTAATCAGGTTAATCAGCCACCGTTTTTGGTGATGATTGAGAAGCGTTTGTGAGTGATTAGTTTCATTTTGCATCGCTTTTTTATGTGTTTTGTTTTTAAAACTGTTACTGTGTTTATTTTTTGTAGAGAGTTTAGGCGTTTGTTTGATTTGTTGAAAAAACCTTGCGACTGCGATTACTCGTCGCAGAGCAATTTTTGCTCAAGCGCAAAAATTGCTTGCTATTTTCTGAATTTTCTTGTAAAATGTAGTAAATAGAAAAATCTGTGAGAGAAAGATACTTCTGTCAATTCTAAAGAGAGCGCTTGGTGCTGGGAAAGCGTGTAAAATCAGAGGTTACACATTCTTGAGAGGACATATGAAATAGATACTCATTTAATTGAGTATAAGTAGTGTGTCACGTTTCCCGCGTTAAGGGTGCAAGTCTTGACTTGCTGAGTAGCAGATGGCGACATTTGTTGGAAAAAAGGTGGTACCACGTTAAAACGTCCTTGTGAAGTTATTTCACTCGGGCGTTTTTTGCTCAATTTGATAAGGAGATTTGACTATGAAAGGCTTACGACAAATAAAACCGTATGTGGCTGGGGCACAACCACAAGAAAAAAAGATGATTAAAATTAATACCAATGAAAATGCTTTTCCACCAAGTCCAGGTGTGTTACAGGCTTTGGCAGCATTTGATGGGCAGTCTTTACGGCAATATTCTTCACTAGAAAATAATATCTTACGTGACAAACTAGCGGAAAATTTGGGTGTTAAGCGAAATCAACTCATTGTCGGCAATGGGTCAGATGATATTTTAGCCTTAGCTTTTGTGAGTTTTTTTAATTCAGATGACGCGGTGCTTTTTCCTGACATCACTTATGGTTTCTACAAAGTTTGGGCGGATTTATTTCGAATTCCATTCGAGGAAGTGCCACTTTCAGATGAGTTTGAGATTGTGACGACTGACTATAAAAATCGAGTTAATGGTGGGATTGTGATTGCTAATCCGAATGCGCCAACGGGGATTTTTAAGGACTTGTCTGAGGTTGAAGCGATTGTTGCGGCAAATCAAGATGTGGTGGTCATCATTGATGAGGCCTATATCGCTTTTGGTGGTGAATCTGCCTTGCCTTTACTCGAACAATATGACAATGTTTTTATCACTCGGACTTTCTCTAAAGATGCAGCTTTGGCTGGGTTGCGGGTCGGTTATGGGATTGGGTCTCCGAAATTAATCTCAGTTATCAATGCGGTAAAAAATGCCTACAATCCGTATTCGGTTGATCTGATTGCGGAGGCTTTGGCGACTGCGGCGGTTGAAGATATTCACTATTATGAGCGGGTTAACGCTGAAATATCAGAGACGCGAGATTGGTTTTCAGCAGAGTTACGCGCGCTGGGCTTTGAAGTCCTTCCGTCGCTTACAAATTTCGTCTTAACGAAGCCTGCTGGCATTGCCGCAGAAAGTTTGTTTGAATTTCTGCAAAGTAAACAGATTTATGTGCGTTATTTTAGTGATAAGGGACGTTTGTCGAATTATTTAAGGATGTCAATCGGGACGCAGGCTGAGATGGCTAAGGTGATACAAGTGATAGGAGAATTGTTTGGATGAAAAATAAGCAATTAGCACCTGGTATGCATGACAAGCTGTTCAAGCGCGCGCAGAGTGTGTATCAGATTGAGATGAGGGTTTCAAATTTTCTGATGGCGAGTGGGTTTAATCGGATTGATACGCCGATGATTGAGTATGCAGGGGTTTTCGAGGATGAGTTAGATAATCATAATTATCATTTGTTTGACAAGCATGGTGATTTGCTTGTGGTGCGACCAGATGTGACGCAGTCGATTGCGCGTGTGGTGGCGACGACTAAGGTAAACTTGCCGACTAAATTTTCTTATAGTGGGAAGGTCTTTAGACATCATGATGAGCTGAAAGGTTTGCAGAATGAAAGAATGCAGGCTGGGATTGAAATTATTGGGTTTGATGCGGCGGTTGCAATTGCGGAAGCCTTGGATTTGGCCAAGTCAAGTTTGACATTGGCAGGGGTTAAGGCTTATCGGATTGAGCTGAGCCATGCGGGGATTTTACAGACGATTTTTGCTGGCTTTGATGTGGGACAGGTTGCGCTACTGGCAAATTTGATTAAGCATAAGTCAATCACTGGTTTGACGGAGTTTGTTAAGCAAAACCCGAGTGAGTTTGATGCGTTTTTAATTCATTTACCGCGTTTGTTTGGGGCAGCTGAAAACGTCTTGGCTGAGGCTGAAAAATTGGTGACCAATCCTGATATTTTAGCTGCTTTAGTAGAGATTGAAACTCTAAGTCGTGATTTGTCACATGCAACGGTTGACTTAGGAATGTTGGCAAAAAAAGATTACTATACTGGTGTGATGTTCCGTGTTTTTAGTGATAAAGTGCCTTATGCTTTTCTCAGTGGCGGTCGCTATGATAAATTATTTGAGCGGTTTGATGCGGGGGCTGTCAGTGCGGTCGGTTGGGCGCTAGATGTTGATGCGGTTTATGAAGAAATACGTCAGGATATTGTCTTTGACGGAGGTGACACATGATTACGATAGCTTTGACCAAGGGGCGAATTGAAAAAGATACGGTTAAAATTCTTGCTAAAGCTGGTTTTGATATGAGTTTCATGGCTGACAAGGGTCGCAATCTGATTTTTGTCGATGACAAACAAGATTTACGCTTTTTATTAGTGAAAGCACCTGATGTGGCGACTTATGTCGAGCATGGCATTGCTGATTTGGGGGTTGTGGGCTCTGATGTGCTCTACGAACATCCGGGGTCTTATCTGGAAATGTTGGATTTGAATATCGGTCTGTGTAAGTTTTCGGTGGCGAGTATTCCGTCTTATAATCCTTACGACCATAAGCGCAAGAAGATTGCGACCAAGTATCCCAAGATTGCCACTGATTTCTTCAATAGCAAGGATGAGGATGTCGAGATTGTAGCCATTCAAGGCTCTGTGGAAATCGCACCGGTTATCGGCTTGACGGATGCCATTGTCGACATTGTCGAAACGGGAAATACGCTGGTGGCGAACGGTTTGGTTGTGTTTGAGGATATTGTTCGGGTGTCGTCGCGCTTGATTGCCAATAGCGCGAGTATTAAGCAGAATCCAGAAATTATGACGCTTATCGACCGATTACAAGCGGTTGTGGGAAATGAAGAGGTGGCTTTTAATGGTTAAAATGAAACGATTGACGGGTTCGGCTAAGGAAATCTCAGCGATTTTAGACGCAGAATATGCAGCCTATGCCAAATCTCAAGATAATTTTGATGGTATTGTTGCAGAAATTATTGCGAATGTCCGTGCCAATGGGGATGCGGCTTTACGGGCATATTCGGAAAAATTTGATGGGGTGGTGATTTCAGATTTTGAAGTTTCACGTGAAACCATCAAGCAAGCTTTTGATGCCATTGACCCTGATGTTTTATTGGCCTTACAAAATGCTAAGGCAAATATCGAGTCTTATCACAAACATCAAATTGAGCCAGACTTTGTTGACGCAAAAACTGAGGGTGTCATTCGCGGGCAGCTTGTGCTACCGATTGAGAAAGTCGGTGTTTATGTACCGGGTGGGACGGCAGCCTATCCGTCTAGTGTGTTGATGAATGTCTTACCTGCGAAAATCGCGGGTGTGCCTGAGATTTATATGGTCACACCACCGCAAACCCAGTTCAATCCTGCAATTTTGGTCGCAGCGGAATTGGCTGGTGTGACGCAGATTTTCCAAGTCGGTGGCGCGCAAGCGATTGCAGCTTTGGCCTATGGCACGGAGACAATTTCAAAAGTGGATAAGATTACGGGTCCAGGTAATGTCTTTGTGGCGACCGCTAAAAAACAGGTCTTTGGTCAAGTTGGGATTGATATGATTGCAGGGCCGTCTGAAATCGGTGTGATTGCGGACAGCTCAGCCAATCCAGCCTATGTGGCGGCTGATTTATTGTCACAAGCTGAACATGATAAATTAGCGCGGGCGGTGCTGGTGACTGATTCGGTCAAGTTAGCTGATGCGGTTGACCTTGAATTGGAAAAACAACTGCAAACCTTACCACGTGAGGAAATTGCGCGGGCATCAATCACAGACAATGGTCGGACGATTATTGCCAATTCGGTTGATGAGATGTTTGACTTGATGAATGAGGTGGCGCCGGAACATTTGGAAATTGCCTTGGATGATGCCATGAGCTATTTGCCTAAGATTAAGCATGCGGGGAGTATTTTCTTAGGACATTTTACGTCTGAGCCGATTGGCGACTACTATGCGGGAACGAATCACGTACTGCCAACGTCTGGCACAGCTCGATTTTACAGTGCCTTGGGTGTTTACGACTTTGTTAAGAGAAGTCAGTTTACCTATTACAGCCAAGATGCTGTTGCGGCAGCAACAAAAGATATTACGACTTTGGCTTATTCGGAGGGCTTACAGGGGCATGCACGGGCGATTGAGATTCGTGGGGAAGTTGACAAATGATGACAAAAACAAAAGGTCTTCTGGTCATGGATGTGGACAGTACCTTGATTCAGGAGGAAGGCATCGATTTACTGGGAGAAATCGCGGGAAGTGGTGCTGAGATTGCGGCCATTACCAGTCGCGCCATGAATGGCGAGCTAGATTTTTCAGAGGCGCTAGAGGCACGTGTCGCATTGCTCAAGGACTTGCCTGAGACAGTTTTCGCAGAGGTGCGCAAGCAAATTCATTTTACTGAAGGGGCGCGTGACTTGGTCGAAACCTTGCAGGCCAATGGTTGGAAAGTTGGCGTGGTATCGGGTGGTTTTCACGAAACTGTTGATGACCTAGCCCATGAACTCGGGCTTGATTATGTTCGTGCGAATCACCTAGAAATTGTAGACGGTCAGCTCACCGGCAAGACAAGAGGAGACATTGTCACAAAAGAAGTGAAGTTAGCCAGCCTAAAAAAATGGGCAGCTGAACTAGGTCTTGACCTATCTCAAACAGTCGCTATGGGCGACGGTGCCAACGATTTACCCATGATTTTGGCAAGTGGCATTGGGATTGCTTTCCATGCCAAGCCAGTCGTGCGCGAACAAGCACCTTACCAAATCAACACACCCAATTTAGCATTAGCTCTTGATATCATCAAAGAAGTGAAAGGTAACTTATGAGACAAGCAGAAATCACACGCAATACAGCAGAAACGCAAATCACACTAGCGGTCAACTTAGATGCCCAAGCGCCTGTGGATATTCAAACCGGTGTTGGCTTTTTCGACCACATGCTGACGCTTTTCGCCAGTCACGGTCGCATGAGCCTAGTCGTTAAGGCCAATGGCGATCTGCACGTGGATAGCCACCACACAGTCGAAGATGTCGGCATTGCTCTTGGCACAGCGCTCCGTGAGGCACTAGGTGATAAGGCGGGGATTAATCGTTACGGCACGTCTTTTGTGCCAATGGATGAGACTTTAGGCATGGCGAGCCTTGATTTATCAGGTCGGTCCTACCTCGTTTTCGATGCTGAGTTTACCAATCCAGCCTTGGGTAATTTCGATACTGAATTAGTCGAAGAATTTTTCCAAGCCTTGGCTTTCAATGTGCAAATGAATCTGCACCTGAAAATTTTACATGGTAAAAATAATCACCATAAATCAGAATCCCTTTTCAAGGCAACCGGCCGTGCCTTACGTGAAGCAGTGACTTTGAATCCAGAGATTCATGGGGTGAATTCGACTAAAGGAGTACTGTAAGATGACCATTGCAGTGATTGATTACGATGCAGGCAACACAGCCAATGTCTTGCGTGCCTTAAATAAAATCGGTGTCGACGCTGTCTTGACAGCAGACCAAGCTGTCATCCAATCAGCGGACGGATTGATTCTCCCTGGTGTCGGTGCCTTTCCAACGGCTATGGCCGAGCTTGAAGAGCGTGATTTGGTTGCGACAATCAAATCAGCAGTTGCGACTGGTACACCGCTCTTGGGCATTTGTCTGGGGATGCAGTTGCTACTGGATGCATCAGAAGAACACGTCTTAACAGATGGTCTGGGCTTGATTCCGGGCATCTGTCGTGCCATTCCAGCAGGTGACAATCTGAAAGTCCCACATATGGGCTGGAATCGCTTGGATGTGGTCAAGTCGACAGCGCTAACCGCGAACTTACAAGATAGCGCCGTTTACTTTGTTCATTCCTATTTCACAGATGTTGCCCCTGATTACTTAGATGTCACTGCAGATTACGGGATCAAAGTGCCAGCCATGATTTCTCATGGCCACGTCTATGGGGCGCAATTTCATCCTGAAAAATCAGGAGACGTTGGACTTGGTATCTTAGCAAAATTTAAGGAGGTTGTCTATGCAGATTCTACCAGCAATTGATATTAAGAATGGTCGTGCCGTTCGGTTGTTTAAAGGAGATTTTGCCCAGGAAACAGTCGTCAATGCCAGTCCATTGGCACAGGCTGAAATTTTTGCGGCAGCAGGCATCAGGTATCTGCACGTTGTCGATTTAGATGGCGCGCTAGATGGTCGAGCAACTAGCGCACCGATTATCGAAGAAATTGTCTCTAAAACAGGGTTGAAAATTGAAGTCGGTGGCGGCATTCGGACCTTAGAGCAGATTTCTGACTATCTGGCTAAAGGTGTTGACCGTGTAATTATTGGGTCGATGGCGGTTAAAAATCCTGACTTCGTGAAAGCTGCGCTTGCCCAATTCGGGGCAGATAAGATTGTCGTTGGGATTGATGCCAAAAAAGGCTTGGTCGCAACAGAAGGCTGGCTAGAAACGTCTGACGTGGATTTTATTACCTTGGCACTTGAAATGGAAAAAATCGGTGTCCGCCTATTCGTTTATACAGATGTTGACCGCGATGGTACTTTAACTGGGCCGAACTTTGAACATTACGAAAAATTGCAGGCTACCTTAACGAGCGCTTCTGTTATCGCAAGTGGTGGGATTGCTCAGCTTTCCGACTTAACAAAATTAGCCGATATCGGTGTTGCTGGCACCATTGTCGGCAAGGCCTACTATAACGGTAATGTGAGTTTAGATGAACTGAAGGAGTTTTGAGATGTTAGCAAAACGGATTGTGCCGTGTTTGGATGTTAAGGATGGGCGCGTGGTTAAGGGCGTTAATTTCGTCAATCTGACGGATGTCGGCGACCCGGCTGAGACGGCGAAAATTTATTATGAGCAGGGCTGCGATGAGCTTGTTTTTCTGGATATTACGGCGACGCATGAGGCGCGTGATACCATGGTGGACGTCGTGCGGACGGTCGCGGATCAGGTTTTCATCCCCTTTACGGTCGGTGGTGGCATTCGCTCGGTCGAGGATATGCACAAGATGCTCAAAGCCGGCGCTGATAAGGTTGGCATCAACTCCAGCGCAGTCGCCAATCCCGATCTGATTCGGCAGGGTGCCGAGAAGTTTGGGAACCAATGTATCGTGGTCGCCATCGACGCTAAAAAACAAGACGATGGCAGTTTTCATGTCTATGTCAATGGTGGGCGTAAGGACACCGGACTGGATGCCATTGAATGGGCGAAAAAGGCCGTTTCTCTGGGTGCTGGCGAGATTCTTCTGACCAGTATGGATAAGGATGGTACCAAGTCTGGTTATGATTTAGAGTTGAATACAGCAATTGCTTCTGCAGTCAATGTGCCTGTGATTGCAAGTGGTGGTGCGGGGACGGCTGACGATATCGTCGAAGTCTTTGAGCAAACACCCGTCACAGCGGCTTTAGCTGCCAGTGTCTTCCATTATGGTGAAATTGATATTCATGATGTGAAAGTCAAAATGAAAGAAAATCAGATCGAGGTGCGTTTGTAAGATGAACAAAACGATTTTGAAAGATGCGTCGCTCAAGATTGACTTTGCCAAAAGTCCAGACGGTCTGGTGCCTGTCATCGTCACAGATGTGGCTGACGGTCAGGTCTTGATGTTGGCTTATATGAATGAAGAAAGTTATCAGCTGACCCTAGAAACGCAAGAAACCTGGTATTGGTCACGCTCACGTCAAGAACTGTGGCACAAGGGCGAGACATCTGGTCATTATCAACATGTCAAAAAAATCACAGCAGACTGTGATTTGGATACCTTGTTGATTGCAGTCGAACAGATTGGCCCAGCCTGCCATACAGGCGCTAGAAGCTGTTTCTTTAATGACGTTTTAGAGGTAGAAGGAGATGAAGCATGATTGATGAGTTATACACCCAAGCCGTGGCACGTCAAAAAGAGCCTAAAGCAGGTTCTTATACCAATTATCTTTTTGACAAAGGTTTGGATAAAATTCTTAAAAAAGTAGGCGAAGAAGCAACAGAAGTCGTGATTGCAGCGAAAAATGCGGACAAGGCAGAGATTGCCAATGAAACAGCAGATATTTTCTATCATATCGCAGTCATGTTAGCCGAAACTGGTGTGACACCTGCTGATGTTCAGGCAGTTTTAGACGAGCGCAATGGTAAGCAGTCCAATGTCCATGATCGGCCTGAGATTGAGGCATATTGATAGCAAAAAAACATCTGAACAATCAGTTCAATAACTGCGTTTAGATATTTTTTAATCAATACTTTTCCAAGGGCTAAAGTAGCTAGGGGCTCTAAATTTGACTTTACCGATTAATTCTTTTTGACTAAAGGTTCCGATTTGACGGGAATCTTGTGAGACTAGACGATTATCGCCAAGTAAAAAGTACTGTCCCTTAGGCACCTGAATGGTAAAGGTTGTCTCACCAGTTGCGGAAAGGGTAAAGGCTTGCGCATGCTCAGCTAGGCTTTGAAAAAGCCATTATAGTGGTAGGTGCTTTGAAGTTTATCCGTCGCAAATTTGTTTTGATAATTTTTGAGATAAGGTTCGGCTACGACTTGACCGTTGATAGTCAGTGCGTCCTTGTCATAGGAGATGGTATCACCAGGCAAGCCAATAACACGTTTCAAAATATGTTTAGTACCTTGTTCTTTAGCAACGACAATATCAAAACGCTCGATTTTTGATGTCTTAATGATAATCAAGCGTTGACCAGCAACAAAGTTTGGATCCATCGCATGTCCGTCAACAACAACAGATTGCCAGATGTAAGGTCGTGAAAGAAAGAGAGCGATAAAAATAATAATGATAGTTACAAGGCTAGACACGAAGAACATTTGCCAACGCGTTTTGAAAATTTTCATGTTAGCCTCTTTATTTCATAAAGCCAATCTTTTTCAACGGCCAGATACGCAGTTTCGCTTCACCAACGATATCTTTTTTAGGGAAAGTGCCGACTTGGCGGGAATCTTGTGAGACCAAACGGTTATCGCCCATGAGGAAGTATTGTCCTTCAGGGACTTTAACGGTGAAGTCTGTCTGACCTGTCGCTGAGATTGTAAAGGCCTTAGCGTTCTTGGCTAGGGTTTGGAAAAAGCTATTGTACTGGTAGGTTTGTTGGAGTTGGTTTATGCTGAGCTGTTTTCGATAGTTGGCCAGATAAGGTTCTTTCACCACTTTACCATTGACCGTCAGCACATCATTTTTAAAGGTAATGGTATCTCCGGGCATGCCAATCACACGTTTGACGATATTTTTAGTTGTTTGAGTTTCTTTGTTGTATTCCTTTGCGACGACAATATCCTGACGCTTGATAGATGCTGTTTTAATGATGATTAAGCGCTCCTTATCGGCTAGCGTCGGATCCATAGAATGCCCCTCGACAAGCACAGGACTCCACACATAGGCGCGTAAAAGGAGCATAGCGATGATTAGGAGGGCAAAAGGTCCCCATTCTTTTAATAGTTTCATTTGATTAATTTCCTTGCTTTTTCTGTATTGGCGAAGTGCAGTTTGGCGACTTGACTTAATGCCGTTTCACCGTACTTCTGGATGAGTTGTGCTGCGACCACGTCAGATTTGTGTCCCGCCCCGCTTGGGAGCGCGAGCTGAACATCTTGAGAGAGGTCTTCTAGATTGTTTAAGAACATTTGTCGTGCGATGACAGACGACACAGCGACTGCATAGAACTGACTTTCCGCCTTTTGGCGCAATGTAATCTGACCTTTGATTTGGTTCTTTTCTTTTTTAAGATACTTGGTATAATTTTTCTCAGTCGTGAAGGCATCGATGATGATATGATCAGGTGTAGTAGACAAAGCCTGCTCTAATAGGAAAATCGCTTGATTATGGAGGGCGACTTTGACAGAAACAGCATTGTAACCAGAGCTGATGACTTCATTATATTTTTTCGGAGAGAGCAACAATGCCTGATGTTGAATTTTTTCTTTCAGAATCGGTGCAATCTGGCGAATTTTGACATCGGTTAATTTTTTAGAATCATCAACACCTAATTTCTTGATGAGCGGTAAATCAGCTTCACTCAGATAAGTGGCGACGACGGCTAAGCCACCGAAATACGAGCCGTTGCCCACTTCATCAGTACCAATGATATTGGTTTGTTGGACAGGTGTGGCTGTCGTTGCTTGGTAGCCAAATTTTGCGGCGTAGGTCTCGGCTTGCTCACCTTGAAACATGACCTTGCCCGAGGTATAGACCGTCACCACACAGCCTGTCGGTTTCGCTAAAAACTGGATATATGGATTGGCTGAGGCTTGTGCCCACGGTTGAAAGGTGTCAACCAGGCGGGCAATGTCAGCTGCAGACATTTTCAAAACAATGTTCATAAGAACTATTATAGCAAAAAAACTTGACAAAACCTGTAAAAATGTGATATTATATTAAACGGTATTGTTTACCCCATTTTTAGGTCCCGGAAACTTGAAAATACCGTAGATGGATAAGGAACGATTCAGCTACACCTATGTAAACTACAGATAAAAAATTGGAGAAATCATGAACAAAACTACATATTTCGCTAAACCAGGCGAAGTTGAACGTAAATGGCACGTTGTTGATGCGACAGATATTCCTTTGGGACGTTTGTCAGCAGTTGTTGCAAGCATCCTTCGCGGTAAAAACAAACCACAATTCACACAACACACTGACACTGGCGATTTCGTGATTGTTGTCAACGCTGAAAAAGTGAAATTGACGGGTAAAAAAGCATCTGACAAGATTTACTACAAACACTCAATGTATCCAGGCGGATTGAAATCAATCACTGCTGGTGAATTGCGTGAGAAAAATGCAGTTCGTCTTATCGAAACTTCTGTAAAAGGGATGTTGCCACATAACACGCTTGGTCGTGCACAAGGCATGAAACTTAAAGTATTTGTTGGCGCTGAGCACACACATCAAGCTCAAAACCCAGAAGTGCTTGACATTACAGGATTAATCTAAGGAGGACTAGACATTGGCACAAGTACAATACCTCGGCACTGGACGCCGTAAAAATTCAGTAGCTCGTGTACGTTTGGTACCCGGCACTGGTAAAATCACAGTCAACAACAAAGATGTTGAAGAATACATCCCACACGCAGACTTGCGTTTGGTCATCAACCAACCATTTGGCGCAACTGAAACAGTTGGTGCTTACGACGTTCTTGTTAACGTTAATGGTGGGGGTTACGCTGGTCAAGCTGGCGCAATCCGTCACGGTATCTCACGTGCGCTTTTGAACGTTGATCCTGACTTCCGTGCGTCATTGAAACGCGCTGGCTTGTTGACACGTGATGCTCGTATGGTTGAACGTAAAAAAGCAGGTCTTAAAAAAGCCCGTAAAGCAAGTCAATTCTCTAAACGTTAATATCTATCGATATTTACAATTTGGACATCTCGCATTTTGCGAGATGTTTTTTTATTAAATTTCCGGAAAATTTTATTACCATAAAAGATAGGGTCAAAATATTTTTAAAAACACTGTATAGATTTGGTAATCCTATTCGTTATATTTATGAAGCCGATGAAAAACTGGTAAGGAGGTGGTAGCACTTGAAATTAGATGGATTTGAGCAGATGTTAGTAGAACTTGCGCGCGAAGTTTCCTACTATCTGCGCAAAAATGGCGCCAGTTATGAAGATGCGGAAGATATTGCGCAGGATGCTTTGGTTAAAATTTTTGAGACGAGTCATGTGTTGCCACCGGATACAATCAGGGCTTGGCTTTATAAGGTGGCGATTAATCAGTTTCGAGATTTATATCGGCGAAAACAACGCTATACTGAGATTCTAGAAGTACAGTTTGCGACCTTTGATGCACATGTGACAGCATTTGAGATGGAAAATCTGGAAGATGCTTACGTGAGTCGAGCCTTGCATTTACTCAAACCAAGCTATACGGAACTGTTACTTTTACGATATGATAAGACATTGAGTCATGAGGAGATTGGTTTCCTTTTGGAGATGAAATTAGACACGGTCAATACGACACTATACCGTGCCAGAAAAGCGTTTAAGAAAATCTATTTGGAGGTAAAAGAAAATGACGAAATTTGATGCGAATAAATTTGAAGAAGTGGTGAAAAAAAGTAAGCAGAAAAATCGGAAGAAAAGTATTTTGATGGTGGTGATTTCTGTTGTTTTATCAATTATCCTTGTTTTTGCGATATTACTCGGTATTTTCTCTATTAATGACCGACGTTTCTTTGAAAATGCGAAGTATCTTGAAGTTAGGACTCGGTTCATGACACCAAACGTGCAGACACGTCACTTACCTCAATCAGATATTGGATTATTTAACGGTAAAAATACAGTAGAAGTCCAAAAAGATGTCGATGGTTATCCACTAGAGTGGGGAAATATATCAGGGACTTTTAATATTTTCAGTAAGTTAGGAAAGGTAGACAGCTATAGTGTGGGTGGCAAATCCTATCCTGAAGGTCGCAGAATGAACTTTTTCAATCCGAATATCACTTACAAATTTATGACGGCTGATATCACAGAGAAAGCCAAAGAAGAAGGGAATTATATTAGAAAAACAGGAAAGAATGGTTCATCGTGGTTAGTATTTCCAGATGATCTGTATGAAGAAGTCAAATATCCAAATGATATCGCAAACATTGTTAAAACAGAAAATCGTGTGGTTGAAGTTGGGATTTCTTTTGACAAACCCTACACCTATGAAGAAGTCCAAAAGATGATGCCCGAAAATCTAGTACAAGCTTGGTATTGGGTGAGCGAAGGCGAGCAAGCGAGTAATAAGGCCCAAAAAAATATCTATGTGAATGAGACAGATGAGGATGTTTTTGCACGAACAGTGACCTTTGGTTATTCAGAAAATGGTGATATTAAATTTGGGGACCTACGTTTAGGTAACTATTGGGAAGGAGACAACGGTCTCAAGACTGCTTTTGAGATGCTGAAAACAGATTACTCAAGTGAAATGGACAAGGACGAACGAAAAATATTAGACGACATTTTGAAAAATAATCACTTGAAAAATAAAAAAGATATGTCGCTCAATGGCATTGTCTTGACTGGCAGAAGTGAAAACTTTAAACAGTTAGAAGGCAAATCTTGGATACGAGCTGCCTCAGCCGGTGCAAGTGCAGAGACTATCCCTTATATCAAGCCAACCAAATAATAGTAGCAGCATCTTTAATGGCTAGGAAATGTTCCACTTTAATAAATGAAACAGGAAAACTATTTTTGAAAAGCATGATTTTTCAAAAATAGTTTTTTTACCCCTTGACCCTAACGCAAGGTTAAGGTTTATAATAGAGCTATAGTCAGGAGGAACACATGAACGTCAAAGAAGTCGCTAAACTAGCGGGCATCAGTGTCCGTACTTTACATCATTATGATAAAATTGGCCTACTGGTACCGACTCGGAATGCGTGGAATGACTACCGCGATTATTCAGACGATGATTTGGATAAACTCCAGCAAATTTGTTTCTTCAAGGCTTGTGGCTTTCCTTTGACCGAAATCCAGCATCTACTTGGAAGCTCAACTGTTTGATAGACATCAGGTATTTGAGTTGCAGCAAAGCTATTTATTGCACGAAAAAGAACGTATCACAACGCTTTTAGACACCTTAGAGCGCTCGATGCAAGACATGAAAGGAAATTTAACGATGACACAAGCAGAAAAATTTAGGGCTTTGATTTTACAAAGGTAAATCCTTATGAACAAGAGGCACGTGAACGCTGGGGGAATGCTGCGGTTGAAAACTCAAATGCGAAAAATGTCAATCAAATTAATCGCCACAGATATGGATGGCAACTTTTTAAACAGCCAAAAAGGCTACAATCGTGCACATTTTGCTGACTTATATGCGGAGTTAAAAAAACGTGACATCAAATGTGTTGTTGCCAGTGGCAATCAATTATATCAATTAACATCATTTTCTCAGATATTGCAGAGGAGCTGACTTTTGCGAGTGAAAATGGTGCTTATTTGAAGAGTCAAGGCAAAGTATTATTTGTAGTTGAGATGCCACACTATGTCTTTGAGAAAGCGTTAGCGATTTTAGTAGCAGATTATCAAGGAGAGGGCATCATCTGTGGGAAAAAATCTGCCTATATTTTGGAGACCGCACCCGAGACATTTTACAACTACACCTACCAGTATTATTACCGCTTGGCAAGAGTGCCAGGCTTTTCGACAATGTTTGAACAAGATACAATTGTCAAAATGGCTTTCAATTCTCCAGAACAGATGCAAATTAATCGCCAAAAAATTGACCGACAGTCGCAAAACAGTCGGTCAATTTTTGTTTTAATAGCCCTTATTTTTGAGTTGGGCAACCAAATCAACATAGAATTCGCACACATCAAAGCCGTCGATGTTTTTGCGCGTGAGGTCAATCATATCACCATGAGAAATACCTTGCTTACCCTTGGAAGTCAACAAGCCGAGATAATTTCCCCAGACCATGGCGCTTGTTGAGACTAAGCCATCATTTTCACCTGCCATGGGCTTGATAATCAGATAGCCCAGATTGAGCGGAAAAGCTGCGGAAGTCGCTGATGTCATGCGAGACCCGACACTTTGGTAGAGCACGCCGGTAACATCAGGTGCTATTTTATTTAATTCAGCGCAGGCGTGGTCGGTTAAATCGACCAGACCACTCATAAAATCAGGTTCTGTATCGCCTAATTTTGTAAATAATTTTTCGTATTGCCCACCGACGGATTGGATTGCTTTATCAGGTAGTTTAGCCATCAGTTTGCGCGCGTAATTACAGCCGAAGTGGGGCGTGTTAATCGTCGTGAGTGAGGCGACATAGTTAGCCATGCCGAGCTTGCTGATGGCATAACGGGAGTCGATACCGCCCTTAGAGTGGGCGATAATATTGACTTTCTCAGCACCTGTTTCCTCAATGACCTGCAAAATACTATCGCGAATTTCAGCTGCAGAAATAGGTACAGCTGCCGTGGATTGTTGCTTACCATAGAAAATGGTCGCGCCATTGGCGATAAGCTCTTTGGGAATACGCCCCCAGTAGTTGAACGCTTTCCAATCTCGGAAAAAGATGCCATGCACGAGTAAAATCGGATATTGGGTCTGGCAAATTTTTTCCGCTGCCCGATTGGCATTTCGCTGATGTTTGGTCGTCTCGTAAGCATACTCTTTGGCAGCAATTCCGCAAAGTTTTCTCAGTAAAAAGAGGTTGATAAGCGGGACCCACCACAGCAAGATGAGCAGGAGCCGAAGCGTAATCCCTGTCTGCGTTGATGTCGTGAAAATTCGAACCAAACCATTGAGTAATAAAATGCCAAGGCAAATGGTTGCTAACAAGCCGTTTAGTATGTAAGTGAGTGCCGTTAGCTCAGCAGATGACAATCGACTAACAACTCCATTTAAAATAAGCGTTGCCACAAAACACATACTGCTCGCAAGTATTAATTCATAGCCACCCTCTAAAATGTCAAGCCGTCTTCTCTGCTGTCCTTTCTTCTTTAGCTGAGGTCGAATATTGAAGTAGCTAAAAAAGAAGATGAGCAATAGCGTGATAACGATATGTATCAAAAGTGGCAAATCAAACAGGTTTGAAAGGATGATAAGATTTGCCAAAATCGTCAGTAAACTGTCACTAAAAAGTCTTCTAAGAAAAATAGTCATGTTAAGGTCTTTCGTTTGTTAGTTTTGTTGCTGATAAACCTGCTCACAAACCCAAGCAGTGCGTAAGGCAGAGTCAATCGTAGACGGACAGCTACCTTGCCCATTTAACTCATCAACAATCGTCTGAATCAAATTTTGGTGGACGTGTTCAATCGTCCCAACTGGAATGGCTGTTTCCTGTTCAGCAGTCTTAAGCTGAATGGGATCGTTGCTAAAGCAGCCGAAATTAAGCTCACCTTTTGAGCCTACGATTTGGATATTATCCGCAGTCGTATCGGTCGTAAAGCACCAATTTCCAGTCCCTGTGATGTGATTGTCAAAGGCAAAAGCCAGTGCGACATTATCCTCTGGCGCATAATAGCCCGCCTGATTGGCGCTAAAGGCTGCGACTTTTTCAATCGCGCCAAAGAAAAAGTCCAGAATATCGAGTGTGTGCACCGCCATATCCATAAAAATGCCACCGCCCGAAATCTCAGGTTGGACGTGCCAATGCGTGCCGGTGATTTCGTCTTTTGCAGCTGGTCGATAGTAGGCAACATTGACAAACCGCACATCGCCAATCGTGCCCGCATCCAGCAGTTCTTTCACTTTAACAAACCGTGGTAAAGTTCGGCGATAATAGGCGACAAAGGCTTTAACGTGTGCTTTTTTAAATGCCTCTGAAATTGCCAAGGCCTCGTTATAAGTCAGGGCAATCGGCTTTTCAATATAGCAGATCTTACCAGCTGCCGCACAACGTAGCGCATAGTCCTTGTGTGAACTAGGTGGCGTAGCGATATAGACCGCATCAACCTTAGGATCGGCGAGCAAGTCGTCAACGGAAGTAAAGACTTTTTCGACATGGTGGCGTTTGGCGTAATCTTCTGCCTTAGCCAGCGTCCGATTGGTCACGCCATATAAAACAGAATTTTTCGCCTTGTAAAACCCCGGTCCACTTTTCTTTTCCGTTACATCACCCGTGCCAATCATTGCCCAATGAATTGTTTTCATCGTCATTTTCCTTTTCATCTTATCATTTTTTTGTAAGTGTTTTCATGTTTCATTATACCATGACATAGAAAAAAGAAAGACTTTCGGTCATTTCTTTTTGAAGGTTTTGTAAGTTTCATAGCGTTTGCGTAAATTTTCCAAGGCTTTCTTTTCAGTCTGGTGTTTCGCATTTGGAAAGGCCTTGAGTATCCGTGCCCGTATCCTTTTTTGATGCGCCATAAGAGTCTCAATCTCTGTCGACAGCGTTTCCGTCAGCTCATCTTTATGGCTGTCAAATTTCTCAGAGGCGTCCACAGCGAAATTGCCGAGATTTTCGGCTAAGGTATCACTACCCCGCCGAATCATGCGTGAGAGTTCGTGCACCTGCTGTAAATCGCGGTTGAGGTGCGCGATGGCGATCACTGTGATGAGGACATCTGTGAGTAAAATGAGGTAAAAAATGCTGATGATAATGGTGACCGGCAGGGTCGGCAGGTGTTCCAAAATCTTAGCGATCATCGGCTGAATGATTTTAATCAGAAAGACACCCGCCAGCCCCCACATCAAGGAAAATTTCAGGCAAATGTAGCCACCGATATTAAACGGTTCTTGGGAATAATCCCACCACCTCATATGGAACAATTTTTCCAAAATATAGCCACCGACTAATTCAAGCAAGCTTGCGATGATGACCGATGCCAAGAAAAGGAGGGGGAGATTATCTGCAATCGGGTTTAAAAATAGGATAAAGAGCACCGCCCCGAACCCATAAATGGGGCAAACAGAACCATTTAGAAAACCGCGATTGACAAATTTACCAGTATTGACCGAGGCATAAACGACCTCGAGACACCAGCCAAGAAAGGCATAGGCTGGGAAATAGGTCAAAAAAGTTAGCACGATATGTTCAGATAGCATGACTGCTCCTTTGTTTTTTTATTTAGCTGAATCGTGAGACGCTTGATAGGCTTTGTCTTTATCTTAGCACATTGTCCTGAAAATTGCGTGCTAGAAAAAGTTTATGGTAAACTAAGGAGACAGCAAAAAATGCCTTTAGTCAGAGCTGATGTCAGGCCCAAACATAACAGGAGATAAGAGAGAATGAAAATAAGACAAGGCAAGTTAGCGGACGCCCAAGCAATCGTTGCACTTTATCAGTCTTTGATAGGCGTACCAGGCTGCACCTGGCATGAAGATTATCCAACACTCGAAAATGCCCAAGCAGATATAAGGGGCAATTCACTCTACCTTATCGAAGATGAAAATGCGTCTGGGAAGATTTTAGCGGTTGCAACCGCAGTAGAGGAAGCAGATTTAGATGCTTTTGAGTGCTGGCATCAGCAAGTGACCAATTGGCGCAGTCTATCAAGAGTTGCTGTGCGCCAATCCGTTCAAGGACGAGGGCTTGCCCAAAAGTTGATTTCTGCTATCATTGATGACTTAAAGGGAATAGATAGTGCAGGCCTACGGTTACTCGTTTCTCCTGATAATTGGTCTGCCTTAGCCTTGTATCAAAAACTTGGCTTTAAACAGGTTGGTGACTGCTTTTCCTATGGTGAGACCTGGGCATGTTATGAGTTAGTCTTATCAAACTAATTTAAAAAACTGACAAGCCTTTTAAAGCTTGTCAGTTTTTTTCTCGGCATACCGGTGCATCAATTTCGGAAGTTCAGCAGAAATCTGTGTCGGTAGGACAACATAGCGCTCGCGTGCCAAGTCGTCAGCAATCGCTGAATGGGCATAAACGGCAGCGAGTACAGCATTTTCAAGAGAAACATGGAATTGACCGACAAAGCCTGCAATCATCCCAGCAAGTGTGTCCCCCATGCCACCTGTTGCTTGGTAAGGCCCGCCGATAGTCAATTCAAAGCTATCGTTTTCAGTATAAATCTGAGTATGACATTTTTTAAGGACAAGGATTGTTTGCGCTGGAAATGTCGCAAGTGCAGTCAGATTATTCTCTGGCGTCTGTTCAGCAATTTCAAGCCGACTCAAACGTTGCCATTCCATTTGATGTGGGGTCAAAACAACTCGCGCATCTGGCAGATTTAGCTGATGTTCAGCCAGTAAAGTCAAGGCTGAGCCGTCCAAAATCAAAATCTGTTCAGGGGTGACGCTGCTTAAAGTTGTAGTCAAAATAGTCAACTGCTCCCCCAGACCTGATCCGATGAGGATAACGTCAGCTGACCTGATAAAAGATGTCAAATCTTGCGTATAGTCTGTGACCATTGCCTCAGGCAAATGGCTATGGAGGGCTGTGAAATTACTGGGGTGGGTCGCGACGGTGACGAGCCCAGCACCGCTATGAACCGCAGCGAGGGCGTTCATGATGACGGCGCCGCCGTATTGCTCCGTGCCGCCGATAATTAGAATGCGCCCATAATCACCCTTGTGTGTGGCGTTAGCGCGCTTGGTAATCGTCTGTTCGAGAATGGCTTGTGTCAGTTTTTTCATCAGCACATCACTCGCCATTTTCTCGAAACCAAGCCTTATTGCTGGTTTCATTTTCGGTTAAAACCTTGTGCATGGTGCGTTGCGCTTGAGGTACAAACATCCGAGGCTCTGGCGAAACGGGTAACCACTTGACTTCGAGCGTCTCATCGCCATCAGCCTGAACGTGACCTCCGACGAGCTGAACTTCAAAGCCAACGGCGATATTTTCTTGGGCATCGCCCCAAGTATTTTTATCCGTGATATGGGTGGAAAGGCCTAGAACTCGGACCACTTCGACATCAAGACCCGTTTCTTCCTTGAATTCACGGACGACCGCCTGCATGGGTGATTCGCCGTAGTCCAAGAAACCACCCGGAAAGCCCCAGCCGCTATCAGGCGAATCTGCCCGACGCTCCAATAAAATCTCCGTGCGGTCAGCATTCCACAGCACACCAAAAGCCGTCACGAAAATCATTCCCTGATGTCCCACCAGCGCCCGCATCTCTGCAATGTAATTTTTTTCCGTCATGTCTAATGTCCTTTAAGCTTTTGATAACTAAATCTTATCATAAACTTTTACTATTTTGTTATAATAAAAAGATGACCTCACAATCTTTACTCAAACCCAAGGAAAGAATTGACCAGCTGGCGACGAATGACGTGAAAATCATCCAGTCTCGCGATGTTTTTTCCTATTCAGTCGATGCCGTCCTCCTCAGCCGTTTCCCCAACATTCCCAAACGCGGGCAAATCGTCGATTTGTGCGCGGGAAATGGTGCAGTCGGCCTGTTTGCCAGCAACAGCACAACCGCCAGCATCGTTGCAATTGAAATCCAAGAACGCTTGGCAGATATGGCAAATCGAAGTGTGCAGTTGAACAAGCTAGAGCAGCAAGTGCGCGTGATTAATGATGATTTGGCTAATACGCTGAATCATCTCAAGCCGTCCAGTACAGACCTGATTTTCTGCAATCCGCCTTATTTTAAACTAGATGAGCAGTCACGAATCAACGAAAGCGAGCATTACCTGTTAGCGCGTCATGAACTCGCAACCAATCTCGATGCCATCTGTCGTATCAGTCAACAACTGCTGAAAACAAACGGTCATATTGCCATGGTACACCGACCAGACCGCTTTTTTGAGATTATCCAAACCATGACCCAATACAATTTAGTCCCTAAGCGTATTCAGTTTGTCTATCCCAAATCAGACCGTGATGCCAATATTTTACTGATAGATGCGATTAAAGATGGTAAGCCGGGTGGCGAGAAATTCCTGCCGCCCTTGATTTTACACAAACCAGATGGCAGCTACACAGACGAGGTATATCAGATTTATTATGGCTAACTATTATTTTTATGTCCTCCTGTGCGCGGATCAATCCCTCTATGCAGGCTATACCAATGATTTAGAAAAACGCATCAAAGCTCATAGCTTGGGGCAAGGCGCTAAATACACCAAAGTCAGACGACCAGTCGAGCTGGTCTATTCTGAAACTTTTTCGGATAAATCACAAGCTTTAAAACGGGAATATTGGTTCAAGAAAACCTTGAGAACACGTCCTAAAAAAGATGCCTTTCTCCGTGAAAAAGGCATCGTGATTATAGATGGTCAGGTGACGCATCTATGATAAATTAAAACATATAATATTTTTCGGATTAATAAGGAAAATATTTTGATATAATTGAACTATTAAATGTATAGGAGAGTATAATGGTAAATACTGTCATAAAAAATGATGTCAATCTTGCTCACGCTAAAGCGACGGCTTTACAAACTGCTGTTTCTAATGTGTTGGCATTTCAGTCTGTTACGAAAGACACTCAAACAACTGTTCAAGGTAATGTCAAAGCGCATGAAGTTATTGAAAAAGAAGATAGTCTAGGTAAAGAAATTGCCTTAGCTGTCAAAAGTGCGTCAAAAAATTTACAGTCTGTCGCAGTAGAATTTGAAGCACTGGATAAAAAACTCGGTCAAACACTTTTTAAACCAAATTTTGATTTATTGGGGGACTTACGCTAATGGCTACTTGGGAAGAATTGAACTTTAGAGAACGAGAACTACAAGAGCAAGAAGACAGAATCATGGCTGAAACTCAGCAAGTTGAATCAGTGACTGAGTATTATCGAAATTTTTCACAACAAGAACAACGTTTTTTCTATGATTTGAGTGAAAAATTTTATCATACTGAAAGCGAATTAACCAGTTTTTTGAATCAAAAAATGGGAGAACTTGACTTTAAAACAAAGCGAATATTGTCCGATTTAGACCAAGCCTCAGAAGAATTACAGGGCAATAGACGACAAATCATTTATGACCTTGAAGAACTTGGTTATGACAGACAAAAACTGGCTTTTGAAGAAAGTGAGGGAAGATAATGGGCATTGATATGTATGTATCTGAAGCCAGAACGCAGGCTGATAGTGTTGCGACACGGTGTGATAGTCGAGTAAAAGGGTATGAAAATTTACAAAAAGCAATTAGTGATTTTTATTTCAATAGTCAGGGATTGAGCGGAAAAACTTACGATTCGGCAAAAGAATATTTCATGAGCGTTTTATATCCTTTAGCGCAAGGTGGCGCATTGCTTTCAGAGGCAACGAAAGAGGCGGTCAAAAGGTTTCCAGAAGAATATACGGCTAGGGTTGACACGTGTGATTGGAAAGAATCGGAGCTGATAGAAAATCTTACGCAAATCGACCAACAAATCAGAACCCTTTATGATATTCGTTCAAATATTGAGTATTATCCAATGCCAGACCTGATTAAGACAACATTACTCTATGCCAATGAAGAACAAATTCAGTTATATCAAGATATGCATAATGTTTTTTCTGAAAAGTTGGATAGACTTCGAGAATTTAATGCGTCATCTCCTGAAATCTTTTCAGAAATTGATGCTTTAGAATCTTCGATTAAACAAGGTTTGGCACAAGTCAAAAGTTCTTGGAATGCGTCTAGTGGTACTTTTATGGTGCCACAAGATTTGTCGTGGGTAGCGACAATAGAAAAAGCTAGTAAAGTCGCAAATGAACGAAAATTTAGTGATGAAATAGAGAGGTTCCTTAAAGACGGCGGTCAGCTCATGGTCTATAAGGATAGGGCGAAAGCTAAGTTGGCTAGTCAGAATGAGTTTGCATCAGATGTCTCTTTTGAGGATGCGGATGTGGTGATTTGGTACATTGTCAAAGACGGCGTTGTGATTAATCTTGCAGAACATCCAGAATTTAAGGACTTGTACAAATATCTACAGAAAAAAGGCGACAAGCTCAAAAAAGACCAGTACAAGACCGTTTCATATAATCAAGCAGAGAAAATGACTGTGGATAGTATGGATGGCATTGAGGGCAGAATTGCGAGATTTGAGTATTATTTCAGACCAGCAGAGAGTGCGCTTGCGGGTGTTGTTGCGGGAGTAACGACTGCTAAGGCTATAAAAGCGACGGGGAAAGTACCTTATGGGGATAATGGATTGCAATCCAAAGAATTGGAATTTAGTGGTACTCATTTTTCAGCAGAAACTAGCCCAAGTGTAACTGCAAAAAAATGGCAAGGGAAAGGAAAATACCCAGGGATTGATAACTACCAAGATGTTGTCATTAAAAAAGGGAGTATAGTTTATAGAGGAGAGCCAAATGGTACTGAATATTTTACAACTACGAGTGCGATAGAGGAAGCAAGTGGTTTTGCTGATAATCTATTTAATGGTTTACAAGTTGAAAAACACCCTATATTTGGCTATAGAAATACTATGCAAGGATATGAAATAACTAGTGATATAAGGGGAGGAATTAGTAGAACTATAGCTAATAAACAGTTTGGAAATGGTGGAAGTACGCAACTGTTTATACCAGATATTGACGACTTGATAAAATCAGGAAGTTTAAAACCAACTTCAAGTATAACTTTAGAATAAAGGAGTTTTAGTAATATGATAGATTTACAAACAGGCAATATGATGATTTACCCAGATTTAAAAATTAACTCTAATCTGACATTTTTAGATTTTAAGAAAACTTCTTTTTATAATAATCAAGATCCTGATAAAATTATTTATCTAGCAGAGCCACAAATAATTGATGCTAAAAAATACATTGTAAGTTTATTCTTTAGAGATGGAATAATTTATTATTTATCTCTTTTAAATGTTGATTTTGATTTTACAGTAGAAACAGAAAATGAACGAAAAAAAATTCATGATAAAATTTTATCATCTTACCAAATTGTTTCAGGAGAAAAATGCAGTTGGGGAATGATTGAGTCAGAATATGATTCTCGTAGTAATATTAGTAGCATAAATGTTTATTATAAAAATCACCCTAAAGAATAATTTGTTTAAAATGTGAAGGGTGTTAAGCTCAAAAAAGACCAGTACAAGACTGTTTCATATAATCAGGCAGAGAAGATGACTGTGGATAGTATGAATGGTGTTGAGGGCAGAATTGCGAGATTTGAGTATTATTTCAGACCAGCAGAGAGTGCCATTGCAGGTGTTGTTGCGGGAGTAACGACAGCTAAGGCTATAAAAGCGACGGGGAAAGTGCCTTATGGAACAAAAGGAAGCACACGTCCAGAATTATACAAAGATGGACATAGCATAGAAGTTAAAAACTATGATGTTCAGACTAACTCTGGAAGGAATAACTTAGTCAATAATGTTAGTGGGCAAATAAAGAATAGAGTTGATAATTTGCCTTTAGGAACTAATCAAACTATTTTGGTAGATATTAGAGGTCAAAATGTTACGAATGATGTTTTAAAAGAAATTAGGCAAAGAATTTTAGAAAAAACTAAAGTTGATGTAGAGATCATATTTAAGAGGTGAGAAAAATGGTAGTTGGTATAAAAGTAGATTTTTTATAGTTTTCTGTTGGAACGGATGATTTCTTTCATTCATTTTTCTCAACAATATGTATTGATTTAGAAGAGGGAGAGTGGGGAAGTAAATTTCCGATAATAATGAATGAATTATATTCAGGAAGTTTGTCTTTAGATAAACTAAAAGATGCTAAAAATGAATTGGAAGAGATAAAACAAGAGTTTAGTAAACTTTCTCCTGATAAAATTGTCTGGGATGCTGAGGATTTAGGAAAAACACTACCATGGGGGGGAGAAATATAAGTTCAGATATAACAAATTTAGCAGAATATTTTATAACAAGTGATGGTAATAATTTAATTGATAGACTAAATAAGGCGATTGATGAAGGTTTAAAAGAGCAAGTGAGTATAGAGATAAAAAATTTATAATGAAAGAAGTATTAATTTTTACTTTTTGTCATGAAGAAGGATAAAAATGATTACAAAATGTTTATCTAAATTTTGATGAATTTTATGACTATTTGGTAGAAGTCGTCAATGAAAGAATTGCCGAAACCCCTAGCGATAAAGTAGAATATGAACAACTTTTATCAGAAGTGAAAACAGCTTTAGGTTTGTAAAATAAAGTCAGATAATCATAAAATTATTTGTTCGTAATATTGGCAAGGTGTAAGAAGTCATTGCGCTTTGTCTTTTTTGAATAATCTTCAATAGTATAATGGCGCACTTGGTACCATTATATCAACATCTCAGCATGTAGAAGATGTTGCGACGTGGTTGAACGAAACCGAAGTTGGTCAAGCTATTCAGATGTTGGGCTTTACTTATGCGAGTTATAAGATTACGACTGCTAGTGGGACTAAACAGATTAATAATATTCCAGTAGGAGAAAATGCGGGAAATCATTTGAAGAATGTGGAGGGAGTTGGTAGAAATGGTATTAGTGGCGGGCATAACTCAAATGTTTTCTTTGAAAGTTTAGATAAAATGATGAAAGGCTATGTAGGTACAAATGATGAAATAAGAACAGTCGTACTTCAAGCTGAACAATATCAAAAGATAATAAAAGAAATACTATCTTCTAAATAAAATCATTTTTCCTCCGCATCCAGATAAACAAAAAAACCAGCCAAGTCACAACGATTTGGCTGGTTTTCGTCTATTAATAAATCAAGTCAAAGATTTCCATCGCCACAAGGTCGATGCTATCAAAATCAGATGTTTCTTTGATTTTTGGATATTTGACGATGAAAACTTGGTTTTCGCCGTCAAAGCTGACAGTGATTTGAACTTGTTCATCTTTTTCAAAATTGAAAGTGTCTTTTGGATCGCCTGATGCGACAAGTTTTTCCAATCGGTTGAGGATAGCAGAGAGATGAGATTTCATTTTATACAGATTCCTTTATGTAAGATGTTAAAACAACCTATTAATCGTTTTAAGTTTTATTATTTTAACTTTATTTTACCATACTTATCGAGAATTTTGGCGTGTTTGATCGCTTTTTTCGCAAAATAGGCGACTTTTTTTGGCGTTCGAACAACGGTTCTCGCCGTTTTAACTGGTGCTTGACGCACCAGTCGAGCTGTTCGCCGCGGGATAGACTCGCCTTTTTGCGCCAGATATTGATCATTTGAGATGATTTTATCCAGATAGAACTCGTAGACACGCAGGGCGAAGTTTTCCGCCGAAATCTCGTAAAGTTTTTGATCATAGCGGGCTTGGTCAAAGTCAGGGGTTTCTGTGATGGCAGCTAAAATCGTTGCTGCAATGGCATCATCAGTCGCAAAGAGGCGACCAAAGATAGGTTCGGTAATCAAAGTTTGGAGGTAGGCATTGTCCGTAGCTAAAACAGGTGTGCCAGAGGCGAGCGCCTCGATATAAGTCAGCCCCTGTGTCTCACTCGTCGAAGCAGAGATGAAGAAATCCGCCGCCTTATAGTAATAAGCCGTCTGATCATTATCGACAAGACCTGTGAAAATCACGATGTCATCTAAGTCTAACGACTTAACCAGTTTTTTCAGCTTATCGGCATAAGGACCACTCCCGACAATCACAAGTTTAACCTTGGCTTGCTCGCGAACGGTTACTAAACTTTTAACGACAGATTGGATATTTTTTTCTTCGGCAATGCGGGATAATGATAATAACATCGTTTCATCAGGTTGGATGCCAAGGCTTGAACGCAAATCAGCACAAGCGTCTGCTGTAATTTCAGGACGGACAAACTTATCCAGCTCAATACCAGTCGGAATGACCCGTTTTTCAAGATTGACACCATACCCATTGACAATGTCAAGAACGATTGCACTAGGGACAATAATCCCGTCTACACCAAAGAGATAGCTTTTGATCACATATTTGACCATGCCAGGTCGCAGAATTTTGCCCTTGGCAATATAATGGACATAATCTTCGTATTTCGTGTGCAAGGTATGAATCACAGGAATTTTAAGCTGTCTCGCTACCAGTTTTCCTAATATGCCAACCCCAAACTCGGTTTGGGTATGAATAATATCGAGATGATACCTTTTGGCAACTTGATAAGCAGCGACCACACCTTTGAGGACAATCCGACGCTCAGCTAGGGAAATCAAAGGAATACTACGCAAACGAATGACGTTGTCTTGATCATCATTTGGGTCAGCGTGGGGATCTGTTGTCGTAAAAATAAAGACCTGATGGCCCATTTGGGTGAGCTGGTTGGCTAAGGTTTCAATTGACGTGGCGACACCTGAAACCTGTGGTAAGTAAGAGTCAGTAAAAAGACCAATTCTCATAAAAACTCCTTTAGAGATTGAAAACGACTTGGGTCGTTAACAGCTGTCTTAAATTAATTGTCTAAAACCTGTCGGTAAGCTGCGACGAGTTGACTTGAGATACTCTCAATCGATCGGCTCTCAGCGACACGACGACCGGCTTCCCGTTTGTCTATCTCGCCATCTAGCACACCCCTGAGGGCAGAGACAAAGTCATCATTCGTTGAAACAAGGGTAGCTGCGTGATGGTCAAGCCAGCCACCATAGACCGGAATATCGCGGGCGACAACATTTTGATCAGACGCGAGCGCCTCTAGAACGACAATCCCCTCAGTCTCCTCACGAGATGGGAAGAAGAAAACGTCGCTAGCGGTCATCGCGCCCTCATAAATATCGCCCTTGATATAACCCGGAAACTCGACATTTGCGGGGTGATTTTTCTTGACCAAGCGCCGCACCCAACCAGGAATCGTCCAAAGGTTGGTCTCGCCAAACCAGATAAACCGAACATCTGGCATCATTTCCGCGACCTTGACGAAATCATCGATGCCCTTGCGTTTAAAATACAGCCCTGCACACATGACGATCTTTTGGTCGGGCAAGACGTGGAAGTGATCTTTAAAAGCCTGCTCTTTTTCAGGAGAG
Organism: Pseudolactococcus reticulitermitis; assembly: GCF_002260845.1. Classification (GTDB taxonomy): domain Bacteria; phylum Bacillota; class Bacilli; order Lactobacillales; family Streptococcaceae; genus Pseudolactococcus; species Pseudolactococcus reticulitermitis. The sequence goes on along the minus strand of NZ_BEDT01000006.1, from coordinate 37,064 downwards.
TGGCGATATTTATTCAAGTCAATGCCGTTTGAAATGGCAACGACAGGAACGTTCACTCCATAGGAGGTGATGAGCTGTTTTGAGTAGTCAGTTGGCGTGATCACCAAATCAGCATGGCGGTATAAAAAGGTCAGGTATTTCTTGACAATCGGTGCGAATAAATTGGAACCGATAAATGAATTTCTGAAATCTTCTTTTGTCGAATGACCGTGGTAGATGACTTTTTTACCCATGCGCTTCGCACGAAAAAGCAGCATGACGCTTTTGATGCCGTAAGTGTTAATATGCGCAATATCAAAATCCTCGTGAGGATTTGTCGTATAGTCAACGCCAGCAATGTCTAATGCTCGCTTTTGATGGTGGATGGCACGGCCAATGCCAGATTTACGTAAGAATTTTTCGGCTTCTAAATAGAGTAAAATTTTCATAACTTATGTCTATTATAGCAGAAAATCAATAGGAAACATCAGACTAATGGCGTAAATTCAAGAAAAGCAGATATTCATGAAAAAATATCATTTTTTTTTCAAAAAAGGCTTGACCTGTTTTTAATTTTACGATATAATGATTTATGTTGCTGAGGAAGAACGGCAACAAATCAACACCTCGGTCCGTTGGTCAAGGGGTTAAGACACCGCCTTTTCACGGCGGTATCACGGGTTCGAATCCCGTACGGACTATCCCAAACTTTCGTCAGACTAGACGGAAGTTTTTTTGTACTTTTTTCAGATGAGAGTGTAACCAAAAAAATCACGCTTGCAACGGCGTGATTTTTGATTTATTTATCTTGTTCAGCTTTGGCTGACTCAGTATCTTTAAAATCTAACTTATCAGAGGAAGCAGCGAGTTTCACAGTTGCTGTTTTTTCTTTGCCCTCACGATAGTAAGTCACTTTCATCTCGTCGCCAATACTGTATTTGTAAAGGGCGCTTTGAAGTTCTGTACTTGTTGCTACTTTAGTATCACCGATTTTCGTGATCACATCGTATTTTTTAAGACCAGCAGTATCGGCTGGGAGGCCTTTTTGAACTTTGGCGATGACGACACCTGCTGTGACATCGTCAGGAAGTTTGAGCTCTTCGGTATAGCGTGAGTTGAGTCCTGTCAGATCAACCATTTGCACCCCGAGGGCTGGTCGTTTGATTTCGCCGTCTTTTTCGAGCTTGTCGATGATGGCAACAACGTCATTGGACGGAATGGCAAAGCCCATGCCTTCAACAGAGACATCTTGTGAAGATGAGCCGGTCGCAGAGATTTTGCTTGAGTTGATGCCGATGACTTGGCCTTCAACATTGAGCAAGGCACCGCCTGAGTTGCCGGGGTTAATCGCCGCATCTGTTTGGATGGCATTGACATTGACGGTTTCCTTGCTTTCGTTTTGCATGATGACCTTGCGTGACAAGCTAGAGATGATGCCCTCAGTAGCTGAGTTGGCATATTCACTGCCAAGAGGAGAGCCGATGGCAATCGCAGGTTCGCCGACCGTGAGTTTAGCAGAATCGCCAAATTCAGCGACTTTTGTGACTTCTTTTGCTGGGATTTTGATGACTGCTAAATCGCTGTAAACATCTTTTCCGACGAGGGTACCTTTGACCTTATTGCCATTTGAGAGCAAGATTTCGAGCGAACTTGCGCCGTCTACGACATGGTTGTTGGTCACGACATAGGCGTCGTCGCCATCCTTTTTGTAGATGACACCAGACCCTTCACCTGCGGGTTGCTCTTTAGCACCATCTTTACTAGCAGATGATGAATCATTGCCGAAAAGCTCGTCTAATGAACTGCTACTTGCTGTTGTTTTTTGATAATTAATCACTGAGACAACTGCGTCAGAGACCTTAGCGATTGCTTTGGTTGTACCACTTGATACCTTATAGGAGACATTGGACACCTTGTTGGTACTAGTTTGGTTGCTCGGTGCTGGCACCTTACCTGTAAAATGGTCGTAGGCGATATTACCACCTAGTGAAACGGCACCACCGATAATGCCAGCAGCGATTAATTTTGCAGCAGTTTTTTTACTATTTTTCATGTGTCACTTCCTTTGTTTTTTATTGTTGATAGGTTAAGTTTATCTTATACCACTTAATCATACCTTAAAATTAAGCATTTGTTAAGTATTTAGTGAAGTGATTTGCCTCATAGTTAGAAAGTTATGCACATTTTTGTGGAGAAAGTCTTTGTTTTGTGAACAAGTGTGTAAAAATCCATGACTTTTCCACAAATATGTGGAAACTTTTGTGAAAATGTGGATAAATCAAGTTTTCACAGCCTTACATTTCTTTTATGCTGTGGATAAAAATGCGCTTGGTTTTTTGGTATAATAAACTCATGAGAATAAAGATTATTAGTGTTGGCAAATTGAAAGAAAAGTACCTGACAGCGGGGATTGCAGAATATGTCAAGCGGCTGTCGCGTTTTGGTCAGGTCGAAATCGTTGAACTGGCGGATGAAAAAACGCCTGATAAGGCGTCGGCTAAAGAAAATGCCCAGATTTTGGCTAAAGAAGGCGATCGCATTCTGGCAAAACTCACAGATCGTGATTTTGTCTATTCGCTGGCGATTGAGGGGAAGCTCATCTCATCAGAGGACTTATCTACCAGTCTGGAGCAAGCCATGCAACAATCTTCAACACTTGTCTTTATCATTGGTGGCAGTTTGGGATTGGATCCTCGGGTTAAAAAACGGGCCAATGCCCTGATTAGTTTTGGTCGGATTACCTTACCACATCAATTGATGCGGCTCGTGCTAGTCGAACAAATCTATCGTGCGTTTATGATTCGCGAAGGGAGCCCTTACCATAAATGACAGACTTACTTGAAGCGGATGTTGCCGCTGAACGTGCTAAGGGCTGTGGTCTAACTTTTATCATCTTTTTAGCGCTTGCTGCGAGTTTGCTGACATTATTTGTGGGGTATCCTGTTTATAAGTTGTTTGTTGAAAAGCATGTCCTGCGGGTTGATAAGTCGCCCAATGGTACTTATCGGGTGACGGCGGTTCGCTATGGCGACATGACGTATTGGGGTGGTGATGTCTATTCTAGTGTTACCTTAAAAGAAGCAAGGACTAGGGCTAAAATCAAGATTGGGACGACCTATAATAACGACGGTGTGGCTCAGCTCTCGATAATTTGGTCAAGCGATGATCATGCGCTTATCACTACAAACGGTGGGGCTAATAAAACCTATCAGTATGAATTTAACTCGAGGGAAAAACAGTTTAAGCAGGTGAAAAATGACCATCATTGAGACTTTTTTAGCGCATCAAAATTCGGACAATGCGTCAGGCATGAAGCGCTACATGAAAAATCACTTTGAATTTCTGGGGATTAAAACACCCGAACGTAGGGCGTTGTCCAAAGATTTTCTGCGGGAAAAAGCCAAAGCAGGGTGTGTTGATTGGGCGCTTGTGGAGAAGTTATGGGCTTTAGACTATCGTGAATTTCAGTATCTGGCTGGTGATTATCTGAAAAAAGTTCAGAAATGGCTGACCTTGGCTGATTTGGATAGACTTTATGCACTAGCCATCCAAAAATCGTGGTGGGATTCGATTGATTTTCTGGATGAAGACGTGGGCAGTATTGTGCAGCGTTTTCCACAAGCCAAGGCAATCATGCTAGACTGGTCACAAGACGATAATTTTTGGATTCGCAGACTTGCGATTGACCATCAGCTAGGCTTTAAGCTTGAAACAGATGCTGATTTATTAGCGGCAATCATCAAAAATAATGTTGGGTCAGACGAATTTTTCATTAACAAGGCGATTGGTTGGAGTTTGCGTGAATATTCGAAAGTTGCACCAGATTGGGTGCGTGCGTTTATTAGCGACAATCAAGCCAACATGGCAAAATTAGCTATACGAGAGGGAAGTAAGCATCTTGACGACTAAAAACTATCGGATTTTTGAACGGGTGCGTGTGGCAGTTCTGATTACTTTTATGAGTGGTTTTCTGGACGCCTATACCTTTGTGACGCAGGGGAAACGGTTTGCTGGCTTACAAACGGGGAATTTCATTTATTTAATGAAAAGTCTGGCAGAGGGCGATTTTAAGGTAGCGGGCAATTATTTACTGCCGATTTTTGCCTTTATGTTAGGCGCTGTGTTTACTTATTTTGCGCGGCAATTTGCTGTGCAAAACAGACATTTGCGTTGGCATGCCTTAGCTGGGTTAATTATTTTTATGGGGGTGCTGATCACTGCTATCATGGCAAAATTTGTTGCCTCAGAATGGACGGTGCTGTCGCTTTCTTTCATCGCTGCGGTTCAGCTGGAATCTTTCAAACGCATGCGGGGAGTGCCTTATACCAATACGATGATGACAGGTAATCTGAAAAATATGTCGGTTTTCATCGTGCAGGGATTGGTTGAGCGAAAGCCTGAGATTTTAAAGCGTGGTGGTTATACTTTTCTGATTATCGCAGGTTTCTGTCTGGGTGTCTTCATCTCGACGGTTTTAGCCCATCAGTTTGATGAAAATGCCCTTTATGCCTTGTTGCCTGTTATCTTCGGCTTTAATTTGGTGCTGTATTTGGAAAAAGTGGATAGTTTTGAATAGGAAAATAAGCAGGGTGCATTGGGGGCTAGGCTTATTTTTGAACGTTCCATCATGTTTCAAACATCAGTTAAAGCAAATGTATTGACAAAGTCAGATAGCGTGATAAAATAGTAACAATATCTAAACACAAGCAAGTATTTGCTTAATCAAAATTAAGAAAGAAGGAACTATTTCAATGTCAAATTGGGACACTAAATTTCTGAAAAAAGGCTACACATTCGATGACGTATTGCTCATTCCGGCTGAAAGTCATGTGCTACCAAACGAGGTCAACATGAGAACGCAGCTGGCACCCAACTTGATTTTGAATATTCCCGTGATTTCAGCGGCCATGGATACAGTCACAGATAGTGCGATGGCCATCTCGATGGCACGCCAAGGTGGGATGGGCGTGATTCACAAAAATATGAGCGTGACTGAGCAGGCTGACGAAGTGCGTAAAGTCAAACGTTCAGAGTCTGGTGTGATCACGGATCCATTTTTCCTGACACCAACACATACCATTCAGGAAGCAGAAGATTTGATGTCAACCTACCGTATTTCTGGTGTGCCAATCGTTGAAACGCTTGACAACCGTAAATTGGTCGGGATTTTGACGAACCGTGATTTGCGTTTTGTTGAGAATTACGATCAAGAAATCAAAAATGTGATGACGTCCGAAGATTTGGTAACGGCTCAAGTTGGTACAACCTTGAAAGAAGCGGAATCACTTCTTCAACAACATAAAATTGAAAAATTACCGCTTGTCGATGGTGAAGGTCGCTTGTCAGGCTTGATTACGATTAAAGACATCGAGCGTGTGATTGAGTTTCCAAATGCGGCGAAAGATGCTCATGGTCGTTTGATTGTCGCGGGTGCTGTCGGTGTGACCTCTGATACATTTGAACGGGCAGAGGCCTTGTTCGAAGCGGGTGCTGATGCGATTGTAATTGACACAGCCCATGGTCATTCAGCGGGCGTTCTGCGCAAAATCGCTGAAATTCGCGACCATTTCCCTGACCGGACTTTGATTGCGGGTAACATTGCCACTGCTGAGGGTGCGCGTGCCCTTTATGAAGCAGGTGTTGACGTGGTTAAGGTTGGGATTGGCCCAGGTTCTATCTGTACGACGCGTGTCGTGGCGGGTGTTGGTGTGCCACAAATTACAGCCATTTATGATGCGGCGGCTGTTGCGCGTGAATATGGCAAAACGATTATCGCTGATGGCGGGATTAAATATTCAGGCGACATTGTCAAAGCCCTCGCAGCCGGTGGGGATGCCGTCATGCTAGGCTCAATGTTGGCCGGAACCGACGAATCACCAGGTGAATTTGAAATCTACCAAGGTCGTAAATATAAAACTTACCGTGGCATGGGTAGCTTGTCAGCGATGAAAAAAGGCTCATCAGACCGCTATTTCCAAGGCGGTGTCAATGAAGCCAATAAACTGGTACCGGAAGGCATTGAAGGGCGCGTCGCTTACAAAGGCTCAGCGACCGACATCGTTTTCCAAATGATTGGTGGTCTGAAAGCCGGTATGGGTTATACAGGTGCTGCCGACATTGAAGCCTTGCATGACAATGCGCAGTTCATTGAAATGTCAGGCGCTGGTTTGAAAGAAAGCCATCCGCATGATGTTCAAATTACCAAAGAAGCACCCAACTATTCTGTGCATTAAGCCTAAACATCTTCTAGTCCTTCGGGAATTAGGAGATTTTTTGTTATTTAGCTATTGACAACGCTTACATAAAAGTGATAAGATGGATTTAAGCAGAACGAGGGTAGTTATTATTAAGTTAAGCTAGACCAAGGACAGATAGGAATGCCTATCGTTTTTGGTCTATTTTTTATCTGTTTAAAAAGATGGGGTTAAGTTATGCAAATCAGTAAAATTCTGAATAACAATGTTGTTATTACCGAAAAAGATCAAGCAGAAGTCGTTGCTATGGGGCGTGGTCTAGCATTTGGTAAGAAGATTGGTGATGATATCGCGGTGGATAAGATTGAAAAATGTTATACACTGCAAGGTGATGAGAGTAGTCGTATTGATGAGCTACTCGCTGGTATTCCTGATGAGATTTTTGTGATTACCGATAAAGTCATTACTTTGGCCAAGGAAAAAATTCCTGGCAAAATCAATGATTCCCTTTTTCTGTCCCTAGCGGATCACATTAACGCCACACAACTCCGTGCGTCAGATGGTTTTGTCATCAAGAATTTCTTGCTTTGGGATATCAAACGTTTCTTTCCGACGGAATTTAGCATCGGGAAAAAAGCAGTCGCTGACATCGCAAAGAAGTTTGACCTGCCACACTTGCTTGATACGGATGATGAGGCGGGTTTCATTGCCATGCATATCGTCAATAGTGAGCTTGGTCGAGGCAACTCTAGCGCGTCAGAACTGACGAAACTGATGGAAGAAATGCTGACGATTGTCAAATATAGCTTAAAAGTTGCGATTAATGAAGAAGATATTTTCTTCCAGCGGTTTGTGACCCATCTCAAATTTTTCAGCGAACGCGTCTTGCTTGATGATGGGACGACCTTGCCTAATAGCGATGACAGTCTCTTTGAGATGATTGTTGAAAGATTTCCTGAGAGTTATGAAACAACGCTTAAAATCGTTGGTTTCTTAAATAAAACGCGTGGCTATCAGGTTTCAAAAGATGAACAGACCTATCTCACGATTCATCTGGCGCGGATTGTGCCACAAACTACTTAACTATGTTCATTCGGGCGTCTTGCCCTTGAAAATATCATTATCAAAAGGAGCTGAAATTGTCGTGTCCGTGGAAAGACACAAATCGCTTGGATCGTTACATTAAGTTGGCGAAACCTCCAGTAAAATTTAATTATTTTTGGAGGAAAATCATGGGTAAATATGAAGAACTGGCGAAAAAAATCGTCAAAGAAGTGGGTGGCAAGGAAAATGTCAACTCGTTAACCAACTGTATCACAAGACTGCGTTTTAAATTGAAAGACGAGTCGAAAGCCAATACAGAAGCGCTGAAAAACATGGATGGCGTTGTTACCGTCATGCAGGCGGGCGGTCAATATCAGGTCGTCATCGGCAACCACGTACCTGACGTACGTCAAGATGTTGATGCGGTATTGGGCGTCTTAGAACCCGTCGCTGATGATGGGCCAAAAGGTAACCTATTTGACCGATTTGTCGACATGGTTTCGGGTATCTTTCAACCGATTTTGCCAACACTAGCAGCAGCAGGTATGTTAAAGGGTATGGCGGCGATTTTGAGTTTTGCCATGGGGCCAAGCTTTGCAAAAGAATCGACTTATGCGGTCTTTAATGCCATGGGCGATGGTCTCTTCATGTTCTTGCCAATCTTTCTTGGTTACACGGCTATGAAAAAATTTGGCGGGTCACCTTTCTTAGGGATGATGATTGCATCAGCCTTAGTCTATAAAGGCTTTATTGATGGAGCGGCAGTAAAAACCTTCGCTGAAACGGGTGGCATGCATTTCTTCGGTATTCCATTCTCAATTCCACAAGCAGGTTATGGCTCAACCGTGATGCCGATTATCGGGTCAACTGCTTTCGCAGCTTTTCTAGAAAAAACACTTCGGAAAGTTATTCCAGATGTTGTTAAACTTTTCCTCGTGCCATTTTTCACAGCTTTAATCGTTGTCCCATTGACTTTCCTAGTCATCGGTCCTGTGATGAACTTAGCAGCGGATTTATTAGGGAATGGTTTACTTGCCGTTCAAAACTTTAACCCAATTATTTTTGGTGCGATTATCGGTTTCGGTTGGCAGATTTTGGTCATGTTTGGCATGCACTGGGCGCTGATTCCGTTTGTGCTCATTGCCCTTGCAGCACATCAACCCACTTCTCTTTTGGTGGGTAGCGGTAGCGTTTCGTTTGCCCAAACAGGTGCGGTGCTTGCCGTCTTGCTGAAAACCAAAAACATGAAATTAAAAGAATTGTCTATCCCAGCCTTTATCTCAGGTATCTTTGGGGTGACGGAACCAGCGATTTACGGGATTACCTTACCTAAGAAAAAACCATTCTGGGCATCATGTATTGTTGGTGCTGTCACAGGTGCCATTGCGATGGGCTTAGGCGTTGAAGCTTATAATAATGGTGGTTTAGGTATTTTCAGATATACAACACTGATTGCGCCAGATGGCTCAATGAAATTTGTGATTTATAGTGTCATCTTGGATGTCGTTGCTTTAGTGGCAGGCTTTGCTTTAGCATATGCCTTAGGATTTGACGATGATGCAGAGACTGTGGCACTTACCAAAGAAGAAGCTAAAAAAGCAGCGACAGGTCAAAAAAAGGTTCAACCTGAAAAAGAAATTTTGGCGACGCCTGTAGTAGGTCAAGTTTTACCACTTAGCGAAGCAGGAGATGCTGCCTTTGCGGAAGGCATTATGGGACAGGGTGTTGTTGTCTTGCCAAGTAAAGGCGAAGTCGTCGCACCAGCTGACGGTATCGTGATGACCTTATTCCCAACGAAACACGCCATCGGCTTACTGACAGATGGGGGTGCGGAAGTTTTAATCCATGTCGGGATTGATACGGTACAGCTTGACGGACAGTATTTTGAGGCCTTTGTCAAACAAGGCGATGTCGTGAAAAAAGGTCAGAAATTATTAACCTTTGATATTGACGCCATCGAAGCAGCTGGGTACAGTACGCAAACACCAGTCATCGTGACGAATACACCAAGTTATGAGCAAATCACAGTCACAGATCAGGAAATGGTTAGCGACCAAGATATGTTGCTCATGCCTGTTTAAGTCAGACTGTACATGTGAATAACGGGGATCAAACTGTCAAATCAAATAGTACGCCTAGGCGTACTATTTGCACAAGTAAGTGTAAATAATCTATTAAATTAAACACAAGATAGGAGAAACATGACATTTCCAAAAGATTTTTTATGGGGTGGCGCAACAGCTGCCAATCAATTTGAGGGTGGCTACGACCAAAGGGGAAAAGGTCTTGCCGTTCCTGATTTGAAAACGGTCGGCGGGGTCAAACTTGCACGGCGTTTTACACCAACGGTTGAAGCAGGGGTTTATTATCCAAGCCACAAGGCGATTGATTTTTACCATCACTACAAAGAAGACATTAAACTTTTCGGTGAGATGAATTTCAATATTTTCCGCATGAGTATTTCTTGGTCACGGATTTTTCCAAATGGTGACGAGTTAGAGCCAAATGAAGCAGGTCTGGCATTTTACGATGATGTTATTGATGAACTGATTAAAAATGGGATGACGCCACTGATTACCCTATCGCATTTTGAGTTGCCAATGGGCATTGTGGAAAACTATAATGGTTTTTCAGATAGGCGTGTGATTGATTTGTTTGTCCGCTATGCTGAAACCGTGATGACGCGCTACAAATCTAAGGTCAAATACTGGATTACCTTTAATGAAATGAACTTCGGCGCGATGGATCATGGTGAGCTAACCGTCTTAGGCATGAATCCAAACGATGAAACGCTCTATCCAAACGGTGCCAAAACCAATGAAAAAGTCCGTTTCCAAGCCCTGCACAATGCCATGGTCGCAAGTGCTAAGGTTGTCAAACTGGGTCATGAGATTAATCCAGACTTCATGATCGGCTGCATGATTTGCCATATTACCAGCTATCCGCTGACGCCAAAACCTGAGGATGTCCTCAAACGCAAGGAGTTTGACCTTTTATTTGCCAAGTTTGTCGGCGATGTCCAAACCCGTGGGGTCTATCCACCTTACATGACGACCTACCTGAAAAATAAGGCCATTTTCCCGGTTTTTGAGACAGGCGATGCCGAAATTCTCAAAGCTGGCACGGTTGACATGTACACGTTTTCTTACTACATGACGATTTGCATCACGACCGACGAAAACGCCAACGAAACAGGCGGCAACCTCATGGGCGGCAAAGCCAATCCCTATCTCAAAGCCAGCGAGTGGGGCTGGCAGGTTGACCCGATTGGCCTGGAATATACCTTGCTCGACCTGCAAGACCGCTATAACATGCCCCTGATGGTCGTGGAAAATGGTCTAGGCTTTGCGGACGAGCTGCAAGCAGACGGGACGATAGTAGATGATTACCGAATTGAGTATATGCGGGATCATATTAAAGCCATGGATTCAGCCATCGAAAAAGGGGTCAATCTGATTGGCTACACCATGTGGGGACCGATTGACCTTGTATCAGCAGGCACCGGCGAAATGGCAAAACGTTATGGGTTCATCTATGTCGATATGAACAATGATGGCACGGGCAGCCTCAAACGCTATAAGAAAAAATCATTTGACTGGTATAAAGCAGTGATTGCGACGAATGGGGAAAAACTTTAAGCTAGAAAATAGCTTAAAGTGCAAATGAAGGGGGACAAGATGACATTTCCAAAAGGATTTTTATGGGGCGGCGCAACGGCTGCTAATCAATTAGAAGGGGCATACGATGTCGACGGCAAAGGGCTGTCTGTCGCAGATGCCATGCCGGGTGGTAAAATTCGCTGGGGCGTGCTAAGCTCGGAAGATTTTGATTGGTCGATTGATGCCTCAAAATATGTCTATCCCAATCACAAAGGGATTGACCATTATCATCGGTTTAAGGAAGATATAGCCTTGTTTGCGAAAATGGGCTTCAAGTGTTACCGTTTCTCGATTGCTTGGACGCGCATTTTTCCGCAAGGCGATGAGCTGGAGCCAAATGAAGCAGGTTTGGCATTTTATGATAACTTGATTGACGAATGTCTGAAATATGGCATTGAACCAGTGATTACGATTTCCCATTACGAGATGCCCTTGCATCTGGCTAAGGCTTATGGTGGCTGGAAAAATCGCAAATTAGTTGGCTTTTATGAAAATTTCGCCAAAGCTGTTTTGACGCATTTTCATCAAAAAGTGACCTACTGGATGACCTTCAATGAAATCAATAGTGCCTTTGCCATGCCAGCCTTGTCACAGGGTATGGTTGGGGCAACAGGTGCTACTGACAAGCAAAATGTTTTCCAAGCTTGGCATCATCAGTTTCTGGCCAGTTCGCTTGCGGTTAAAATCGGGCATGACTTAAATCCCGACTTGAAAATTGGCTGCATGATTATCTATGCGACGACTTACAGTTTTGATGCCAATCCGATTAACCAGCTGGCGACGCTGCAGTATAATCAAGCCTTTAACTATTTCTGCGCGGATGTGCAGGTTCGTGGCGAATATCCAGCCTATACTGATCGGTTGCTCAAGGAAAACGGCGTCCAACCTCTGGAAATGGATGAGGGCGATTTGGCGCTACTCAAGGCTTATCCCGTGGACTATATCGGCTTTAGCTACTACATGTCAGGCGTGCAAAATGTCACGGCAGAAGATAGCGAAACAGTCGAGGGGAACATTTTGGGTGGCGTTAAAAATCCATTCCTTGAAGCAAGTGATTGGGGCTGGCAGATTGATCCAACCGGTCTGCGCCTTGCCTTGAATGATCTTTATGGGCGTTACCAAGTGCCACTTTTCATCGTTGAAAATGGTCTAGGCGCTTATGATACGGTTGAACCAGATGGGTCGATTAATGATGATTACCGAATTGATTATTTGGCGAAACATATCACAGCCATGGGGGCAGCGATTGAAGATGGTGTTGACCTCATAGGCTATACACCTTGGGGCTGTATTGACTTAGTGTCAGCCTCAACTGGCGAGATGAGCAAACGTTATGGCTTTATCCATGTTGACCTAGATGATCAGATCGAAGGCACAGGCGAGCGTCGGCCGAAAAAATCATTTAAGTGGTATCAAAAAGTGATTGCAAGCAATGGTGAGGACTTAACCAATGACTAAAATTGCCTTTTTCGATGTGGATGGCACGCTGGTTGGTGATGCGGGTATCCCGACACAGGCAACGATTGAGGCGGTTCATCGCTTTCAAGCAGACGGCAATCTAGCCTTTATCTGCACGGGTCGTTCCAAACCTGAAATATTGCCAGAGATTATGGCGATTGGTTTTGACGGCATTATCGGTGCAGGCGGTGGCTACATTTCCTATGGTGATGAAATTCTTCATCATCATACCATGCCAGCAACAGCTGTTCGGGAAATTATTACTTTTTTCGATGCGCAGGACATCGGCTATTATCTGGAGTCAAATAGTGGCTTGTTTGGCAGTCGCCATTACAAAAGCAAAATTCAAGAGACGATTCGTGACTATTGTCAGGGAGATGAGCTTAAAACTGCCCAGCTTGTCACGGCTAGCCAATGGTTCTATGAGTTGATTGACAGCTTTGCTGAATGTGAGATTGACTATGCCGATGTCAATAAAATTTCCTTTATCAATCGCGAGATGCCCTATCAAGACATCGCCGATAAATTCGGTCAGCAGTTCGAAATGTTTCAGATGACCGTGCCATTTTTTGGCAAGGAAAGTGGTGAAATTGCGGTCAAAGGCAACGATAAGCAAACCGCAATCGAACTTGTCCTCAACAAACTCAAGATGACAAAAGCAGATGCCATCTCAATTGGTGATGCGAACAATGACCTCGCCATGTTCCGTGCTTGTGGCTACAACATCGCCATGGGCAATGGCACAGACGACCTCAAAGCAGCTGCTGATGAAGTCACGCTAGATGTGGCACATGATGGTATCGCTGAAAGTTTCAAGAAACATCATTATTTTAAATGAAAAGGTGTTGCTCGTTATAAACTGGATTAAATAAAAAATAAGGAGACAAAAATGGGATTTCCAAAAGGATTTTTATGGGGTGGCGCGACTGCCGCTAACCAATGTGAAGGGGGCTATGATGTAGATGGTCGTGGCCTAGCCAATGTCGATGTCGTGCCACTCGGCAAGGATCGTTTTCCAATCATTACAGGAGAAATGAAACATCTGTCGTTTGACGATGATCATTTCTACCCAGCAAAAGAAGCGATTGATATGTATCATCACTTCAAAGAAGACATCAAATTGTTCGGCGAAATGGGTTTTAAAACCTACCGTTTATCCATCGCTTGGTCCCGCATTTTCCCCAAAGGTGATGAAAAAGAGCCAAATGAAGCAGGTCTCAAATTCTATGAAGAGTTATTCAAAGCATGTCATAAATATGGGATTGAGCCTTTAGTGACCATCACGCATTTTGATTGTCCGATTCATTTGATTACCGAATATGGTGGTTGGAAAAACCGCAAGCTCGTGGACTTCTACGAAAACTTGGTTCGTGTGCTTTTCACACGCTATAAAGGTTTGGTCAAATATTGGCTGACCTTTAATGAAATCAATATGATTCTTCATGCCCCATTTATGGGGGCGGGTCTGACTTTTGAAGATGGCGAAGACAAAGACCTAGCCAAATACACAGCAGCCCACCATGAATTACTAGCCAGTGCCAAAGCGACGAAAATCGCCCATGAGATTGACCCTGAAAACCAAGTCGGCTGTATGATGGCGGGCGCGGTCTACTATCCGTACTCATGCCGTCCGGGAGATGTTTGGGCAGCCTATGAAGATGCGCGTGACGAGTATTATTTGATTGATGTGCAGGCGCGTGGCGAATATCCGAACTACTTCTTGAAACGTTTGGAACGTAAAGGTATCCAGTTGCCGATTGAAGATGGCGACCTTGACTTCCTCAAAGCCAATACGGTTGATTTCGTGTCCTTTAGCTACTACGCAACGCGCGTGTCTATCGGTGCTGACAACGATGAGGTTGAGTTCACGCCATCTAACATTTTCGACTCTGTCAAAAACCCTTATCTCGCCTCAAGCGAATGGGGCTGGCAGATTGACCCGCTCGGGTTCCGGACAACCTTGAATAGTCTGTATGACCGTTATCAAAAACCGCTTTTTGTAGTTGAAAATGGTCTAGGTGCAGTCGATACGCCTGACGAAAACGGTTATGTGGCAGATGACTACCGCATTGACTATATGGCGCAGCATGTGGATGCCATGCGTGATGCTGTTGAGCTTGATGGCGTTGAGATGCTTGGCTATACGTCTTGGGGTTGTATTGATTTGGTGTCTGCCGGAACGGGCGAGATGAAAAAACGCTACGGGTTCATCTACGTTGACCGTGATAACGACGGCAACGGGACGCTCAAACGGACGCCTAAGAAATCTTTCAACTGGTACAAGCAAGTCATCGCAAGTAATGGTGCGGATACATCTTGGGAAAAAGAATAATTGATATAATAGAAAAGTCGACCTCGGTTGGCTTTTTTGGTACTCAAAAAGCCTTAGCATACAGGCTAAAGCTTTAGTTGATAAGTCATCTCAAACCATTCAAAAAAATCGCAGTCAAATCATCGGTCATGGCAAGGAGTTTGTCGGGCGTCTCGCCAAAAATTTTCATGCCCTCGCTGTAAATTTGAAAAAGACTCAAAATCGTATCATCAGAATAGCGAGGATTGATGAAACCGTCTGTCCGCCCTTTTCCAATCAAGGCGAGCATGAGTTGCTGAGACTGGTCACGTGCAGCTTGGTCGTAAAAAGTCGGATCAGTGGCGTAGAGCGTCATGATATTTTGGTTGAGACAGGCAGTATTTTGCTGCATCGCCGCCAGTTGAAACTGCGTGATGGCACGGTAAGCTGCCTCGAAAGATAAATCTGAGCTAACAATCCTGTCGTACTGATCATAAATCATCTGAAAATGGTCAAAAATGACTTTTTTAATCAACATTTGTTTGCTGTCATAATAGTTGAAAATCGTGACCTTGGAAACGCCAGCAGCCTGTGCAATATCAGTCATTGCAATAGTTTTAATCGGAAATTGATTCAGCAAATCAAGCGTCACCCGCTCAATTTTCGCCATCTTCTCTAATTTGTTTTTGGTATAACCATTCATAGTCTTATGATAAAACTTTTGAACTGATTTGTCAATATGAGTACAAAACGAGTTGACAAATGCCATTAAAAGTGTAAAATATGAACTATATATCAGAGGAGAGTTCAAAATGAAAGAAATGATTAAAATAGAACATCTAAAAAAGTCATTTGGCAAGTTTCAAGCCTTGAAAGATGTGACTTTTACCGTCAATGCGGGTGAAGTCGTTGGGTTTCTGGGGCCGAACGGTGCAGGCAAGTCCACGACGATCAGAACGCTGCTGGGTCTGCTGAAAAGAGATGGCGGCACCGTCACCATTTTTGGACAGGACGTCTTCGCCGCGGCAGACAGTATTCACGAAAAAATCGCCTATGTTCCCGGGGAAACCAATGTCTGGGCTAACATGCGCGGTGGCGATATTTTGGCACTCTTTGCCAAACTGCGTCAAAATGTCAACCTCGACAAGCAGGCTGAACTGATCAAAGCCTTTGAGTTTGACATCAACAAAAAAGCCAAAGCCTATTCCAAGGGTAATAAGCAGAAAATCGCCCTGATTTCAGCACTGGCGACTGAGGCTGACCTCTATATCTTTGATGAACCGACGAGCGGGCTTGATCCGCTGATGGAAAATGTCTTTCAAAATGAAGTCAAACGCCTGAAACAAGCCGGCAAGGCGATTTTGCTCTCCTCGCACATCTTGTCAGAAGTTGAAAAACTCGCTGATACCATTGTCATCATCAAAAATGGCGAAATTATCGAGCGGGGCAGTTTGCAGGAGTTGAAGTCGATTACCCAGTCGAAGATGACGGTGACAACGGCGTCTGACTTATCGGAGCTACGTGATTTTCCGAGCGTGAGCCAGCTTCAAATCTCAGGTAACACAGCGACGTTTTTACTAGATGATGCGGGTGTATCAGCGGTCATGACCTATCTGGCAGGGCAAGAAATTCTCAAAATTGACACGCAAAAACCGACACTTGACGAATTGTTCATGGATAAATACGCTGAAAGCGGTGATGCCTTATGACAAATTTTGCGCTCATTTTCAGAAATTTAGTGAAAAAAGATTGGAAAAAATTAAGCCTTAACTTGGTTGGCTTGGTTTATTTTGCCGTCTTTTATGCACCGATGATGAAAGATATTTACAGCACCAAGGCTGACCTTTTAGCCATGTTTGAGACGCTGAAAAATCCAGCTATGATTGCCTTGGTCGGCCCGACCGAGGCGACAGCGCAAACCGTTACCCTCGCCAGTTTCTATTTTCAGGAAATGACCTTATTTACAGCGCTGATTTTCATTATCGTGGGCATCTTGCACGTCCTATCTCGCACACGCGCGGAGGAAGAGGAAGGCTTGAGCGAACTTATCCTTAGTTTTCCCGTCGGCAAATTGACGCAAGCCGGCGCCGTTTTACTGGAGCTGACAGGCTTTTATCTGGCGAGCGGTCTCCTCATCACAGCTGGCATGACCGCCTTAACCCACGCATCCGATGGCTTTAGCCTGACCGCAAACTTGCTATACGGCTTTGGTTTAGGCATGACCGGTCTCCTATTTTCAGCGCTCGCCTTGCTAATCGCACAACTTTTCGATACCGCAAGCACCGCTCGAAACGTGACTTTCGGGCTCCTCGGCGCCCTCTACATCGCCCGTGCTTTCACCGATTTGTCCAGCGCAACGCTCATGTTCTCTCGCCTTAACCCGCTTGCCTGGGTCTATCTAACCAGCTCCTCCGTCGGGAACCATGGTCTCTATCTTCTAGCACCGCTGTTTTTGGCAGGGTGTCTAAGCCTGATGGCGCTGTATTTGCAGCACCATCGTGACATCTCAGGTAGCATTTTCAGCGAGAAAGAAAAGCCCCACCGCGCCAGCTGGCTTTACAGCAGCACCCTCGGTTTCGTTGCCAAAAATGCGCAAGGCCAGCTGATGATTTGGGGCATCGGCCTGTTTATCATGGGCGCGACCTACGGCTCGATTTTTGGTGACATTGATAAGTTTGTCAAGACCAATGCGACGATTAAAGCCATGTTTGTCGAAAATCCTAAGTTTAATCTAGCAGAGCAATTCATGGGGACGATTTTAATGGTGCTGGTCGTTTTATCAGTCGTGCCAGTTATCAGTCTGGTTGGTCGCCTTGCCAAGGACGAACGCTTAGGACGCTTGGACTTGTTATTTCTGAAAACGTCACGCACCAAACTCCTTTTGAGCACATGGGGACTTGCGGTTCTGGTGGGCACAGTCATCGCAGAACTTGGCGGCTTGGGGCTGTACTTGGCTTCGGCTACCGTGATGAGCAAACCCATACCGCTCGCCACCGTGTTGACAGCCGCTTCGGCCTATCTCCCCACTCTCCTCGTTTTTGCCAGTCTCGCGACAGTTTTAATCGCCATTAACCGAAAATTACTAGACATCGCCTGGGTTTATTTGATAGCCAGCTTTATCATCGATTATCTCGGTAGCCTGATGAAACTCGGCAAAACCTGGCACCAAGTCACGCCTTTTTACTGGGTGCCAAGGTTGCCAGTCGATTTGATGGACTGGCACTACGTGATTGTCATGGGCGTCGTAGCTCTGGCTTTACTGGCGTTCAGTAGCTTGATTTATCGCAAACGAGATATTTAAAGAAAAACTTAGGATAATAGTCACTTGATTTCATATTATCCTAAGTTTTTGGTTTTTTGACACAATTATCGATAAATTATATCATAAATTCATAGAAAAGAGGTGTCCTATGAAGCAATCAATCGTGCCTATTTCAGAATTATCCAATTATACGAAAGTGATTAATAAAGTTTCAAGTGACTCTGCCGTTATTTTAACTAAGAATGGCTATGGCAAATATGCTGTTGTTGAGCTAGAATTTTTAGAATCTCTGGTCAATGAGTTAAATGATTATCGTGAAAAAAGCATCAGTTTATAAAAAAGCATTTGATGATGCCCATCAGCAAGTAGAAGGAAACGATGAAAAATCAGTGAGCTTTTCTGATTATCAAAAGCAGAAGGGTTGGGATGAGTGAAAGAAATGATTTTAACGCTAGAAGCACAGGAAAATATCGAGGATATTGAAGGTTACATCAACAAACATTACAGTGTGCCAAACACAGTCCAAGAATTTAGAAATCATTTAGAGCGGGCAGTTGACGTGATTTCCAAAAATCCTAAAATTGGCAAGCTCTATGATGCCGTTGTGCGGAAATGGGTTCAAAATTACTATCAAAATAGATAAGACAACAGTTCAAAACCCTCCCCAGATGTTTCGCGATATCTAGGGAGGGTTTCTTTATAATTTGTCATTCACGAACTTAACAAAATGGTTCCACATGACCTTAACCGCATTACTACGCGGGACAGGTTGAGTCGCTGTCAGATAGAACGTATTGCCATCAGAGCCTGGCAAGTAGCCGAGCTTGTCCTTGATTTGGAAGCTCACTTTGACCAGTTTCTGATTTTTCTTGATGGCAGCCGTGACGGGTGCAGCTTGTTTCTTATTAAAAGAGATGCTTGTCGTTGCATCTGTATCACTCATCGGCACGACGGTTGAAAAATCATCGGCGGGTAGGACGTTGACACTGGTTTTTTGCCCATCAACCACCGTTAGCTTGGTCGGCGCTTCGGCATTGTCCATCTTAATCCCCTTGGTCGCAATTTTCTGAGCTTGCCAGTTGCCGTAGACTTCATTCATCAGACTACCCGTTGCTGTAAAGCGGGCATACTCGTCAGTATCGGCATTATCAGCATTGAGGACGACGGTGATAATCCGAAAGTCATTTTGCACGGTTGTGCCGACAAAACAAGCGCCGGCAAATTCAGTCGTACCAGTTTTCAAGCCATCCACGCCACCACGCGCGGCGGGCAGTCCCATCAGCATGTAGTTATAGGTCGCTAAGGTCTGCTCAGAAGCACCGCCCTTATCGAAAGTCGCGATAGTCTGCTTAGTCACGTCCAAAACTTCCGGAAAATCACGGATTAAATGCTGAGAAATAATCGCGAGGTCTTTAGCCGACAGCATATTTTCGTCGGTTTCGGATGAACCGGGATAGATGTTATTGCCGAGGACACTGTTATTCAGACCAGAAGCGTTGACTAGCTTAGCATCTGTGATGCCCCAGTAAGCCAGCTGTGTTTTCATCATGTCGACGAATTTCGGTTCAGAACCGCCGATTTTCTCAGCCAGTGTAATCGCCGCCGAATTGGCCGACTGAATCATCGCTGCATTGAACAAATCGCGGATGGTAAACGCCTCTTTCGGATCCATGACGGCGATGTTGGACGCCTGCGGATCCTGCGTCAGGGCATAGGCGTATTCACTCATCTCGACCTTGTCTTCCCAGTGCAATGTCCCTTTTTTGATGGCATCTAGGGTCATGTAGGCTGTGAGAAGTTTCGTCGTCGAGGCGATGCCCATCGCCTCATCAGCATTCTTAGCATAAAGAATTTTTCCACTGTCGGGATCAATGGCAATGGCAGCCTTTGCAGGGGCGTCATAGGCACTATCAGCCCAGACTTGCCTTGCCTGCACCACAGGCAAGAGAAAGGCTAAACCGAGCGTCAGTCCTAATATTAGTTGCTTGATTCTAGTCATACTATTTATTCTATTCATCATAAGTCAAATTATATCAAAATTTCAGATATTCTCAACTCAAGTCGACAATGATCGGCTACTTATCTTGTGATTTTAGTGGAGATGTGATAAAAAAATCTGGACATAAAAAATTTAAATGCCCAAAAATGAGATAACGCGTAGCCAAAAGAAAAGCAAGATCAAAAAATGTTAGTAGCGACTAAGGGATTAAATTTTATTGGTTAATAACAAGATGAGAGAATGGTGACAGCGTTGATTGACTGGGTAACGTGTTTGAACGAGCGTTGGTTAGCTCGTTTTTTAATGGCTGAAATAGGTCTAGACCATTGGTATTTAACAGAATTAGGAATAACATCGTCGAGTTTATCAGAAGCGAAAAAGCAGCGTTTTAAAATAAAATTCTTATAAAAAGTTCACATATCGTTTGTTTATTTGTTTTCTTTTTGTTAGAATCGGAGTATAGATAATTAGTAAATCATGAAAAAGATGTAAAAAACTGATTATTGAACATGGCACTCGGTTTTATGGATTAAGATAGAAAGTAAGGGGGATGTGGATGAAGAAATTGGCACGACATGTTGGGAATATCGTGATGTGGGTGCTGACAATCGGCTTTGCGGTTGTGTTAATCGGTAACCTCTGGATGATGTTCCAGTCAACCGTTCAGCAGTCAAAAGCACCTAGCATTTTGGGGTATAGCCCCTTGATTGTGAACACAGGCTCGATGGCGGGCGACAAGGCGGATGATTTTAATGCAGGAGATTTAGTGATTATTCACAAAACGAAAAAAACGTTAAATCTTAAAAAAGGCACCATCATCACTTTCGTCGATCCCCATTCGGAAAGCAAAGCCTTGGTTACCCACCGGATTAACCGCGTGGTGACGCATGGCGAGGATCACGTTTATGAGACGAAAGGCGATGCCAATAACACCAGCGACAAGGGTGTGATTAACCCATCGCAAATCGTCGGGGTGTATCAGACGCATCTCAAGGGCTTCGGTTCAAAACTGATGTTCTTGCAATCGCCGAAAGGCATGCTCTTGTTTATCGTGTTACCACTCATCCTTTTATTTGGGAGCGATCACATCATGCAGGCCTTTAAGCCTAAAGCATCTAAACATGAAAGTGGGGTGGTGACAAATTCGATTACTGATTAAAACAAACAACATGGCACACATCGAACTTAAACCGTCAGAGCATCTGAGGGTCACAACATTAAAAGGAGACATATCATGATTAAATTAAATAAAAAAGTAGTTAGTGCAATCGCACTCATCACCATCGGCGTCGTAGCAGGCGGGGCAGGCACATTTGCCAAGTACACGAAATCAGTAGAAACGCTACCTAATACGGCACGTTTGGCAAAATATTCGTTTAATAAAACAAATGAATTAGATTTATTTGCAGACAGCTATGACGGTACGGTTCTGGCAAGTGATGGTGCTAAAGTGATTGCACCTGGCACGACCAATGAAGCCAGCATCAAATTTGTATCAGATTCAGAAGTGAAAACAGAAACCGTTGTGCAGTTGACAGGCGTTACTGCGACAGAGCACTTGTTGAGCCGGATTAAAATTAATAATGTTAAGATTGACAGCGCTGACTCAACTCCTGCGACACTTGCAGACATTAAAGCAGCACTTGAAGCGGATAAGACGGTTCAGATTGGCGATACGACGACAAGGGAGGCAAATGCAACAAATACAATCGAAGTCCCTGTGACTTGGACGTATGTCTTTGAGGAAGGAGCTGATGCCACTTACGATGAAGATGATACAAGAGAAGCTAGTAAAACAGCAAATCAAGAAGTGACTCTCACATTCGTAGGTATCAACACACAAATCGACTAAGCAAGCTAGTACTGAGACACTTGCCAAAGATAGCGCGAGATGAAAGGTCAAGATATACGAAGGAGAACACGATATGAAGATGACAAGAAAACGCGTTGTCACCACAGCAGCGATTGCAGCCTTTCTAACAGCTGGCGTCTTTGGTGGCACCTTTGCAAAATATGTTTTGCAAGTCGACACAAAGGATGACTCGGCGCGCGTCGCTAAGTTTTACCTAGGTGCATCCGACTTAGACCTCTTTGCCAACACTTATGATAATGGTGACGGCGAAGCTGGTGCAGACATTGCAACGACTATAGACAACCTCATTGCGCCCAACTTTGAAGCAACAGGCACCTTAACGTTTGATGTGACATCTGAAGTCAAAGCGACATTGGGATTTGATAACAGAACAAAAGTTGAAACCAATCTACCAGACGACATCCAAGAAGACTTAAAAGTTGTCATTGGCGATACATCTACAGGGATTGTCTACACTGGCACGGTCTATGACTTAAGTCATGGTGGCTTATCTTTTGCCAAAATCAAAGACGTCCCCGCCCATACCATCGGCGATGTCGTCACAGTTCCAGTCACAGTTTCATGGGCTTTGGAAAATGGTAAAGATGATGTTGAGACGGCTTTGGCACGTGAGCAATATGCAGATGACCCAACAGGTGGTTATACTTTAACGCTCTCTGCAGCAGCAGTCTTGACACAAGCCAATTAAAAGCGATAGGAGCAAGCAAATGAAAAAAATATTACTCATGGGTCTCCTTGCTTTGTCGGTGTGCTTATCTGGGAGTGTTGAAAAGGTAAATGCCGCAGATGCGACATCGGGTGCGACAGTGACCGTGTCGGATCACAATGGTATCGCTTGGACGGCTGATAACAAAGTACCCATTTTCTCAAATTCAGTCTTTTACCCAGGCTACAAGGAAGACTACTGGTTTACCATCAAAAATACCAATTCACATGAAATTGACTACAAGATGGTATTTGACTTAGACGACCAATCCGGCGTGCCCTTGAACATCAAAGTCAGTCGTGACCAAGAGGTGCTCTTTAACCATCAAACGAAAAATAATGTGGTTGAGGAAACCATCGAAAGTGACGTTTTGAAAATTCCAGCAGGTACAACCTATAGCTACCATTTTCACTTAGATTGGAACGATGCGTCTCTGACAGATGCAGAAGACACCGCACACGGCTTAGCAGCGATGGACAAGGACAAAGTCACATCGGTTAATTTCTACTTTGAAAAAGACGATGCGAAAAAAGAAACCCATCTACCGACAACCTCAAACGGCAATACCCAAGCCATCGGTCAAACCTTGCCGACAACACTCGGAAGTTTACCAACAACACTCGGGAAATTTGGCGAAAAAAATCCCGTTTTGGCAAGCGCCTTAGGTGGCATGGTCATCCTGATTATCGGGCTAATACTATGGAAAAGGAGAAAAGCAGATGAAGAAAACTAGACGACTAGTCCTTCTAGTCATTGGTGTCGCTGCCTTATCTGCTGGCTCGATAGGTTACAGCTACGCCAAATATAGACGCGAAATTCCATCAGAACAGACAGCTCGCCTCGCCAAATGGACGGTCAATCCGACAGCCTTGTCAGGTAGCCTAGATTTGTTTTCGGGTAGTTATACGAATACGCCGGCAGGGGAGAATGACGATGCTTCTGGCGGAGATTTAGGCTCAAGTCAAGCAGTAACAGCAAATCCTATTGGCTTTGACAGCGATAACTTGCTGGCACCAGGTGCTAAAGGTAGCACGGTAGTTGATTTTTCAGGGCTTGACCCTGATAGCAACACAGAAGTTGCCTATCAGATTAAGTTTGTCGACATCGTCCCGGGAACAGATGGGATTACAAACTATGTCACAAGTGGCACCTATGGCGGCGCAGATGGCAATGGCTTCACTTCGGAATTAGCAAACGTAAAAAGTGCCATCAATTTTACAGCAACCGTTAAAGGTACAAACCAGAAAGTAACGGGTACTTTAGTGGACTTTGAGACAAAGCTTAAAACCTTGACTGTTCCAGCAAGAGACAAAGTTATCGTGACATGGGAATGGCCTTACGTCGGGAATGATACACAGGATACAGCGTTCGCTGATTTGGTTGATAGCGGTGTTGATTTACGCCTAGTTGTCAGACTTGCCTATCAGGCAGTGCAAATCGATTAAACGTAGCAAAGGGGGAGCTATGATCAAAAAAACAATCAGTGTGGTCGTAGCGACCCTGCTAGGTCTCATCTTGATCGGCAATGTTTATGAACTCGTGCAACGCAAGACCGGTCAAACAGCCTTTCCCATGTTTTTGGGAGTTGGCAAAGCCATCGTCGTCAGTGGGAGCATGGCGCCAGCGATTCAAGTGAACGACATCGTCATCGTCCATCAGGTGCCACAGGCAACTTACAAAAAAGGCGACATCGTTACCTACAAATCGCCCAGCTATCCCGTTACCCATCGGATACAGTCGATAGATGGCGATACCGTCATCACCAAAGGCGACGCCAATGACGGTGCCGACCAGCCAATCAAGACCAGCGATATTTACGGCAAAGTCGTCCTGACCATTCCTAAACTCGGCTACCTCCTGCGTTGGTTGCAAGAACCACTAGGCTTAGTGGTCTTAGCGGCAGGCTTAATCGCCATCTGGGAGGGCGACAAATGGTTGACCGCATCACGGGAAAAAGATAAAAAGTAGGTGAAAATATGACACATCATAAGAAAGTTTACCGAGTGCTAGTCTACCTAGCCATCTTGGGAGCCGTCGGCACAGGCGCGACCTATGCCAAATACGTCAGCCAAGTCGGCTCAGCAAGAGAATCAGCAAAAGTCGCAGGGTTTAATGTGACAGCGAAGTTAGAAACAACTGGCGATAAAAATATGACTGAAAATGTAGCGACAGATACGGGTGATAATACAGGCAGGTTTAAATTTGAAATCAAAAATACTGAAGCAACGCAAGAAATGACCGTCACCTTTACCAATAACAGTAAGGTCTGGGTCAAACCAGCGATGAGTGGCGGTGCAACCGCCAGAGTAACGGAGCTAGAGCCATTCACGGTTATCAAACAAGGCGAAACGGGAAGTTATACCTTTAACATCTCGTCAACCTATGGGTTAGCAGATAAAAATCTCATTTTCACAGCAACCCAAGTCATGGAATAGAGAGGAGGAACTTATGAAAACAAAAACAAAAGTAGCATTAACTCTAGGCTTGTTGTCACTCCTCGCTCTCGGCGGCTTGACACAGTCTAAATACGTCCGCAACGCGACGATTGAGATGGATGTG
Organism: Pseudolactococcus reticulitermitis; assembly: GCF_002260845.1. Lineage (GTDB taxonomy): Bacteria > Bacillota > Bacilli > Lactobacillales > Streptococcaceae > Pseudolactococcus > Pseudolactococcus reticulitermitis. Next base: position 12,041 of record NZ_BEDT01000006.1, on the reverse strand, counting down.
ACGAATGAAGCGGATGTTGCCATGCGTGAGGGTGTAAATCCAGATGTCAAAAACACGGCAAGTCAAGGTTCATATACGGTAAAAAAGACGGGATACTACGCCATTCAACTCAAAGGCGGTGATGGCGGGACCAATAACGGCGGAACCGGTGGTAAAGGTGGCGTTGTTGAAGAAGTTTATTACTTAGAAAAAGGCCAGACAGTCTGGTACTCGCTTGGTGGCCGAGGTGGTTACTACCAAGCGAATTCGGATAACCGAACGTCAGGTGCCTCTGACTATAGCGCAGGTGGTACAGGTGGGGATTCTGGACTTATAGGAAGTAACGCATCATCTCGCCAAGGTGGCGGTGGTGGCGGCGCTTCCATTGTTCGCCTAGGCAGCTCGACAGGAACTGATATCATGATTGCCGGCGGCGGTGGTGGCGGCGCTGGTGGTGGCCAACAATATGGTGCAGTAGCTGCAGCACAAACACCTAGACAAGGTGGGATTGGCGGCGCTGGTGTGGGTTCTGATAATACGGGTCTCGATCGTGAGGTGGCAGGTACGGATGGTCTGGGTAACCGAAATGGGACAAATAAAAATGGTCAGAGTGGCACTGCGTTTCCAGCAGATTATCATGCTGGTGGTGGTGGCGGTGGCGGAAAAACATCCGGTATTGGTGGGGCTAAAGGTACTTCAGGAGGAAATTATGGTAGTGGTTCAGGTGGTAGCTCTTGGCTTGCTGGGTCACTCAACGGAAAATATGCCTTAAACTTGACGGACCACTGGAAAGATATTATTGGTAGACCAGCTGGCTTTGCCCTAACAACAGGCCGAGGTGGTAGTCAACAACAAGGTGGTCAAATTCGGATTGCTTTCCTATGGACAGATACCGAAGCAGACCATCAAGCAATTGAAAACATCTACAAATAAGACAGCAAAAACATGACAAAAGTCGTGTTTTTTCAATGCTGACGAACAGGATGACATACCGACAGCCCGACAAAGAAGATATTGTATCAAAACCATTGACATCCTCGCAAACGTATGCTAAACTGATAGACGGTACTTTTTCATTTGGTCAAACAAAAGGAGCATGAAGTTGAGCGCGCTCAATTTCATGTAGTATCCAAACTTCTTGTCGGAACTTGGGATAAGCGACCATATACCGACACACCCAAAACGAAAAAACGAAAGGAATGCTTTCAAGTTTATTATCGCTTGTTGACGTCAGTCAAAATAAACCTTTGAAAGCAAGCAAGAAATGCCTACTATTAACCAATTGGTTCGCAAACCGCGTCAATCAAAAGTTGTTAAATCAACAGCACCAGCCTTGAACGTTGGCTTCAACAGCCGTAAAAAAGTGCAAACGAAAACAAACTCACCACAAAAACGTGGGGTTGCGACTCGTGTTGGCACAATGACACCGAAAAAACCCAACTCAGCTTTGCGTAAATTCGCACGTGTGCGTTTGTCAAACCTGATCGAAGTAACAGCTTATATCCCAGGTATCGGCCATAACTTACAAGAACACAGCGTGGTGTTACTACGTGGTGGACGTGTAAAAGACCTGCCAGGGGTACGTTACCATATCGTTCGTGGTGCACTTGATACTGCAGGTGTAACAGATCGTAAACAAGGCCGTTCTAAATACGGTACTAAAAAACCAAAAGCATAATCTGAAAGGAGATAAGATAAATGCGTAAAAATCGTGCACCAAAACGTGAAGTTTTGGCAGATCCACTTTATAACTCAGTCGTCGTGACTCGCCTTATCAACCGCGTGATGCTTGATGGTAAACGTGGGACTTCAGCGAGCATCGTTTACGGCGCTTTCGAACAAATCAAAGAAGCGACTGGCACAGAAGCTATCGAAGTATTTGAACAAGCAATGGAAAACATCATGCCAGTTCTTGAAGTTCGCGCTCGCCGTGTTGGTGGGTCAAACTACCAAGTCCCAGTTGAAGTACGTCCAGAACGTCGTGTCACCCTTGGTTTGCGTTGGTTGGTGACAATCGCCCGCAAACGTGGTGAACATACGATGCAAGACCGTTTAGCTAAAGAAATCATGGACGCAGCTAACAACACGGGTGCTGCAGTTAAAAAACGTGAAGACACACACAAAATGGCAGAGGCTAACCGTGCCTTCGCTCACTTCCGTTGGTAAGAAAATGTCACAGCATTTGCCCCGCGGTAAGTCTTGAATTTGCGTAAGCAAACGTCGCATAGCGATCTGTTCGTAGAACAGCCAAGGCGCACCAGCAAAATCAATGCGCTCACATAACATCATCTAACCATGACATCATTGTGAGCACCCAAACGGGATAAATTAAACAAAGTAACTCAAGAAAAATACTAGGTGGGCGACCTGCCTTCCTAGTATTTTTCACTCAAACATATATATTAGGAGACCTATACAATGGCACGCGAATTTTCACTCGAAAACACTCGTAACATCGGTATCATGGCTCACGTCGACGCTGGTAAAACAACAACGACTGAGCGTGTACTTTACTATACTGGTAAAATCCACAAAATTGGTGAAACCCACGAAGGGGCTTCACAAATGGACTGGATGGCCCAAGAACAAGAACGTGGGATTACCATCACATCAGCTGCGACAACAGCTGCATGGCATGACACACGTATCAACATCATTGACACACCAGGTCACGTGGACTTCACAATCGAAGTGCAACGTTCACTCCGTGTACTCGACGGTGCGGTAACGGTATTGGATGCCCAATCAGGTGTTGAGCCCCAAACTGAAACAGTTTGGCGTCAAGCAACTGAATACGGCGTTCCACGTATCGTATTTGCTAACAAAATGGATAAAATCGGTGCAGACTTCTTCTACTCATTGTCGACACTTCATGACCGTTTGAACGCAAACGCTCACCCAATCCAAATTCCAATCGGAGCTGAAGAAGACTTCGAAGGGATCATCGACTTGGTTACAATGCGTGCCGAAGTTTATACAAATGACCTTGGTACAGATATTCTTGACGAAGAAATTCCAGAAGAATACCGTGAGCAAGCTGAAGAATGGCGTGCTAAATTGATTGAAGCCGTTGCGGATACTGATGAAGACATCATGATGAAATATCTTGAGGGTGAAGAAATCGGCGAAGCTGAGCTTAAAGCTGCTATCCGTAAAGCAACAATCAACGTTGAATTCTACCCAATGCTTGCAGGTTCTGCCTTCAAGAACAAAGGTGTTCAAATGATGCTTGATGCGGTTGTTGACTACTTGCCAAGCCCAGTTGACGTACCAGCCATCAAAGGTGTCACACCTGACGGTGAAGAAACAGAACGTCCAGCTGACGATTCTGCACCATTTGCAGCCCTTGCCTTTAAAGTAATGACTGACCCATTCGTAGGTCGTTTGACATTCTTCCGTGTTTACTCAGGTGTCTTGTCAGCGGGTTCATACGTTTTGAATGCCTCAAAAGGCAAACGCGAACGTATCGGACGGATCCTGCAAATGCACGCCAACACACGTAACGAAATCAACGATGTTTACTCAGGTGACATCGCTGCCGCTGTTGGTTTGAAAGACACAACGACTGGTGACTCATTGACAGACGAAAAGAACCCAGTGATTCTTGAGTCTATCGAATTCCCAGAACCTGTTATCCAAGTCATGGTTGAGCCTAAATCGAAAGCTGACCAAGATAAAATGGGTGTTGCCCTTCAAAAATTGGCTGAAGAAGATCCGTCATTCCGCGTTGAGACAAACATCGAAACGGGTGAAACCCTCATCGCTGGTATGGGTGAGCTTCACTTGGATATCCTTGTTGACCGGATGCGTCGTGAGTTCAACGTTGATGCCAATGTTGGTGCACCACAAGTCTCATACCGTGAAACATTCCGTGCCCCTGTGACACAAGCCGAAGGTAAATTCGTCCGTCAATCAGGTGGTAAAGGTCAATACGGTCACGTTTGGGTTGAATTCACACCAAACGAAGAAGGTAAAGGCTTCGAGTTTGAAAACGCCATCGTCGGTGGTGTCGTGCCACGTGAATACATTCCAGCCGTTGAAAAAGGTTTGGAAGAAGCGATGCAAAACGGTGTCCTTGCTGGCTACCCACTTGTAGATGTGAAAGCAAAACTTTACGATGGATCATACCATGATGTCGATTCAAATGAAACGGCCTTCCGTGTGGCAGCATCATACGCTTTGAAAGCAGCTGCACCAAAAGCCAACCCAGTTATCCTTGAACCAATGATGAAAGTAACCGTAACGGTTCCTGAAGAAAACCTTGGGGATATCATGGGTCACGTGACAGCTCGTCGTGGGCGTGTTGAGGGGATGGAAGCGCATGGTAACAGCCAAATCGTTCATGCCTTTGTCCCACTTGCTGAAATGTTTGGTTATGCCACAACATTGCGTTCATCTACACAAGGACGCGGTACGTTCATGATGGTATTTGACCACTATGAAGATGTGCCTAAATCAGTTCAAGAAGCAATCATCAAGAAAAATCAAGGTTAATCTGAACCAGAAAACACGAACAATTTTAATTGTTCGTGTTTTTTTGATATAATGGAAGATGAAGCGATATAATACGTCTAGTGAAAGAGGTTATCCTATGAAAAGAAGTGAACGATTGGTGGATTTTACCAACTATTTGTTAAATCATCCCAGAAAACTCACGACGCTATCTTTTTTTAGCGCGCGATATGACGCAGCCAAGTCATCCATTTCTGAAGATTTAGTGATTATCAAGCGCATTTTTGAGGAAACAGAAGTCGGCATAGTTGAAACTTTTGCGGGTGTTTCTGGTGGGGTCATCTTCACGCCAGCGATTTCAGATGCTAATTCTCGTGAGATTGCTTCGGAAATTGCTGACCTCATGACGGAAAGTAACCGCATTTTGCCTGGGGGCTATATTTACCTCTCAGACATCTTGGGCAGCCCTAAAAACCTGGATAAAATCGGCAAAATCATTGCCCACGAATATGTCGGCACGCAAATTGATGCGATTATGACCATTGCCACAAAGGGCATTCCCATTGCCCAAGCGGTCAGTAGTATCCTAGATGTGCCCTTTGTCATCGTCAGACGCGACCCTAAGGTTACGGAAGGGGCAACCCTCAATGTCAACTATATGTCTGGTTCAAGCTCTAAGGTCGAGAATATGACCCTGTCTAAGCGCTCTCTTGCGCCGGGGCAACGCGTGCTGATCGTCGATGATTTCATGAAAGGTGGCGGTACGCTAAATGGCATGAAGTCTCTGGTGCATGAGTTCGACTGTCTCCTTGCGGGGGTTGCTGTCTTTGCAGAAGGGCCATTTAAGGGCGAACGCCTGATTTCTGACTATAAGTCTATTTTGAAAATTGATGACATCAATGTTGAAAATCGGAGCATTGAGGTTGCGCTAGGCAATATCTATGAATGAGCGTAAATAAATTGAAGCATTGAAAATAAAGCCCTCCGCTTAATACAATAAAAGCGGAGGGCTTGTTTTTTAGGTTAGCGTATGACGCTTAACCAATCAATCGGCGTTTCATCAAATGATTCGAGTGCTTGATTGACCTTGATAAACACATTGCTTCCGAAGAAACCACGATAGGCAGAAAGCGGTGAGGGGTGAGGTGCCGTGACGATTTTATGCTGTTGATTTGTAATGAGCTTCGTTTTTGATTGCGCAGGCCGACCTAATAGCAGAAAGACGACTGGCTGTTCCCGCTCATTTAAGAGAGAAATGATTTTATCTGTGAAAATCTCCCATCCTTTTTGAGCGTGGGAATTCGCTTTGCTCTCTTCGACTGTGAGCGCCGTATTCAAAAGTAGCACGCCCTGTTTAGCCCAAGAGGTTAAATCACCATTTGCTTGCATCGGCGTCGCAAATTCCTCACCAATTTCCTTGTAAATATTGCGTAAGGATGGCGGCAGCGGGAAATTTTCAGGCACAGAAAAACTCAATCCCATTGCCTGCCCCTTTCCGTGATAAGGATCTTGCCCTAACAACACAACTTTTACATCATGGTAATCTGTCAGATTTAAGGCATTGAAAATTAACGGCTTTGGTGGAAAAATATGTTTTGTCTGACTTTCTAGGGCAATGAATTTACTTAGCTTTCGCATATAGTCATTCTGGAGCTCGGTCTTTAATAGCTCGCCCCATTTTCCTTGAATCGTTGCTTTCATGTAACGCTCCTTGTTTTTTTGTATCTCTATTGACTATTATACCCCTAAACTCCCGAATTTCAAAAATAGCTTCATGTGTTTGTTGTGAAATAAAATCAAAAAAAGAGTTGACACGGGGGTATAGATTTGATAAGATAATAAAGTACTCAAAACGAGGTCACGAATGATAGAAAAGAAAATAAAAAAACTTTTCGAAAAAGCGTTGACAAAGCAATGAAGTTTTGGTAGAATTAAATAGTTGTCTCGCAAGAAGCGGGAGATCTGAAATAGACCTTTGAAAACTGAATAAAACAGAAAACAAACCAAGTACAGACGTTGTCTAGCAATAGATAACAAACTGTCAATTCGACAATAAATCGTTTGAGAAATCGAACGGACAAAACAAAAGCTAGAGCATATTGATATGTTCTCATTTAAATGAGAGTTTGATCCTGGCTCAGGACGAACGCTGGCGGCGTGCCTAATACATGCAAGTTGAACGCTTGATTTCCACCGAAGCTTGCTTCATCGGAAATCAAGAGTAGCGAACGGGTGAGTAACGCGTGGGTAACCTACCTATCAGCGGGGGATAACTATTGGAAACGATAGCTAATACCGCATAACAATGGGAATTGCATAATTTCTATTTGAAAGTAACAATTGTTACACTGAGAGATGGACCCGCGTTGTATTAGCTAGTTGGTAGTGTAATGGACTACCAAGGCGATGATACATAGCCGACCTGAGAGGGTGATCGGCCACATTGGGACTGAGACACGGCCCAAACTCCTACGGGAGGCAGCAGTAGGGAATCTTCGGCAATGGACGGAAGTCTGACCGAGCAACGCCGCGTGAGTGAAGAAGGTTTTCGGATCGTAAAACTCTGTTGTTAGAGAAGAACGTTGCATAGAGTGGAAAGTTATGCAAGTGACGGTATCTAACCAGAAAGGGACGGCTAACTACGTGCCAGCAGCCGCGGTAATACGTAGGTCCCGAGCGTTGTCCGGATTTATTGGGCGTAAAGCGAGCGCAGGTGGTTTAATAAGTCTGATGTAAAAGGCAGTGGCTCAACCATTGTGTGCATTGGAAACTGTTAGACTTGAGTGCAGTAGAGGAGAGTGGAATTCCATGTGTAGCGGTGAAATGCGTAGATATATGGAGGAACACCGGTGGCGAAAGCGGCTCTCTGGACTGTCACTGACACTGAGGCTCGAAAGCGTGGGTAGCAAACAGGATTAGATACCCTGGTAGTCCACGCCGTAAACGATGAGTGCTAGTTGTTTGGGGCTATCCAGCCCTAAGTGACGCAGCAAACGCATTAAGCACTCCGCCTGGGGAGTACGACCGCAAGGTTGAAACTCAAAGGAATTGACGGGGGCCCGCACAAGCGGTGGAGCATGTGGTTTAATTCGAAGCAACGCGAAGAACCTTACCAGGTCTTGACATACCAGTGCTATTCCTAGAGATAGGAAGTTACTTCGGTACACTGGATACAGGTGGTGCATGGTTGTCGTCAGCTCGTGTCGTGAGATGTTGGGTTAAGTCCCGCAACGAGCGCAACCCTTATTGTTAGTTGCCATCATTGAGTTGGGCACTCTAGCGAGACTGCCGGTAATAAACCGGAGGAAGGTGGGGATGACGTCAAATCATCATGCCCCTTATGACCTGGGCTACACACGTGCTACAATGGTTGGTACAACGAGTCGCAAGCTGGTGACAGCAAGCTAATCTCTTAAAGCCAATCTCAGTTCGGATTGTAGGCTGCAACTCGCCTACATGAAGTCGGAATCGCTAGTAATCGCGGATCAGCACGCCGCGGTGAATACGTTCCCGGGCCTTGTACACACCGCCCGTCACACCACGAGAGTTTGTAATACCCAAAGCCGGTGAGCTAACCTTTTAGGAGGCAGCCGTCTAAGGTAGGATAGATGATTGGGGTGAAGTCGTAACAAGGTAGCCGTATCGGAAGGTGCGGCTGGATCACCTCCTTTCTAAGGAAAAATGGTTGCTTAGGCAAATCATGGATAACTGTGTTTGGTAGAAATTTCTGTTTTATTTAGTTTTGAGAGGTTTATACCTAAAACTGTATAATAATCTTCTCTAATTGAAGATAGGGGCCTTAGCTCAGCTGGGAGAGCGCCTGCTTTGCACGCAGGAGGTCAGCGGTTCGATCCCGCTAGGCTCCATTAAGATACTGAAGGCGGTGCGCGAAACGCAAACTTCCGTAGAAAATTAGGGATTTGCCGTAAGCAAGCATAGCTTGTGCGGACAAATCATCTATTTTCCTAGGAAGTTAGCCTGAAGTTCAGTTATCTTATTGTCAACGAAGACATAAAAATAGGTGATTTGATCATTGAAAACTGAATAACAATTTCTAAAATAACAAGAAATAAACCGAGAAGTGGCATAGAGATATGTCACCTCAAAAAAAGCGTGAGTTGAAAAACTCAATACTTATTACCAGATACTTAAATGTATCGATTTAAAGGTTAAGTTAATAAGGGCGCACGGTGGATGCCTTGGCACTAGAAGGCGATGAAGGACGTGACTAACTACGAAATTCTAGGTGGAGCTGTAAGTAAGCATTGATCCCTAGGTGTCCGAATGGGGGAACCCAGTAGCTAATGGCTACTACTGTTTGTGTGAATACATAGCACTTACAGGGCAAGACGTTGTGAACTGAAACATCTAAGTAGCAACAGGAAGAGAAAGCAAACGCGATTTCCTTAGTAGCGGCGAGCGAAACGGAAGAAGGGCAAACCAAGAGATTTATCTCTTGGGGTTGTAGGACTGCGCAGTGGACTTATATTTTATAGACGAATTACTTGGGAAGGTAAGCTAAAGAGAGTAATAGCCTCGTAGTTGAAATAGAATATATACCTAGCAGTATCCTGAGTACGGCGAGACACGAGAAATCTCGTCGGAATCTGGGAGGACCATCTCCCAACCCTAAATACTCTCTAGTGACCGATAGTGAACAAGTACCGTGAGGGAAAGGTGAAAAGAACCCCGGGAGGGGAGTGAAATAGCACCTGAAACCGTGTGCCTACAACAAGTTCGAGCCCGTTAATGGGTGAGAGCGTGCCTTTTGTAGAATGAACCGGCGAGTTAAGTTATGATGCGAGGTTAAGATGAAGAGTCGGAGCCGTAGCGAAAGCGAGTCTTAATAGGGCGCCATAGTATCATGATTTAGACCCGAAACCATGTGACCTATCCATGAGCAGGGTGAAGGTGCGGTAAGACGCACTGGAGGCCCGAACCAGGACACGTTGAAAAGTGTTTGGATGACTTGTGGATAGCGGAGAAATTCCAAACGAACTTGGAGATAGCTGGTTCTCTCCGAAATAGCTTTAGGGCTAGCGTCCAACTTGAATGTCATGGAGGTAGAGCACTGTTTGGGTGAGGGGTCCATCCCGGATTACCAATCTCAGATAAACTCCGAATGCCATTGACATGCGTTGGGCAGTCAGACTGTGAGTGCTAAGATCCATAGTCGAAAGGGAAACAGCCCAGACCATCAGCTAAGGTCCCAAAATATATGTTAAGTGGAAAAGGATGTGGGATTGCACAGACAACTAGGATGTTAGCTCAGAAGCAGCTATCATTTAAAGAGTGCGTAATAGCTCACTAGTCGAGTGATCCTGCGCCGAAAATGTACCGGGGCTAAAACATATTACCGAAGCTATGGAATTAAATTTATTTAATTGGTAGGAGAGCGTTCTTATCAGCGATGAAGGTATACCGTGAGGAGTGCTGGAGCGATAAGAAGTGAGAATGCCGGTATGAGTAGCGCAAGACAGGTGAGAATCCTGTCCACCGTAAGACTAAGGTTTCCAGGGGAAGGCTCGTCCGCCCTGGGTTAGTCGGGACCTAAGGAGAGGCCGAATGGCGTATCCGATGGACAACAGGTTGATATTCCTGTACTAGGTTATATAGTGATTGGAGGGACGCAGTAGGCTAAGATGTGCCAGTTAATGGATTCTGGTCTAAGCAGTGAGGTTTGGTATGAGTTAAATGCTTGTACCTTTAAGATTGAGCTGTGATGGGGAAGCACTTTCGAGTGCGAAGTATCTGATGTCACACTGCCAAGAAAATCTTCTAGCGTTTAAATATAACCTACCCGTACCGCAAACCGACACAGGTAGTCGAGGCGAGTAGCCTCAGGTGAGCGAGAGAACTCTCGTTAAGGAACTCGGCAAAATGACCCCGTAACTTCGGGAGAAGGGGTGCTCTACATTTGTAGAGCCGCAGTGAATAGGCCCAAGCGACTGTTTATCAAAAACACAGCTCTCTGCTAAATCGTAAGATGATGTATAGGGGGTGACGCCTGCCCGGTGCTGGAAGGTTAAGAGGAGTGCTTAGCGTAAGCGAAGGTATGAATTGAAGCCCCAGTAAACGGCGGCCGTAACTATAACGGTCCTAAGGTAGCGAAATTCCTTGTCGGGTAAGTTCCGACCCGCACGAAAGGCGTAACGATTTGGGCACTGTCTCAACGAGAGACTCGGTGAAATTTTAGTACCTGTGAAGATGCAGGTTACCCGCGACAGGACGGAAAGACCCCATGGAGCTTTACTGCAAGTTGATATTGAGTATCTGTTGCACATGTACAGGATAGGTAGGAGCCATTGAACTGAGGACGCTAGTTTTCAGTGAGGCGTTGTTGGGATACTACCCTTGTGTCATGGCTACTCTAACCCGCACGCCTGATCGGCGTGGGAGACAGTGTCTGCTGGGCAGTTTGACTGGGGCGGTCGCCTCCTAAAGCGTAACGGAGGCGCTCAAAGTTTCCCTCAGCATGGTTGGAAATCATGCGTAGAGTGTAAAGGTATAAGGGAGATTGACTGCGAGACATACAAGTCGAGCAGGTACGAAAGTAGGACTTAGTGATCCGGTGGTACCGCATGGAAGGGCCATCGCTCAACGGATAAAAGCTACCCTGGGGATAACAGGCTTATCTCCCCCAAGAGTTCACATCGACGGGGAGGTTTGGCACCTCGATGTCGGCTCGTCGCATCCTGGGGCTGTAGTCGGTCCCAAGGGTTGGGCTGTTCGCCCATTAAAGCGGCACGCGAGCTGGGTTCAGAACGTCGTGAGACAGTTCGGTCCCTATCCGTCGCGGGCGTAGGAAATTTGAGAGGATCTGCCCTTAGTACGAGAGGACCGGGGTGGACTTACCGCTGGTGTACCAGTTGTCTTGCCAAAGGCATCGCTGGGTAGCTATGTAGGGAGAGGATAAACGCTGAAAGCATCTAAGTGTGAAACCAACCTCAAGATGAGATTTCCCATTCTTTATGAATTAAGAGCCCTGAGAGATGATCAGGTAGATAGGCTAGAAGTGGAAGGACAGTGATGTTTGGAGCGGACTAGTACTAATAGCTCGAGGACTTTACCTAAGTAGTGATACTGAAGACGTTGGCGTAGCCAAACTTCGTAGAAAAATAGGAAATTGCCGTAAGCAAGCGTAGCTTGTGCGGACAATTTATCTTTTTTCCTAGGAAGTTAGTCTGAAGTTCAAAATTAAAGTAAGAGCGTTTTGGTTTAAGGAGTTATTTTAGAGAAAAGTTATTCAGTTTTGAGTGTTCTAATCGCAAGATAAGATATTCAAACCAGTTTGGTGCTAATTGCATGAGAGATACACCTGTTCCCATGTCGAACACAGTAGTTAAGTCTCATTACGCCGGAAGTAGTTGGGGGTTGCCCCCTGTGAGATATGGTCGGTGCCAAGCGAAGAGAAGCGACTGCAAAGCCGCTTTTATTGGGAGTTTAGCTCAGCTAATGCGTCAGCATTTGTTTCGAGGATTGCATCGCAACCGTAGAAACAGGGCAGTTGGGCTGAACTCCTATCCCTTGGGAGTTTAGCTCAGCTGGGAGAGCATCTGCCTTACAAGCAGAGGGTCGGGGGTTCGAACCCCTCAACTCCCATTAGGTCT
>NZ_BEDT01000005.1 GCF_002260845.1 Pseudolactococcus reticulitermitis | reverse complement strand
TTTTTACAAGCTGGTCATAGATATAAGGTTCAATCGTTTTCAGCGCTTTCCAGCTGTTTAATTCAGAAAGATGAGTTTCTGCTGAACGCTTTGTCTCTTCTTTTACTTGTTTATCAGCTTCTAGCTTTGTCTTATCTAAATCTCCATAGTCATTGATTTTTTTTGCTTCACGTGTAAAAGTTTTTAAATCTCCCTCCCCATCTGATACAATTTTACTACCTTTAGTCACAAGCGGATTGAGAACTTGCATAAAATACCTATTAGCACTGTAATAAGTCATACCTTGAAGCTGATTGCTCGCAAGGGCATTAGACAAATTCCCCATCGCTTGCTTTAAATTAGTATAAACGTTCTTTGAATTATCTAGATTAGCTTGGAGTCCTGAAACAAGTTGATTGGACTCACTAACATTGTATTTAGTTACCATTTTTCTCCTTGGGTATCTGCTAGTTTTAACTTCTCCGCATACGCAGACAAAGCTTTTGAATCTTGAAAATATTTATCACTGATATGTAATTTTTACATTTCCAAGATTATCTATTGAAAATCTTGAAATATATTCCTTTTTAAACCATTCAATAAGTACTTTATTAAATTCTTTATAAATAGCAACATCAGATGTTCGCTGGTTTTGATCATCAACCATCCAAAATGTCACTTTTTTATCATCAGAATATTTCAATGATATAGAATATTCTTTTCCTTCATTCTTATATTTTGCAGAAAAAACAAAACCTGATTTTTCTCCCAACAGTTCTCTAACTTTTCTTACATTAAAATTGTAAAATAAACGTTCATCAACATTAAAAGCATTGGTATCTTCTGATAACATACCTTTTTTTATAGTTGATTCATAAATTTCAGTATAAATATTACTGTACGTCGGTTTTATATATATATATAGCTACAAACTACAATCACAAGAAATACAGCAGTATATATTCTTTGTTTCCTTTTATTAAATTTTAAAGTAAAATTTATCAATACAACAAAGCAAATTACGAAGAAAATAATGATTGTGAATAAAAGAAAATCCCAAAATGAAAAGAATGGTTTCATTTTTTATCCCCCAATCAAGTCATTACTATTCGATTCTAATGATTCGATAAAATTAAAAGAAACGATAGATTTTATTTTCAGCTCATCCATTGTACTCACACCAAAAGATTTAAGTATGGAGTCCTTCACATATTTTAAGCCCACATTATCGTTAAACATACTCGCTCTCGTATATTTGCCATTTCTTAAATCGTTATAGTATTGCTGAGTAGCTTCAGACTGAGAAACTTTCAATTTCTCCATCATAATTTTTATATTTATTGCGTCCAAATCTGCTTTATAATCATCATTATTCATAGATGGTGTTTTTCCTGCTCCATTTGTTACATCTCCACGCCACCCTGATAATTCTTTAATACGGTCAGGAGTAACCATAAATTGAGTAGCTTCTGTAATAGATTGATGCACAAAGTCTGCTTTCCCACTAAATTGTTTTACTAACTCATTATATCTTTCTTGAGTAAGATTTGGAAAACCGTGTTCTCTCAGATTAGGTTAATATAGAGACCAACCATCTCCATATATATACCACATCAAAATTCGAGAAAATACTATATGATTTGTCTTGTTTTTTGTAATGATTTCTATTTTATTCTCGTCTATTTTGCCGTAATAATAGTAATATCCTTCTTTCGGACCACTAGGATCATTTGATAATGTTTTATCATAAAATGGTTCTTTCTTGTTTACAGTTACACCACCCAATGGAATTTTTTTTCCATCTTCAGTGTATACTTCTACTTGAAGATTATCTCGTTCTTTTGGATTTACTCTCAAATATAAGAAAGAATCTTGCTGTAATTCTGAAAGATTGACCATTTCTCTTTTTTCCTCATTTGGAAAATAAATAGGTAGATGGTTTCTAGCAACAACCATAAAACTAAGTAAGATAAATAAGATGAGATAAGAAAAGATACTACCTAAAACTATCCATTTACGTTTATTTTTTATGATATTTTGCATAGTCATCTATCCCCATTTGAATTATCTCTGTAGCCATTCGTCTTCCATAATGGTTAATAATTTCCAATCGAAAACCAAAAATCAAATTGAGGAAACAGTATATGCTTCGTCTTATTTTTCGTAACTATTAGTAAATCATTTTCAGGTATCCCACCTTCATAATAGTAATACCCTTTTTCAGCTGCATATTTTTCTGACCAAGTTGGCTCCCCATTAGTTCTTCCAACTCCACCCAAGGATAATTTTTTACCAGACTTAGTGTATAATTCAACTTGAATATTTTCCAATTCATTTGAATCTACTTTCATATTTAAAATCAACGTTTTCCGTTTTTCTTCATTTGAAAATTTAATTTCTCTTACTTTTTGTTCATTTGGGAAATAAATAGGTAGATGGTTCCTAAGCAACAACCATAAAACTAAATAAGATAAGATAAATAAGATGAGATAAGAAAAGATACTACCTAAAACTATCCATTTACGTTTATTTTTTATGATATTTTGCATGCTCATCTATTCCTTTTTATCAATATAGAGACCAACCATCTCCATGTCTATACCACATCAAAATTCGAGAAAATACTATATGATTTGTCTTGTTTTTTGTAACGATTTTTATTTTATTCTCATCTATCCTACCGTAATAATAGTAATATCCTTCTTTCGGTCCACTAGGATCATTTGATAATGTTTTATCATAAAATGGTTCTTTCCTATCTACAGTCACACCACCCAATGGAATTTTTTTCCCACCTTCAGTGTATACTTCTACTTGAAGATTATCTCGTTCTTTTGGATTTACTCTCAAATATAAGAAAGAATCTTGCTGTAATTCTGAAAGATTGACCATTTCTCTTTTTTCCTCATTTGGAAAATAGATAGGCAGATGATTTCTAAACAATACTCCTGAAACTATAAATAAGCTGAGAAAAGATAGTATACCAACTAAAATTATCCATTTACGTTTATTTTTTATGATATTTTTCATAGTCATCTATTCCCATTTGAATATACTTGCCATCACCTGCGTTATCACCATAATCTTTCAGTTTCCAGACAAGTAAAGTGCCTATCGGACTTAAAGTTGCACCAACCACATAACCAATAATTTTTAGTGGTCTCTTCTCCCTATCACTCCAAATCTGAGCGACACCTCCTGCAATTTTCAGAGTTTCTCCTCCAATCGCTAGCACACCCTGACCATAGTAGCCATATAAGTAGTTGCCCAAAAAATCTGTTGATTCATTTCCTGACCAACCTCGTGACCAAATAGAATAACCCGAATCCCCAAACTCTCTTTTCTTTAAATCAAGAGGGTGATTAGTTTGCACCATATTATAGAACTCCATATAATCAAACCCATTCTTACTTGAGATACTGATAACATCGTCCCCAAGCATTCGAGCAATCTCTCGAATATCAATCGGTAATTTTTGTAACTCTTTTGTAAGTTCTTCTTCTGCCTTAATTCTTTCGAAAGATTTTTCATCATCATATTTCTTCCTAATCTCATCATACTTTTTAAATGCTTCTGGATTAAGAGAGTACAAATACTGTTCATAAATACTTGCAATTTTATCTGCCTTTTCTGTTGCTGACAGTTCACTATCGATTATTTTTTCAATCTCGTCTCGATAACCACTTGGCAATCCCTTATAATAAGAATTTCCATCCCCTGCTGCTAATTTCACACCGTCCATTTCCGAAATAAGTTTAAAGATATTATCTGGAATTGTCACAAAGCCAGATGAGGAAATTTTAACATTTTTCAACTCCACTACTGCCCTTTGAAATGCTTCTAAGGCTGTAAAACTGTCGATAAAAAGTTCATTGGTATTCGTCTCAAACGTCTCAAGAGCTCTGAGTTTTTCATCAATCTTTTTAATATCCTTGGTCATTTGTGTCTGAGTTGTCTCAGCCATTTTTACAAGCTGGTCATAGATATAAGGTTCAATCGTTTTCAGCGCTTTCCAGCTGTTTAATTCAGAAAGATGAGTTTCTGCTGAACGCTTTGTCTCTTCTTTTACTTGTTTATCAGCTTCTAGCTTTGTCTTATCTAAATCTCCATAGTCATTGATTTTTTTTGCTTCACGTGTAAAAGTTTTTAAATCTCCCTCCCCATCCAATACGATTTGTTTACCTTTGGTTACAAGTGGATTGAGAACTTGCGAAAAATATCTATTTGCACTAGCATAAGTTGCACCTTGAAGCTGATTACTCAGGAGAGCTGAAAAAAAGTTCCCCATGGCTTGACTTAGATTATTATATACTTCTCTTGAGTTAGCCAGATTAGCTTGGAGTCCTGAAACAAGTTGATTGGACTCACTAACATTGTATTTAGTTACCATCTGTTATTTCCTTTTCAGATTCATTTTTTTGCCTTCTAAGTGCCTCATTTTCAGTTTTGAGCAAGCGACGTTCTCTATTGAAAGCTGATGTGATTTCTGCTTCATACCCTCTCAATTTAGAAGTGACCTCATGCGCAAAGGATTGGTCATCTGCTAAATCTTTTTGATTGATACAATCACTTGAATTATTGGAAACTCGAGCATTCTCTTCCAGTCGTTGTTGCGCCTTTTTCAAGGTTTGACTGAAATTAAAAATTCCCTCTGTCACACTTGATTGCTCTTTTTTAATATCAAGTAACTTTGCTTCATTTTGCTTGATTTGTCTTGAAACATCAGCCATCTTCTACTCCTAGAATTTAGGGAGAATAGTCTTAAACAACTTTTCTCCTTGGGCATCTGCTAGTTTCAACGATAAGCCTTTTTATTCTTCAACACTTTTTAAGATATTTTTTATATCTTTTTGATATTGTTCAGCTCGAAGTACGACTGTTCTTATTTCATCATTTGTACCTACATAGTCTTTCATCATTTTATCTAATTCTTTTGGTGGTAAATCTCCCCAGAAATAGGCTCTTGCTTTAGAAAGTTGATTGATATTGTAACTCGCTTTTGCAGTATCTATGCCACTAAAAGCAGTCAACATCACTTTTTCAACTTTACCACTATCTGACATTTTTTCTATTTCAATATGACCTGTTTTACCTTTTATATAAATTTGAGCAATTCCGTTATGATTGAAAAAGTATTCCACCTTTTTTTCTTCAATTTTCAGCAAATCATATGATGTATCTTCGTCATAAAAATAACTAGCATTTATCTTGTCTTGAGACAAATCCTTTATAACTAATTCATGATTATTTTCTAAAGTTTTTAAATACCCACCAGAAACACCATAAGAATAACGATATTGTGATAAATATGACATCACAAGCCAAATCACAATGACAAGAGTTGTAAATATACAAGCTAGTATAGTATATATTTTCCATGAACTCTTAAAGAACTTCTTCATTTTTTTCAACTCCTTAGTTCATTAAAACTATTATTTTTCCAATGTCACATTTTTGATATCAGCTTGAAATTCTTCACACTGCTTAATTATCTTTTTTACCTCAGAATTTGGTAGATATGATTTGATTGTCGCAACACCAACCTTTGTCTTTCCAAGTGCTGGTATTGTACGGAGTGGTTTATCAAGATTAGCCATTTTATAAACATAGGCAGGATTGTCCATTCCACCATGAACAGTTATTGAGATTTCTTCAACATCTCCAGTAGTATAAATACTTTCAATCTCAATATGAAGTTCTTCCAACCACCCGTCTTCTATTTTAAAATTTCCACTTCCTTCAAAATCTTCCACAATGTCACCATTAATTGTTTCATGAACATATCTAAAAGGTAATTCAAGGTATATATCAGTAGCACCATTTACATCAAAATAATAGTCAATTCCATTTTTTGATATACGCAGTTTATCATCTCCGTATTCAAACCCTTTAAATCCTGCTTTACCCCAATCAGATTTAATACCTTTTTTCTCCAAATTCTCAATCACTATATTATTCTTAGAAGTCAGTACAGGTAAGTAATCTCCTTTTTGAAATTTCAAAGCGTTTTTGCTAGAACATGATGTTAATAAAAGACATACCACTATCAATGCTAAACTATACAATACTTTTTTCTTCATTTCATAGTTTCCACTATTTTCTTTATCTTTTTTTCGTATGTCTCAGCTTTTTTAACGACTTTTCTGATTTCTTCATTTGATGCAACTTCTTGTTTTAATCTTTGATTTGTTTCTTTTATTGGTAAATCGCCCCAAAATTTTTTCTTTCCGTTGTCTAAATTCTTCATAGAGTAAATTAGTTGTATCGTATCAATACCGCTGAATTGACCTAAAATTATTTTATAAATTTCCCCTTTATAATTACTTTGAGGTTTTATCCAACCTTTATTTATTGCGATATACTCTATACCGTCTTCATCAAATTCATAACGTATATTCGAATCTATGATAACTAATTTGCCTCTATCATCTTCTTCCGCTGTGATCCCTTGTTTTGCTAATTCATCAATGACTAGTACTTTCTTCTCTCTTAAAGACTGAAGGTATGATGTTTGTTGTTGATGAACATTGCTGGATAATTTATTACTCATAAAAAGACAAACAACCAATAAGATAGCAAGAAAAAGCAAGAAAACAATTTTCTTTGCTAATTTCATTTTTTTAGCTCCTTCTCTAAATAGCTTAAATAATCTTCATAACCTTCCTTTTTCAACTTATCATAATCTTCCTTAGAATTTGGTATAAAGCCACTCGATATAAAATATTTACTTAATGAAAATCCAGACATAAATTCGTCTCCAAAATTATATGACATAATAATTTTTTCAAGCTCTTTTTTTCCTCTATTAACATCTCCATTACCCAAACCTTTTAAAAATTCTTCCGCTCTATTGATTTGACCATTTGATAGTTGTTCATTATAAATATTATATTCAGACAAAATACTAGTCTGATTCTGTATATATCTATTATAAATATTTGTTACATCTGTATCACTTTGTTTATCATCTCTACCAATGCGACCACTCGCAGCATCTCCTTTATAACTTGAAAATTGATTAATTTGTCCAAACATAAACAAATCTAACATTCCTTTTCCAGTAATTATAGGTAAAGAACTATCTCCTTTAACACTCTGATTTTTAAATATTGCCAACGCAATCATTTCGTGGGCAAAATCACGAGTTCTTAAATTATCTGGAGTAGTATCCTCTGAAACTAGATCATGTTGTTGATTAATTACCTGATAAAGTTTTTCAACTTCTTCATCTGTCAAACCTAATTTCTTGAAATATGCTTTTGTCTTTTCTAGGTCTAAAGTTCCTGCTGTTATTGTCCAACGTTTCGCTCGATAATTATCACACAATCCCGCAAGCATAGCAAAATATTCATGCTCATTTTCTGAGGAAATACCTTTTTGCGTTTTAAGTAACAATTCTATCGTTTCATCATCAAAACCATACTGTTCTCTATAAATTGCTATTATTTTAGCTTTCTCAGAATCCATACCCCCTGCTGTCAACTTCACCGCATCCATCTCCGAAATAAGTTTAAAGATGTTATCAGGGATCGTCACCTGTCCAGTAGCTGAAATTTTGACATTCTTCAATTCCGCTACTGCCCTTTGAAATGCTTCTAAAGCTGTAAAGCTATCGATAAAAAGTTCATTGGTATTCGTCTCAAACGTCTCAAGAGCCTTGAGCTTTTCATCAATCTTTTTAATATCCTTGGTCATTTGTGTCTGAGTTGTCTCAGCCATTTTTACAAGCTGGTCATAGATATAAGGTTCAATCGTTTTCAGAGCTTTCCAGTTGTTTAATTCAGAAAGATAGTTTTCTGCTGAACGCTTCAATTCTTCTTTTACTTGTTTATCAGCTTCTAACTTTGTCTTATCTAAGTCTCCATAGTGATTGATTTTTCCAGCCTCACGTGTGAAAGTTTTTAAATCTCCCTCACCATCGGATACGATTTGTTTACCTTTGGTTACAAGTGGATTCAAAACTTGTGAAAAATATCTATTCGCACTAGCATAAGTTGCACCTTGAAGCTGATTACTCAGGAGAGCTGAAAAAAAGTTCCCCATGGCTTGGCTTAGATTATTATATACTTCTCTTGAATTCGATAAATTAGCTTGGAGTCCTGAAACAAGCTGATTGGACTCACTAACATTGTATTTAGTCACCATCTGTTATCTCCTCATTTTCAGATTCAATTTTTTGCCGTCTCAGTTCATCATTTTCGGTTTTGAGTAAGCGACGTTCTCTAGTGAAAGCTGATGTGATTTCTGCTTCATACCCTCTTAATTTAGAAGCGACTTCATGCGCAAAGGATTGGTCATCTGCTAAATCTTTTTTATTGATACGATCACTTGAATTATTGGAAACTCGAGCATTCTCTTCCAATCGTTGTTGCGCCTTTTTCAAGGTTTGACTGAAATTAAAAATTCCCTCTGTCACACTTGATTGCTCTTTTTTAATATCAAGTAACTTTGCTTCATTTTGCTTGATTTGTCTTGAAATATCAGCCATCTTCTACTCCTAGAATTTAGGGAGAATAGTCTTAAACAACTTTTCTCCTTGGGCATCTGCTAGTTTCAACTTCTCCGCATAAGCAGGCAAGGCTTTTGAATCTTGATAAATCTTTTGATTCAAACTATTTGTTCTTGATACGATATTATTCGCAAACTTCATGCCATTTTGCATAGATGTTGCATCACTAATAGACACATTAACTGTAGTAGCTGATGACGTACTTGTTGTTTTAAATTTCGATACAGCTTGATTAGCTTTGTTAATATCTGATACGATAGCCATATTTTTCTACTTTCTAAATTTATAAAAGGGGTCTTCCGCAAGACGTGCTTCATGCGTTAGAACATCACCATATTCGTCTTGCACATCCGTTTCTTCAGGTGCATCATCCTCTTCATCTGCTAATTCGATACGCTCTCTCAATTCTTGAAGTCTTTGTTCTACGAAGCCTTCTTCTCTATTATCTGAGTATCCTGTACTTAGCACTTCTGTGATTTCTGATCCATAAACGACCTGTAAAGGAATTTGACTGCCATGTCCGATTGGGTATATAACCGCTTGATACCCTGTAAGAATTTCCCCTTCCGCTGACTGCATAAAAGCTCGAGAGATAAGAACATAAACATCATCATCATCCTGTACTTTTACTGCTGCTCCTAAGGGTAAAAATGAATGTTTATCACTCATCCTGTGTCTCCTTTCTTGGTAAAACTATTGTTGAAATTTCTTCATCTCTGACATATAACATTTCAGAAAGTTTTAATTTTTTCTTACGCAACTCCTGTGTCACTTCTATGAAATTTTGATCATCTATGTCTCCACTGAATAAAAGATGTGGGACATTATCTTTAACTGTCTTGGTCAGCGCACTATAATTATTCCCCACATTTGCGATTAAGTCTATCAAAATATATTGAACATGACTACCTGATTCCTCAATTAGCTCAATCATTTCGCTATCAGAAATCGCCATTTTTTCAATAATTTGTTCTAAACCATTCAAAATGATCAAATAATTTTTATCTTTTTTACCCACAGCAGCTTGAAGCGACTCAAATATATCAAAACCTTGCTCATTCATTACGGATTTCTGTACCATGATGGAGCTTGATAGATTTGACAAATTACCTACCATATCAACAACAATAACTTCTCCATCAACCTCTGAAACTTGAGTCTCTAGTAAGTCTGAGAGGAATATCGCTTGTTTTTTGTTAGCAGGGAAAATTCCTATTGGTTCTCCAATGAAAAGCTTGATTTTAGTGGCAGTTGCAGTCATCTTATTTAAACCAAGATAGAGGCTATTTTCTGATTCAATATAGCTTTCAAATTCTTCAAAACTCAATTTCTCCGGTACCATTGGAATCTGTTTAGGTCGTTCGCCTGTCCAAGCCTTATCAGCTGTTTCTACTTCCAATTCGAGGTTATTCAAAACTTCCGTACTATTTCCACCCGAAACTGGCAGATGGAACTGAATAGCTGTCGGCACATCACACATAACCTGACCTCTGCCAATAATCGGAACTTGCATGACTTTTTCACGTCCCATAAGCGCTTCAACATCTGCCTCGTCATTAAGAAAAAGGGCTACTTTCGTCGTGATACCGCTCATCATATTCATACGAACCGCACCTTCACGACCTGCTGTCATGATTAAATAAATACCTAAACCTGCGCCATCTCGCAACAATGGCATCAAAATACTGTCAAGTACATCTTTGAAATTATCATCTGGATCGATCCCATCATAACTATCTAAAATGTTAAGGATGATAGGTAATTTTTGCTTGGTTTTATTTTCATACTGGATGAGAGTTGCAACACCAACTTCTTTGAAAAGTTTTTTTCGTTCGGAAAGAACGCCTGAGATGCTTGCTAACATCTTTTGACACTTTTCTGTTTCTTCAAATGTCACAATATCCGCTACATGAGGTAAATCTTTAAGTGGTAAAAGTCCATTTGTCCCAAAATCAAGGAGGTTGAAATAGACTTGTTCAGGCGTATTAACTCTTGCAAGGTTCATAACAAGCGTTTGAAGTACTGTACTCTTACCATAACCCGGGCTACCAAAGATTGCTGTATGCCCCTGTTTTTCAAGGTCAAACTCATAAACTTCTTGCGCTTGTTTACTTGGAATATCAAGTAAACCAAGCGGAATTTTTAAGTCACGATTTTCAGTAGCTGTGTTAATTGAAGTTGGAATCATCTCAGACAAGTTCGGTAACCATGGCTTATCTGGCAACGCATAACCTTCTGTATCAAATATTTTCCCAACTTCTTCGATCACTGCTTCAAGTTGGGTTGGCAAATCGCTTTTATCCTTGCCTTGGATAACTTCCTCAGTAGGGTCATACATCAATTCATACTGACCTAAATCATTGATTTTTGAAAAACGTTCGTCAATCTTTTCTTCAGAAGTTGCTTCTGGATCATAAACGACACCTGCATAACCACTTTGGAAAAGTTCATAAACTTCATTTTCTCCGACTTTCAGATAACCACGACCTGGGTTTGTGATATGTGCTGCATCAGGTGTTTTCAAAAGTTCGTTTGAATCTTCCACACCCGCCATTTTCAAGGCAATCTTAGATTTGGAATTAGCTTCAATCTGATCATTGACGACACCACTCGGTTTTTGAGTCGCAAGAATAAGATGGACACCGAGCGAACGCCCAATACGAGCAACTGATGTTAATTCATCTAGGAATTCTGGCACATTAGCTTTCAACTCCGCAAATTCATCCGATACTAAAATCAAATGAGGTAGTGGTTTTGTTGGATAATTAACACCTGTTTTTTGTTCGTGGCGCTGTTTATAAAGTGCCATATAATCATTGATATTATTGACACCAAACTTGGCAAATTCACGTTGACGTTTATCAAGCTCTGCTTTAATACTTGCCAATGCCCTCGCTGTTCCTGCACCATCAAGGTTTGTGATTGCCCCCATAAAATGCGGTAACTTATCAAGGGTATTAGCAATCCCACCACCCTTCCAGTCGATAATAAGCATCCCAATATCTTCTGGTGAGTAATTGATTGCAAGTCCAATTAGATAAGTTGTCAAAAATTCTGACTTACCTGAACCAGTTGTACCACCAACTAAACCATGTGGACCATGTCCACGTTCATGCAAATCCCAATAAGCATAGTCAGACTTGCCTCGCCAACCAATAAGAGATTTAATTGACTTATTTGGTTCAGCTTTCAGCCAGCGTTCTGAAATTTCTAATTCTTCAATCGTTTGGACTTCATATTGTTCAAGCAAAGACAAACTTTCAGGAACTGCGTTCTTCTCAACCTCTAAGTGATTCAAATTCGTAAGTTTACGAAGGCTTGTTTCCAATTCTGGTAAAGTAGCGTATGGTACAAAATCCTTGGCAACATAAATACCATGATCTGAAATAAGCTGACCATTCGTTGCACTAGGTAATTCTACGACAGATACAACCGTTTCAGGCAGTTGAGTCAC
This sequence comes from Pseudolactococcus reticulitermitis, assembly GCF_002260845.1. Classification (GTDB taxonomy): domain Bacteria; phylum Bacillota; class Bacilli; order Lactobacillales; family Streptococcaceae; genus Pseudolactococcus; species Pseudolactococcus reticulitermitis. Next base: position 183,903 of record NZ_BEDT01000005.1, on the reverse strand, counting down.
ATCTTCCTTGCACCAAATCACAGTCACACCAAGATTACTCATATCTTCTGCTAAAAGCTCATTAATGCCATGACCAGCAAGCAACTCATCATCTACGATTGTGAAAATATAGTGTGGTGAAAATTGAACTTTTTCTCTCCCTGCTTCAGCAACAACTTGCTTACGCTTATTTAAGATTTGCAAAAAAGAATTAAGAACAATATCACGAAGTTTTTCATTATAAATCAAGCCTCGCATATTTAAATCTTGCAATTTATAATGTGGTAAAAGACCCCATTTCGACCAAGTATCCTGATAAACTTTACGAGGAAAAATACTAATAAAATTAACATCACGATAAGAATGGAAAAAGGCAGTCTGAAAAAGAATATTTTCAAGTGTCGTTGTCAGCACATCTTGTGTGCCAACAAGCCCTAAAGTTTGTTCCAATAGGCTAATTGGTGTCGGAACTTGCCTTTGTGTCTCAAACTGCTCTTTGAGTTTTCTCAAATGCTCAGCATTATCACTTAGGTTCTTCGCATCAACATCTGTTTCAATTTTTAAATTTGAAGGACTATCACTTAACCCAAGAGAAATTGTCAAAAAATCTTTATTGTAATTTTGACGTTCATAAATCCTTGAGTCATAGGTAGAAATTAGCTCAACCAACTGTTCAGGACTTGGTTGTTGAAAAGCTAAAATCTCTTTCTCGCGACTGTAAGCAGTAGATATTTTTCCTACTTCACTAACAAGGTAAAATTCATAATCTTCTTTAGCTTTAAGTAATTCAAGTTTTGCAGTCTTTTTCTCCTCAAAATATTGTGTCACTGTAAAAGATGTTGTCATGATACTTGCACCAACCATAACAAGCAACATCACAGGATTTTGACCACTTACAATTGTCATTATCCCCGTCATCACAATCATACCCAGAGGTGGTAAAATGGTTTTCAAAAGACCATCACGCTTATTATTTTGTTCAGGCTCTAGTCCTTGTAAGTTAAAGCTGTCTTTAGGCAGTTCAAGATTTAATCTTGGACTTCTACGATAATCTGGAAAGCCTTTTGGAAATTCAGGTTTTCTATTCTGTAAAAGAACTTGACGACGATCAAATTTTATCTCATCAGACCAAAACGTTAATTTATACTGCTTTGGTCTTTTTTCTAAAAGATAATAAGGCGTTAAAATATTTGTACCGTCAGTTAATTCAAATGTTTGCTTACCAATGACTTTTTCGTCATTATGATAAAGCCACTCATCTTCAACATCAATAAGTAAGCTCTTACTATGTAAAACAAGACGGCTAGTACTAGGTGTTTTGATTCCTGAAAAATCGTCTGAACTGATGACAAGGTCAGTATCTTCATTAAAATCGAAAAACTTAGTTACCGCTCCTTCTTTTGAAAGAACCAAAAAGTTTAGGCCTTCAAATTCATAAAAACCCGAACTTTTTATATCGCCATCAATATACAGATTATCAGAATCTCCGTTAATATAAAGATTTTCATTGACAACACTGAACTCATAATTTTGAAAATTTGTAAAAGGTAAACTTTCAGTAAGTGTTATCTTGACTAACTTATCTGTTAAAATATACACCACAAATAACAAGTCACTCGGATTTACCCGTTCATCAATGAAAAATTTTTCTATTTTTTCTATCTCGCTTGATCCAAAAATCGTCATTCTATTTTCCTAATTTCTTCGTCAATTCTTCAATTTGTTTACTGTAATCTGCCAAGAGTTTTTGTTTCTTCGCCCCATCCATTTTGTCATTAAGCTTAGTCGTTTGATACAAATCAGTATAGGCTAGGAGAGTCAGCTGTTCATCCCCAAGATTCTGTGCCAAGTTGAGGGCTTTTTCAAACTCTCCACGCCCCACATAAAGCCAATAATTCAGCGTATTGTCATCTGACTTGATTGAAATATTATTGAGAACTGCTTGTTTTTGAGTAGCAGTTAAATCAGCTAAGTTGATACTTGATACAGCAAGAATATATTTGGCAGACTTGGTCAAATCTTTTGGTGCATATTTTTCTAGGTCTGACTGTGTTTTAGCATAATTATTTGTCATGAAACTTGTTTGAGCTTCGATAATCGCAGCTTGTTTTTTATTTGTATTGGATGTTTGATAACCTAATACTCCCACACCAATCGCAACAAGCAAACCAATTATACCCACAGTACGATAAAACCGATAAATATTTTTAGAAACTAAACGTTTAGTTGCTTTGATTTCACTCTCTGTTGTCATAAGTTCTTGACGAATAATAGAAAAGAGAGTTTCACAATCTTCAGCTTGAGTAATCATCTGTAAAAACTTATCAGTCAATGCAGAAGAACCTTCCAAAAATTTTTCATAATTAAGCTTGGAACTAAAAAGAGGTAAAATAAGAGCTTTAAGGTTTCGTAAAAAAAAGGTATTATCATAATGGCTAGGGGATAGTATGCCATCCAATCCAAAATGAACTACAAAAAGATGTTCTCCAGAAAAATATAAGTTCTCAGGATGAATAAAAGGAATTTGATAATGATTCGCCAAGGTAACTAATTGACTTACTTTATCTGCCAGTTGTAATTTTTCTATTCTAGTTTTAGCATTCTTAGCATTTTGGGTAAAAGAAATTGCATCCTCAGGTAAATCATAAGTAACTATTAGAGTATCCTCTACATTTTCTGCTTTGAAATACGCTTGAATCACCGCCGTTGCATCCTTATCATACTGTTTTTTATTCAGTATAACTTGGATTTGATTATTCTCTTTGATGAACTCTAAATACTCTTTTCCGTTAAATAGTTTCACTTTCTTTTTCTCCTAATTCAGTCCCGACCAAAATTTCTATGCGATCACCATTTGAGATACCAAAATCACGCAAGACATCTGAATCTCCTATCTGAAAAGTTTTATCAACAAGTCTCAGATGATAATTCTCAGGTAGCATAAAACCATTCTGCATCAAAGCTTCTCTTAATAATTCATGTAATCTCTGAAAAGTAATTTTACTCGGTATTAGTACATCTAATTTCTGCCCATTTAATACAAATGTCACTTCAATCATTATCGTATATTCTCACTTCTTGATTTTTTTCTTTTATATTGCACTCGCCATCTTCCAGCAAAAATCCCTAGTAATAATAGAAAGAACAGCAAAGGTACAGCAAACCAAAATACCATGTTCGTTTGTTGGACATCTTCTTGACTATTTTTCGTGATGACTTGCGGTTGATAGTCTTTAAAAAGCAATTTTTTGCTTTGCTTATCCTCTGAAATGTCTTTTGTTTGGTTTGAAAAATCTATTCTTTCCGCCTGATGAATGATACTTTTCTCTTCCTCTCTATTTTGTTCAGATACCTTAGTTAAATCGGTCGAAAATAATTCACCTCGAATTGGAAATTCTCCAACACCACCTGAAAGTATATGATTATTTGTAAGGATATCCGTATTTATCTTTAGGCTACCATTACTATCTGCTTGAACATACAAAGAAAAGAGAGAAACTATCACTAGGATAAAAATACCTGAACATTTTAACGCAAAAAAGCGCCCTAAAAGGCGCTGGATTTTAGAAACCAAAACTTTTTGCATCTTCTGCATCACGTTGTTCAATCGTTTGAGCATATTTATCCAACTGTTTGTTAATATCTACAAGCAGGTTTTCAAATTGTACGACATTCTTTTTCAACTGTTGATATTGTTGTAGGTATGCTTGAAAAGCAGCACCTTGCCACTGACTTTCAATTTCTTTATTCGTACGTTCTACTTTTTGGATTGCAGACTCAATCTCATTTTTTGCTGTTGTGTAAATTTTAGCTTGAGATTTGAGTTGTTCTGGTGTTAGACTAATTTTTGCCATTATGATGGTCTCCTAAACTTTATTTATTGGTAATTAAAACGCTATCAATTACTCTTGTCTTTATTTTAACAAAATTTATATGTCTGTACAAGACATTTTGTCAAAAAAATTATATATTTCTTTCTTAAATTTCGATAAAAAAAAAAAAAAAATGTGGTTATAAATAAAAATCACAAACAAATTAACTCGTAAATTTATATCTCTAAAAAATAATAATGCATCAAGTATACACTCTTATACAGTTTATTTTTTTAGTTCCTTCAACTCCTTATTTCTTATGACTATATTGTTTAACTTTTCATATTATTCAACGACAAATTCGGATGTATCAAAAAACGAACCTTCAATGCTAATTGAGAGTTCGTCTATAAGCTGTAATTTAACCGTTCGTTACCCTTTGTATACTTTTTCAATTAATTACTCTTAGTTCAACATTCCTTCTTCAAACTCAGTGATTCTAGTAAACTCTTCTCCAGTTCGATAAGTTCCTAACCTTCTCTCAACAATATCTGCTTTTGTCGGATTATTAATAACCTCCCCATTCATCAATACCAACCTAGCAACCTTAAAATCATTCACTTCTCCATCATCTGTAAGTTTGTGAACTTTGATATCTTTAACACCATAAAGCCTTATGGATGCTCTTGTTATTGGACGCATCTGCATGACGACACAGGCAATAAATAGAATCGACATTGTCGCAATTAAAATATACCAGCCCTTTGTTTTGCGTTTATTCTTCATAGTGTAGACCTTTCAATTGTCATGCTGGACTCGCAGCCACTCTAGGTACATGATCACCATAATAAAACAATAGTGTCTTGTCTATATAGACACGAGACGGCATACCGTTTCCGTATCCAGACCATGAACTCGTAAAATACCAACTTGTTGGAATCCCACGAGTTCTTACAGGTTCAATCTGAGATGAAAATTCAAACTCGCCAAGCTTTCCTTCATAATCCTCAAGTGTCCACTTCTCACCATTTGTGAGTGCTACGTGTGTATCCTTACCATCGTAAAATACACTCACAATATTACTGGTATCAAAATCTTTCTGAACAGTTGAAACTTGCTGTGACTGATTTGGCTCCCTAACTGTTTCATCAGATGATGCAAATCCTGTCACACCAAACGACAGCAAAGTCGCTACTGAAATGAGCGCCAATTTTTTCTTATCCATGTATTTCTCCTTTTAAAGCATCTAATTAGATTGCTTTTTGCTGGTAGGAATGATTTCAAAGAGCAAACCGCTCTCACTGTTTGGGAAGTCCGCTATTTTCTACCAAAGTACATGACATACTACGGCTTAAAAATAAAGCGCTTTCATTTATATTTTCATCTAATCGCCTTCTTTCCAAAACATCGTGTTACACCACATACATTACAGTAAATCTGGAACATTATCAAGCCATACGACTTAATGTTGTTTTTCTTTGATTACGTTTTTTTAAAGAGGGGTTAAATTTTTCCAAGGGGGTTATAGTTTCCACCTTTTGAAAAAACTACTTAACTCTGATTCTTGCAAAACACGACAAGAATAAAACAAAAAGACTTCTCAATCACAATCACGAGAAGTCCCCTTTATTTATATGGTTTTCAGTTCAAAATTTTGTATCATTTTCGCTATGATTATTTCTAACAATGATTTTATTTTGTTATTTTTATTACAGATTTATTGTAGCGCAAAAGTGATGGGTTGTAAAGTGGGTTTACGTTTTTTTTTGCATTATTTTTTCATTTCATTTATTTCAAGTCAACTTTGAACATTTTAATCTGTCAATAATAGCTCACGCAGATAGTCCCGCTTCTCTCTCTCAAAATTCAGCGCCTCAGTCGCATAAGCTTGAACCGTTCCATAGTGCTCGCTGATGTTAGCAAAAACATGGTTGAGATAAATCTCATCAACCGACAGGAGCCTATCCAAGGCTAAAAGCTGCTCATCAGTCATCCCCTGTGCCGCTGCGACGGTTTTCATTTTTTGATTTTCTACTTGCCTTTGCCTGTTTGTCAACAGATAATCATGGACGATATCGGCTTTGCAAACGCCTAAAAGACTCAGGACAAGCGCTGCGCCAATGCCCGTGCGATCTTTTCCGGCAAAACAGTGAAAGAGCACGGCACCATTTTCTTGCGCGATAATCTGATTCAGAAAGTTGGCATAGCCTTTTTGGCTGGTTTTATCCATGACCAACTCACCATAAACGTTCTCTAAGGCATGGTCAACTTCTGCAATCGTCGGATTTTTCAGCAAATCTTCTAGGCTGGCTGTGCCTGATGGGATGTCTTTCATCAGATCAATGTTGAGGTAGCTCACACCTGTTAAAGTGTCAATAGGCTTTTCGGCGACTTCTTTTTGAGAGCGAAAATCAATGATTTTCTTGAGCTGGTAATTTTTTAATAAAGTGTTTTTATCTGCATCTGCCAGTCCAACGGGTTGGGCAGACCTTAACACTTTACCAGCCCTCACTTTTTTGCTATCTAAGGTCTGATAGCCACCTAAATCTCTGAAATTGACGAGTTTTTCCATCACTGATCCCACACTTTCTGATTTGCATTCGTGACTTTATTATATACTCAATTAAGCAAATAAAGCAAACATTTTCGGTTATTTACTTAAATGAGTCTATCAAAAACATTAGCCTAGACCGGTGTCCAAACTAATGTTTTCATTTTTAAATTTAAGCGACACTTTCAAACTGTGAATTATACAGATCAGCGTAGAAGCCGCCTGCCGCAAGCAAGGCGTCATGATTACCGCTTTCGATAATATCGCCGTCTTTCATAACGAGAATCAAATCAGCGTTTTTAATCGTTGACAATCGATGTGCGATGACAAAGCTTGTCCGACCTTCCATGAGTTTATCCATGGCTTTTTGAATCAATTCTTCTGTCCGCGTATCAACAGATGACGTCGCCTCATCGAGAATCAACATCGGCGCATCTTTCAAGAGCGCACGGGCAATGGTTAAGAGCTGACGTTCGCCGACTGATAATTCATCAGCGTCTTTCAAGACTGAGTCATAACCATTTGGCAAGGTATGGATGAAATGATCGACACCGACCGCTTTAGCAGCCGCAACGACTTGCTCGTCTGTGATATCACATTGATTGTAAATCAAGTTTTCTTTCACGGTGCCTTCAAACAGCCATGTATCCTGCAAGACCATTGAAAATTGATCATGAACGGCCTCACGCGTGATATCTTTAATCGGCGTGCCGTCAATGATAATCTGACCAGAATTTGTGTCATAGAAACGCATGAGAAGGTTGACCATGGTTGATTTACCAGCTCCTGTTGGGCCGACAATCGCAATTTTTTGACCAGGCTCCGCCTTAGCAGAGAAATCATTGATGATGACACGGTCTTCATTGTAACCAAAGTGAACGTTTTTAAACTCAACAGCGCCTTTAGGATTTGGCAATGTCGTTGCTTTGCCCGTTTCGTCTTCTAATTCAGGTTCTGCAAAGAAAGTGAAAATCCGTTCAGATGCAGCGCCTGCTGATTGCATTGACGTGACAGCTTGCGCGATTTGTGTCAAGGGTTGCGTAAACAGGCGAATGTAAATCATGAAGGCAACGATGACACCAAATTCAATCTTGCCATCGATGGCTAAAATCGCACCAACTAAACAGACCGCACCGTAGCCAAAGTTACCGATGAATTGCATGAGTGGCATCATCAAGCCAGACAAAAATTGTGATTTCCAAACGGAGTTATAAAGTCGTTCGTTAATTTCATCGAACTCGTCTTGTTTGGCTTTGTCTGCATTCGACACTTTAACGATGTTATGACCAGTGTAGACTTCTTCCACAAACCCATTGACCTCGCCGAGACCATTTTGTTGGGCGTTAAAGAATTTTTGTGATTTAGTCATAATCAGCATCATCAGACCAAAGCCGACAGCTGTTGTGGCAATGGCTGTCAAGCTCATTTCAACGTTGGTTTTGAACATCATGATGATAGAGCCAAAGAACAGGGTCAAAGCTGATACCAAGCTCCCAACGGATTGGTTCAGCGCTTGGCTAATGGCATCCACGTCATTGGTCACACGTGATAAGGTATCCCCATAAGGATGGCTATCAAAATAGCGCAACGGTAATTTATTAATTTTAGTCGAAATATCTTGACGTAATTTTTTAGACGTCCGTTGTGTCACGGTTGCCATGATGAAACCTTGCAGATAACTCAACAGCGCAGAGCCAAGATAGAAAGCAATCAAGGTCACACCAATTGACGTGATAGCTTTCAGATCAATATCGCCATGACCCGGCATGCCAGCTGGAATAAAGCTGGCTTTCAAACCTGCCATGATTTTATTGGTAATATCAGATAAGCGGTCAGGCCCGATAATCGTCAGATAGGCACCACCACAAGCTGCAATGGCTGCAACGAAAATTCCCGGATACCAAGGTTTAACGTATTTCGCTAAATCTCCTAAGGCTTTTTTGACATCTTTTGGTTTTTCACCACCGCCACGCATGCCACGGCCTGGCCCAAAGCCACCGCCATGAGATTTTTTAGGTGTATTTTTTGTTGTCGGCATTAGGCTAATTCCTCCTTAGACAGTTGTGAATAGGCAATTTCTTGGTAAACTTCATTGCTTGCCATCAAGTCGTCATGCGTCCCATGACCCACAACCTTACCTTTATCCAATACGATAATTTGATCTGCATCGATAATCGTGCCAATCCGTTGCGCCACGATGAGTTTCGTTGTGTCGGCTGTTTCGCGTTTCAAAGTATCACGTAAAACGCGGTCAGTCTTATAGTCCAAGGCAGAGAAACTATCATCAAAAACGAGAATTTCCGGTCGACGCGCAATCGCACGGGCAATCGCCAACCGTTGTTTTTGACCACCAGAGAGGTTTAAACCACCCTGAGAAATTTCTGAATCTAAGCCATCTTCTTTTTTCGAAATAAATTCTTCAGCTTGGGCAATGCGGGCTGCTGACATCAAGTCTTCGTCTGTCAAGTCACCATGCCCATTGGTCCCAAAGGCTAAGTTTGAGCGAATTGTCCCATTAAACATGACTGGTTTTTGCGGAATGAAGCCCATTTTATCATGCAAGGCTTGTTCTGTGTATTCTTTGACATTGACACCGTCAACTAATACTTGACCTGCTGTCACATCATAATAACGTGGAATTAAGTTGATTAAAGTTGATTTTCCAGAACCAGTTGAACCGATAAAGGCAACTGTTTCGCCTTTGTTGGCTTTAAAGGATACACCTTCGATGACATGTTCTGAGGCGTCTGCATATTGGAAATACACATTTTTAAATTCAACCGTGCCGACTTCTTTAGCAGCTGACCCATCTTTGGTGCCGTCTTTGATAGACGATGCGGTGTCAATGACTTCGTTGATCCGTCCAGCAGAAACATTGGCACGTGGGAACATGATGAAAATCATGGTCAACATCATAAAGGCCATGACAACTTGCATGCCGTAAGACGTGAACACGACCATGTCTGAAAAGAGATTGATACGTGGTGAATTGGCAGGCGTCCCGAGATCTGCTGCCTTGATGATATTGGCACCAATCAAATAAACCGCGACTGATAAGCCAGATGAGACCATTGACATCATGGGCATCATAAAGGCCATGGCGCGTTGGATGAAGAGATTGGTTGCCGTAATGTCGTCGTTGGCTTTTTCAAATTTATCAGTTTGATATTTTTGGGCATTATAGGCACGAACAACACGAATCCCTGTCAAATTTTCACGGGTAACGGAGTTGAGTTTATCCGTTAATTTTTGGATAATCTTAAATCGTGGCATGGCAAGCGTCACGATAATACCAATCATTACCAGAATAAATAACACAGCAACACCTAAAACTGTTGTCCATTCCCATGATTTATTGGCAATTTTCATGATTGCCCAAACCGCCGTGATTGGCGCTTTGATGACGAGTTGCAGTCCCATCGCAACAATCATTTGAACTTGGGTAATATCATTGGTCGAACGGGTAATCAAGCTCGCTGTTGAGAATTGATTAATTTCAGCCATTGAATACTCTGAGACTTGGTGGTAAACTTCATGACGTAACGTACGTGACAAACCTGCCGCAACTTTTGCCGCAAAATAACCCACAATCACAGCTGCAACGAGAGAGCCAAAGGCACACAGTACCATCCAGCGTCCTTCATCGAAAATTTGCGACACGGTTGTGCCTTTTTCTTGAATGAGTTTCGTCACTTTACTCATGTAATCAGGCAATTTAAGGTCTAAATACACCTGTGTCACAATAAAAATCAAGCTGATACCGATATAGCGCAGCTCTTTTTTAGTGAGTTTTTTTAAAATTTTAAGCATTTTCAACTCCTATATTTTTTTTAATTTTGTCAATGGTTGCAATGAAAGTATCAATTTCGTCTTGTGTTAAATCACCACGCAGCAATTTTTCAAATTTCTTCATTTTTTCATCCATTGCCTGCTGCATCTCAACAGCTTTTTGTGTCAAGATAATTTTTTTAAGTCTCGCATCATAGGCAACAGGTTCACGCTTAATCAACTCTGCCTGCTCTAATTTCTTGATAAAATTAGTCGCCGTTGGTCGCCGCATCATAAATTCTTTTTCCAAATCTTTTTGGAAAACATCTTCATCTTGACGCTTGAGCAAGTACTCAATCACCCAGACCTGTACGCCCGTCAACTCACCATTGGGCGTTTTTCCAATTTCAGAGCGATGATGCGCGATATACCGCAAGAGAGAGATATTCAACGAACGTAACTCAATCCCAATATTTTCTGCCATGACTTATCCCTTTGAGACCTTTCTTTTTTTATTAGCCAAATAATTGTTATCTAACTAACTATTAGCTCGATAACAATTATACTGCTAATATTTTTGTTTGTCAAACATAAAATCACAGATAAAAAATGGTCTGAAATCGCTTGATTTTCAAGCATTCCAAACCATTTCCCCTGAACCTAGATGTCACACGGACAATCTTAGCGCTATCGTCATTTTTACTTGGCTTCATACCAAGTCTTGCCACTATTTTCATCCACTAATAACGGCACTTTAAGCGCAATCGCATCTTCCATGGTCGTTTTGACTAATTTTTTAATCTCATCTAGCTCATCATGTGGGACATCCAGCACGATTTCATCGTGAACTTGGAGCAGCATTTTGGCTTGATAGCCACCTACTGTTAAGGCCTGATCGAGATTAATCATGGCGACTTTCAAGATGTCTGCTGCTGAGCCTTGGATTGGGCTATTAATCGCTGTCCGCTCGGCAAATGAGCGCACTGAAAAATTCCTAGCATTAATTTCTGGTAAATTACGTCTTCTATGATAGAGGGTTTCGACAAAGCCTTTATCCTTGGCACTTCTAACGATGTCTTCCATGTATTTTTTAATGTCAGGATAGCGCTCAAAATAGGTGTCAATATAAGTTTTGGCAGCTTTTCTGGAAATACCTAGATTATTAGACAAGCCAAAATCAGAGATCCCATAAACGACACCAAAGTTGACCGCTTTAGCGTTACGACGGTCATTTGGTGTGACATCTTCTGGTTTTTCAATCCCAAACACGCGCATGGCTGTTGCTGTATGAATATCTGCACCCTCATTAAAGGCTGCAATCAAGTGTTCATCTCCTGAAATGTGGGCAAGCACCCGTAACTCAATCTGAGAATAGTCACTTGATAGTAAGACTGAGTCTGATTTGTCAGGCAAGAAAGCCTTGCGAATCTTGCGACCTTCCGCCAGACGAACTGGAATATTTTGCAGATTGGGTTGCACACTCGACAAGCGACCTGTTTGGGTCAAATCTTGAATATAACGCGTGTGAATTTTACCGTCTGCCATAATCTCACCGAGCAAACCCGTGACATAAGTCGACTGAATTTTAGAAATCTGACGGAATTTCAAAATCTTATCCACGATGGGCGCTTGTGGCGCTAACTGTTCCAAGACATCAACAGCCGTTGAATAGCCTGTTTTCGTTTTCTTAATCACAGGTAACTGCATTTTTTCAAATAAAATGACACCCAGTTGTTTCGGTGAGTTGATATTAAAGGTCTCACCCGCAAGCGCATAAATTTCTGCTGTCAAATCAGCGATAACTTTTTCATTTTCCAGACCGATTTCACTGAGGACGCCACCTGATACTTTAATGCCTGCGATTTCCATTTTGGCAAGGACATTGGCAAGTGGTAACTCCATCTCTGATAGGAGTTTTTCTTGGTCGTTTTCCCGTAGCTTGTCAAGCAAGGCAACATGCGTTTTAACAAGGACATCTACCTTTCGAGCGAGATGGTCGTAAAGGACGTCATCAAATGGCACCGCACGCTTGGCGCCTTTACCATAGACCACATCATCATCAGGCAAATTCAGCCCAAATAAATCAGCAATTGTCGAAATTTTATTATTTTCAATCGTCGAATAGAGGTATTTGGCGAGCATGGTATCAAAATCAACCAACGGATAGTCGATGCCGTGGCGACCTAGCAAGACCTTGTTTTTCTTGAAATCATAGGTGTTTTTAGGGAATTGGAAATCTTTAAGCAGGTCAACATTTTTCGAGACATAAATGGTCTTGTCATCCCCCCAAGCAAAGCCGATAATCGGTTCACGTTGGTAATCTTCGCCTAGAATTTCTAGATAGAAAAATTGATCGTCATGAAACATGTCAGGCGTTACAACGTCTTCAACGACAGTAAAGTCTAGCGCTTCGATGACTTTTTCGGTCACACCTTCGAGGTCTTCTAGAAACTTCTGAAAGCCCATCTCTTGATAGAATTTTTTAAGCCTATCATAGTCAGCGCCTTGGAAAATCGTATCGTCGAGTTTGATTTCAATCGGCGAGTCCAAATCAATCGTCGCAAGTTCTTTTGACAAGAAAGCTTGATCGCGGTCATTGATCAGGTTTTCTTTCATTTTAGAGGTTTTCATGCCGTCGACATGGTCATAGATGCCTTGGAGCGAGCCGTATTCTAACAGTAATTTGATACCAGTTTTCTCACCGATTTTGGTCACGCCGGGGATATTATCGGATTTGTCGCCCATGAGTGCCTTCAAGTCGATAAATTGCGCGGTCGTTAAGCCTAATTTTTCTTTCAGATAAGCCGGTGTGTAAGTTTCAAGTTCTGCCACACCCTTAATCGTGATTTCTACCGTCGTTTTGTCTGTCGTCAGCTGGGTCAAATCTCGATCGCCTGAAACAACCGTTACCGCATCAAAGCCACCATTTTCCGCCTGCGTCGCCAAGGTGCCGATGATGTCGTCCGCCTCATAATTGGCCAGCTCATAGTGCTTGATGCCTTGCGCCTCCAGCATTTCTTTGATAAATGGGAGCTGCTCTCTAAATTCATCAGGCGTCTTCGCACGCCCACCCTTATAGTCAGCGTACATTGCCGTCCGAAAGGTCGTTTTGCCAGCATCAAAAGCGACGAGTACGTGAGTCGGTTGGACTGCATCCAAAACATTGCGCAACATAGTATGGAAGGCAAAAATCGCGTTGGTGTGCAAGCCAGATGGCGCAACAAAGCGGTCAATCTGCGTGTAAAGCGCAAAAAAGGCCCGGAAAGCAATGGATGAGCCGTCTATTAAAAGAAGTTTTTTTTCTGTAGTTGTCATGCTTTTATTATAACACAAATCTATTGATGACTTGAGGTTCTCCCTCAAAAGGTATTATCGCCATCTCTTGATATTTTCAATAAAAACGTTTTCATTTTTTTCATCACTTAAAAAAATATTTATGGGATAATAAATCTTGTATTGGAGAATTCTGCACAAAAAAGGAGACTTATGAAAAAAGTATTTTATGGCTTTGCCATTATTTTATGCACGACCATGTTGACTGCCTGCTCTACTTCTAGCGATAGCACGAGCAAAAATGACACTAAAAATAGTGCAACATCTAGTCAATCCGTCGCGAAAACGGATGCACAAACTGTCCTTGACTTCATGTATAAAGGTAATATTTCCGGTTTTTCTGATGTCTCTTCTGACTCAGCAAGTAGCGTGAAAAGTTATCTTCTCGACCATTTAGAAAAGAAACAAATTGACGCCATGCTGGCAAATGGCAATATTGATACTTATAAATTGGTCGTGGATGGTTCTGATTATAGCGCACAAGAAATTGTTAGCGACTATGCTGAGGCCTATTATAAACAAATTGCAAGCATCTCAGATGCGACTGTAAAATCTGTCAGCCTTTCTGGAGACAGTGCCAAGATAACCGCTACTTTAACACCTATTGCTGCGTTGTCAGAAGCCAATCCAATCGGTAGCGCGCGTACTGAGCTACTCGGTGGCATTGACAATGACACAATTGTTCGTGAATCTGGCAATAAAGACGTGAAAACAATCCAAAAATTAATTACTTTAAAACTCTATGGTCTTTATTACGGTCAAATGGGGAAAACCGCCGCTAAAGCTGATAAACCAGTCGATATTACCTTTACGCTTAAAAAAGAAGGTAGCCATTTTATAGCTGATAAAGATACAATGCTCCAATTGGCTAAGGAGTCTCGTGCGCAAGTTTATGCAGATGGTGATAGTGATAGTGACGATAATTCTGACATCGCTGAATCTAGTAACAATGGCAATGTTTGATTGCTTAACCCGATTTCAGTTTAAACCAAAATAAAAATCTCTGGTTGATAGACTTTTATATGCTATCAGCTGGAGATTTTTTATTTCTTGTAAAAGCGGTCATCACATCGATGTTCGCTTTATAATTTGTACCAGCTTTGATTTATCTTCTCAATCAAAGCTGGTAATTCGCTCAAATTCAGAATAACGGCATCTGCTCCCGCTGCTTCAAAAACTTGTCGCACTCGGTTGATTTCTGATTGTCTTTGCTCTGGCGATAGTTGGGCATATTCTGTTTCCGTCAAACCCATAACAGAGCTGCCTTCAATCACCCCGACAGATAAAACATGGGCATTTTTGCCCTCGACGATATCGGCGACTGTATCACCGACTTTGAGGACTGATTGCCGATTTTGGATAGCCAATTCTGCTAAATTTTGATGGATCATATCAGGCGCTGGACGTCCTACGCCATTGACATCATCTGGTGTCATCAAAACATCTGGCTCATAGCCTTGCACTTTTGCTGCCATAGCAACTGGCGCAAGCATTGTCCTTGTGTAGCCTGTCGTTGTTCCGATTTTTATCTGCTTGTCTCTTAGATAAGCAACCGTTTCTAAAATATCGGGTTTTAATACGGTATGATCAGAAATTTCTGCCATTAATTTTTCAGTGAAAATGGCTAACATGTCGTCAATATCCGCTTCACTAAAAGGTCTGTGATGTACTGTCTCAAATACAGTACGAATCCGTGGCATTTCTAGCAAGATTTTAATATGATCTCGCTTCAGCGCCCCCATTGGTTGCCGAACTTCATCAGGCATTACTTCAATACCTTCGTTCTGAAATGTTTCAATAAAGGCTTGCACAGGCGCAAAACACCCATAATCAACCGTTGTCCCTGCCCAATCAAAAATCACTGCTTCAATCATCATCTACCCTTCAATTTTCTTATCTGCTAAATAGGCCTCAAAAATATCTGAGACACGCGCAATATCCGCCTGATAAATCTCACCAATCACCCCTACCCTAAAGGTATTCAAATCAAGCAATTTCCCCGGATAAATGGCATAGCCTTCCGCCTTGATGAAGTCATACATTTCTTTAAAGTCAATCTCCTGACTCGGTAAGTGAAACGTCGCAATAATCGGCGACTGGTTTTCTTCAGGAGCATACGCAAGCAAGCCATTGGCTCTAAAAAGCGCTCGCAATCGTGTCATATTGGCTTGATAGCGGGCATGTCTTGCCGCTACGCCACCTTCTTTTGCCAATTCTTGCAGGGCCTGTTCAAAAGCAATGACAACATGGGTCGGACTTGTAAAACGCCATTTCCCATCTTTGGACATGGTTTCCCATTGTTCATAAAGGTCTAAAGATAAAGAAATCGCCTTGCCTTTAGTTGCCAGCATCGCCTCTTTTTTAGCAATGATAAATGAAAACCCTGGTACCCCTTGAATACATTTATTGGCACTAGAAATCAAGAAATCAATGTTTAAGCCGGTCACATCAATCGGTATGCCACCAAAACTACTCATGGCATCAACGATAAAGGTTAATTGACGATTTTTAACAACTTGGCTGATAGCTTGAATATCATTTAAAATACCTGTCGTCGTTTCACAATGCACCATGGCAAGATGTGTGATCTCTGGATGGCTGTCTAAAAATTCTGCGACAACTTGCGCATCTGGTACTTGGTTGTAAGGAAATTCTAAAACATCATAGGAAAGCTGTGCGTGCTGCGCAATTTCTGCCATCCTTAAACCGTAAACACCATTTGCCAAAATCAAGAGATGATCAGCCTGTCCGACGGAACTCGTCAACACGCTCTCCACACCAAATGTTCCCGACCCTTGCATCAAAACAGCCGTGTAAGCTGCTTCAGACACATTTGCCAACTGCAACAAGTTTTTGATAATGCCTGTCGTAATGACTTTGTAGTCATCATCCCATGTGCAATGGTCTACGAGCATCGCTGCCTTAACTGTGTCCGTTGTCGTGAGTGGTCCCGGTGTCAATAATTTGTAATGAATCGTCGTCATGCTTAATTTCCTTTCGCTGCTTTCATTGCTTCTTCTGCAAATAATTGATGCGATTTTAATAACTCAAGCGTTAAAGCTTTCGGGAAACGTTTGGCTTTTGTGGTTGCTTCCCCCTGATAAAGCGCTGCTGGATAATATGCTTGTAACTCTTTTCGCGTCTCATTGGCAAGAATTTCAGCGATTTTTGCAGCATTGGGATTCATCGTTTTGTGTTTCACAAGCGCAACAGATTCTGTTAGCAAATAATTCCCTTCAGCAACCTCTACCACCTTAATCGGCAGACCTGCTTGTTCATCTACAATGCCTTGCTGACGCAAACCAAAGCCGATCGCGACTTCACCTGTCCGCAATTTTTTGATTGGACCAGAACCCGAGTCCTCGAGATTGGGGCCAACATTGGCAAGAATTTTAGCGAAAATGGTTTTGGCTTCTGACTCGCCATAGGTATCAATCAAGGCCTGAATCATTAACCAAGCTGTCGAAGAAGAATTGATATTAGGGATGGCAAGCGTGTTTTTATAAACTGGGTTTGCTAATTCTTTGAGAGATGTCGGCGTCGGTAGTTTTGCTTCCTTCAAGGCTGCCGTATTGACGATTAAACCGCCCTCCAAACCTAAAATTGGACTTTGGAATTTTTCTGTCTTGTCAATCCCATCTGCTTTGACTTTGAAATCTGTTAAGCTAGATTTTGCAGCATCTAGATAGTAAGTCGACAAAGTCATGACATCTGCTTCCAGATTATCCTTTTCTGACAGTAATTTGCCACCCAGCTCCGTTGTCCCAAAAATTTGAACCTTGTATTTCCCCTTCATGTCTGTCGCATCTAAGGTTTTCTTCATGACTTCAATGGCTTCATCATCAGCATTTGAATAAATGACGACTGGCTTAGCTGCTTCCCCCGTTGCTTTCTTACCGCACGCTGCAACCGCAACTGCCGCAAATAAAGTGAGACACACAAGCAAGATATTTTTCACTAATTTTTTATGTTTCATACTAGGCTCCTTTTTTTACCTGTAAAGTGGCTGGTTTCCGAATTTTCAAGACTTGTTTAAACGTCAGCTTATGTCGACTAAATATCAGATAAAGCAGATATTTGACGATGAGATTCGTCCCTAATAACAAGAGTGCTAAGATAAAAATATCATCGAATTTATTAAAATGTTGCAATTCTTTGATTTTAGTTGTCATGGTTGAGGTGTGCGTCCCCACCAAGAAGATAATGGCCGAAATGGTAACCATGGCATTTGTGAACAAATAGCTGAACATATCGACCAAGGTCTGCTTACTATTGGGAATAATGACCCTAACCAGCAGTTTGAAGTAGCTATCTCCTAAAAGGCTGGCTGTTTGTTCATAGTGATCCGACATTTTTTCCAAAGCCTGACTAGCAAGATTGAAAGGTGTGGCGAAAAAGTGAACGAGGTTCACAATAATCAAAATCGTCAGCGTATAATGCAAAGCTGTTTGCGAAAAAGCAAAGATAAAGGCCAAGCCTAATACCATACCGGGGATGGCAATCGTCAATTGTGACAAGCCTTCGATAGACCTGCGCAATAGCGGATGCAGGATACTTCGTTTGACAAGCAAGGCACAAGTGTAGGCCAAGATCATTCCCAAAATACTCGTCAGCATCGACATTTCAAGCGTATTCAGATAGGTCGCTATCAAATCAGAATTGGTTAAAACGGATTTAACATGCTCAAAAGTTAGCGTGAGGTTATACGGATAATTCGTCACAAACGGCACGATGAGAAATGAGCAAAAGGTGGCGACGGTTATCAGTAAATACCCCGCTGTTAATAGGAAGTTGACGCTATCTCTTATTCTATTTCGTGAAATGAGGAAAGTTCTGCGCTTATCATAGCGAATTTCAAACCGTTTCAAACGAAAGAGCAGTAAGGCACTCAGTATAGCGGGTAGCAACATCATCAAAGCAAGAATTGACCCATTGGCAAAATCTGGGACACTCCCAATCATTTGATTGTAAAGCGCCGTTGCCATCAGATTTTTGCTGCCAGCTAATGAGGCTGGAATCCCAAAATCAGTAAAGGTTAAAAAGAAAGTTTGCACGATACTAATCGCAATCGTTGTAATCAGAGGACTGATAATCGTAACCCAAAAACGGCGTAATTTCGAGTCGCCCATGATGTCACTGACGATGAAATATTGATGGTCAAGATAGCCCATGGCATTATTGAAAAGCAGATAAGCGATGGGCACTGTATAGATGAGAAAACCTAATATCAAGCCTTGCGTGCTGTAAATGTCAAAGAGCTGAAAGCCTAAAAGGCGGGTGATAATGCCCTGTTTGCCAAAACTATAAATGATGGCAAAGCCATAGACAATCGTTGGCACAAGCATAGGCAAAACGATTAAGGTGTTAATTAAACGTTTATAAGCTTTCAAGACATTTGTGAAATTGACACAGTAGGCAAAGACAAAGCCGATGACGGTCGCAAGCAAACTCGTCTGAAAAGAAATCGTCAAGCTGTCAATAAAAGAGGCTTGAATCGTTGAATTACCGATTAACTGCTTAAAATTCGTCAAATTAAGGGTCGAATCTGCTACAAACGCCTGATAAAAAATCGTCAGAAGGGGAAAAATCAGAAAGACTAAGAAAAAGATCCCCACCAAACTAAAGGTTGCCATCACAAATTTTCGATTATCCCGCATCATTTTCTCCAAACAGTTGGAAAATATTGTGTTTCTTTATCAGGAGTTGTTGGAGGATAAAACGCTCTACAAAAGCTGAACTCGGCTGATGAATAATATTTTCCGGCGTATCAAACTGGACGATGTGCCCTTGATCCAGCACGAGAATCTTATCACTCATAGTCAAGGCTTCCTCCGGATCGTGCGTCACGATAAACGTCGTTAATTGAAACTGTTGGACAATCTCCTTGATACGATTTTTAATGTTTTCTTTGATGACACCATCCAAGGCTGATAACGGCTCATCTAAAAGCAAAATTTTAGGCTTCATGACAAGCGTTCTTGCCAAGGCTACCCGCTGCTTCTGTCCACCAGAAAGTTGATGGATGGACTTAGTCAAGTGTTTGCTTAAGTCCAACAAGTTAATCAAATCAGCGACTTCTTGAGCTGTTGACAGTCCTTTTTTATTACGCAAACCATAAACGATATTTTTTTCGACCGATAAATTCGGAAATAAAGCATAATCTTGAAAGACAATATTAAATGCCCGTTTCTTCATACTTTCCTGTGTAATCTCGCGACCTTCACAGATGATTTTACCGCTGTCAGGTTGCAACAATCCTAAAATAATATTCAGTAGGGTCGTTTTCCCACTACCAGACGAGCCTAAAATCGCAATCGTCTTCCCTTTTTGAACACTCAAGGAAATATCATCTAAAACGAGACTACCGTTAAACGATTTTGAAACATGCTGTAACTCAATCATAAGTTCTTTTTACTTTCTATTAATTTAAATACATCCAAATTTTAGCTGAAAGAAATATGTCTACCAAATATTTGCGATGACTTGTCATTTCACACACAACTGATAGCTCATAGTAACACGTCTAGTCCCTATAAGTTCATTCTAGCATGATAGAGATTAACCTGATGTAAAAATATAGTAAATGTTATGAAAATATAGTGTAAACGATAATTATGTAACTGTTGATTTTTAACAACTTATAACCTTTAGTCGCATAAGATAAAAGCGCAGTACTAGATGTTTTTCAGCACATAGCGCACAAAAAAGGCTTTGAAAATCTACTCCAAAGCCCTTATATCATTTTCCTTCTAAAATAAACAACCACAGCAAGCTGTTCATTAATGTGCAGTTCCGCTGATTTCAATTAATGAAATATATTATCTCTTTACCTAGCAATACTTTTAAAACCCTGAATTCATTCAGATAATCTCAATCCTTGACCCAACCTTTATATTTGGTAAGCTTTTACCCTCAACATAAAGCGTACCTGGTAATTCAGCTTCACGCGCCCCATCAAATTTAATCGTAATATGACCAAGCGATGTTAAATTTTGTTTAACCACATCACCAACTGCCGTGATAAAGTAGGGGACATCATCAAAAATGATATTTTGCCCGACTTTGATAGTATCATGAATCGCCTTGACTTCAATCGTATAACAAAATTCAGCTAACATTGCGGGTGCCTCTTCGCCAAATAAAATCATCATTTGACTTTCTCTCAAGCTTTGTGCCTCAGGACCAATCGCTTTAATTTGAGTTGTAAAAACTGGCATCTTTTCTTCCTTATCTATATAATCCAAAGCTTGCTAACCAAGCAACAACAACACGCGGTAAACCATTCAAGAAACGTGAATAAAGTACACTTGGAACACCAACTTCAACTGTTTCAGATTCGGCTTCCATCAAACCAAGACTGACCGGAATGAAATCACAACCATTTTGTGTGTTGATTGCAAACAAGGCTGGCAAAGCAAGATGTGGCGAAATGTTTCCTTTACCAATTTCCACCCCAATCAATGTTCCGATAATTTGAGAAATGACAGCACCCGGTCCTAAGAGCGGTGATAGAAATGGCAAAGAACAGATGAAACCAATCACAAATAGACCAACTGTATTACCCGCTAATGGAATCATCGCTTTAGCGAACAAATCCCCAACACCTGAGCCTTGAATAATCCCGATTAAAAGTGATACAAACGCCATAAATGGCAAAACCGTTTGAATTAATGTTTGAATCGCTTCACGCGCTGCCTGGTTAAAAATCGCAACAACTTTACCGGCGCCCATTCCTATTTTAGCGATAAAACTACCACCCTCTGCGCGCTGTTCCGTGATTTTTTTAGATGTATCAAATGCTGACGCATCTTTTGGCGCCGCATCTTGTTTGTGTGATACGACGCCATTGGCATCCGTTGGCTGGATATTTTCCGCTTTAACTGCTGAGACATAGATTGTTTCGTTAATATATTGTGCCAAGGGACCACTTTTCCCAGTTGCCACAATGTTAATCGTTGGAATTCCCTTTTGTGGATAAATACCACAGCGAAGTGTTCCACCGCAATCAACAATAGCTAATGCAATTTCACTATCTGGGATAGATGTTTTAAAACCGTTTACCGATACCATCCCTGTCAGCTCTTCTATTTTATCAACAATAGCAGGCCGTTCCCCACCACCTGTGATATAGATGAATTTATGCTTTTCTACCGTTGGTGTGATGGTCAAAGGTCCACCATATCCACCAGCACCTTTAGTTACTACAATACTTTTATATTCAGTCATTTCTTTTTTCCTCTCAAAATACAATCACGATGCCAAATCCGGATTAACAGCAACTGTCTTGCTTAGTGTAATCCCTTGTTGTTTAGAAACAAAAGCAGTTGTCAAATCTGTTACCCAACCACCAATGAAGTTCATCACTAACCCAACCAAGAGATAACGAATGGCAAGTTCGGTTTGATTCAAACCTAATTTTTGAATACCTTGTGCAATCCCCATCCAAACAAATAATTCACCTGGATTGATATGAGGAAAAATACCATTACTTGTATGACAAAATTGCATGACTGCCGCTGAATAGCTTGGCTTGTAATATTCTGGTAAAAAGCGCCCCATAGTGTGACTCATTGGATTACCTAGCATAAAGGCAGATAAAAATGGTAGGGCTAAGTAACGCGCAATAGGATTTTTAGTTGATGCTTGTGCAATCCTTTGAATCTTATCTTCACCAATTAAGGCGATTAGTGCATTCATGGCGACAAGTAACATTAAGACCACTGGAACAATACCAGTCATCCAGCTAATAAAGGTCTCCCCACCAGTTTTAAAGAGGCTCATAAAGCCATCCGCAAATTTAATAATGAAATTCATCTTTTTTCTCCTCTATATGTCTTTTTTGTTTTCATTTACGACTTCAAACTCATAATTGACATGTGTAATAACTGTGTTTTACATGTGTAGTAACCGTGTTTTATTTGTGCAATACTTGTTTTCTCACAACCATTGCTTGCATTTTTAACTTATCAACCAGTGATAGGGGTGACGATTCCTGATAGTCACCTGACTGAACACGTAGATAGAGCTCACGTGCATTTTCAATCGTCTGGCGTGTTATTTTCAATTCTTTTGACACCAAAGGGTGATAGGCTGTCAAAGCTTGCAATTCAATCCCATTAAATTGATTCAGGGATTTAAACTTTGAAAGGACACTAATGCCTTGCATTTTTTGCGTGGCAATGATGACCCCATGGGCATCAAGCCCAAACAGCATAATCGTTCCTGATTTAATCCGACCTGGTCTGCGACCAATTGCAACACGACCTTGTTGTCTCAATTTTTGATAAACTTGGTTAAAATGCTTAATTTGACGCAAACCAAAGATAATTTGTATGACATAAGCAATAACAGCAATAATCCCAACGAGTAGCCAATTATTCATATGATTAATCCCTTTCTTTTTAGCAAGCCTTGTAGTTGCTCTAAAGTTTCCATTTGCAAAATTTCATGCTGAAGTTCTGGCTTACCAACAATTTCAAAAATCATATCATAAACTTTAACCAGATCACTTTCCCAATTAGGCAACAAATTTTCAGGCACAGCGAGCATAAAAATCAAACTAATCTCATCTTGCGGTGCCAAACCAATACTCAGGACAATATCGCTTGACCCAACATTAATCGTGTGGGGAAAAGCAAGGGTATTTTCGAAAATCGTTGAAGCAGTCTGATTACGAGCTAAAATTCGAGCTGCAAATTGAGCGTCTACCTTACCTTGCTGTTCTAAATCACTCATCATTTGTGCTAAATTTTTTGAATAGGTCTGATTCAAATGCGTCATTGTCATCTTGACTTTTGATTTATCAAGCAAAATACTATTTTTTAGCGTTCTCAGTCGTGCGGAAATCAAATCATCATCCAGTAAATTGGCGACTTGAATTTCCATCACATTTGACGAAAGGACTTTTAAAGGCACCGTCGTAAAAACCACCATGAACTCTGCAAAATCATGATTAGCCGCTTCTTCAGTCAACTCTGTTATCACAATATCGTCACCCAAAATAGCACGAATTTGTAAATATAACATTTGCTTGGCTGCGCTACCAACATTGGCAATCAAAGCAACTTTTTTTGTACTATCAACCCGAACCTCGCTAAGTGAAAGCTCAAAATAAATGGCTAGTGTATTGAGTTCAATGTCAGAAATGACAAAACCCGTTACTTTTTTAATACTCTCCTTAGCGATTTCTGCGAGTTGATAAGCAAAGGGATACCGATTTTGAATTGATTTGAAGAAAATATTCTTCTCCTGATATTGAAACCTTGTCCGATTGAGTAAGAAAGTCACATGAAATTTCAGAGCTTCAAATAAGGCTGTTTGACTCATCTGAATCGGATATTCTTCATCAATATCCATAACAATTTGACGAATTAATTGATTGATAAATACCAAATCAATCAACCTAGCATCAAATGGAAAATTATTAGTCATATTCAAGGGATACGCCATAAAATCTTGCTCATATTGTGTCAAATTTCGATTGAGCTTTTTCTCTATTTTGATAAAGAAATCGTTTAAAGATGCGTTATGAACAACAAGATTATAATAATTACTAATCTCATCTTCAATGATATGACCTTTTTGAATCCGATTCATTGACAACAATAATGCTCGCTCCAATGTTGTCACCTGAATTTGATTGAGTTTCAGCTGATCATACAGATCATCTAATAAATCAAAGAAATCTGTGTCAAATTCCAGTTCATATTGATAATAATCATACACATGATTGAGGAAAATTAACCGTTTGGCAAACTCACTCGCAAGCAATCTAACACCACGATTTGGTTTGCTCTCCAATTTTCCATCATAAATGGTGACCAACTGCCCTAATTTTTTCAAATCTTTTTGAATCGTCCCTCGTGACACCACCAAATCATCTGCAATATCATCAATTAGAAGATAATCACCCTGCTCAATCATCGCCTTACAAATATAGGCTATTCGCTTATCCGACGAATTAAAATCAGCTAACGCCTTCATCCCTCCACCTAGTAGCAAAACTAATTCATCATAGTCCTTAACGACTAGCCGGTACATTTTTTTATCACGCGTGATGACCGCTACATCTTCCAACGCTTGATTTAATTGGGTCATCACAGACCTAACCGTCTGTTCACTCACTTTTATCAAATGAGAAAGCTGCATTTCTGTCGCTTGACCCTTAGCCACCAAAAATTCTAAAATTTGTGTCAATCTTACGACTAATGCCACTTTCTACCTCAATCTAATTCCTGATTATCCTCGTGATTTACCACCCGCAACATTTGTCGTCACACCTGTAATATAACTTGCACGATCACTCAAAAAGTAAGCTACCAAATCCGCAACCTCAGATAATTTACCGCTACGTCCAAGCGGCGTTGCACTTGTATTACTGTAACCTGCTCGTAATTCATCAACCGTTTTTCCACGCGTGTAAGCCAGAGCTTTCTCATAAGCAAGGGTACGTAAACCAGTTTCTTCCATAATCCCCGGTGAAACACCGACCACACGAATATCATGGCGGGCTAATTCCTTGGACCATGAACGTGTAAAGCCATTAATGGCAGCTTTTGAAGCAGCGTAAGGTGATTGACCCTCTGACCCTTCAAGACCCGCTTCAGATGACATATTAACGATAACACCACCATCATGCGTCGCCATCACCCGTGAAACACATTGGGCAACAATATAAGCACCTTTGACATTAATTGAGAAAATTTTATCAAATGCGCTTTCTGATAATTCGTACTCACCATCAGGATGGTCGATATCTACAAGTAAACGTGGTATATTGATACCTGCGTTATTTACCAATCCATCAATCGTTCCAAATTTAGCAACAATTTCTGACACCGCTGCCGCAACTGACACATGACTTGTCACATCTGTTTTAATCAACAGATAATGTTCATTTTTGGTATCATTTTCCTTCAAGTCTAAATTTGCAACATGAGCACCACTTTCAAGTAACTCATCAACAATTGCTTGACCAATACCCGATGAACCACCTGTCACAACATACACTTTTCCTGCGATATTTAACCAATCTGACATTTGATATGCCTCCTTTTCTTTACAATTAAATTGTAATCGCTTTCAATTGATTAATTAAGTCACATTTTTATTTTTTTTAAAATAATATATTGTTTTAATTGTGTTATTGCCATTTTGATGCTCACTGCTATATTTAAATTTTGACACTTTAGAAACCATTTGTCTATAAAAAGAACCCTTAGAACAAGGATTCTTTTTTAATCATTCGAAATACAACACAAGCTTAGGAAACAGTTTGTTCCTGCCGATAAACCTTAATCACAACGTACAACATCACAAATTCTAGACCCGCCATGATTAAGAATAATATCAAAGCATTGCGTGAGCCTTGTTGCGTCCCGATGGCTTTAGAAAGGGCTGATTTTTGGCTGAAAGCGATGATAATCGCCGTGATGGATGTGCCAAAAGCGCCCGCAAATTGTTGCAGGGTCATAATGGCGGCATTGCCATCTGTCTGCAAGTCTTTGGGCAACTGCGCTAGACCATTGGTCAAGACATTTCCTGAGGTCAAGCCAAAGCCAATACAATAAATACCAAAGAGGATTGAAATGGTCAAGTTCGTCAAATTGCCACTCATGAAGCAGAAGCAAGCTAAAGCAAGCATCGACAGCGCTGTCCCAAATAAAATCGGCTTAGCTGCACCAATCGCATCATAAATGCGACCACTAAAGGAAACGAAAACAGCATTTAAAATCGTTCCGGGCAAGACTGCTAACCCTGCTGCAACGGCTGAATCGCCGTTCACTAGCTGGATATAGTTAGGCAAGACGAGGTTCAGACCTAACAAAGAGCCAAGCAAAATAAAAGAACTAATGGCATGACCGTCAAAAGACACGTTTTTGAAAACCGCCAAGTTAATCAAAGGACTTGCTTGCCGATTCGACCGATAAATGAAAATGCCAAGACCAAACGCACCCATGATAAATGCCCCTAAAACCTGCGGGCTCATCAAAGGCATGCTACTGAGATGACTCAGACTGTAAATAAACCCAACCAAGGTCACAGCAATCGCGACAAAACTGATCACATCTAGTTTAAGCTTCTGCGGTTCTGTTTTTTGCTCAATGGTCATAATGCCTAGAACAAAAGAGACAAGCAAAATCGGGAGCAAACAAATGAAAATATAGCGCCAGCCAAGCGAACTTGCCATGACCCCACCAAAGGTTGGCCCAACAGTTGGCGCAACAGCAGTAATCAAAGTCCCCAGACCAATCATCGTGCCTAATTTTTGACGCGGTACCTGTTCCAAGATGATATTAAACATCAAAGGCAGGGCAATCCCCGTTCCGATACCTTGAGCAAAACGCCCTAATAGCAAAATCGAAAACGTCGGTGCCAGACTATCTAGTACAACCCCTGCAATAAAACAGAGATTGGCAACGATAAATAGTCTTTTAAGCGTAAAACGCCGTTTCAAAAATGATGAAATCGGTACAGTCGCCGCTACAACCAATAGGTAAAGCGTCGTCATCCACTGAACGGTTGAAATGTCGATATGAAATTGTTCAATCAAAATCGGAAAGGTGATATTCATTGCCGTTTCAACTGTAATGCCTGCAAAATTCAGAATACCTGTTGCTAAAATCGCTGCAATTAATTTGGGTGAGATTTTATCGTTTGTCTGTTCTGTCATGATATCTCTTTTTAAACCTTCTTTTTCATTAGCATGATAGCCACTTGCTTCATGAAACAAGCAGACTATTTAAAACCCATCTTCTCATCATACCACATTCAAACTTTTTTATAAAGAAAAACCGATTTTAATCAATCAGTTTTTCTTATATTAGCTATCTATTATTTATCCAACTCAGCGTACAACAATTCTTGCACAACTTGTGGATTGGCTTGTCCTTTAGTCGCTTTCATCAGTTGACCAATCAAGGCTTTAGCAGAATTTTTGTTGCCACCTTGATAGTCGTTGACAGCTTTTTCATTCTTAGCCAGAACTTCTGTAATGATTGGTAACAAAACAGCCGGGTCTGAAATTTGAATCAAGCCAGCTTTCTTAACGAAGGCTTCAGCAGAACCGCCATTTTTCGCCAATTCAACGAAAACTTTCTTGGCAATTTTTGATGAAATCGTGCCATCAGTGATGAGTTTGAGCATTTCAGTCAAGTTTTCTGGTGTCAAACCAATTTCTGAAAGTTTTTTACCTTCAGCGTTCAGATATTGTGCCACCTCACCTTGCAACCAGTTTGATGCCAATTTCGCATCCGCACCCGCATTTACCGCCGCTTCGAAGAAATCAGCCGTATCTTTAGCTGCGGTAATTTGTGCTGCATCATAGTCAGAAAGTCCGAGCTCAGCCACATATTTCGCACGACGTGCTTTCGGAAATTCTGGCAAAGTCGCCCGAACTTCGTCAATCCACGCATCTGAAATCTCAAAACGCGGCAGATCAGGTTCTGGGAAGTAACGGTAATCTGACGACCCTTCCTTGACACGCATCAAGGTCGTTTCGCCCGTTTTTTCATCGTAACGACGCGTTTCCTGCTGAATCACACCGCCAGAACGCAAAACTTTAGCTTGGCGCGCCACTTCATACTCCAAACCTTTGCGGACAAAGTTAAAGGAATTCAGATTTTTCAGCTCCGTTTTCACGCCAAACTCTTCCTGACCGTAAGGACGTAAAGAAATGTTGGCATCACAACGCATCGAGCCTTCTTCCATCTTGACATCAGAAATGCCAGTGTACTGGATGATTTCCTTAATCGCAGTCAGGTAAGCATAGGCTTCCTCAGGCGAACGCATGTCAGCTTCTGACACGATTTCAATCAAAGGCACGCCTTGGCGGTTCAGGTCAACGTAAGAATAGCCGTCTGTGCCGTGCGTATTTTTCCCTGCATCTTCTTCTAAGTGGGCACGTTCAATCCGAAGTGTCTTTTTAGTCCCGTCTTCCAACTCAATTTCAATCGATCCGTTATAACCAATCGGCTCATCAAATTGCGAAATTTGATAGGCTTTAGGATTGTCCGGGTAGAAATAGTTCTTACGGTCGAAGTGCATATTTTGGTGAATATCCATATTCAAGGCAAGTGCCGCCTTGATACCAGACTCGATGACACCTTTATTCATGACAGGTAAAACACCTGGAAAACTCCAATCGACAATATTGGTATTCTCATTTGGTCCTGCACCAAAATGCGCAGGCGCAGGTGAGAAAATTTTCGAGTTGGTATTCAACTCGACATGGACTTCAAGTCCAATGACTGTTTCAAAATTCATTTATTTTTCTCCATTTATGCTGATTATTATTTGGTTCAATCAAAGCCTAATCGATATATTGCTTACCAGTCTGCCATAAGTCCTCTAGCAAGTCAAGCTGTGCGCGGGTCACGCGCTTTTCCGACAAGGGAAGCTTTAAAGTCTGCAAGGGAAAATAGCCGATTTCTGACGTTTCACTATTGACCTGAAACGCTTCGCTTAAAGCGCGACAGTCAAAGACAAACTTATAATACTGTCGCCCTTGTGGTTGCCACTTATTCGTGTCAAAAACAGCTAATAAACGCACAACTTCGCCTGTGACTCCTGCTTCCTCAACTAACTCCTTGAGGACATTTTCGCTGGGCGAAAAACCAATTTCACCATAACCACCTGGCAAAGTCCACTCACCTTTTGCTTGATCCCGAACAAGTAACACATCGCCAGCATCATTTTTCACAAAGGCACGCACATCAATCATCGGTGTTGGATACTGGCTAGTCGGCAGAAATAAATCACTAAGTTCTGCTGGCGTTAAATCTGACACATGACCTGTTAAATCACGCAAGACAGTTTTGATGTCTTGATAGCGTTCGAGGTCAAAAGTATCCTTGCCATAGGTCAATCCTGCATCAGCAATGGCATTTAACCGCTTAATCAATTGGTCAACTGACATATTAGGCACCAAAAATGACTGGCTTATTTTTATGGAAATCAGTCGTCGCTTCAAACGCTGCTGCCGCTTGATAAATCGTTGCTTCGTCGAAGGCTTTCCCAATGATTTGCAAACCTACTGGTAAACCATCAACTTGTCCAGCAGGAATTGAAATCCCCGGTAAGCCTGCCAAATTAACTGGAATGGTCAACAAGTCAGCCAAGTACATGGCAAGAGGATCATGACCTTGCGTATCCAAGTCATAGGCAACAGTCGGCGCTGTTGGGCCAATAATCAGATCATAATTTTCAAAGACTTTTTGGAAGTCTTGCATAATCAAAGTCCGAACTTGTCCCGCTTTCTTGAAGTAAGCATCGTAGTAACCAGATGACAAACTAAAGGTGCCCAACATAATCCGACGTTTGACTTCTTCACCAAAACCTTGCGAGCGTGTTTTGACATAAATGTCTTCTAAGTCAACCGCATCTTCTGCCCGGAAACCGTAGCGAATGCCGTCAAAACGTTGCAAGTTTGAGCTGGCTTCAGATGACGCGATGATATAGTAAACCGCCACGCCATATTTGCTGTGTGGCAAGCTCACTTCTTCAACAGTCGCCCCTAATTTTTCAAAGTGTTGGGCTGCAGCCAAGACTTGTTCTTTTACCTGAGGATCAATCCCTTCGCCTAAATATTCTTTTGGCAAGGCAATCTTCAAGCCTGTCACATCTTGCCCGATTTTAGACGTGAAGTCAGGCACTGCAACTTTTGATGATGTCGAATCTTTTGGATCGAAACCTGAAACTGCATTGAGCAAGAGGGCGTTATCTGCGACATTTTGTGAAAATGGCCCGATTTGGTCGAGCGATGAGCCAAAAGCAATCAGACCAAAACGCGAAATGCGACCATAAGTTGGTTTGAGACCCACGACACCGTTAAATGATGCGGGTTGACGGATTGAACCGCCTGTATCAGAACCGAGCGAGAGCAAGACTTGGTTAGCCGCAACCGCCGTCGCAGAGCCACCAGATGAGCCACCGGGAACTTTTGTTTCATCCCAAGCATTTTTGGTTGGTTTGAAGGCTGAATTTTCAGTTGAACCACCCATGGCAAACTCGTCCATGTTGGTTTTACCGACGATAATCATGTCGTTGGCATATAATTTTTCGACAGAAGTCGCATCAAAAACTGGCTCATAGTTATAGAGCATTTTCGATGCCGCCGTCGTCAAAATCCCTTTAGTTGAAATATTGTCCTTAACGGCAATCGGAATACCAGACACAGGATTGCTTGCGTCAATGCCACGCTCGTCAATGGCAGCAGCCTGTGCGAGTGCGGCTTCTTCTGTAATCGTGATAAAACTATCGACTTTACCTTCACGATCTTTAATAGCTTTCAGCGTTGCTTGGGTAAGCTCAACCGCTGAAATTTCTTTATTGACCAATTTGTCATGGAGTGCTTTAATCGTTGTCATGCTTAGTTATCCTCCATAATTGCGGGTACTTTAATAAAGCCATCTTCAGCTTCTGGCACATTTTGGAACAACTCATCACGGTTCCAACCTGCCACCGCAACGTCTTCACGCCAAGCATTGATATTATCTGCCACATTTGATGTAAATGGCACACCTGTTGTGTCGACTTCTTCTAATTTCATAAACATATCGACGATTTTTGTCAATGTGCCTGCAAATTCAGCAGTTTCTGCCTCATCAAAGGCTAATTTTGACAAATTCGCAACGTGTTTCACGTCATCTTTTGTGATTTCCATTGATTTCTCCTCTGTTTTTTTCGGGAATCAAACCGCTAGACTCATTTAACGATAAAAAGCTAAGACTTTCGAACTATTTTTATCGTTAGACGAGTATAATTTCATGTTTCATTATATCAGGTTTTGACACTTTTAGTCAAAATCAATATCCAAAACTAACTTCAATTCGTTTAATTGTTTCGGGTCAACATCGCTCGGCGAATCCATCATCAAATCAACACCAGCTGCACTTTTCGGAAAGGCAACAACTTCGCGGATGTTCTCTTCACCCGTCAAGACCATAAAGATACGCTCAAGACCAAAGGCACAACCAGCGTGTGGTGGCGCACCAAATTTGAAGGCTTCTAGCATGGCCCCAAATTTTTGTTCTACAAAATATTTGTCATAGCCAATCACTTCAAAAGCTTTATACATCACTTCTGGATTATAGTTACGCACAGCACCTGAACAAATTTCATAACCATTCATGACCATGTCGTACTGGTCTGCCTTAATCGCCAACTTATCCGCATCAGATTTCGCCGCCTCAAGCGTTTGAACGCCACCTTTTGGTAAGGAGAATGGGTTATGACCAAAGTCAACTTTGCGATTTTGTTCGTCGTATTCGTAAAATGGAAAATCAACCACCCAGCAAAGTGCGACTTTATTTTTATCTTTGAGATCATAGAAATCGGCAAATTCATTTCGCATCCGACCGAGGACACGGTTGACGATGGCAGGTTTACCCGCACCAAAGAAGACAATGTCGCCATCTTCAGCACCCGTTTTGACTGTAATGTCAGCCAACTCTGCCTCAGTCAAGAATTTCGCAATCGGAGATTTGATACCGCCATCGACGTAAGTCAAGTAAGCCAAACCGCCAGCACCTTCTTTTTTAGCGATTTCAGTGAAAGCATCAATTTGCGAGCGAGACAAGCTAGCCGCACCTTTAACACAAATCGCTTTGACTTTTTTAGCGTTCTTAAAGACAGCAAAGTCTGTCGTCGCAAGCGTTTCATCTAAGTCAACCAAAGTCATACCAAAACGCAAGTCAGGCTTATCGCTACCATAAATGTTCATGGCATCTTCATAAGCAATACGTGGAACGTCTTCTGAGACAAGCTCTTTACCAGCAAAATTTTTCACCAGATTTTGGATTAAGACTTCCATCTCTGAACGAATCTCTTCACCATCTTCGACGAAAGCGCGCTCCAAATCAAGCTGGTAGAAATCGCCATAAAGTCTGTCGGCACGTGGGTCTTCATCACGGAAACACGGCGCGATTTGATAGTATTTATCAATCCCTCCGACCATGAGCAACTGTTTGAACTGTTGCGGTGCTTGCGGTAAGGCATAGAATTTACCGGCATGAATCCGACTCGGAATCAAGAAATCACGCGCACCCTCTGGTGACGAATTCGCCAAAATCGGCGTTTGCACTTCCAAAAAGTCTTGGTCTTCCATGAAACGACGGATAAATGAGAGGTATTTGGCACGTTGTTTCAAGGTTTCTTGCATTTTAGGCCGACGCAAATCCAAATAACGGTATTTCAAACGCAAATCTTCGCTTGATTGATTGCTTTCATTGAGTGAAATCGGCAAAGGTTGCGACGCATTTAAAATCGCCAGCTCATCTGCCACCAACTCAATCTCACCCGTCGCCAAATTAGGATTGGCAAGACCTTCACCACGCGGGCGAATCATCCCCGTGACTGAAATCGCATACTCATCACGCAAGTGTTCCGCCGCCGAAAAATTCGCGACTTTTTCAGGTTGAATCACGACTTGCAAAAGACCAGAAAAGTCACGCAAATCAATAAAAATGACACCACCATGGTCACGACGTGAGTTGACCCACCCCTTTACCGTCACGGTTTCGCCCTGCTTTGAAATTGTCTCAATCGTTTTTGTTCTCATGTTTTCCTCTGCTTCTTTAAATTTAGACTGATTGATTGGCTTGTGCCAATGGTGGATGACCCTAGCACAACGGTGTTTTTATCATCACTGTTAGATACCAGACCACTGTTTTTGCAGTTTACCTAGTCAAATTTAACAAAAATAGCACCCAAATATCGTCGGAAAAGGACGAAATTCGTGGTGCCACCTTAATTCGTTGTCAAGAGACAACCTTATTATGCTTTATTGAATTGATTTAAAATAGTGTTCTTCGTCAGCCTCATCAGGCGCTATTCCCAGCAACAAGCGCTCTCTTAACTGATTTGAGGATGACTACTCCTATTTCTTAAAAGTTGCGACCTTCAAGTTTTTCATAAATGCCTTCATTGACAACTTTAAGGTAAGTTCCCTTCATGCCAAGTGAGCGAGATTCAATAATCCCTGCTGACTCCAGTTTACGAAGGGCATTGACGATGACGGAACGTGTAATCCCAATTTTATCAGCAATCACTGAGGCTGTCAAACGGCCTTCATCGCCACCTAATTCTTCAAGAATCGCTTTAACAGCTTTCATTTCAGAATAAGACAGGGTGCTAACTGCCATATTGACAGCTGCTGACTTACGGATATTTTCTTCCATCTTCTCGATTTGAAGATTTGACAACTGAATGCCAATAACTGTCGTTGCGAGTTCAACCAGGACCAAATCATCATCGCTGAACGCTTCTTCATTGCGCCAGATGATAAATGTCCCTAAACGCAGGCCACTCCCATAAATCGGTGCAACCGTTGTTTTACCATTTGGATGGTCTTTGACAACTTCTTGTGGGTAGAGTGACAGCATGGCATCAGCAGGCAAGTTAGCCTCCGTATCGTAAGTCCGTGAGGCCACTTGCACATACTCATCTGATAATTTGCGTTCATCAAACATCGCTTCAACACGGTCGTTGTTTGTCTTGTAAGGCATGGCATAGCCAAGGACGACACCCTTGCCATCGATAACAACAGAGTTACAATCAATCACCGCTGACAAGCGTTCTGATAAGCCATTATACGGTAATTCTTCGCTAGAATTGTTAAGTCCCTCTTGCAAAATCGCCGTAATTCTTCTTGTTTTTTCTAATAAAGTAGTCATACTTCTCCTATTTTCAAAAAAGATTCTATACTTTCATTATAACAAGAACAAATCAGAAATACAACAATATTCAGAAAATTATTTATTGTTTTCTATATTAAGACAGCTACTGACGATATTTAGACAAGAATCGTGTCATTTTCTCTTGGATTTGTGCTAATTCATCAACACGTGGCATGTAAACAATCCGGAAATGATCTGGATCTTTCCAGTTAAAGCCACGACCATGTACCAACATGACTTTTTCTTGTTTGAGGAAATCTAAAACAAATTGTTCATCGTCATGAATATTATACCTAGCGGTGTCGATTTTAGGGAAGATATAAAAAGCGGCTTTGGGTTTCACCGCTGAAATCCCTGGAATTTCATTCATGGCCTTATAGATAAATTCGCGTTGCTCATAGATACGGCCACCCGGCAGGAGCAATTCATCCACAGACTGCGTGCCACCTAACGACGTTTGGACGACCTGTTGCGCCAAAACATTGGAACAAAGCCGCATGTTGGCTAGCATATTTAAGCCTTCGATATAGCCTTGTACGTGGCTTTTATCGCCTGACAGCACCATCCAGCCGACACGGAAACCAGCCACACGGTGTGATTTTGACAAGCCATTCATGGTCACGACAAATAAGTCTGGTGCCAAAGTCGCGATGGGCACGTGCTTGATGCCATCCATAATAATCCGATCATAAATCTCATCTGAGAAGATGATTAAATCATTCTGACGCGCGATTTCAACGATATCTAACAAAATGTCACGTGGGTAAACTGCACCCGTTGGATTATTCGGATTGATGATGACAATCGCCTTGGTATTTGACGTGATTTTCGACTTGATGTCATCAATATCTGGATACCATTCTGCTGATTCATCGCAGAGATAATGCACCGCATGACCGCCCGCCAAACTAATCGACGCCGTCCAAAGGGGATAGTCTGGCATGGGAACTAAGACTTCATCGCCTGTATTTAGCAAGCCATTCATGGACATAGAAATCAATTCACTGACACCATTGCCGAGGTAAATATCGTCAACGTCAACATTTGGAAACCCTAGCACTTGGCAGTACTGCATAATCGCTTTACGCGCGCTAAAGATGCCTTTACTGTCTGAATAGCCCTCACTATCACGCGCATTCATGATTAAATCACGGATGACCTCATCGGGCGCTGTAAAACCAAATTCGGCTGGATTGCCTGTATTGAGGCGCAAAATCTTCTCGCCATTGGCGCGCATGCGATTCGCTTCATCCAAGACTGGACCACGAATATCATAGGCAACATCATCAAGTTTATCGGATTTTTCAAAAAATTTCATGGCTACTCCTTTAGCGATTGCAGAACGATGGCCGTAAAATAAAGCAAGCAGATGATACATCTGAGTCTTTTTTACCTCGTTTCATCTATTATAAACTTTTCAATTTAAATAATCAAAGGTATTTCAGACTTGTCAATATTTTGATAAAATTTAAAGTATATGAAAACGAATTGGAAACCTAATTTCTTTACCCTCTTTGTCGGGCAACAGCTGTCCTTTTTTACGAGTATGATTGCTCAGTATGCTTTGATTTGGTATTTGACTGACCGCTCTAAAAGTCCGACTTTACTTGCCATGTATATGCTTATCGCCCTTATGCCCGGTATAGGCATGCCACCACTCCTAGTCCTTGCAGGTGGTAGTATTTTTATCGGTAATATCCCAAGCCTACTCTTGCCAGATGTCAAGAAACTTGATCATATGGTGATTATGACTGATGCAATAGATGAAGATTTGATAAGGACTGATGATGAGCCCCTAACTTAACTTGTCAGGGGCTACACACAAGTGTTCCCATCCGACTAAAAAACTCTGAAAGCGGCTGGGGCAAAAGGCTTAAAAGAGACAAACCGCATGAAATTCGTTTTTTAAACGTTAATTTCATGCGGTTTGTCTCTTTTATAATTAACTAAAATAAGCTAAGTTAAGATTTACCAGATAGATTAGTCAATTTGGACAACGATTGCCGGACGAACATAGTTGGGACTATCTAACTCATAATAGGAAAGTACCCCATCGTATGAGAAGGTAGCGCCATGATAATCAGTCATATATGGAGAACGTGACCAACCACCATTTGTCTCATCAAGATAGCCGCCTAAAATAGAAAGGACGGGATATAAATTATACTCTTCTAACTGATAGCGCCTAAGATCACCCATCCCTAAGGCAAAAGCAAGCTTTTGCCCGCCAAGTGTCGTTGGCGCACTAGTATCCCACATGACATCAACTTGATTCGATAAACTGTATTGATACTCATCATAGGTACCACTAGGTAGAACCTCTCCATACCGGCTCCAAAGAAGATCTGCCTGTTTGGTCTGCCATTGCGAGAAGGTTGGGTTATTCAGACTGACAGGCAAGACCAAAGCTTCCTGTTCCGAATTAGCAATTGTGTTGGTGTAGTAGGCATCAATCTTTTGTTTTAGGAGGGAGTCCTCATAACCCGTTGAAGTGTCATTTATAAAGTAATTAGTACTCGAGTGTCCAGTATACGGTTCTGTTACCTCATGAAAAGAAACCCTACCGGCTTCATTTTGTCGGAACTCGGTGTAGGTATCAAAAATGCCTAATTCTTTATTGGTTAAGGCCTCCTCTTTTACGAGCAAGGCTTGTTTTCCTACAACAATACTATCGATATCTGCATTAACAATTCGCCACCAAGCATTTGCCAACCAAACGGTATCCCCTCTGTCTCCCAATAGGCGATTAGCGAATCGGTCACCTATTAGATTGTTCTCACCTGCATCAGTTATCAGTAGCTGCCATTTTGCATGGAGTGTCAGGTCACTTGTGATGATGGTCTTAAAATCAAATTTGTTGGTGCAGGCAGCATCAGTATACCAACCTTCTAGCGCAAAATCACTATCTGGTGCAACACCTTTTTTAACGACATTTTTAATCATATCGTTTTTCTTAGGATCTAGAGGTTTGGTCGCCGTTTGCGCAAGACCGATGAGCTGTGGCGCGATAGCTGTCCCTCCCTTTGTATCAAAGGTAACTGTGTATTTTGCGACACTTGTTTTGCCATAAAAGACTTTGTCGCCTGTTTCAGTTTTTCCGATCGTTGTGATCGGTGTTCCTGTGCATTTTGCATTGTCATACCAACCTGAGAAGGCCAGCGTTTCGGCTAATTTTGGCGTTGGTAAGTGAACTGTTTTAACGCCTGAACGATAGCCATCAGGATCGAGAGTTGTGACGAGTTGACCATCTACATAGTAGGTAATCGTGTAGTTATCAGTAACACTTGGTCCTCCAGGCTCACCTTTGTCGCCTTGTTCACCTTTGTCGCCCTTGTCACCTTGAGCTCCCTTGTCACCTTGGGCTCCTTTATCGCCCTTGCTGTCATTATCACCTGTTCCAGGTAGTTTTGCCTCATCAGCCACATAAAGATGTCCAACATAAGTATAACCTGCGATTTCAGGTACCTTCACTTGTTCACCAAGCACAACTGTCGCACGTGGTGCAATTTCAGTCGCCGCATAAGCGGTCACACTAGCTGTCCCAGAAGCCGAAATTAAGGCAACTAGCATCAAAATTTGCGTGCGTTTTTTACTCTTACTAGCGGCTGCCAATCCAAGAACAGCAAGCGTTAAGCCGACACCCGCATACAAACCAAGTGCTTGACTCTTTTCACCAGTTGTCGGTAATTTTGTCGTGTTTGCGGTATTTCCTGTCGTGATGGGTGTCGTATTGTAAGTGGTTGGCAACTGGCCGCCTATTTTTTGATAGACGAGTTTATAATGCCCCTTGTCTGCTGACTTTTTAGCGGTCGGCACTGTTTTGACAATCGCCGCCTTTTCAGCAGCTGTCAGTGAATCATAATCAACATGGTGAACAGGCAAGGTTGATTCGGCTGCGCTTTGCGTCGTTGTGGCTGTCGTTTCAGCTGCATATACGGGTGTCTGCAAAGCACTGCCCGTAAGAACCGCTAAGAGTGATGCTGCAAATAACCAGTGTTTCCCTGATTTCAAATTTCTAAAGTGCGTCTGTTTCATCATATTTCCCCTCTATTCTTAGAAATATAGTTTTTAAACTGTACTTAAATCCTAAAACAACTTACGATACAAAAAAACTGAACACAAAATCAAAGCAAGACATCATGTCCGACATTGGATTCAAAGCTAAGTTTATGACGTATTGTAAAAAAGATTAAAGCCTGCTCTGCCAATCATAATCAACGCCTCCTTTGCTGTCAAATGTTTCATTTTTATGATTTATTTTCTAATCTTCTTAACCAATCTTTACTTATACCATAAAAATACTATACTTTATTTTAATATATTTAGCATGTTTTATCAACTATTGATTATATTTTTTTATAACGAAAACTTTTTTAAGTTTACATTGCTATTATCTCGTTTTTTTCACATGTTTAAAGTGATTCTAAATACACTGAAACTTTTCTGATACAATTTCTCAACATTTCCTCTATTGCAAGCATCATCTATGGGTAGAAAGACAGCTTTTTATATTGTCATCAAAAAAGTGGGATATAGAGTGTCTCTAGTTCAGGATCTTTCGCCAAATATTCATAAATCTCAGGGATGGCTTATCTCTCAAATTGTCTTGAGTACGCTGTATTTTGGCGTTTACGCTGAAGAGTGCCACTTTCAAAAAATCGGTATCTAACAACTCAAACGAATATTTCGACATCAGAAAAGACCTTCCTTTTGGGAAAGTCTATAGTCTTGGGGTCACATCACAATCAAAATTGATTGGACTAGTTTGTTTTTTCTTTCAGTAACTGGGGACTTTTGTCTCAGCATCTTCCAGAGTTTTATTTTAGTCAGGTTAGTCTTGTTCTTCTACAAAGGTATTAAAGACTTCTTCAATCATATCCCATTCTTCATTTGCATCTTCTGGGATTGGCAAAAGGTCTCCTTCAGTGCCGTCTTCACTTTGTGTGTAAGCATAGGCTTGGATTTCAACTTCACCATTTTCATCTTCTTCCGCACCGGCTGGCACAACGAGGACATAGTTTTTGCCAAATTCTTCTTGACCATCGATTGTCAAAAGAATTTCAAATAAGGTTTCATTGCCGTTGTCATCGATCAACGTGATAAATTCTTGCTCATGTTCATGGTTGTGATCATGATGATGTGTCTGTTCAGTCATTTTTTACTCCGTAATCTAGTTTATAAGGTATGGCTATCAAGGTAGTTCTGTAAAATCAGCACAGCCGCCAATTTATCAATATATTTTTTGCGATTTTCACGACGTGTGTGGCCTTGAATTAATATTTTCTCTGCCTGAGCTGTCGTGAGCCGTTCATCTTGATAATCGACAGGAATCCCAAATTTTTCCAACAACAAATCACCATAATGACGACTGGCTTGCGCCCGAATCCCTTCGTCGTTATTCATGTGTTTCGGCAAGCCTAAGACAAATTTAGCAGGCTTGTACTCTGTGACAAGCTCTGCCAAACGCTCAAACCCATAATCTGCTTTTGCTTCATTAATCCGAATCGTCTCAACAGGCTGAGCTGTATAGCCTAACAAGTCGCTGACGGCTACGCCGACAGTCACGCTACCGACGTCTAACCCCATTAACCGTTGCATCAAAGTGCGACACCTTGATCCTTGAGGTAATTTTTAATCAATTCTTCAACGATGTCATCTCGGTCAAAACGACGGATTTTGTTTCTAGCATCGTTGTGGCGCGGGATATAAGCCGGGTCACCTGATAAGACATAACCGACCATTTGGTTAATCGGATTGTAGCCTTTTTCGCCGAGAGACTTGTAGACACTGACGAGTGTTTCGCCAATTTCTTTTTTGCTCGAGTCATCAAACTCGAAACGAACTGTTTCATCTGTAAAACTCATATCTTCACCTCACTTCTGTAGTTTTTGAGTTAATTTCATTATAAGGTATTTTTACAAAAAATTCAAACAATAGTCTTCGTTTTCGAGATTGATGTCATTTAAAACAAAAAAATGCTGACTTTTCCTTTATATTAGGAAATAGCCAGCATTTTTTACGCTTATGGCAAGATATTGCCGGCTGCCATATATAAGCTGTACCATTCTTCACGTGTCAGCACAATATCGGCTGCTTCTGTCGCTTCGATAATGCGGGATGGCGTCATCGTACCCAGAATCGTTTGAATCTTAGCAGGATGGCGGTTGATGAAGGCGACCGCAATACCAGACGGTGTCACCTTGTATTGGTCTGCAAGTTCTTGCAATCTAGCATTGAGCTCAGGGAATTTTTCAGTATCGCCAACAAAGACACCCTCGAAGAAGCCGTATTGGAAAGGCGACCAAGCTTGAATCGTCATCTCTTGAATGCGTGAATATTCCAGAATACCACCATCACGAACCAGACCTGCTTGATTTTCCATATTGACATTAATGCCCGCGTCAATCATGCCAGTGTGTTTGAGACCAAATTGCAGTTGATTGATATTCATTGGCTGTTTAACAGCTGTTTTCAAGAGTTCGATTTGACTAGGGTTTTGATTGGATACCCCGAAGGCACGAACTTTACCAGCTTTTTCAAGTTGAGAAAAGGCTTCTGCAACTTCTTCAGGTTCAACCAAGGTATCTGGACGGTGCAAAAGCAGGGCATCCAGATAGTCTGTGTCTAAGCGTTTCAAAGAGCCTTCAACAGCCTCGATGATATGGGCTTTTGAAAAGTCAAAAGCAATGCCTGGTCGGATGCCAACTTTAGATTGGAGATAAATATCTGAACGTGAGATACTCGTTTCTTTCAAGGCTTGCGCGAAAATCGTTTCGCACTCGCCACGACCATAGATGTCTGCATGATCAAAGAAATTAATCCCGTTATCATAAGCTGTTTGGATTACCTCAACAGGATTTTTTCCTGCTTCGTTAATGCGCATACAGCCTAAAATAAGTTGGCTAGCTGTCATGTCCGTATTAGCAATTTGAATTTTTTTCATGGTAAGTGCCTTTCTTGATTTGTAATCGTTTCCATTACCATTGTATCAAAAATTGGGCAAAGATGTCTGTAAAAACTATATATATTTTAAGTTCTATTCAGTTTATTTTTGGAAATATTGCTTTCATCATTATTAAAAAGACAACAAAAAAAAACATAGGCTCGAGTATCTATGTTCTTTTTAGCGTTTTTATGCAGTCAAAACTGCGCGTCCTTTACGACGACGGCTAGCAACGACGCGACGGCCGTTTTTAGTAGACATACGTTTACGGAAACCGTGTGTTTTTTGACGTTTACGTTTACTTGGTTGAAAAGTGCGTTTCATAATGTTTCTTCCTCCTGTACAGAATTTTTGATTGTCGGT
Source organism: Pseudolactococcus reticulitermitis (assembly GCF_002260845.1). Classification (GTDB taxonomy): domain Bacteria; phylum Bacillota; class Bacilli; order Lactobacillales; family Streptococcaceae; genus Pseudolactococcus; species Pseudolactococcus reticulitermitis. The sequence goes on along the minus strand of NZ_BEDT01000005.1, from coordinate 142,479 downwards.
AAACCAACAATCTTATGTCTAGCCTAGGCTTTTGATCAGTTACTAAACATACCCTAATATTCTATCGTTTTTACCGATAATTGTCAAGGTATTCTAAATTTTTATCTTAATTTTCTTTTGTCACAACGATATAGCGACCGCTGTCACGTCCGACAGAACGGCTGGTAACGCCTGATTCAAGCGAGATAATCGCATGGACGATTTTACGTTCATTACTTTGTAAATCGTTGATATAGACTGTTTCACCATGACGCGCACGTTTCGCTGCATGGTGGGCTAAACTTGTGATATAGACTTTGCGTTTTTCGTGATAATCGCCAACGTTAATCGCCAAGATAACACGCTCTTCCGTCAAACTATTGGCGTAAGCCTTAGCCAAAACTTGCAAAGCTTGTAGAATTTTACCATGCTTACCGATTAACAAACCATCTTGTGATGATTTCAGATTAAAAATAATCAGATTACCATCATTTTGGGCTGAAACCGTTGCTGGCACGCCCATATCTTGTGTAATCAAAGTCAAATATTTGGAGACTTCCTTAATCACTTTATTTTGATTTTGTGTCAGCGCGTCTTCTTCTACTAGGGATTCCGGAACACTCTGAAGTTCAAATAACTTTCTGACTGCGATTTCATTTTTAGCTTCTTCGATAATCGCTTCTTTGTCTTCTTGGCTCAAATCACCTGTGCTAGCTTTTTCAGCTGCTTTGACGGCTTTCACCACTTGTGACAATTCAAGCGTTGCTTCCATGGCAGACTGAACCTTTGGTGATTCGGCGACGAAATCGGCATCTAAACCACGTGTCGCAAGTCTATCTGCCTGACGAACAGTTTCTTCATGAATCGCATCAATATTAACCCGCGCACGCTTTTTACCGATGCCCAGAAAGCCTTTCTTATCTTTTTGTTCGATTTGAATATGGACATTTTCACGTTTGGCGCCGAGTTTTTTCAACCCGCGCTCAATCGCTTCATCTACTGTATTTCCTGTAAAAATAGCCATTTCGTTAACTACTCCTTTATGAGGTATTGCTTTGATATTCATTGACTTGCCTGGGACAAGTGCCTAATGATTATTTTTTCTTCTTAGCTTTTGCCAATGCTTTTTGACGGGCTTTTTCTTTATTTTTTTCAGCATTTGCCTTGGCGGCACGTTCTTCTTGAAGCTTGAACGGATTGTTCAAAAGCAGAGTTTGGAAGACTTGGTAGGCATTTGAAACCGTCCAATAAAGCGCGACACCGGCTGCAACGCTTATCCCCATCAAGAAGATAAGCACTGGCATCACATAAGTCATGGCAGTTGTCATGCCATTCTTTTCAGGTGCTGCTTTCATGGTCAACCATGAGCTGGCAAAGGTAAAAAGTGCGGCAAGGATGGGCAAGATAAAGTAAGGGTCATGACCCGAAATATCAAACCAGAGGAAGTGCCCATCCCGCAGAAAACCAACACGGGTAATGGCTTGGTACAAAGCCCAAAGAATCGGCATCTGAACAAGCAGTGGTAAACAGCCCATATACGGATTGACACCATGTTCTGCATAAAGTTCCTGTGTTTTTTCAGCAACGATGCGTTTGCTTTCAGCGTCTTTACCTGGGTACTGCGCTTGAATTTTTTTCAATTCAGGCTGCACTTCCTGCATTTTGCGCGTTGATTTTGTTTGAATGTGCATCAACGGCAACAAGAGCGTTCTGATGACGAGGGTGAATAAAATAATACCTAGACCGACAACACCACCAAATGAGAGGAAGCGGATAATTTGGGCAAAGCCGTAGACAAATTGCTCCCAAATACCACTTGTGTGTCCTGTAATATCTGTGCGACCACAGCCTGTTAAAATAAGGATGGCTAGTCCTGATAGGCCGACTAATTTAAGTTTTTTCTTCACAATTTTCCTTTTCTATTCACGATATTTCTAAAAATTGGTACTGATTATGCTTCTGTTTTGTGATAAATTTTTGCGACTTTCAAAACATGCATCAAATTTTTTTGCACCTCAGCAAAGGTCAAGGTTTCAACGCCTTTTCGGCAGACAATCACAAAATCTGTCTGTGATAAATTAGCTGAAAGTGGCATTAAGGCGTGTCTGACAAGCCGTTTGACACGATTTCGAGTGACCGCATTGCCTAATTTCTTGCTGACTGAAATCGCTACTCTAAAATGGGGTGTTTGAGAAGGTAATTGGTAGACCACAAATTTCTTGTTAGCCGTTGATTTTCTGGCAGAAAAAATGTTATCAAAGTCAATCTTTTTCTTAATTCGTAAAGCTTTTTTGATTGCCAAAATAGATTCTCCTACAGTAATTTATCTACCCAATTCTACCATAAATATGCAAAAAATGCACCCTGTCAAAGGTACATTTCTGATTTATTCGACTGAAAATGACACGTCATGCCTTTTCAGAGTTCTCTTTTTTCAAAGCTGCCTGCGCCAAAGCAATTTGCATCTTGACTTGCTCAAAGCCTGTCCCACCATAGGAATTACGGCGTTGAACAGCAGTCCGTGACTTCAAAGTCTCATAGATGTCCGCTTCGATGAGTGGCGAAACTTCTTGGTAGCGCGCTAATGGCACATCTTGCAAATAATAGCCCGCTTTCGTGCATGCTAGCACCATTTCCCCGACGATTTCGTGCGCTTGGCGGAAAGGCAACCCCTTGGCAGCCAGATAGTCCGCCAGCTCTGTGGCGTTCGAGAAATCTTGCTCAGTCGCCTCAGCCATGACCGTTTCGTTGACCGACAAGGTTGAGAGCATGCCTGCCATAACATCAAGGCTAGTCAAAATCGTCTCTGCCGTGTCAAACATGCCTTCCTTGTCTTCCTGCAAGTCCTTGTTGTAGGCCAAGGGCAGAGATTTCATGACCGTGAGCAGGCCGAAAAGATTGCCATAAACGCGTCCAGACTTACCCCGAATCAGCTCAGCCATATCCGGATTTTTCTTCTGTGGCATGATTGACGAGCCTGTTGAGAAAGCATCCGATAAGGTCACAAACTGAAACTCATGGCTACACCAAAGGATAATCTCCTCACAAAAACGTGACAAATGCATCATGAGGATACTGGCATTACTGAGAAATTCGAGGATAAAATCACGGTCACTGACCGCATCCATCGAATTCACATAAACATCGCTAAAGCCCATAAGCTCAGCAGTTTCTTTCCGGTCAATGGGGAAAGTCGTGCCAGCAAGTGCCGCCGCTCCTAGCGGCGAAATATCAGCGTGTTGCATATTAGAGCCAAAACGCTCAAAATCGCGGGTCAACATACTGTAGTAAGCCATAAGATGGTGACCAAATGAAATCGGCTGGGCATGCTGCAAGTGTGTATACCCAGGCATGATTGTCTCGACGTGATTTGAAGCTAGGTTGACAATGACCTCACGCAAGTTTTCCAATTTAGCCATGGTTTCTGATAAGGTATCTTTCATCCAGAGGTGCATGTCTGTTGCCACTTGGTCATTGCGCGAGCGAGCGGTGTGGAGCTTGCCTGCGACTGATCCGATTTCAGCGTGCAGGTAAGTCTCCATATTCATATGAATATCTTCGTTTTCGATTTTGAAGTCAATCTCGCCCGCCTCGTATTTGGCTTCAACTTTTTGGATGCCTGCCTTGATTTGTTCCGCTTCCTCAGTTGTTAAAATTCCCGTTGTTGCCAGCATGGTCACATGTGCAAGACTCCCTTTTAAGTCTTGGCGTGCCATTTTTTGATCAAAGGTAATCGATGCGCCGAAGGCTTCTGTTTTTTTATCTAGACTTTCTTCAAATCTACCGCCCCATAGTTTTGCCATGTTGTTCTCCTTTGTGCTATAATTGTTCGCTGTTAATTAGATAATTTTTAATGATTTTAGTTACGGTGCTTGACTTTAAGTGGTTAGTAACCACCGAAACTAATATGAGGTGCTTGATTTACAGCGGTTAGGTTCATTCTATCAAAAAAGCGCCTAATCTAGCGCCTTTAAGCGAAATGGTAACTCTCTGATTACTTTTAATTTCTATTTAACTATCTGGTAAAATCTCACGGCATTTCTTAACCAGACCAAGCGACATCTTTATAAAGATGATTGCCTTGAGTGTCTCAAATCCAGTTCTCTGACTTGGTTTATTTGATGACTATTATTTATTTTTCTTGTTCGATTTTATCCCAAACTTGGGCGTTGACTTGTGATGGCAGACCCCAAAGTTTGATGAAACCAACCGCTGCATCTTGATCAAATTCGTCAGCTGATGTGTAAGTCGCCAAGTTCTCATCATAAAGTGAGTTAGGTGACTTCCGGCCGATACAGATGGCATTGCCTTTGTAAAGTTTCACTTTCACGGTCCCATTGACAACTTCTTGTGTACTGTCGATGTAGGCTTTAAGCGCATCCGTTGCTGGATTGAACCAGAGCCCATTGTAAATCGTGTTTGAAAGTTCGTTTTCGATAACTGGTTTGAAATGCGACACTTCACGAACAAAAGTAATATCTTCGATGTCTTTATGCGCTTTCAGAATGACTGTCGCCCCTGGACACTCATAGATTTCACGTGATTTAATCCCGACCAGACGATTTTCTACGTGGTCAATCCGACCGATGCCGTGTTTGCCGGCAATCACATTGACATCATTGATGAGTTGGTACAAGGGTAATGCTTGCCCATTGAGCGCAACTGGAATGCCTTTTTCAAAGGTCAGTTCGATGAATTCAGCTGCATCTGGTGCATTTTCGATAGACGTTGTCATAAAGAAGGCGTCTTCTGGACATTCGTTCCATGGATTTTCGAGAATCCCCGCTTCAATCGCACGGCCCCAGAGGTTCATGTCAATCGAATACGGATTGTCAAGATCCGCAGGTACTGGAATGCCATTCTTTTTAGCATATTCGATTTCAGCCTCACGCGACCACTTCCATTCCCGAACAGGCGCTAACACTTTCAAGTCAGGCGCAAGCGAATGAATCGCCACTTCAAAACGAACTTGGTCGTTTCCTTTACCCGTACAGCCGTGAGCAATGCCGGCTGCACCTGTTTCCCGCGCCACGTCAACCAAGGCTTTTGAGATCAATGGACGAGACAAGGCTGAAACGAGGGGATATTTTTGCTCATACATGAGGTTACCTTTGATGGCGTAACCGACATAGTTATGGGTGAAATCTTCTTTGGCATTGATCACGTAGGACTCGCTAGCCCCAACGGTCAAGGCTTTTTCTTTGATGAAATCAAGGTCTTTGCCTTCGCCAACGTCCAAACAAGCCGCGACGACATCATAGCCCTCGTCAACGAGCCATTTGATGGCAACTGACGTATCTAAACCGCCTGAATAAGCGAGCACAATTTTTTCTTTTGCCATGTTTATCAATCCTCAATTTTCTTTGTTTTTTGATTATATATACATTTTACTGAATAAAAATACGATTGTCAAGTGGTTTTCTGTATATTTTTGCACTTTAGTTGATAATCATACCAAATTTAAGTGCTATTCGTTACTTTTCTTTCCTAAAATTCAGTTGTTCCAACAACCATGCCATATCATTTTCCTTTTCGTAAACAACGCTGGCAACTGTCAGCATAGCAACTTTGGCTAAAATTGTTTCCTCACTGCTTGTCAACTTTGTCTTATCGAGCGCCACTTCAAAAAAAATACCCAAAAGGGTATACAACTAAGCAATTTATTGGCAAATACTAAACAACTATTTATATCATTTAAAATTGATATCTCAATCCTTTAACAGATAATCTGTTGATTTGCCAAAACATTCTGACAGTGCTAAAATTTGTTGAATATTAGGATAACTTCGTTCATGCTCCCAATTTGCTATGACAGGTGGCGAAACAAATAATTTTTGAGCTAGACACTCTTGGGTGAGATTCAACGCTTGGCGCTCCAGTTTTATTTTTTTTGAAATATTGCCCCCTTTTATTTTACATAATTCTTCATCACTTAAATCAATCATTTTAAGAAATTTAGACTCGTTTTGAATCAATTCCAATGCCGCTTGATCCGTTATTTCTAAAGATAACTGAGCGGCATTTTTATAATCGCCTAAGCTAAACAAATATTTAACCGTGATGGCAGACGCATAGTCTTTAGACATCAGCGTTGTTTCAAAGGATGTTTCGTTGTTAATCTCAGCATACTGTTCTAAAAATAGTTCAAATTGCTTTTGTTGCTTTTGATGTTGCTTTAAAATTTTCCCTAAATTATTCATCGAAAGCATGAAATAATTATCAGAAAATAACCTCAATAATATCGCTGTTTTATCAATCAGTTCATCTATTCGACCAAGACTTAAAAGCAGCATGATATATTTCTGAGTCAGTGTATGAAAATCATCAGTTAACTGAAAATTATGTTTTTTCCAACCTTGCTTTTCTTTTTTTAATATGACGCGATTTACAAGTTTAAAATATCGCTCACTCTCGATTTCATCTCCCTGAGGAAAAGGAAAATTTAGCAACATCTTTATATTACTAGTGGATTTCTCTAGTTCTTCATTAACTAAGTTATTGTAACGTTCAGTTTTATTAAATTTTTCGATTTCTTCAGTGAGCGCACCTTGATTTTCAAGAAGAAAGTCAATTCTAACTTTCATTATTTTAGTATCATACAACTCCTCATGGATTTTATTAACATAATGCGTTGTGCCTTTTCGAAGCCCTCTTTCTGCAAGTGTAAAGCTACTTTGATTTGGTCTTTTTATTTTAAACTGAATTGCAACACTTTCATCACTGAGAGACGCTAGTAAAGCAGCTGTATTTCTTAATCTATTTTTATCAACATTTTCAAACAATATTTCATCAGAATCTACAAAAAAAATCCAGTCAGTTTTTACCTTAGAAATAACAAAATTTCTCATCACCGAAAAATCTTCAACCCACTCTTTTGAAAAAAGCTGCAATTTATCTGATTCTATTTTCTTGATTTGCTCAACTGTTTTATCTGTTGAACCAGTGTCAACAATGACAAACTCATCACACAACTCTAAAAGATTGGATATAGCAGAATATATTCGCTTTTCCTGATTTTTAACAAGCATTGCAATTCCGATTGTATTATTTGCTAAAAAATCTTGATATCTTAAATTTAACTTCTCAAAATATTCTCTCTTTGAGAGTGTTTCATAACTCTCTTTAAAAGCATTTTTCAAGTCAATTTTTTTAGCAATTTCTAGTATCTCTAAATAATTGATAGATGATGCCATAGATTCAATATCTTCAGTTAACCAATTTTTATACATAAAAACCTCTCATAATAAAAATAAGAGAGCAAGTAGCCTCTCTCTATTTTTTAATTTCCTGTTGCAGCGTTAAACACTTGACCTGCAAAGTTGACCAACGGTGCTAAAATTCGACCAACTGCATCATAGCGATAGCCGCCACCTTTTACAGCAGAAAGTTCAGCATCGTTCAGTTCTTCATATTGTGCAAAAATTTTGTCCATAGGTTCACTCCTCATAATTTTTTACATCCGCGTTGGGATATCTTGTTTGAATAGCATGTTGATAAGCTTTTGCATATTTTGAAAGGATAATTTTCTCAGTAGTGTTTTCATCTTTCAAATCTTCATACAATTCAGACAGCTTTACTGCCTTTACATGAGTAAACTCTTGATTGAGTTTAGCTTCAACTCTTTCAAAGTAAACTTGTTTTTCTTTTGAAAAAAGTAGTTCACGTCCTAGATACAAATCACTATCGATTTCTGTTACAAAATACATGGCATGTCTCCTAAATATTTAGCATTCGCTACTTGTTAAAGATAACGTCTTATCTTCATAGCTAAATTCTATCATAATTTTTCCACTTTTAACCCTCAATATTTTAAGGGTTCGGAATTTTCAATCTTCTGTTTTCTGTCACCTAAAAAGCGCTTATCAAATTTAGAATTCTAAATCTATCCTACATGATGGTTATCACTACTTATAGTATACATCAAATTTTTTAAAAAAATTTCCAGATGTCATAAACGACCCAAAATATACCACGAATGACCAAAAGTTTGCATGAGTGTCCAAAATATACCATGGATAACATCTAAAAACAACTACAAGCACGTTTTCCCAATCACAAACCAGTCTAGAAACAAGACGAGTATCCCACTTTTTGTTACAATATAAGCATGATAAAATTAAAAACAGGCTTTAAAATAATCGCAGGTCTCATCGCTTTCCTAGCCATCGCTTCAATCGGGGCTAGCTTCTACTTCTTCCATGTCGCACAGGTTCGGGGGGATAAACCCTTCCTTAGCAATGCGCCAACACCCAAATCGTCTCCCGTTTATCAGGATGAACAAGATTTTCTGAAATTAGATAAAGAAACTTTGTCTTTGAAAAATGACGGTCTGACGCTCAAGGCTTGGTATGTCCCTGCTGAAAAACCAACCGATAAAACAGTTATCGTCGTGCATGGCTTCAACAGTAAAAAGGAAGAAATGACAGCCTATGGCATGCTTTTTCACAAGCTTGGCTATAACATCCTCATGCCTGACAACCGCGCACATGGGGCATCTGACGGCACCTTGATTGGCTATGGGGTGACGGACAAGTACGACCTCATCAAATGGACAAATCAGCTGATTAAGACTAACCCTAAGTCTGAGATTACCTACTTTGGCCTTTCTATGGGCGCAGCCACTGTGATGATGGCGTCGGGTCAAGATTTGCCCAAAAACGTCGTCAACATCATCGAGGACTGTGGCTACAGTTCAGTCTGGGACGAGCTGACCTTCCAAGCCAAAGACATGTATAACCTGCCAGCCTTCCCGCTGCTTTATGAGGTGTCGGCACTCTCTAAAATCCGCGCAGGCTTTGCCTATGGCGAGGATGCCGCAAGTTCTGTCAAGGCGCTCGCCCACAACAAACTGCCCGTCCTCTTTATCCACGGCGCTGCCGATGATTTTGTGCCGACGGCAATGGTGAATCAAAACTATGCGGCAACAAAAGGCCCCCGCGAAAAATTCATCGTCAAGGGCGCTAAACATGCTGAAGCGCTTGAGACGGATAAGGCTGGCTACTATGCTAAAGTCGGCGCCTTTTTGGAGAAATATTAGGCTGAACCCAGCCAAAAACTAAAGATAGATAGAACACTAAGCGCTATCTATCTTTTTAGGATTAAAAATCATGTTGTTTCGCACCACCAACTACACAAATCTACTATAATATGATAAAATAAAAGCAATGAACTTTTAAATGGGAGAAAACAATGACTGATGACAATACAGTAGCATTAAACGACCAAATGCTGGTACGTCGCGAAAAATTAGAAACACTTCGCGAAGCTGGACTTGACCCATTTGGTAAACGTTTTGAGCGTGATGCTAACTCAGCAACTTTAAATGCTAAATACGCAGACAAATCTAAAGAAGACTTGCATGAATTGGCTGAACGCGCTACGATTGCTGGGCGGATTATGACCAAACGCGGGAAAGGGAAAGTTGCTTTCGCCCACATTCAAGACCGCGAAGGTCAAATTCAAATTTATGTCCGCAAGGATAATGTCGGGGACGAAGCCTACGATATCTTCAAACACGCTGACCTCGGTGATTTCTACGGCGTAGAAGGCGAAGTCATGCGGACAGATATGGGCGAGTTGTCAATCAAAGCTGATAAGATTACTTTCCTTTCTAAATCTCTGCGACCATTGCCTGAAAAATACCACGGTTTGACAGATACTGAAACCAAGTATCGCAAACGCTACCTTGACTTGATTTCTAACCGCGAAAGTTTTGAGCGTTTCGTGACACGTAGCAAAATCATCTCAGAAGTCCGTCGCTACCTTGACAGCCAAGACTACCTCGAAGTTGAGACGCCGGTGCTGCATAACGAGGCTGGCGGTGCTGCGGCCAAACCTTTCATCACGCACCATAACGCACAAGATATTGACATGGTCCTCCGCATCGCCCTCGAACTCCATTTGAAACGCCTCATCGTCGGTGGCATGGAAAAAGTGTATGAAATCGGCCGTGTTTTCCGTAACGAAGGCATGGATACGACGCATAATCCCGAGTTTACCATGTTAGAGGTCTACACCGCCTACACAGATTACACTGATGTCATGGACTTGACCGAGGGTCTCATCCAACACGTTGCCAAAGCAGCTGTTGGCAAAGATGTGGTCGATTACGAAGGGCAAACCATCAACCTCGCGGATAACTTCAAACGCATCCACATGGTTGATGCCATCAACGAAAAAACAGGCGTCAACTTCTTTGACATCGTTGATTTCGACGAAGCAGTTAAAGTCGCTGAAGCGCATGACATCAAGATTGAGCCTCACTTCCGCTGGGGTCATATTGTCAATGAATTTTTCGAAAAATATGTCGAAGCGACTTTAATTCAACCGACATTCGTCTATGGCCATCCGGTGGACATCTCACCTCTAGCTAAGAAAAATCCTGAGGACGGTCGTTTCACTGACCGTTTCGAACTCTTTATCGTGGGTCGTGAGTTTGGTAATGCCTTTACCGAGTTGAATGACCCGATTGACCAGCTGGAACGTTTTGAAAAACAAGCGAGCGATGCGGCAAACGGTGATGATGAGGCGACCGGCGTTGACTACGACTTCGTTGAATCTCTAGAATACGGCATGCCACCAACTGGTGGCCTTGGTATCGGGATTGACCGTCTGGTCATGCTCTTAACCGGCGCCCAATCTATCCGGGATGTGCTGTTATTCCCAACGATGAAATAAAATGAAAACCTGAGGACAAGTTATTTGTCCTCAGGTTTTTGCTGTAGCTCATACAAATTTCTACTGTAGCTAATACAATTTTTCGCTACTGCTAGTGTAATGTTTTGCTACAGCTCCTGTAATTACTTTTTACTGCTCGTGCAATTATTTTTTACAGATTGTGTAAAACTTTTTTACTGCTCCTACAATCAACCACATGAAAAAACAGCCTTTCAAGTTTGAAAAGCTGTCTTTGAGATTTGAGACAATTTCACTTGCTAGTCTATTTCTTTCGCAAATCTCTTGCCAAGTTTTAACCAAGATAGGAAACTGACCAAGGCAACTAAAATGAACCCAAGCATGAGATTAAACACATTTTGTGTGTCACCTGTTTTAGGCAACTGTTGACCTGTCGTTGGTAAGGTTTGACCTGTTGCTGGCAACTGTTGACCAGTTTTGCCTTGTTGGTCTGGCTGCGTAGCATTAGTTCGTTTATAGACAAAGCTGAAAGTTTGGGCTTGATCGGTGATAACCGCATTGATTTTATCACTAAGGGAAATCAACTCGTACCCGTCAATCATTGGCGCAGAGCTTGAAATCACGTCACCATTTTTACCCGTGTAAACTGTTGCAGTTTTAATCTCTTTACCATTTTGGTCTACATAACGAACTGTGACTGGTGCTGGTACTTCAGGTGCTTCAAGAATCGTCACAGTTGTTTCTGTCGTCACTTCTTTATCCAATGCGCTCAATAAACGGCTATAACGATTAAATCTCAGGTTTGGATTCCTATTCGTGAAGGTGACCTTGTAGACACCTACCGGCAATTCTTCAAAGTCAGTCTCACTGTAAACTTTACCGTCGATAATCGCCCAAAGCTCTGCGTATTCGACTACACCACCATCTTCATCATAAAGCACTGGCGCATGATGGGTGTGATTCCAAGTGTAAGTCGTGTTGGCTTTGATCGTCCGCTCAATCGAATGCGCTTCAATGCGTGCTTGGTCTCCTTTGAAATGTGCATACAACGTTTGGGTGCCCATCGCTGTATCGGAAATAGCCGTCACTTCTTGGTCATTTTCATCAAACCAGCCGAGGAAGATATAGCCGTCTTTCATTGCTGGTTCAAGGTTAGAGACACCAATACCGTAAGTGTACTGATCTGGATTTGCAGGATCGTTTTCACCGCCATCTAACTCATAGTTAATCGCATAATCATCAACACGCCAGTGGGCATAGAGGATTTTATCCTCTTTTTCAGTCGCTGAAATACTTGCGACTTTGTTGCCACCACTTGCTTTATCATACCAACCTAAGAAAGTATGACCTGTCTTCGTCGCATTTTCAAAGCTTGTGACACCTGTACCAAACTCATAATGGGTTGGGTTCGTCCCATTTACACCACCATCTAGTTCATAGGTGATGGTGTAATTCCAATGGGCATAAAGGTATTTCGTGCCTGTCGCTGTTGATGGGATATTAGTAATCAGATTACCACCTTCAGCGGCATCATACCAGCCAAGGAAGTGGTATCCTGTCTTCGTCGCAGCTTCAAAGCTTGCTACACCGACATCGTAAGTATAGTTTTCAGGGTTAGCATTGGCATTGTCGCCTCCAGCTAAATGGTAGATGATGTCATACTTGTTAGCTGTCCAACGCGCGTAGAGCGTTTTATTGCCTGTCGCTGTTTTTGAGATTTCTGTGACTGGATTTCCACCTGTTGGCACATCGTACCAACCTGCAAAGGTATAGCCTATTTTACCTGTCGCAGGCGCAAAGCTGGTCACACCGACGCCGTACGTATAGTTTATTGGATTACTTATAGGATTTGCACCACCGTCTGGTTCATAGTTAATGGCATAAACGATTGGTGCCCACTGAGCAGTATAAGTCACAGTCTCAGTGACATAATCGGTAACAACTGGATCCCAACCTGTGAAAGTATAGCCCGTTTTACCTTTTGGTGTCATGCCATCCGTACCCATAGCGCCAGAGAAAGCTGGTGTCATACTGTTAATAACACGGCTAGTGTGCGTGTTAGCCGTGAAATCGCCTTGTGTGCCTGGGGCATAGATGACATTGAATTTATATTTGGTGTTCTGGACATTCACCGTCTTGCCTGCTGTATCTTCAGAGGTAATAGTAAATGGAGCCGATAAAACCCCAACACCAGCAACATAGCCTGGTGAATGTTCTAAGTCATATTCAGTACTTGGGGCAGCAATTTGGACGAAGCGGTAAGTACCGTCGCCCACTGAACCCGCATTAACAAAACCATAATTAGCAGCATCAGTTGTCCATGGACCACTGCCATTGCCATTATAATCTACCCAATTAGCACCGTCTTGTTTTTGGAGTTTAAAGGTGCCAGCAAGTGGTAAATTGGTGTCGGTATCAGCTAGATAAACACCCACTGAACCTGAAGAAATAGTCTCTCCTGAACCTGACGGAACTTGAAGTTGCCCAGTAGCTGAATAATCCTTTGAAATACCACTCTTGGTGATTTTAGCGGTGTTTTTGATGGTTGTAGTTGTAGCAACTTGGGGATAGGTTTCAGTAACAAACCCCATATAGAAAGCTACTTTCCCTCCAATGACATTTTCATTACCATAGGTCTTCGTCATGAAATCTTTCAACGTATCGCGGTCTGACTCAAGATAAGAGCCATTGTTAATCGCATTGTTAACTGCTGTGTTCAAGAAATTGGCATCCAAATCAGAATATCTTATACCATCACTTCCCATATCCCCTAGATAAACTACTAAAGTGTATTGGTCAAAAGCATCTTTATAAAAACCGTATTGATAAACACCTAACCTATTCTTAAAATCCGCGTAAGATTCCCCTGAGTTCTGAGTTATTTTAGTCGTAGGTATCGTATGAAGAGCACCAGCTGCACCAGATAGAACACCTGTAGACAAATCAGTTGGAAGATATACCCTATTCTCTAATGAAAACTCAGTCGGAATTCCATTGAGAACATCTTCAATATAAACACTGCTTTGAATATCATATGCCGTACCAAAGCTTTCCCCTAATCGCCTTAACTCTTTATTACCAATACTAAAATTCCAGGTTGCCGTCGTATTTGAAGTTGACCTCAAGTATTTTCCATCACTGGCACCTAAAGCTGATAACGATGAACTATTCTTGAAATTAATTACTTTATCTATCCCACCAAAGGACACAATCGTGTCACCACCTTGGGGGGCACAAGCTGCTGAAAAGGCATTCGCACCAGAGATGAATTCAGCAGAAATACTCTGTTGTCCTGTCACGTTAACACCTATGACTACTTCGATTTTATTACTTTGAATTCGCCATTGACCTAAAACTGTCCCTAAAGAATCGGTAAAGTTCGTCCAAGCATAATTCGTAGCACCCCAATTACCACCCGGTGTACTAACGGGACGATTAAACGAAAATGTGTCCCCTTCGTTCAAAGTACCACTTAATGGTGTTAAGGTCCAGTTAAATTTCAGCTGATAGACTTGACCTCTTGTCCCTTGGTTCGTTATAGAAAGAGGAATACCTGAACTATCTAAAATTTCCCAATCGTTAACGACGACTTGACTCGAATAATCAATTGATAATGCCCGAGGCATTAGTTTGGCTTTGGTTGCTGGTTTAAGTTCTGGCGTTGGTTCTGGGTACGACGTCGCCGCAATAAAAGCAATATTTTGTGAACTATCGCCTACTTGAACCGCCTGGGTCAGATTTTTTTCAACATCCGTTGTTAAAACGGCATCAGTTTGAATGACGACATCAACTTCATCAAGACCAGTCACTGTTTCATTTAAACTCAACAAAATGACTTGATTTTGAATCGTGAAACTTCCGACAACTTTACCGAGCTTGTTCACTAAGTCTTTTGGTGTTTCTTGTTGACCTGACCAAGTACCTATCTCAGAATTTTCAGGCAGAGCAAGTTGATACAAATCACCTGCTGTGAGTTTTAACCCTTCTAAAGCCTGTAAATGAACTTCTGCTTGTAGCGCATAAGCTTCCTCGACTTTGACAGGATTTTCTTCAGAAACCACTTCATTTTTTGAATTCAAGAGGTGCCAGCTACTCACTGGGACTGTCGGAGGTGCAATATCTTCTGCAAAAACTGCTGTTAATGGCGCAAAGACATTAAACACCAAGCTTAAACCAAGGAAGATAGAGACTAATTTTTGTCTAATTTTAGACCTGTTTTTATAAGACATAATCGTCACTCTTTCTATATAATTTTGAATTGTTTTTAAGACGAATCAAAATGATTCAGCGTAGCTGAAAGAACAACAGCTACATTTTCACTGTTGACTGTTGACTGTTGACATTTATTTGTTCCGCTTGCGCATCACAAATAAACGCCAACAGCGATCTAGTGATAACTGAAAGCATAGGAGAAAAAACATTTGTTTTGTTGTTTGAAATTAGCATGTGTTTTTTCTCCTTCTAGCGCATCTTATATAACTTTTTTTATTATATAGTTTAGTTATCAATTTATATAAATAAACTTATTCTATGTTTAAATTTTACCATATTATTCATTTAAAAACAATTCATTCGTTAATTAAAATCTAATCATTTCTTATGTTTGGGCATTTTAAATTTTAAACAAAAAGAACGCCTACAACAGACGTTCTTTTCGTGATAAAAACTTAGATGAGTTTGAAACTTATTTCGCTTTACGCAAGGCACCAAAGACAAGACCTGAAATCACTGCACCAATAGCAACTGCTACTAGATACATCACAGGATTGCTTGTCAAGGCAATCACGAAGATACCACCGTGTGGCGCCATGAGTTTGATACCGAGCGCGCCAACGAGACCACCTGTGACAGCAGAACCGAGGATAAATGATGGAATCGCACGAGCGGGGTCAGCGGCACCGAATGGAATCGCCCCTTCGGTGATGAAGGAGAGTCCCATGACGATATTTGTCAAACCTGAGTTTTGTTCTTCTTTGGTAAATTTGTCTTTAAATAGAAGTGTTGCCACAAAGACTGCGAGTGGTGGCACCATCCCACCTGCCATCACTGCTGCCATGACGACTGAGCCACCAGATGCGACAGTCGCTGCAAGTGTGCCTGTCCCGAAAACATAAGCTGTTTTGTTAAATGGACCACCCATATCAATAGCCATCATACCACCAAGTAGTGCACCAAGCAAGATGGCATTGGCACCTGATAAGCTGTTCAAGAAGCCAGTTAGACCGCTGTTGATAGCTGCCATTGGAATATTGACAAAGAGCATGAGAAAACCAGTGATTAACACACCCAAAACTGGGTAAACTAAGATGGAAACAATACCACTCAATGACCGTGGGACATTGGCGAAGCCTTTTTTAAGAACGATGATGACACCACCGGCAAGAAAACCGCCGACAAGCGCGCCTAGAAAACCAGACGGTACACCAGACAGAGCTAAGGTCTGCTCACCACCACTGGCAAATGGGACTTTACCGAAGGCAAGACCATTTGACGCAATCGCACCTGCAACGAAACCTGCCACCAAACCTGGTTTTTCAGCGATGGAGTAGGCGATATAACCGGCGAGGATAGGGAGCATGAAGCCGAAAGCTGCGCCACCGAGTTGCTTGAAGATCGCCGCTAACTCATGGTAACTACCGAGGTTGCTGAGCTGATCTTTGGGCACACCCATGGCGTTGTCGATGAGGAAGGCGATGGCGATCGCAATCCCGCCACCGATAACGAATGGGAGCATGCTTGACACCCCACTCATCAAGTGTTTGTAGAAAGCTTTCCCGATGCTGAGTTTTTCCTCAGTCGCGTTTTCTTGGGCTTGACCTGTTGCTTTATAAGTTGGTAGGTTGCCTGAAAGCGCTTCTTTAATCAAGTTTTCTGGTTCACGAATGCCCGCCGCAACGGGTTTCAAAATCAAGGGTTTGCCATCAAAACGGTCCATTTCGACAGCCTTATCCGCTGCGATAATCACACCTTTGGCTTGTTTGATATCGTCTGCTGTCAATTTGTTACCGACACCAGACGCGCCATTTGTTTCGACCTTAATCGCCACACCAAGCACTTTGGCTTGTTTTTTAAGGGCTTCTTCAGCCATGTAAGTGTGGGCAATCCCTGTCGTACAAGCTGTGACCGCAACGACGAAATCTTCACCAGTGTTAATCGCTGTAACCGCTGCTTCGACTGTTGCTGCTTCAGCTTCGTCGAATGTTGCCAAGACTTGCTCAGGCGTTGTTGTCGCGCGGAGCAAATCGGCAAAGCTATCTTTCATCAGATATTTAGACAACTCCGCAAGCGCCGCTAAATGCGTGTCGTTCGCCCCATCCGGTGCTGCAATCATAAAGAATAAATCAGTCGGTTGACCATCTAATGATTCATAGTCTAATCCACCATCTTTCTTAGCAAATAACACGACGGCTTCTTTAACTGCCGCATTTTTGCTATGCGGCATGGCGATACCCTCGCCAAGACCAGTCGTCGTCAATGCTTCACGCGCCAAGATACCGGATTTAAACGTTTCAAAGTCAGTGACATAGCCTGTGTCAACGAGTTTTTGGACCATTTCTGAAATGGCGTCTGCTTTATTGGTTGCCTTGAGCGATAAGATCATCGCATTTTTTTGCAATAAGTCCTGAATTTTCATAAGAAAACCTTTCTAAATATAAAATAAACTGAATTAAAGTTCTTCAATAACCACTTGCTCAGCGATTGCTTGGATAAAATCTGCTGCTGCCAAGTCATCTGAGAAAGCTGTCGCCGTGCCACAGGCAACGCCTTGACGGAACGCTTTGACCGCATCATGTGACTTGGCAAATTCTCCAACAAACCCAGCAATCATCGAGTCGCCTGCGCCAACAGAATTTTTAACCGTGCCTTTAATCGCCTTGGCAAAGTAAGTTTTACCATCTGCAAATAACAGCGCACCGTCGCCAGCCATCGAAATCATGGCGTATTGGGCGCCATCAGCCAAAAGCTTATGCCCGTATGGGATTAAATCATCTACACCGTCGAACTCGACACCGTAGATAGCACCTAGCTCATGGTTATTAGGTTTGACAACCAAGGGGCGGTTTGCCAAAGATTTAACCAAGACATCCCCTTCAATGTCAATGACAAACTCAGCCCCTTGCGCTTTGATTTTGTTAATGACCTCCAGGTAGAAATCTTGCCCTAGACTTGCAGGTGCTGAACCGGCTAGAACAACGATATCTTCAGCGGTCAAAACATCGAGTTTAGCAAAGAAACTATCCTGTTCTGCTGCTGAGATTGTCGGCCCTGCACCATTGATCTCGCTTTCGATACTTGATTTAATTTTGACATTGATCCGCGTGTCTGATGCAATCTTGACAAAATCTGTTTGAATTGCTTCTGCTTCTAATTTTTCTTTGATAAAAGCACCAGTGAAACCACCAAGAAACCCGAGAGCAGTCGAGTGTGAGCCAAGGCGAGCTAAGATGCGGGAGACATTGATGCCTTTACCACCTGGGAATTTATCGTCGCTAGTCATGCGATTCACTTCACCAACCTTGAATTCCGGCAGTCGCACCAAAAAGTCGATAGAGGGGTTAAGTGTTACTGTGTATATCATGAATTTCCTCCGTAATCATGTTAATCTTATCATCAAATTCTGCGATTTTTGCAAAATAGATTTGACCGAGTTTCGAGCTGTCAGCTAAGATATATTTCTCTTTGGCTTGCTGTAAAACTAAACGCTTAATCATTGCTTCTTCTTCATCTGCCGTTGTGATCCCACCATCACGTGAAACGCCATTCGCCCCGATGAAGGCCTTGTTAAAGTTAAAAGTCACCAACTGCTGAACGGCGAAATTACCTGTAACAGCTTCTGTCGTTGGCTTAACTGCACCACCGATGATAATCGTCTTAATCTTTTTATCAATCAAGTTCGATGCGGTGTGTACCGAATTTGTGACCACGGTGAGGTTATCTGCCTCCGCGAGATAGTCTGTCATCATAGCGACAGTCGTACCGGCATCCATGAAAATAACATCATCATTGTCGAGGTGGCTGACTGCACGTTGGGCAATCATTTGTTTGGCTTGCACGTTTTTGACAGATTTTTCAGCCACACCTTCTTCATAGCGTAGATTGAACAAACTTTCCGCACCACCATGAACACGTTTGAGTTGCTGGCTAGCATCCAACTCTGTCAAATCACGTCTGACCGTTGATTCACTTGTGTCCAATGCTTGTGCCAACAGCTCCAAAGTCACATAACCTTTTTGAGTCACAAGGTCTAAAATTTTTTGTTTTCTCGCATTTTTTAGCATAGCCATTCTCCTAGCATTTCAGTACAACAACTCTATTGGCATGATATGGAATCGTTTACAGGTTCATTATACAAGCAAAACAAATCATTGTCAAGCATTTTCTGCCAAAAACTTCCAAAACTTATCACATTGTGGAAATAGAAAATGATATCCTATGTTTTTCCGACATTTTTTCTATTTTTTTGATATAATAAAATAGTCGAGCGGAGGTGGCGGAATGGCAGACGCGCATGCTTCAGGTGCATGTATCCGTACGGGTGTGAGGGTTCAAATCCCTTTCTCCGCATCACAATACAAACAAAAATAGTCTAGCAGCTCAGATTTGAGTTGCTAGACTATTTTTGAGTTTTCCAACTTTAATTACTGCCTAAATTACCTTTTATCTAACGTCATTTTTATCAAAAATGGTGCAATTAGCGTCGAGAAAATAATCACAACAACAAGCTCACTATAAACACTTGTGCCAATCAACTTGCTTGAAAGACCTATCTGAGCCACAATTAAAGCCATTTCCCCACGGCTAACCATACCACTACCAATCAATAGACTTTCTTGTTGAGAGAATTTGAAACCGCGAGAAACGAGGTAACTTGGGATAAATTTTGATAAAACAGCCAGAGAGATTAAAACAATTAAAAATAATGGCTTTTCAAAGACGCTCGAAAAATTAATGGGCAGGGCGATTGTCACAAAGAAAATTGGAATGAAAAAGACATAGGAAATCTTAGTAATAGAAGCCTCAATTTTTTCAGCCATGTCCGTTTGACCAATCGACAAACCTGCAAAAAATGCGCCAATCACTGCACTCATCCCCACTGAATCAGCGAGAAGTGAAAAAATAAAACAAATCAAAAGACTAACAGTCGTATATTTCCCATAAATATTGAGTTTGCTAACAAAACGGAAGATGAAAGTGACCAACCATTTGAAGGCAAGGTAGAGAAAGATTAAGAAGATAACTTGCATGACGATTTTCAAACCAATATTTCCGCCAGTTTCTTGCGAACTCATAAAAAAACTTAGGACTAACACAGCCAAAATATCATCAACAACAGCTGCACCTAAAATGACTGCCCCTGCTCGAGAAGATAGCTTACCATACTCCTGTAAAACTTCAACCGTAATCGACACGCTGGTTGCTGAAAAGACAAGACCATAAAAAATAGCTACTGGTAATTGATAGCCGATATAAGTCGTCATGCCAGCATAAACAAACAGCGGGACTAGCACACTGAAAATCGCAATCAATAGACTCGGTTTCAGATGCTTTTTTAACAAGCTAAAATCACTTTCAAGCCCAGCCAAAAACATCAATAAAATGACGCCGATTTCTGCCAAAATTTCTAAGGTATGTGTGCCATGGATAACACCCAACATACTGGGCGTCAAAATAATGCCTATCAAAATCTGACCGACGACGACCGGAACGCCAATCCGCCTAGAGATAACCGTGGCAATGAGACTGGCGCCTAAAATAATCGTCATGTAACTTAATTCCTGCATTAAATTTCCCTTTTCTCAACTTGTTATAATCAGTATAATACACGTATCGTTATACTATCTTGCCACTTCCGATTATGTTAAAACATAAAAAAATGAGCGTCTGCCCAGACGCCCACCCTGTTCTTATTTCTCTTCACTATCCTTCTCATCAGTCTCAATAACTTTTTGATCATGGAAAGTGACCCGTAATTTGACAAGTCGTGTGCCCTCAACTTCAAGACTGGTTAAAGTCAAGTTGTCTTTCTCGGTCACAACATCATAGTCAATCTGTTCTTTTTCGCCTGGAATAGCACCAATCCCCGCCATGAAATAGCCGGCAATGGTATCAACATCATCTGATTCTAGGTAGGTATCGAAATACTCGTTGAAGTCATTCAGCGTCAAGCCACCTTTAACGATAAAGATATGCTCATTAATTTTGAAAATGTCTTTCTCGGCAACGTCAGACTCATCTTCAATTTCGCCAACGATTTCCTCTAAGAGATCTTCAAGGGTCACAATCCCCTCAACACCACCATATTCATTAAGCAAAATCGCCATTTGATTTTGCGTTTTCTTAAGTTCACGCAAGAGGTCATCGACAAAAATCGTCTCAGGCACAAAGAGGGGTTCCTGTAAAATCGACTGTAAATCTAAGTTGTCAAATCCTTTTTCATAAGCGCTTTTCAGTAACGTTTTAGTGTGTAGAACACCAACGACCTTATCTTTATCATCGATATAAACAGGAATTCTACTGTAGTTTTGCGAGAGAACATCTGCAATATTATCATGAATGTCTTCGTTGATATCAATCATGAAAGCATCCGTTCTTGGCACCATAATCTCACGCGCCATCAGCTCATCCAAACTGAAAACGCCTGCCAACATCTCACGCTCATTTTCATCCAAGACACTACTATCCGCATTTAGGATGTATTCAATCTCATCACGCGTCATGTTCTCAGAATCATCATCAAAAGTCATCGGTGTCAATTTACTGAGAATATTCGTCGATGTGGCGAGTAACCAAACAAAAGGACTCATGATGGTTCCCAAAATTTTCAGGGGGGTCACCGCCGCTAAGGCATATGTTTCTTTAAGATTTTGCGCGATACGTTTGGGATATAACTCACCAAAAACAATCGATACATAGGTCAAAATGGCAAGAATGATGATTGTCGCCAAGTTCTTAGCTGTCGCCGTTCCGCCCAGAACAGGTGCAAGTTTTGACGCCAAAGTATCAGCTAGACTTGCCCCTGACAAGATATTAATCAGGGTAATCCCGATTTGAATCGTTGACAGAAAGTTACTTGGTTGGTTTAAAATACCAAGCAATTGTTGATACTTCTTATCGCCTTCTTCTGCTCTTTGCTCGACACGCGCACGGCTCGTCGATACTAGCGCCATTTCGGCACCTGCAAAGAGGGCATTCAGGATGGTCAAAACGACCAATAAACCAATTTGAAATATTAAGGACTGACTTTCGGGGTCAGGGTGCATGAGTTGTGTTCCTCCAATGTAGTTTTAGTATCGGTATCTAATGCCACTAATACTTGCAAATCGCAAGTTAAGACATTATTTCTCTATTATATCATACTTCTTGTTTTCAATCGTACCAAGTCGCACCGCTTTATGATTTTCCCAAAGCCGCCATGAAAATTTGACGATTTCTTTGACCAGTGAATAAAATGGCACCGCGATTAACATGCCGACAAGGCCATAGAGACTGCCGACCACTAGCATGAGTACCATAATGGTCACAGGATGGACTTCAACGGCTGAACCCACGACTTTCGGATAGATGATGCTCCCGTCAATTTGTTGCAAGGTCAGCACGACCAAGACAGCAATCAACGCTTGGATGGGATGCGTGAAAGCGACTGTCAGCACAACAGGTATGACACCGATATAAGGGCCGATGTAAGGAATGAGGTTCGTTACTGCCGCAAAAGCTGCAAACAAGAAAGCGTAGGGGATGCCGATAATCATATAGGAGATAAAGACCGTCACAAAAATAAACAAACAATCAATGGCTGCACCACTGATAAATTTAGAAATCGTACCATTCATATCATCTAAAAGCCCGACGATATTCAGTCGGTCTGATTTTAAAACTGTTTTTTTCAAAAACGGCAGCATATCCTTGCCGTCTTTCAACATGTAGAAAAGTAAGACAGGCACTAAAGCCAAGACCATGAAAATTTTTGAGACAACTGCGACGACATTTGACACGCTGAGGGTCACGCCAGATAGGAGGTTTTGCAGAATGTCCATATAGCTGATATTGGCTTTATTAAGCAGGGCCTTGAAGTCAATCTCGCTAAAAGCAGGGTTCTCAGATAATTTCTCCAACCATTTTTGCAACTCAGGGTAGATATTACCCGAGGCATTAATCAAGTCGGACAATTGGGTGATAATACTTGGCACCAGCGACATCACAGTAAAGACGAAACCACCGATGATGATGATGAAAACGAGTACGATGCCCCAAATCCGTTTGAGCTTGAATTTCCTCTCTAAAAATGAGACAAGTGGATTACAGACATAGTAAAAGAAACCCGCGATGATAAAGGGCAGGAAAACCATTGAAAACAAGGTTGTGATTGGCTTGAAGACAAAACTGATATGCGTCATCAGCCAAATCAAAGCCACAACGGCTAGTATCTCTATCGTCCAAAAAAATAATTTCGAGCTTTTAAACATGCGTCCACCTTGTATTTCTATTTTTTACTGAATAACTCATTATACCATTTCTATTGATATAACTGACTTTCTTTATAGTCTAAATATAAAAACTCCCACTTCTTGAGAAAGATGTGGGAGTGTATTATTAATAAACATTTTAGGGGATAACTCATAATTTGTTAAGCTGATAAATAATAAGTGACACTTATCACTCTTTCTCCGTCCATCCCTGATACTCTGACCGTTGCCTCCGTTATAGCATAAGGTTGAAGAGAGCTACTGTATGTCCCCCACGAGTCACTTACCGAATAGTTCCATGATGCTGAAGAAGGTAGTAAATGAGAAAAATTCCCACTCCCAGGATTACGCCAATAAAACGCTCTCTTTTGGACGTAATAGTATCCTTTATTCACAGTTGAACCAAAAGCATTATGGATTTTCACTGTATTATTACTAGCATTAGTCGAATATGTCAAACCTGCAGTAACTCTAACATCACTATCTTTTGTAGCTGAACCACTCTCATTTGTTACTTTTAAGCCAAATGATTCGGCAAGCTCTTTTCCTAGTTCAATTTCTAGATATTCAGTGTAAACTTTATCATTATTATAAATAGATGCAGAGTAACCTTGAATCATTCCCTCAATTGGCGTTACTTCATTTTTGGTAACTTTAACATCATTTTTATTTACAAAGATTTGTTTCTGCTCACCAGTTTCAGTATTTGTAATCTGTACTGAATACTTTGGTGGTGAGATTGTATTTTTAGAATTAGTTGCTTCTTCAGCGTGAATATTTATCGTAAAAGTTGTTATCAAAACCAAAGAAAGCAGTAGCATTATGACCTTTTTCATAACATTCCTCTTTTCTAACTTAATTCATCTGAACTTGTAGATGCGACACCCAAGAGTACTCCCCCTAAAACCCCTATCATAATATCTATTTTTTGTGGCAATAAATCAGGATCTTTTTTTATCAGGAAAAAAGATAAACTAACAACAATATAAGCAACGATAAGCAAAAAACAGCACAACTTTAATATACGAGTAACATTTTTGGCGCATTTTAATGAAATAAATAAAGGAACTAGATAGGCTACAAGAAACAAATAGAAAGATGGAAACAGCATATTAAAATATAAATACCATCTGAACATTTGCGCCTCTCTAGTAGGATAGTCTAGCTCTATAAATCTAATAAAGAATAGACTGACAATAGAAAACAAAGGGAAAAAGTTATAAAAAGACAATTTTTTCAACCGTATCATCTCACTACCTCCTTATCTATAAATATTATACCATTAACCCTCTTCTATGTAAACGCTTTCAACTTCGTCTGTGTTATATAATTAATGATATGAAATTTTTATGCAAAATTAAAACAAACTACTCAGTTAGCCTTTATGATACAATAAAGCAGTAGAAAAATTAAGACACAAATAGCATAGGAAATAAGTCATATCAAGATAAGTAGGAGCCCCATGAAAATCAAGCAAACCCGCGACACTTTATCCGACGTTTACGTCCAATCACTCAAAATCCGCAACACCGTCTTTGTCAAGGAACAGCAAGTCCCGCTCTCCCTCGAAATCGACAAAGACGAGGCCTACGCTATCCACTTTGTTTTGCTGCTCGACGACCCTAACGAAACCGCCGTTTCAACCTTGCGCCTCCTGCCTTCGGCAAATGGTGAGCAGGCTTTAATCCAGCGTGTCGCGACGCTCAAACCTTACAGAGGTCAGGGATATGCTCATGATCTGATGGTGCATGTCCTAGACTTTTTGCAGGAACAGCATTTTAAGCTCGTCGAGCTTCATGCCCAAATGCAAGCCATTCCTTTCTATGAAAAATTAGGCTTTGAGCCATTTGGTGAGATGTTTTTAGACGCTGGTATCCAGCATGTCGCCATGAAAAAAATAGTTTGACCCATTTGCCAAGGTTCAATAAAGAACTTTAACCAAAACAGCTAAACGGTAAATTGTAAACACACAAAAAGCAGAGTTTCAGGCTCTGCTTTTACTATGCCTATATTAAATTATTTAAAGCTGTATTGAAATTTGAATTTAATTCTCGTTCTTCGTCTTCAAGTTTTCTATGAGCTCTTTTAGTTTCTGTTAAAAACTCGTCATGAAGTTTATATAATCTATTGTCTAAAATATGTAATTCATGGGCACTTTGAGGAATAATTGAATATACTCTTTCCATTAAACGAGAACGTTCTCGTTTAAATTCATTTTCTTTTTCGAAAATGGCTTCTTTTTGACGATTGAGTTTTCGTTTATCATCATCATAATTTTCTTCAAGTAGCGCACGTTGTCTACGTTTATCTTCCATAATTTTAACATCCTTTTACTGGCGAAGTAAGTTCTAACTTCTTAATATTTTTCAAAAATTCCTTAGCAGCCTCTGAAGCTTTGCCTGTCAAAGCCCCTTTCAAGTCAGCAGGTAAATCACTTTGACTTGTCTGATACATAGATTCTTCAAACGCATCAAGTTCTTTCTGTAAAGTCTGTTTAATTTCTTGGACTTGTTGCGTTTTGACTTGCAACAACATTTGAATAGCTTGGCGTTCCATTTCTTTTTGTAATTCTATATAAGCCTCTTCAACATCTGAATACATCTTATCTTACCTTTCCACGAGCTGTAATATCTTGTTTAAACAATCTAGCACCTTCTTGACTATCGTAATCAGCTATTCTTCTTGAAACTACTGTTAGCGTATCTGAGAAGTCATAGAGACTATTTTTATATTTTTTAACCTCTTGTTTGATTGATGATTCAAGACCATCATCCCAGAAATCAGATTCTTGATAATTTTGAATCAACTTATCAACTTCCCAACCTTGCAAATAATTTTGAATCTCATAAGCACCTTGATTGATTTCTTGAACAATCGTTTTAATCTCAAGTTCAGCTTTCTCAAGTTCGGCCTTTATGGCAGATTCATAGCCTTGGGCAAGGTCTTTGGCGTGCTCTGAAATTGTGGCAATAAGTTCAGTCCGTAAAGCAATCTTCTTCCCTCCTGAACTTTTTGCGATACTACCTTGTAAATTAGATATTTTATCCTCGCCTTTTGAATCCTCAATATTAAATTTGATGTTGCCGTCTTTATCAAATTTGAAAGAAGTCAATAAATGACTATTAGCGTTACCTATATAATAAACAGAACCAGCGGTATTCTTAGCATCATGACTGACGACGAGCTTACCACCGACTTCCTCCTCATGCGCTCGATAGTTAATATATTGCGCCATATGAGCGTTCATATAATCCCGTTCTTCCTTGGATAAAGTATTATAGTTAAACCAACCGTGAAAAACGGTTGTGGGAATGTGATATTTAGCACCTATTTTCAACATATAAGCACTTTGAGAATAACCTGATAATTGGTTAATCTGCCAGTCAGGGTGTTCTTTCATTAGCTTTAATAGATATTGTTCAGCGGTATCATATTGTAAAGATAACCCTGGAACAGCTGCAGCTGCACCACCTAAATCATTTGGAGAGGTTGGGTTTGTGGCAGCAGCGATTACTGTCACATTACCATAATCAACCACACCATTATTGATTGGGGCAACTGCCATCCCTGAAAAGCCATCATTCGGTTTTACAGTATAAGGAACATCTTTATAACCACCATTAGGCTGTGGCTCGTGAAGAATGATAGTTCCTGATTTATCATTGTTGGAGGTTGAAATAACTTGAAATTTTTGATTTCCAATCTTTCTCTCAAAACCTTCATCAACATCTACAAAAGGTTTCCCTTTTTCTATATAATTATGGTCAACTCCGTATACCAGTTCATTTAATTCTTTAAGTTGTTTATCTGTTACCATGTTAAATTTCCTTTTTCTTTCCAGTTGAATACGTGACTAATACTGAATTTAACGTCTTTCCCGTTTCATCATATTTATCCATCAATTTTGTTATACCCATTGAATAACCACTAGTTTGAATATCTTGAATAGAGCCGTACCCAGTAAAATCTGAATAATATTCTGATTCTGGTTGTCCTTTAGTCCAGTCGGCTATAATATAGAATGTGGACCAGTAACTTCCAGTTTTACTATTTTTGCTTGTACCCTCAAACCTGATTTCTTTAATATCAGGAAATTCTTCCTTTAATTTTTTCGCAATCTCTGTTTCAAATCCCTCGTATCTCAATTTATTCGCCATTTCAGCTACTCTTTGATTATGCGTTTGTTTAGCCATATACATTTTTCCTCCTATAATTCCGACAACTACCAATAAACCAATGACAATCCTTATAATTATTTTCTTCCGTTTACTCATTCAATTTTTCCTATTCCTTATAATTATGGTCAACGCCATAAACTATACCGTTCAAATCTACAAGCTCTTGTTCTGTCGCCATTTTAAACCTCCTTATTTTTACCAGTTGAATATGTAACTAATACTGGTGTCACTGTTTTACCTGTCCCCTGATATTTATACATAGATTTTGACAAAATCATCGAATATACATGCGTTTGTATATCTTGAATATTATTATAATTTATCACTGAATGTCTCTCACTTTCAGGCTGATTTTCTGTCCAATCTGCAATAATCTGAAATGTTGACCAATAAAATCCCATTTTCCTATTTTTTGCAGTATCATCAAATCTGATTTCTTTAATATCAGGAAATTCTTCCTTTAATTTTTTCGCAATTTCTGTTTCAAACCCCTCGTATCTCAATTTATTCGCCATTTCAGCTATTCTTTGATTATGCGTTTGTTTAGCCATATACATTTTTCCTCCTACAATTCCAACAACTACCAATAAACCAATGACAATCCTTATAATTATCTTCCTTCGCTTACTCATTTAATTTTCACTTTTTTAACCTTTTCATCTGAGTATCTAACTTCAATATCTTTTGTAATATTTGTGTTAATATTATGTTTTAAAAGTTCTTCCACATCATCAGTATACTCAAAATTTTTAGGATTAAATTTTATTTTTTTTATTGTATTATCTGTAAAAGTAACAATTAGTGAGATTTTAGGCTCAGACATAAAAGGGTTTGTTGGAACATACTTTAATTTTTCAAATTCTAGTTTCTTAATATCAGGATATTTGTCAGTAACCATCTTGACAATTTCTTTCTCATGGTAAATAATTCCCCACATTTCACTTTTTTGATGTTCTTGAATACCCCTAACATTGGCAAATGTTATCAATGATAAAAAAGCGATTGAAAAAATAAATACTTTTTTAAAATCTAGTTGTTGTACATCTTCTTTATCCTTTGAATTTTTTGAGATAACTACAATTTGTGAGATTATAAAAGAAATAATTAAAAGTACATCTAACCATATAGTAATCCCTTGGAAGTCTCCTCCCGTATCATTATAAAGATTGTCATAGTAATAAAAAGCTCCTATAAGATTTATAATTAACAGGAAAAGAATAAATATAATGACTAGATATTCTTTGGTTGAAAGCCGTGCACGTAACTCTAAACTTATAAAACTCATAAATACTATTGGACTTCCTATTACCAAAATCATAACAATTAACGCTATTAATGTCATTTTTTCCTCTTCCTATTTGAAATCAATACTTACTATATTTATTGATTATTTCCCATTTCTAAGTTTATAAAATGGGGCTTTAAGATATTCAGGTTCCATTTCATCGTCTTGAATTGTTTGAGAAATAGGGTTAAGACTTGATGAAGTGACCTGATTTCCAATTTCCTGTGATGGATTGCTCGCCTTTTCAAGTTGTTGCTTGGCAAAAATTTCATCTTTTTCATCTTCATAACCAAAATGATGAAGTTCTGTTATTTAATTTTCAGCTATAATAATGGGTTCGTGAGTTGCAGTTTTTCCGAATGGGTGGAGAACCCCTCTATACTCCGCTAAAAACGTACCATCCTTTTGTTTTTGAAAACCTCTTGATATGATGATGTAAACGCTATCATTTTCTTTTACGCTAACAGTTGTTCCAAGTGGTAATAAGCTCATTTCTTCCGACATATTAAACCTCATTATCTTTCTAAATGTTATTATCATTTTATGTTATTTGTCAAAATTTTACAAATATTTCTACCTATGCTCACAAGATTTTAGAATAGGTATTCAAAAGACTATAAAATGAAACTATCAAAGGACATTATTTAAAAATTGCTTCTTTGGTTGTCAAAACAAGAAAAAACTAACAACTAAACTGCAACCAATTCAAAACAAAGATTATCTAAAATAGAAGCGCATGATATGAATAAAAAAATAGACTTATGGTGCTTTTGTTCGGAATGAAAACAAAAAAGCGCCACAAAGTCTATCAGGACAATCAAAAAGGAAAGTGGATGATACCACCTTTCCTTTCGTAGTTTGCTTACAGTTCCTTATGAGTATCTACACTAATGTGTCAGACTATTTTTTTAAAGGTAATAGTGCTTCTGCTAACTTGGCAAATTCTGGGATTGAGAGGGCTTCCCCTCGAATTTGTGGGGAAATGCCTGAGACTTCCAAGGCTTGTGTGAGTTGCTGACGAACTTCTTCCGTCTTACCAAAGGCTGACTGGAGATTGTTCCAAAGCGTTTTTCGTCTGTGAAGAAAGGCAAGTTTTGCGACTTTGAAAAAGAAGTCCTCGTCTGAAACCGCAACCATTGGCGCATCGCGCCGGGTCATCTTGAGAATGGCGGAGTCGACATTAGGCGCTGGCACAAAAACTGTTTTGGGCACGATAAAGGCGACTTGGGCGGTCATGTAGTACTGGACGGCGATGGAAAGGCTACCGTAGGCTTTGGTATTAGGCTCAGCTGAGATGCGGTCGGCGACTTCTTTTTGCATCATGACAACGAACTCCGTGAAAGGAATTTTACTCTCAATCAAGTGCATCAAAATCGGGGTTGTGATGTAGTAAGGCAGGTTCGCCACGACTTTGATGGGCAACTCTGGATTTTTGAAGTTGCGAATGTGCGTCTGTAAATCTGCTTTGAGGACATCCTCATTAATCACGGTGACATTGTCAAAATCACGCAAGGTGTCTGCCAAAATCGGAATCAAACGGTCGTCGATTTCAAAAGCCATGACTTCTGCCGCATTCTCAGCGATAAATTCTGTCAGGGCGCCGATACCAGGGCCGATTTCGATGACATTAACTTGGCGGTCAATTTCGGCTGTATCGACGATTTTCTGCAAGATATTGGTATCTGTCAGGAAATTTTGCCCCAGACTTTTCTTAAATGAGAAACCATGACGGTCTAGAATGGCTTTGGTGACGCGGTAATCTGCTATGTGCATGAATAATTCTCCATTATGTTTTCAACTTCTGCTAGGGTGATGCCAAACAATTCTAAACGTTTGAGCTGCTGCTTCGCATTGCTGTAACCAATTCTGAGTGTCTGACCCAGATATTCTCGTCTTTGCCGGCTGTCCCTATGACCGATTAAACCTAACCGAATCAAGTCGCCATGCGTGATGTCAAAATCAGTGTCATCCTCAAAATTCGACGTTAAATGCCCTAGGGCCTTCTCTAAATCGTCATAACTCGCATGTTCCACCCCGAGGGAACGCCCTTTAGTTTTCGATTTTGGCTTGGCCTCGTCTCGATTGAGAAAGGCGTGCTTGACGGTCGGAATGGCGGTCATGATGATGCGCCGAATCCGCTCACCACTGTGGTCAGGGTCTGTAAAGACGATGACGCCACGCAGGTCGTGCAGGCGCTCAATCCGCTCCAAATCCTCATCTGAAATCGCTGACCCTTGCGTTTCGTAAGTGTCAACCTCATAATAACGTTTGAGATTGGCGGTATCATCCTTGCCCTCGACGACAACAATTTCTGAAATTTTGCGTTTATCAGTCATGGAGGTCAAATATCCTCATGGCATTATCATAAGTCGCTTGGGCAACTTCATCTGCCGATATACCGCGGAGTGCTGCGATTTTTTCGACGACAAATTTCGTGTAGGCGGGTGTGTTTTCACGACCCCGGAAGGGCATGGGCGCAAGATAGGGCGCATCGGTTTCAACTAAGAGCTTATCAAGTGGTAATTTTGTCGCTGCCTCTTGGAGTTCCAGTGCCTTTTTAAAGGTCACGACACCTGAGAAAGAAATCATCATCCCCAAGTCTAAAAACTGCTTGGCTTCTGCATAAGTGCCTGAAAAAGAGTGCATGATACCACCACGTGGTCCGACACCTTCAGACTTGATGATAGCATAGGTGTCCGCCATGGCATCACGGGTATGAACAACAAACGGTAGATTATGCGTTTTAGACAACTGAATCTGACGACGAAAGACAGTTTCTTGCACGTCTTTCGGATCTGCCATCCAGTGATAGTCTAAACCAATCTCGCCAAGCGCGATCACTTTTGGATTCGCCAACTGCTGGACAATCATCGCCTCAATTTCAGATGTATAAAACCCAGCTTCAGTCGGGTGCCAGCCAATGGTTGCATATAAATTATCATAGGTTGCTGACAAAGCCAAACTCTGTTGAATTGTTGGCGTATCAAACCCTACGATATTAAGTTTGGTCACACCAAATTCACGCGCTTTCTCAATCTCCTCAGCTTCACGACCTGCAAAATTCGCTACATTTAAATGCGTATGGGTATCAAATATCAAGTGCTTCTCCGTTTTCTATTTCTGATGCCTGTGAATACTACTTTACAAGGTATTCCGCCAAACAACAGAAGCTACTGCTTCCATTATAACATTTATTTAGCAGTCGGTTTCGTATTGTAGCTAATTAATCCAATAAAGCAAACTCTATTTTTCCTAAATTGCCAGACAACAAAAAACTGTCCCTAAAGTCTGGACAGTTTGAACAGGTCAAGCACTCAAATGGCATCACGCAAGCGCAGGCCATCATTTTCTAAAACACGGACGCTACGTGGTAAAAATGCGCGAATTTCTTCTTCATTGTAACCAATGTGGAGACGTTTATCATCCATGATAATCGGACGACGTAGAATTTGTGGATTTTCAGAAATGATTGTGACAGCTTCCGATAAAGAAAGCTCCTCAAAATCAACATTTAATGATTTCACGAATCGATTTCGATTTGAAATCAAAGATTCAATGCCATCATCGCATTTTTCTAAAATATGTTTAACTTCATCTGTCGATAAAGGAAAGGACATAATATTTCTCTCGTCATATGAAATATCATGCTGACCTAACCATAGTTTCGCTTTCTTGCAACTCGTGCAAGATGGCGCTGTATAAATTGTTATCATAGTGACCTCCATGTTGGTATTTCTAACGCATTTCATGTTATTTATATGATATCAATTATAACATATTTTGTCATCAGTCAAAAGACCTATTCCCTAAAAAACTTCACTTTTTAAAACAATTATTAGTGGTTTGTTTAAAAAAAGTTTAATATTCCTTTTGTTTTTCAACTAAAAATAGACTTTATTCTTCAATTTCAATCGTGTCTAAATCGAGAGAGACTAATTCAGGTTCGGCTTCTTGTTTCCCTTTTTTAGCTTTAGTTGCTTTTTTTGTCACTTTTTCTTCAGTTTGGTCTGTTTGTTCGGCAGTCGTTTCGCCCTCAATTAAACCAAATTTTTCACGCACTTTACGGTCGATTTCATCAAATACTTCTGGGTGTTCTTTCAAATAAAGTTTCGCTTTTTCAGAACCTTGACCGATTTTTTCATCGTTGTAAGAGAACCACGCGCCTGATTTTTTGATAATCTCCAAATCAGTTGCGATTTTGACTAGCTCGCCAGTTCGAGAAATCCCTTCGCCAAACATGATTTCAACTTCAGCAACTTTAAAAGGTGGCGCCACCTTGTTTTTCACGACTTTAATCTTAGTTTCTTTCCCCATCGCCGTGTCTTTATCATCGCCAGTTCCCTTGATTTGCGTGTTACCACGGACATCAAGACGAACAGAGGCGTAAAATTTCAAGGCGCGACCACCAGGTGTTGTTTCTGGGCTACCAAACATGACCCCAACTTTTTCACGCAATTGGTTGATAAAGATGGCGATTGTTTTCGTTTTATTGATGGATGCTGATAATTTACGCATGGCTTGCGACATCATCCGTGCTTGCAAACCAACGTGAGAATCACCGATTTCGCCATCGATTTCAGCACGTGGGACAAGGGCTGCAACTGAGTCGATGACAACCAAATCAATGGCACCAGAATCAATCAATTTACCTGCAATTTCAAGACCTTGTTCACCAGAATCTGGTTGAGACAGCAAGAGTTCATCGATATTGACACCAAGCGCTGCGGCATAGGCAGGATCAAGCGCGTGTTCTGCATCGATAAAGGCTGCAATCCCGCCCTCTTTTTGGGCTTGTGCCACCGCATGAAGGGCAACAGTTGTCTTACCTGATGATTCTGGCCCATAGATTTCGATAATCCGCCCTTTCGGATAGCCACCCGCACCCAAGGCAATATCAAGTGCCAATGACCCCGAACTCATGACCTGCACTTTTTGCTCAGCCTTGTCGCCCAGACGCATCAAAGCACCCTTACCAAAGTCTTTTTCAATGACTTTTAGGGCATCATTGAGCGCTTTTTCACGCTCTTCGCCAAATTTCTTCGTAATATCGTCTAAATTTTTCTTAGCTTTTTTTGCCAATCTTTCTCTCCTCGTTTCATACACGACCAGTTTTATGACCCGACCGCAAAACTTTCACAATACCCTATTATAGCATTTTTCCGTCTACTTTTATATACGTAATGCACCGTCAACTTGCTCAAACTTTTTTCAATTTCTGACATTTCGGGCAAAAATGCGTGCCACGTCCCGCTAGCTTATACTTCTCGATTGGCGTCCCACAGCGGGCACACGGCTGTCCCGTTTTCCCGTAAACCTGTAAATAATTCTGCATGGTGCCGTTCATCCCAAGCGCATTTTGATAGCTGCGAATGGTAGAACCACCATGTTTGACACCCTCTGCTAAGATATGAATGACAGCACGCCTCAGCTCTGCCACTTTTTGGGGCGATAAATGTCGAGCGATTTCAGACGGATGGATTTTAGCCAGCCACAAGGCCTCATCTACATAGATATTACCCAAACCCGCCACCAAAGACTGATCCAATAAGTAAGGTTTAAGCTTCTTTTGACTGCCTGAGAGCTGATCTTGCAACGTTTTTAAATCAAAGTCCGCCTCAGTTGGTTCTGGACCAATTTTTTTACGGCTGAAAAAATCGCCAAGCTCTAGCGTTTTGACCAGCTCCATGGTGCCAAATTTTCGGACATCTTGATAGACGAGGGTTTGTGCGTTTGACAAGTCAAAAAAGGCATGAAAATGCTTGTTGTCCGGCACTTCAGAACTGGGATAACGCAACCATTTCCCCTCCATCCGCAAATGACTGACCAAGGTCTGCTCACCTAAATCAAACAACAAATACTTGCCGCGACGATTGACCTGATGGATGGTTTGATTGACGAGATAGGCTTTAAACTCAGCCAAATCAGACTGAATCATTCGCTTGTAATTAATCTTGACTGCTGAGATTTTCTGACCGCGGACGAGGGTGTTGAGCCCACGCCTGACGGTTTCGACTTCTGGTAATTCTGGCATGGCACTTTCCTTTAACATTTATTTTAAATAGGGGTTGTCATCTATTTTAAATGGCTATACAATGCACTTAGACACCGGTGGACTAAAACGATGGAGCGCACAATGAAAATCGAACAAATTTCCGAAACACACCTCATGTACCAACGGCGAATAGGGGCTTATGGTCTTACAAACAAGCACCTGATGACTGACTTTAAGGCTTGGCTCAAGACGCAGCAGCTTTTGACAGATGATGCCGTTATTTTAGCCTTGGCTTGGGATAATCCCGAAACCGTCACACCCCAAAATTGTCGCTACGATGTTGCCTTAATCGTAGATAATTTTGATACTTTTGAAGAGTTGCTTTCGCCGACTATCAAAGCAGGACATTTAAAAGCTGGACGGTATGCTGTTTTTACAATCGCCCATACCGAAGCTGCCATTCAAGCCTGCATGCAAAATCTGTTTGCTGACCTCGCACAAGCAAGCTATACTTTTAATCCGCAGCAAGCCATTATTGAGCGTTATGCCATGGCGGTGCTTAAAGATGAGTTATGCGAAATCTGCGTGCCAATCCTTTAAGATTGAGACACGACTTTTAATCTATTAACAATTTTACCAAAAAATCCGCTATAATAGAGCTATGATAACTTTAAAGACCGTGATCGCTATTTTAAAACAAGACCAAAATTTTCGTGACATTATCAGTGACGGTGCTTATTTTAGCAGACCGCAACAAAACCTGACTTTTAGCCAGCTTTCCTATGATAGTCGGAATGTGACCGACAGCACCCTCTTTTTCGCCAAGGGGCTGAATTTCAAGCGTGAATTTTTGGCAGATTTAGCCATTCCTTTTTATGTATCTGAAACAGACTACGAGGTCGGCATCCCTGCCATTATCGTCAATGATGTCAAGCACGCCATGAGTTTGATTGCCATGGCTTTTTACGGTCAGCCACAAGATGCGCTCAAAACCCTGGCTTTTACGGGTACGAAAGGCAAAACGACTGCCGCTTACTTTGCTAAAAATATCCTAGATACGCATAATGGCGGTAAAACCGCTATCTTTTCAACCATGGAAACAAGCCTTGACGGGAAGACTTTTTTCAAATCGCAACTGACGACACCTGAAAGTCTTGACCTCTTTCGGATGATGCGTGAGGCTGTCAGTAATGGCATGACGCATCTGGTCATGGAAGTCTCGTCCCAGGCTTATAAAACCGCCCGTGTTTACGGTCTGACCTTTGATGTCGGGGTCTTTCTGAATATTTCGCCTGACCATATCGGCCCGATCGAGCACCCGACGTTTGAGGACTATTTCTACTGCAAACGTCAGTTGTTGGCTAATTCGCGCTATGCCGTGGTCAATGCTGAGATGGCGCATTTTGACTTTGTCAAATCTGAGTTGACAGGCGAGACTGCCTTTTATGGGACGGGGTCTGAGCACCCAATTTCAAACTCTGAGGCTTTCTCTTTTTCTGCCCTGGATACCAAGTTTGAGATTCAGTTAATTGGCCGTTTTAATCAAGAAAATGCCGTCGCTGCAAGTCTGGCTGCCATTCGCCTAGGGGCGAGCTCAGCTGATGCGCAGGTCGGTGTCGCGATGACGACTGTGCCTGGCCGCATGGAGGTGTTGACGCAAGCCAATGGTGCCAAGGTTTTCGTCGACTACGCGCATAATGCCGATAGTTTGGCGAAGTTACTCGATGTGGTGTTGCCCCACCAGACGGGGCGCGTGGTGCTTGTGATAGGCACGACAGGGAATAAAGGCGAGAGCCGACGTCAAGGTGTGGGCGAGCTTTTGGAGCAACTGCCTGAGATAGAAGTGATTTTGACTGCGGATGATCCGAATTTTGAAGATCCTGCTGAGATTGCGCGCGAAATTGCGAGTTTTATCACGCGCGATACTCAGATTATCGTTGATCGGGAAACGGCAATTCAGACCGCGATGGCCAGCACTTCTGGTGCTGCCGATGCGGTGATTATCGCTGGCAAAGGGGTCGACGCCTATCAAATCGTCAATGGCGTGCGTGAGCCTTATGCAGGTGATCGCAAGATTGCTGAGAAATATTTATAAACTGATGAAAACGCCGTGGGCGTTTTTTTCTAGCCCAACTCCTTTCCACCGCTCCCACATTTATGTTAAAATATAGCTTATGGATAAGATAATCAAGACAATTTCAAATAACGGGCATTTTAGAGCCTATGCCCTTGAAGCGACACAGACGGTTAGTGAGGCGCAAAAGCGACATCAAACCTGGTCAAGCTCGACGGTTGCGCTTGGTCGGACTTTGATTGCGGCGCAAATTTTAGGTGCCAATCAAAAAGGCGATGATATGATTACCGTCCGCGTGCAAAGTAATGGCGCGATTACCAGTATCATTGCGGTCGCAGATACACGTGGCAATGTCAAAGGCTATATTAAAGAACCAAATGTCGACTACAAACGTGGCGCAACTGGCGAAGTCTTGGTCGGCGATTTAGTCGGTCAGGGCTGGTTTTCAGTCGTGAAAGACATGGGCTTGAAAACACCCTATACCGGTCAAACGCCTTTGATTTCAGGGGAAATCGGCGAAGACTTGGCTTACTACCTGACAACTTCTGAGCAAACACCTTCGGCTGTTGGCTTGAATGTCTTGCTCAACGAAGATGAGTCTGTCCACGTTGCCGGTGGTTTTTTGCTCCAAGTCATGCCGGATGCCCCTGAGGCTGAAATCGCAGCTTTTGAAGCACGCATTCAGAACATGCCTGCCATTTCTAAGCTCTTGCGCTCACATGACCACTCTAAAGCCATTTTAGATGCCATTTACGGTCAAGACCAGTACAAAATCTTGGTCGAATCGCCTCTGGCTTTCCACTGCGATTGCTCTAAAGAACGGTTTGCTGACGGTATCCAAGGCCTTGGCAAACTAGAAGTTGAAAAATTAATCACTGAAAATCACGGGGCGGAAGTCATTTGCCAGTTCTGCGAAACAGTCTACAATTTTTCTGAAAATGATTTGAAAGAACTGATATAAGATGACGAATACCTACGATACACCCTGGAAAATTGGAAATGTTGACATCAAAAACCGCATCGTCCTCGCCCCGATGGCGGGGATTAACAACAAGGCTTTTCTTAGCCTTGCGAAAGACTTTGGCGCTGGTCTTGTGGTTACAGAAATGATTTCTGATAAAGGCATCGAATACCGCAATGCTAAGACCTTATCCATGCTGGATTTTGATGGCGTACCAAATCCCTTGTCGATTCAAATTTTTGGTGGCGATGCTGAGACGCTGGTCGCTGCTGCGAAATTTGTCCAAGCACATACGACGGCTGATATTATCGATATTAACATGGGCTGTCCTGTCCCTAAGGTCACTAAAAATGAATCAGGCTCCCGCCTCCTGCTAGACCCTGATAAGGTGTATGATGTGGTCTCTGCCGTTTCATCTGCTATCGACCTGCCCTTAACGGTCAAGATGCGGCTCGGATGGGATAAGGATCATCTGTTCGCCGTCGAAAACGCGCTAGCTGCTGAAAAAGCGGGTGCTGCTGCCATTGCCATGCACGGGCGAACGAAAGCTCAGATGTACGAGGGCAAGGCGGACTGGGCTTGGCTCGCCAAGGTTGCGAGCCAGATGACGATTCCTTTCATCGGGAATGGCGATGTCAAAACGCCTGAGGACGCGAAGCGCATGCTGGATGAGACCGGTGTCGATGCCGTGATGATTGGGCGTGCAGCACTGGGTAACCCTTGGATGCTGAAACGGACGGCGCATTTTTTAGCCACTGGCGAGGCAATGCCTGAGCCAAGCGTTGCTGAGAAAATCGAAACGGCCAAGGTTCACTTGACACGCCTGACGGAGCTTAAAGGGGATGAAAACGGTTCTCGTGAATTCCGCCAACACGCCGCTTACTACCTCAAAGGGGCACCTCGGGCTGCCAAGGTTAAAGTCGCCATCAATCAAGCCAATTCTGCTGCGGAGATTTCTGGCATCTTTGATGACTATTTGAACCTGTTTTGATAACCAAAAGACTGCTGTCGGTTGACGGCAGTCTTTTTAGCTTATCGTGGTTTATTTCGCTACCTTGGGTTTTTCATCTTTTTTAAACTTAGCTGTCGCTAGGGCGTTCACTAGCTTATCGCCTGCTTTAAATTTTATTTTGGCGCCTTTGATGAGCTTAACGTTAAAGGCTGCCTCAGTCTCAGCGCCCTCACTGTTAAGTGAGAGACTAAAGTTGCCCAATCTGCCAAAACGAACGATGTTCCCTTCAACGATTTCAGATTCGACAAGCTTAGCAACTTCGTTTAAAACGGCTAAGACGTCCGTATCACTGACTGTCGTCGACCCTTTCGCAATCTTTTCTGCCAAATCCGCCAAGGTTACCTCGCCAACCGACTTCGCGATGGCATAAAACTTAGGTGCCTCCTCAGGATGTTGGAGATTTGTTCTTGGGACGAGATGATAATGAATTGCCATACTATTTTTCCTTTCTGCGCATTCCTTTGCGACTACTTGAAACTTGACTGACGCTACTGCTCCGGTAGAAATTTGCTATTGCGACGACAGTTTTTCGCTACCGCTACAGTAGAAATTTGCTACCGCTACGATAGTTTTTTGCTACCGCTGCGACAGAAATCTGCTATCGCTACTGTCGTATTCTGCTACCGCGCCATCAGTGAACTCAAGACATCGTCATGTCTTGACTTGCTAAACACGACACCTTCATGTGGTGTTGCTAAACAATTCGCGCGAGTTGTTTATAGCTCTACTATAGCATATCTTGACAGCTTTATTTTCGAGATGTCATGAACGGTTATAAAATATGCCATGAACGACCATTTTTTTGATAATGGCAACTCAAGACAGCAAAAAACACCTGAAAATTGTTTTTCAGGTGTTGCCTAATCTCAAACATTTGTAGGGCTAACTGTCATTAAAGCATAGGTTTCACTTTTTCTTCAATAAAGGCAATCTCTTGTGCCTCAAGTCCGTATTTTGGATAGAAAAACTGGTCGATTTCAGCAATTGCTTTTTTCCATGGGATATCTGAGTTGGCTGTGAAGTCTTGGAGGGGACATATTGCCAAGTCTCAGGTGTATTATGTTGTGTAATTTTTAAAACTCCCAATAACACACGTGTAAATTTTGATTTTACATATTTCAAAGTAAATTCCGCTTCTGATAGTGTAGCAAAAACATACCCGACATTTTCGTCAAGTCACTCTTATTATTTGCTTTGAACAAACATCGGGAACCTGTCACGATTTTAAATCTTCGGTATAAGTAAACCCACTCCCAATCACTTCATGAACATTAATAATCGAAACAAACGCATCGGGGTCAATTTCTGCTAGGATGCCTTTGACGGCTTGGACTTGGATAGGACTTAAGACGACATAGATGACCTTAGTATCTTGACCCGAGTAGACGCCTTCTGCCTTAAGATAGGTCGCGCCACGACCGATTTCATCTGTGATTTTTTGGCTGATTGCTGTGTGCTTCCGGCTGATAATCAGCATCCCTCGCACAGTGTAACCTCCATTTTGCACGACGGCAACGACTTGGCTAAAGACGAAACTGGCAATGACGGTGTACATCATGTGCTGGATGTCGATGTAGGAGAGGGACAGGGTGAGGACGACGATGTCAAAAACGAAGAGGGTTTGACCGAGGGCGAAGCCTTTTTTCTGTTCAAAGTAGCGGCCGATGATGTCGCCGCCGCCCGTCGTGCCGCCAAAGCGAAAGACGATGCCGCCGCCAATCCCCGCAAATATACCAGCGAGCAGGGCGGCGATTAAGGTGTCGTGCGCGAGGTCGATTGAACAGCTCATGCGCTGGAAGAGCCAGATAAAAACAGAGAGACAGATGGTGCCGTGAATGGTGTAAATCATGCCCCGCTTGCCGAATATTTTCACGCCTAGAATAAATAGGGGAATGTTGAGCACGATTTGCGTATAGGCGGGATTGATTTTAAACAGGGCATGAAAAATCAAGGTAATCCCGCTGACACCGCCCTCTGCCAAGTGATTGACCATGTTAAAATTTACAAACCCAAAGGCGTAAATCGCCGTTCCCAAGGCAATCATCAGGAAATTCAGGGGGTGAAATTTGACTTCTTTATTCATTTATTCTCCTCAAAAAATAAGATTGCGATCCTTCATCACAATCTTATCAAAGTGCTAAGCCTTATCTTTTAATTATCATCCTCAACAAAACGTCCTAAAACTTTCACGTTTTCAGCGATTGAGACAAAGGCCGTCGGATCCGTTTTTTTCATGATGTACTTGAATTCCTGATACTCGGCTTGGGTGATAATCGTGATTAAAATCGTCATATCAGCGCGTGTGTAGCCACCCTCAGCTGATCGAACCACCGTCACGCCCCGATGTAGCTGTTGGTGCAGAGCTTGGGTAATCTCGACCGGATGTTGGGTGATAATGGTCGCCTGCATCTTACGTTGCTTGGTATAGATAGCATCGGTCACACGGCTAGACACAAAAATCGTGAGCAGCGAATAGAACATATATTGCCAACCAAAAAGCACCCCTGCAATCATCACAATGATACCATTGAACAAAAGGCTAATATGTCCAACTTGACGGCCTGTTTTCTTCCGAATATAGAGGCTGACAATGTCCGTGCCACCGCTGGAAATCCCACTGCGGAGCGCATAGCCAATACCAGCACCCATCACAGCACCACCAAAAATTGCATTGATAATCGGGTCAGTCGTCATGGTGTACTCAGGGATAATGTGGATGAAAATCGAGCTTAAAGTGACCGTAATCACCGTGTAAATGGTAAAGCGTTTGCCAATTTTTAGCCAAGCTAAAATCAGCAAGGGCAGATTCAGCAGATACAAGGTGATGGAGACGGGAATATTGTGCTCTAATAATTTAGAGGATAGAGTCGTGAAAATCTGCGCCAGACCTGTAATGCCACTAGAATAAACATGTCCCGGCTGAAAGAAGAAATTCAGAGCGACCGCAGACAGAATCGCATAGACGACTGACGCTGAAAGTTTGTACATCAGCTTTTCAATAGATAAATTTTTAATGACGTTCATCATAGGGGATTATTTTCCGATTTTCAAATTGAGTTCGGCTAGTTGTTGGTCAGAAACCAAGCTCGGGGCTTGTGTCATTGGATCCGTTGCCTTATTATTTTTCGGAAAGGCAATGACTTCACGAATATTATCTTTACCAGCTAAAAGCATGACGAAACGGTCAAGCCCAAGCGCTAGGCCACCATGTGGCGGGAAACCGTAGTCCATGGCTTCCAATAAAAAGCCAAACTGTTCATTGGCAGCTTCTGTTGTGAAACCAAGGGCTTTGAGCATGCGCTCTTGCAGATCTTTGTGGTTAATCCGCAAGCTACCACCACCCAACTCATAACCATTGAGTACGATGTCATAGGCGACTGCACGAACCTTAGACAAATCCCCCTCAAGTTCAGGCGCGCTCTCTGTTGTCGGCAAAGTAAAGGGATGGTGGGCGCTGGTGTAGCGATCTTCTTCTTCGCTCCACTCAAACATCGGCCAGTCGATGACCCAAAGGAAATTAAACTGATTTTGGTCAATCAAATCTTGTTCTTTAGCAATGCGACTGCGTAATGCGCCAAGTGTCGCATTTGCCACATCCAATTCATCGGCTACAAAGAGGACTAAATCTTTATCCGTCAAGGCGAGTTTGGTAGCCAATTCATCGGCAATTTCTGGCAGGAATTTCGCGATAGGGCCTGAAAATGCATTATCTACAAACTTAACCCAAGCCAGACCTTTAGCACCGAATTGTTTGGCGTAGTCGGTCATTTGGTCAATGTCTTTCCGCGAGTAGGCATCTGCCGCATTTTTAGCAACGATGGCTTTGACGACTGGCGCCTCTGTAAAGACCTTGAACTCAGCCTTTTTGACAATGGGAGAGACATCTGTCAAGAGCATCTCAAAGCGTGTGTCTGGCTTATCAGAACCATAGTCATTCATGGCGTCATCATACGTCATGCGTGGGAAAGGCAAGGTCACGTCGATATTTTTCGTGTCCTTCATGACCTTAGCAATCAAGCCCTCTGTCAAATCTTGAATGTCCTGTTCATCAAGGAAAGATGTCTCCAAATCGACCTGTGTAAATTCAGGCTGACGATCGCCCCGCAAGTCCTCATCACGGAAACATTTAACGATTTGATAATAGCGGTCAAAGCCAGCATTCATCAATAACTGTTTCGTGATTTGTGGCGACTGTGGCAAGGCATAAAAATGTCCTTCCGAAATTCGACTCGGCACTAAATAATCACGCGCCCCTTCCGGTGTTGACTTAGTCAAAATCGGTGTTTCAACATCAATAAAGTCCAAATCGTCCAGATAATGACGGATAGCCTTGGTCACATTGTGACGGAGTTTAAAATTCGCTAACATCTCAGGACGACGCAAGTCCAGATAGCGATAACGCATGCGTGTGTCGTCACTAGCCTCTAAGTCATCTTTGATTTCAAAGGGTGTTGTCTTGGCAACATTTAACACGGTCAAATCAGCCACTTCAAGCTCGACTTGTCCTGTTGCTAATTTATCATTGGCTTGCCCGCGGGCGACAACCGTTCCTGTCACTTCGATGACAAATTCACTGCGCAGACTTTCTGCTGTTGCTAAGACTGTTTTTGAGGCCAATTCAGGGTTCACTACCAACTGCATGATCCCTTCACGGTCGCGCAGGTCAATAAAAATCAAGCCACCAAGGTCACGACGGCGTGCTACCCAGCCTTTAAGCGTCATGGTTTGACCGATATGTTCTGAGCGGACGGCGCCCGCATATACTGTACGTTTCATTTTTTTATTTCCTTAATTAAAATGTTGAGGCGACTGCCATGGTGTGTCGAAAATTAGGAAAAAGACGTCAAGACACGACAGTGTCTGCGTACTTTTATCTATTTTCCTAACACCAAGGAGCCGAAACTCAATTATAATACTTTCGATAATATCAACATCACAACCTGCAAACTAACTGCTAGAAAAACTAACACCGTCGTCAAGCGACTTTCTTTGAGAAAGGTATTGATTTTCTTGACTGCCACCACATAGAGCGCGACAAATAACCAGAGATTGAGACCCTTATCATCGCCTTGTGCAAGTTTGAGCACGCTGATAATGATGATTAAAATCGCTAAAATTCTGATGAATATATGGACTTTCTTGTCAGTCATACGCTACCTCGCCAGAAACGATGTGACAAATAAGAGGATAAGCGTGATAATGACGACAACCCGTGCGATTTTGTCCTGTGTAATCGCCTTATCGCGATTAAAAATCACGATTAAGACACAATAAATGATGAGAAAAGTCCGGTCAAACTGATGAGAATGTGTCAGAATTTGATACAAACTAGCAGCGCTTGATAAGGCCGATAAGCCCATCAATATCTTGAGTTTATCTGCCATCAGTCAGCCGTCACTTCTGCAAAAACAGCGTCAAACTGACTTTCAATCTCGCTCAAAGTTGTCTTGACTTCTGCACGGGTCACATTGTTTTTAACGACAATTTCGCCGGTTTCGACTTCTGTTTCCCCAAGAGTGATGATGGTCTTCGCCCCAAATTCTTCTGCCGACTTGAATTGTTGCTTAATCTTGCGATTTAAGACATCACGTTCCACACTATAGCCTTGATCGCGCAGCGACTGAACTAACTTGAGTGCTGCAACATTGGCGCTTGCGCCCAAAACAACCACGTAAACATCGAGCGGCTGCGAAACTGGCAAGGAC
The DNA here is from genome assembly GCF_002260845.1 of Pseudolactococcus reticulitermitis. Taxonomy (GTDB): domain Bacteria; phylum Bacillota; class Bacilli; order Lactobacillales; family Streptococcaceae; genus Pseudolactococcus; species Pseudolactococcus reticulitermitis. The sequence goes on along the minus strand of NZ_BEDT01000005.1, from coordinate 98,194 downwards.
GTGCCCTGCTCCTCCAAGACGAGCAGGAGGCGATCCACACCAATCCCAAAGCCAAAGCCGGGGGTCTCAGGGCCACCAAAATAGCTAACCAGCGCATCATAGCGCCCGCCGCCGCAAATCGTCAACTCCTTGCCCTTAATCTCCGTCATAAACTCGAAAATCGTGTCGTTATAGTAGTCCAAGCCCCGCACCATATTCTGATCGACGGTGTAGGCGATATTAAGGCTTTCCAACATGGTCTTGACGTCGGTCAAATGCTGCTGACTGGCGTCAGTCAAGAAATCCAGAATTGAAGGCGCGTCTTTGACGATAGCAATGTCCTGTTTATCCTTGGAATCTAAAACACGCAAGGGATTTTCATGCAAACGGCGCTTAGAATCATCAGATAGCTTGTCAAGATGCTGTTCCAAATAAGCAATCAGAGCTGTACGATAACGTTCACGCGTCTCGCTATCCCCCAATGAATTGATAACCAGCTTGATATTTTTGACACCGACTTGGTCAAAAAAGGCTTTAGCCATGGCAATCGTCTCGACATCCGTTGCGGGATTTTTTGAGCCAAAATTTTCAACACCAATCTGATGAAACTCACGCAGACGACCAGCCTGTGGGCGTTCATAGCGAAACATTGAACCCGTATAGTAAACTTTAAAAGGTTTTTGAACTTCTGGCGCAAATTTTTTGTTTTCGACATACGAGCGAACAACGGGCGCTGTCCCTTCCGGACGTAAGGTCACATGACGGTCACCCTTGTCATAAAAATCGTACATTTCTTTGGTGACAATGTCTGTCGTATCGCCAACAGAACGCGAAATCACTTCATAATGCTCAAAAAGTGGCGTGCGAATTTCACTAAAGCGGTAGGTCGCAAAAACGCGACGCATGGTGGCTTCGACAAACTGCCATTTTTCACTCTCACCGGGCAGAATATCAACCGTGCCTTTGGGTCTTTGTAATTTCATAGTTGCTCTTTACCTCTTTCATTTCCTATAAGAAAACGCCCCTGAGCGTAGACATATACTCAGTTAACTCAAGAAAGAAAACAAAATTTTTGAGATATTTTCTGTCAATTCGAGGCGATGAGGCGATGACACACAGGTGTACGTCAAGACTTATCAACGATGAAGTGGCGGAAAATAACCGAAAATGTTTGCTTTATTGGGTTAAGTGAGTATATACGCTCAAGGACGATAATATCGTGGTACCACCTTGTTTTCTAGGCATTCCTAGCTCTTTAGCTATAAAGTCGCTAACTTTTCTTTTTATACTCATTTAAGTAAAAAAAGTGTACAGCATTTTTGAGATCTTTTTTGTCAATTCGAGGCGATAAGGCGCTGGCGTACAGGCGTACGTCAAATCTTGTCAACGAAGAAGTGGCAAAAAATAGCCCAAAATGTTCGCTTTATTTGCTTAATTGCGGATAAACTGTCACGTTTCCTAGTTGCGGATTTTCAGCTACCTCCGCTCTCTGATTGGTTATCTCAATTATAGCTCAGTCCGTGCCATTTTGCAAGATTTATTGTTGTGATTGGTCTGCTTCTTTAAAGACAGACAGATTTTGAGCAAAATAGTCGTAACCTGAGTAAATGGTTGCGATGAGGCAGATGTATAAGAAAATCACACCAAGGGTATGCCAACCGAGTAATAAGAAGATAATTGACAGCATTTGTGTAAAGGTTTTGATTTTCCCTGGCAAGGCTGCTGCCATCACGACACCACCTTGTTCGACCAAGAGCAGACGCAAGCCTGTCACGGCTAATTCCCGACAGATGATAATGGCAATCACCCAAGCTGGTGCTAATTTCAAAGGCACTAACATGATGAAAGCTGACATGACTAACATTTTATCAGCTAAAGGATCTGCAAATTTACCGAAATTTGACACGATCTGCCATTTGCGGGCCAAATAGCCATCTAGCCAGTCGGTTGCAGATGCCACAGCAAATAAAATCGCTGCAACGATTTGCCAAGCTTGGTGTTTGCCACCCAAGGCTAAAATTAAGATAAAAAGTGGAATCGCGAAAATGCGGGCGATCGTTAAATTATTGGGTAAGTTTTCTTTGGTTAGTTTCATCTTAATCTCTATTCTACGTTTATCGTCAAGGTTGCAGGGCTTTCAGGCGCTGCAATACTTGACAAATCAATTGGGGTATCGCCAATTTTAAGGGTCAGACCTGCTGTTTTTCCTAATGTCAAAACGGTCTGATTACCTGTTAAAGTCGCTGTCGTTGGTGTCGCATCAGTCAAAGTAATCTGACCACCAGCCAAGTCTGAATTCGTCATCCCAATCCAGACGGCAACACCTGCTGCCGTACTCAGGCTAACTTTCACTGGACTTGGCACATTTTTCACGGTTGCAACAAGCGCTTGACCATTGCCCGCCACCGTAATGTCGGCTTTAGGCGGTTCTGGTGCTTTGGACTCTGATGTGGCAGATGATGATGACGCGCTTGGCTCAGTACTGCTCGCCGACGCCTTGCTTTTAGAGCTGGTCGACACGCTATAGAGGTGTTCCGCGATGCCGCTATTTTTAGGTTTGTTGAGAATGACTGCAGCTGAAATGCTGATGATAATCAAGGCCGCAACAGTCCCTAATAAAACGATGGGCAAATAATAGCGCCATTTTTTACCGTCTAGCTCGTCCTCATTTTCGTCAACGCGTTCTGACGGCTTGACAAACCGATAATCTTCAGTTAAATCCGGTGTTTCTTGGACATCGATTGGCTCATTTTTTTCATAAGCTGTGACCAACTGGTCATAATCGAGATCCAGACGTTCAGCATATTGTTTGAGATAAGCTTTGACGTAAAAGTCCCCTGGCAAGGCATCATAATCATCACGCTCCAAGGCGACGATATACATTTTTTGAATCTGCGTTAAGTCTTGCGCTGCATTAAGCGTCATATCAAGCTTCGCGCGTTGATCACGCAAAACTTGTCCTACTGTTTTTTGGGCCACGAAAACTCCTTTCTGGTCATTTTAAGCTGGTGCTTACCTGATAGATGCAATGGTCGCCAGCATCACTTTTTTACATTTTTACTTGTTGATTTACTTAGGATTCATTATGAAATCAGTCGAGACCATCTCTTGAATAAATCGGTCAGCGTGCTGCTCGATTTTTTCGAGTGTCAGACTTGACAAAATCATTGGAAAATCAAAGAAAGTCACGCCTTCAAAAAGGTTAGACGAGAATTGATTGGCGATGAATTCCAAGGAATTTAAAGACTTATAATAGTCGCCAAGCATTTCTTTTTTGATAATCGTCAGATGATCTAAATTGAAATCATTCTCTATTTTATAACTTTTTAGCGTATCACGCAAAATTTTAGCAAGTTTTATGGGATAAATCGTATCAGATGTCATGCTGGCAAAATGATACTGCGGGGCGACTTCAAAATCAAAACCGAAAGAATCATCAATCAAGCCTTGATTATACAGGCTTTCATAGCGACTGCTGGTAGTGCCTAAAATCATCGTCAGCATGAGTTGAATGGCTAACTTATATTCAAAGCGCAACAAGGGATCTGACGGCAAGCGGTCATATCCCCGAAAACCTAGGGCAAGTTTGGGAATGGTCACATCAAAAGCCAGTTTATTTGTCGGAATCGGTGCTGCGGCTTCAAATGGCGCGCGCTGAATTGGTACAATCGGCTCAAAGCGTTTCTCTGCCTGATTTTTCTCGACCAAGGCTGCCATTTCTGACACCTCAAATGGCCCTGTCAAAAAGAGGGTCATATTGGCAGGATGATAAAAAGTCCGATAATTTTCATACAAATCTTCTGCTGAAATGCGTCTGATACTTTGCGGCGTGCCTGCAATATCCGCAGCCAAAGGGGACTTCGGATAAAGATTTTGTAGGAGACCAAAAAACAATCTAAAGTCTGCATCATCTTGATACATCTGGATTTCCTGTGTGATAATCCCTTGCTCTTTTTCGACTGAGGCTTGGGTAAAATAAGGCTCCTGCACAAAATCTAGCAGTAATTCAACATTAGGGTCAACATTTTCCATGGTTGAAAATAGATAAGACGTCCGTGTAAAACTCGTAAAGGCATTAGAATTCGCACCAAGCGCACCAAAAAAGTTCATGGCATCGCCATCTTTTTTCTCAAATAATTTATGCTCTAAGAAATGGGCAATCCCCTCTGGAAAAGTCTGCATTTCTGAGGCCCCACGTGGGACAAAACGGGTATCTAAACTCCCAAAATTTGTCGTAAACAGACCATAAGTTTTATTAAACTCAGGCTTGGGCAGATAGTAAACGAGCAGGCCATTTTCTAGCACATCTTTATAGAGTGTCTCACCGACTTGTGGATATTTTTTAATCTCCAAGGCTTTCTCCCTCCATGAAGTACAAGGCTTGTAGGTTCAATGTTTGAGCTACCCTGACGACGTCTGCTTTGGTCACGGCGTCTAATTTCTGTAGCCATTCTGCTTGAGAGAGCTGACGATCTGGTAAAAGTTGCTTGATATAGGCTTGTTCGATCAAATTTGACGGTGAATCCAATGATAAGAAATAAGCATTTCTCAGCATATCCTTGGTCTGACGGAGTTCGTTTTCCGAAATGTCTCCTTGTACCAAAGCCCGAACCTGCGCCCGAATAATAGTCAACGCCTTACTGCGATGTCCTGCATCGATCCCCGCTGCAATTTTCAAGAAGCCTGTGAACGTATCAAAACGTGAATTGGCATAATAAGCCAGACTTTCTTTTTCCCGCACATTTGTGAAGAGTTTGGAATGCGAAAAACCACCTAAAAGCCCATTCAACACTTGCAGGGTCAGATAGTCTGCATCGCCATATTTAACTGGATGGCTATAAGCTAGCTGTAAAATCGATTGATTGACGTCTTCTTTCTCTGTTTTTTCACGGACGATATTTGATGTCGCTTGCGCATAAAAAACCGTGGTCAAAGGGTCTCGGTCAGTGAACGGCATGTCCGAAAAATAAGCTCTGATACTACTTTCCTGAGCAACAGTCAAATCACCCAAAATCCAAATATCAATCGTATCGGTCAGCAACATTTTTTTATAATAGTCAAAAACACTCTGACGCGTTTCGTGTTCCATCAGCTCAACGGTTGAAATACTCGGTGTTGACAGGTTTTTATCCGCAAAAAAGAGCTCGCTCAAACGCGTAGATGCGACGTAGGATTTATCCTCACGCGTTGACGCCAAATAATGCAGGAGATTTTTCTTCTCACGCGCAAATGTTGCCTCATCAAAGCCAATCTCATCAATCAAGGGCATAAACAAAGCCTGATGGATAAGTTCAACCGCATCTGTCACCGTATCACTCTTGACAAATTTAGGATTAACCACACTCATGCCGATATTCAAAAAATGATTATCGCCTTTTTTAGCCACACCTGTCGCAAAACTTGCCCCATACATCTCTGATAATTTCCGCTGAAATTGCTGGTTGGTCGTCAAAACTGCATTTGATGTCTCCCAAAGATTGGAAATAATCACCCGTTTGGCAACAGTTTGCCGTGACATCTTCGTCCGAAAGCGCACTAAAAACTGGACTGTCTTAAACTTCGTTTCCTTGATTATATGTAAATTTACACCATTTTTTATTTTCATGTTTGTCCTTTATTTATATACTTTTCCATTATACCAAAATTTAAGGCCTCCCTCCTTAAATCAAGCAGAAGATTTTTATAAATTTTCAAACACAGAAATTGCCATTATCACCAGCTTTTTTTTGCATTTTCTGTCAACTGATCACACCATTTCACGAAAGATTCGGGTTGCGCACCTATCCCACCTCAAATTATGTTAAAATGAGGTATGAATACTTATACGATATACGATGACTTTATTACCCTCGGCAAGTTGCTCAAAGAGGCAGCCATTATCGAAACTGGCGGCGCAGCCAAGCATTTCCTCGAGACCCACGACGTTTTGTACAATGGTAACTATGAAAATAGACGCGGTAAAAAACTTTTCGACGGCGATGTGCTAGAATTCCCAGAATTTGGACTGAAAATTGACATTATCGCAGCGACAGCTGAAGAAATTGCTGAGCATCAGGCTGAACTTGATGAAGAAGCGCGTGTTAAAGCCATTGTCAAAAAAATCAACGCTGATAATAAAAAAACGGAAATGCGTCAAAAATCAGCTGCTAACAATAAAGAGCAATACTATAAACGCAAAACAAGCAAACCAAAATTTCCTGGTGCTAAATAAACCCCTATGATTATTTCCGAGTTACATCTCAACAACTTCCGAAATTATAGCCATCTCGATCTCAAGTTTCATCCTCATCTCAATATTTTTGTCGGGCAAAATGCGCAAGGCAAGACCAATATTGCTGAGAGCATTTATTTTCTGGCATTGACCCGTAGCCACAGAACACACGCCGACCGTGAATTGATTGCTTGGCAGCAAAAAGAGATGTCGGTTTCAGGCACAATCCTCAAAAAAAATACAACGGTGCCACTTGAGATTACTTTGACACCAAAGGGTCGAATTGCCAAAGTCAACCACCTCAAGGAAAATCGACTGGCTGATTATATCGGTCATCTCAATGTCATCATGTTTGCACCTGAGGATTTGGCGATTATCAAGGGCGCGCCTAGTGTTCGCAGACGGTTTATTGATATGGAAATCGGACAGATTCGCCCAGTCTATCTTTACGATTTGATGCGCTATAATAAAACGCTCAAAGAGCGCAACAGCTATCTCAAATTCGATGCAGCTAAAATTGACCCCGATTTTTTGGACGTTTTAGACGATCAGCTGGTCGAATATGGTGAAAAAGTCATGACCCATCGCAGGCAATTTATCACCAGTCTGACCGAAATTTCGGCTGAGTTACATCATCATCTCAGCCATGGTCAAGAAAAATTAAGCATCGTTTATGCCCAAAATGTCAAGACCGACTTTGCAGCCGAGTTGAAACAAGCGCGTGACAAAGATAAATTTCGGTCGCAAACTTCTGTCGGGCCGCATCGTGATGATTTACAGTTTTTAATCAATGCCATTAATGTGTCAAATTTTGGCTCTCAAGGTCAGCAACGCACGACTGCGCTATCTGTCAAATTAGCTGAGATTGAATTGATTTATCAAGAAACGGGAGAGTATCCTGTTTTACTCTTAGATGATGTCATGAGTGAACTCGATAATCAAAGACAGCTCGATTTATTGGCTCTGGTTATCGGTAAAACACAGACCTTTATCACAACAACGACGCTAGATCACCTCCAACATTTGCCCGATAAAATGACGGTTTTTGAAGTTGCTCATGGGGAAATCACAGAACAAGATAATCACGATTAAGGTTGACAAAAAAGCTCCAATTTCACTTTTGAAATTGGAGCTTTTTCCTTGATTTATAAGGTAATAATCGTGCCACTTTTGCCATCAAAGACCAATGGTGCATTTTCAAGTGAGGCAATGACTGCTTTTCGACCTTTTTGAGATGAGGCAAATTCAATCGCTGCCTCAATTTTAGGGAGCATACTGCCCGGCGCAAATTCACCTTGTTCAGCATAGACTTTAGCTTGTGCTACTGTTAATGTGTCCAAATCTAATTGGTCTAGTTGCCCAAAGCGAATGGCAACACGATCAACTGCGGTCAAGATAAAGAAGTAGTCTGCCTCAACCAGCTCGGCTAATTTCGCTGACGAAATATCTTTATCAATGACTGCTAGCGCACCTTCATAGTCCCCATCGCCATGTTTGACAACAGGAATACCACCACCACCACAAGCGATGACGATAAATTCATTATCTAGCAGATTAAGAATAGATTTACTTTCCACAATGTCAATCGGTTTGGGTGAAGCAACCATCTGACGATAGCCACGACCTGAATCTTCTCGATAAACCAAAGATGGATTTTCTGAAATCATCTTCTCGGCATCTTCTTGGGTATAAAAACTGCCGATTGGTTTGGTTGGATTTTGAAAGGCTGGATCGTCAGCTGCAACCTCAACTTGCGTGACAACCGTTGCCACATTCCATGGCATGCCTTGTTTTCTCAATTCTCTTAGAATAGCGTTCTGCAAATGGTAGCCAATATAACCTTGACTCATGGCTGTACATTCCGGTAATTGCACATGTGGGATTGAGCTATCCAAATTTGCTGACATATTGATTGCTTTTTCTAACATGCCAACCTGAGGGCCATTGCCATGGCTGATGATAATCTCATAGCCGAGTTTGATGAGATTGACCATTGCTGGCGCTGCTTGATTGACATGTTCAAGCTGTTCTTTGGGATTATTGCCGAGAGCATTCCCACCGAGGGCGATGACGATTCTTTTCATAATTTTTTTCCTTTCTGCGATTTCATTTTATGAAACCTTGAAACTTGACCTACGCTGCGCTCCGTCCAAACGGGGGCATTCGCGAGCTTCGACCGCTCAAAGGCTTTCTGCGATTTCATTTTATGAAATTTTGAAACTTGACCTATGCTAAACACTACCGTCTAAACGAGGGAGAAAAAGTAAGCAGAGCAAGCACAAAACTTGTCGTTTTTAGCTTGTTCTGCCCTTTTTACTAGTGCCTTACTGTCAATTTATGACGGCTTAGATTTCCTTATTCCTTAGTAAGTTTACCGTATTTTTCTCCCATTAAAACATGGTCATAATATTCGCCATCTGTTTTTGGAATCGTAATGTCTAGCTTAACGCCTTTTTCAAAAATCATCATATAGTCACTGCCACCAAATAAGAAGTAGCCAAGTGGATCACCTTTTTTAACGGTGTCCCCAACTTTTAGATTTTTTTCAAAATTAACTGAACTAATTTGTGACATACCAACTGGAACTAGGGCAATTTTGCCAAAAGTTGGATTGTCAATAATCATATACTGTCTCGTCTCAATTGATTCCCAGTTAGGATTGGTACTTGAGAGCATATAACGTTGAAGTTTTGAATCCCAATAGGTTAGCCCACCAATCGCATCCTGCTCCATCACTGTTTTCATTTCCAATATTTTTCCTGAAATCGGGAAATGATAACGATGATAGTCCTGAACGTTTAAGAAAGTATGTGTCACGCTGCCGTTTGCAAATGTATTGGCATATTTACTGTCGTGCAAGATTTGAGGAATAGAATTGTAGCCTTTAGATTTCACAACCATCTTGTCGCCATTTTCAGAATCAACTTGGTCACTACTATTCATAATCTCTGATTTGTCATTGATTTGCCACAGACCTTGTGCTTCACTATCAGCTGGCGCTGTCAAAATCGAATCATCATCAGGATTCGAAATCGGTCTCACACTTGGATCCTTTAGTTTTCTGGCAAAGAAGTCATTGAATGAATGCCAATTTGACGCCTCTTCATACCAATCATTTTGTAAGCCAAAATTTTCATCATTCTTGGCTCTTTGCAGGTATTGATCATTCCAAGATGCGGGTTGACTCAAATATTTACCCCAATTTTTGGTGAATTTAACCAGCCATTCAGAATAGGGTGGATAGTATTCTAAACAAGCTCTATAGTAGCCTTTATCTGCTAGCTGTGGTAATTCAATATCTGCTAGAAAATAGAAGTAATTCAAACTCTGGTCAATACTTCTAAATAAGCTTGGCTGTTTATCATTATTATAATTGATATTCCAAGGCAAAGCTAAGGTTGCCCAGTCGATAAAACTATAAAATTCATCCAATGTTTGTGCCGGATTTTTATCCTTATTAGGATTGATTTTTTTCCCTTCTGCAATGGCATCCATTAGCATGGTTTTGAGCTCTGGATCTTTTTCAACGATTGCAATCAAGGCGTCTGTATCCGGTTGATGATAAGACGTACTTTTAGATTTCTCTTTCGCAACATTGGATTGGCTCGGTTTGGTCGCATTTTCTTTAGTCGTCGTGCCACAGGCACTCACAGAAAAGATGACGGCGAATGTGACAACAATGATTTTTAATTTCTTCATGATGGACATATTTCTTCTCCTGACGTTTTCATAACGCTCTCGTTTTATTTCTGTCAGTCTTATCTTTTAGGTTGTTGTTGTGTGACACAGTGAATGTTGCCGCCGCCGTAGACAATTTCGAGCGTATCCACACCCACAATTTCCTTATCTGGGAACATGGCTTGGACTTGCTCAAGCGCTAACGCATCATTTTCATCGCCATATTGTGGCACAATCACACCACCATTTGTAATCAAGAAGTTCATATATGAGGTAATACAAATATCACCGTCTTCCCGTGGCAGCGTGCCTTCTACCGTGTCAATGGCGAAATTCCCTTTAATCGTAATGGCATTTTTAGGACAGCAGAGTTTGTGAACTCTAAGCGCACGCCCTTTGGCATCTGTCATTGCTGACAATGTTTGATAGGCAGCTTGAGCTTCAGTATAGAAAGGACTGTTGGTATCATCAGTATAGATACAGGCCACTTCGCCCGGTGCAACGAAGCACGCTACATCATCAATGTGACCATTAGTTTCGTCTGGATCAATGCCATCTTTTAGCCATAGGACTTTTTCACAGTTGAGATGGTCACAAAGCATTTGTTCAATTTCGCTCTTACTCATCTGTGGATTTCTACCTTCACTGAGCAAACACATTTCAGTTGTCAAAACAGTGCCTTGACCGTCAACATGAATTGAACCACCCTCGAGCACGAAGCCCGATGTTTTATAAGTATCAACCCCTTCAAGCTCCGTCACTTTTCGAGCCACTAATTCATCTTGATCCCATGGAAAATAGAGCCCATCAACCAAACCACCCCAAGCATTGAAATCCCAGTCATTAGCACGAATTTCACCTTTATCATTGATCACAAAAGTTGGCCCACAATCACGCACCCAAGCATCATTATTTGACATTTCAATCACGCGAATGGTATCAGGCAACTGTTCACGACAGTTAGCATATTGGGCTTGTGAGACTAAGACAGTCATTTTTGTGAAACGGCTGATAGCTTTCGCCACATTGGCAAATGATTTTTGGGCAGGTTTCGCGCCATCACGCCAATTATCTGGGCGTTCTGGCCAAATCATCCAAACCTGTTCTTGTGGTTCAAATTCTGCCGGCATTCTAAAACCGTCTGCTTTAGGTGTTGTTCCAATTATTCTTTTAGCCATGATATTTTTCTCCTTTTACAAAAAATATGCTATTTTTTTATTTTTTTAACAGTAATGATAAGTTCACCGACAATGAGACAAATAATCGACCCAATCGTAATCGGTAAGACTTCACCCAAGGTTTCTGGGCTGAAATCAAACGGGACGGCGATAAAGATAAGCGATGTGACGATCAAAATAATGGGCAAGGTAACCAATAGATAATGGAAGCCTTTACCACCACCAACTTTGAACGGTCTTTCTGTATCCGGATCAATTTTACGAAGTTTCAAGAATGCTGGGAAAATGGGAATATAGGATAAGAGGAACATGACCAGATTCAAGGCGAAGAAACTCCAGAATAAATCTTCATTTGGTAAAAGTGGTGCGATGATGACGATAGCTGATGCAACAACGCCATTCATAACCGCTGCACCAGTCGGCATGTCTGTTTTGGCATTTCTCTTGGCAAAAACAGCTGGCATATCCCCATTTTCAGCTGCGTAGCAAGCAGTGTTATTAACCCCTAGCGACCATGAGACCATGTTCCCAAACAAGGTAAGTAAGAACAGGAAGGCCACAATCGCCACTAGTATGCCCCCAGAATTGCCAAGCATGAGTTGAATACTATCAATCAAACCGCTACTTGTGCTAATCTTATCGGTTGGAATAGCAACGCCTATCCCAAATGCCGAGAAGATATAAATCGCAGCAATCACAAGCCCACCTGTGATAATGGCAAGTGGAATTTGTCTCTTGGGGTTTTCCATATCCGGCGCGAAGGTACATACAACTTCAAAGCCTAAGAAATTGAACAAAATGACCGAGATAAAGGACAGGGATTTCATGTCAAAGCTAGGCAAGAGGGATGCAAGTGTGTATTCGTTGGCAACACCTTGCGTCACTGCAACATAAATACCGAGACAACCAACAAGCAGCGCTAGAAAGACTTTGATAAATGCCGCACCATTGAGAATCCATATGCTGTCACTAACGGAATAAAAGCTAATGAAGACAATCACCCAGATAAAGACAAGCTCTATCAAAAGGGAGACTAGGGTATTGGGTGTTTGACTCGTCACGATGCGAATCAGCTCAGGGCAAATCACGGCAAGCGATGCCATCCACAAAGGGAAGTTAATCCAGTAATACCAAGCTGTACGTGCGCCCATGCGATGTCCGAAAGCTTTGGTTACCCAATCATAGATACCGCCCTCACCTTCATAGGTCGTTCCAAGTTCTGAAGCGATTAAGCCATAAGGGAGTAGGAAAGTAATCATCAGGAAAATCCACCAGAAGTATTGCGAATTACCGATAGCTGCGACAGGTGCCGCTGCTTCAGCAACAAATACCACACAGATAACTGTTAGTATGGCGGAAAATAGTTTAAATTTCTTTTTTGGTTTTATATCACTCATATCTGTTTCCTCCAGTAAGGCGCTGAGCTATGCTTTGATTTAAAGCAAAATGCTCAACTGCCGGTCATTTAGAGTGCTAAACCTAAGAATTTTTCCAAATCAGCTTTAGCAGTCGCCTTTTCTTGTTCACTTACGCTTGTTTTGGCAGCATGTTGCTGATAGAAATAAACGAGTAACCCTCGAATAGAAGACAATCTATTTTCTGCTTCATCAAAGACAATCGAATAATCTGAATCAATAACTTCATCCACCACTTCTTCGCCACGACTCGCAGGTAAACAGTGCATGAATTTTGCCCAAGGATTGGCTTTCTTCATCATCCGATCTGTCACTTGATATTTCGGATAGAAAATACCCATTCGTTCTTCTTCGGATAATTCGGCATCGTAGAGACCATACCAAACATCTGTGTAGACGAAATCGGCATCAGCCAAGCCTTCGCTTTCGTCCTCTGTAATGACATAAGAACCACCAGAAACTTGACAAATTTCATCTAGTTTAGCTTGGTGCTCTTCATTTAACTGGAAGCCTTTAGGACCAAATTGAGCAAAACGCATACCTAATTTGGTTGTAATTAAAGCCAATGAGAAGCAAACTTGTGTCGCATCACCGACAAAAACAACTTTACAATCTTCCAGTTTCTTACCTTCTGGTAAATGCTCTAACATGGTACAAACATCACCCATTTCTTGTGTTGGATGGTTGTAATCAGACATGCCATTAATGACAGGAATTGTTGCATATTTTGCCAAATCAGCTACATTAGCATGCCGGTCAACACGTGCCATGACAATATCCACCAATCTAGAAACAACCCTAGCAGTATCTTCTAATGTTTCGTGACCACCGAGTTGAATTTGACCCGGTGCTAAATATTGGGCATGGCCCCCGAGTTGGGTCATGGCCGTTTCAAATGAAATACGTGTTCGAGTTGATGATTGTTGGAAAATCATGCCAAGTGATTTATTCTTAAGTAATGGTGGGTAAAAGCCAGCTTTGATACTTCTTTTAATGGCAAGTGATAATTGTAAGATTTCCCATAATTCTGCTTTGGTAAAATCTTCAGTTGTAATAAAATCTTTTTTCGACATGTGTCTGTCCTCCATGTTTAAAATTTTAGTTTGTTTGACAAGCTCAGTTTAAACTTAAAGCAAGGAGTTTACTATCAGCTTCTATCCAACTTTCGGGCTTATTTTCATCTAAACTTTTCTATACCTTTTTGATTGAAATGCCTAAACTCCTTTTATTGACAGCGTTTTCAAACTTGTTATGTAAGCGTTTTTTTGTTATAATTCAACTAGAGTTAGAACATATTTAATCGAGGGGGAGCGTGAATATGGATATTCTACTTATCATTTATAACATTGGACTTTTTATCCTTTTTACTGTCGTCGCAACACTTGGTATCATTACCTATCTTCAGAAAAAACGACCATTTTTCCTCACCATCACTTTTTTATTTGTTTTTTTAATCATTAACAATATTTTGATTTACTTAACCGAACAAATTCCTTGGTTTTCAGATGGGTTTGATCAAATTTTCATGACAACACCCTCGCCTAAAACCATTCTTCTGGTGGCACACTCTGTCTTCTTAGTCCTTATTTTAGACGCCGCCTTACAAGCTAAAATTCAAACTTGGCAATATCTCTTGGTGATTGCGCAAACAACTGTCCTTTTATTTGTACCCATGCTGCCAAACAACGCTTTTAAGGTCTGGATTTTCTATTTCACCTCAGAAATTGTAAGGATTATACTGGCTACTTATGGTCTGTACGTTTTAAAAAATATGAACCAAGAAGAATATGAAAAAAATGCTTCTCATATTGACATTCAAATTAGTAATTCCGATTTATTTAGAAAATTACTGATCATTACCATTATCATGACCGTTGTTATTATCATTGAAGATACCATTGTCATCTTTTTCCATGATAGTTACGCATTAGATCAAGTCCACATGACAAATCGGAGTATCAGTGAAGATCTATTAGCCATCATTTATGCGAGTATTGCGATTGGCTATCTCACGAAGGACTTGATTCAACCAGTCTTTGCGGGAAATGTGTTAGACGACGCATGTCCAGCTGAAAGTCTGTCAATTGCCAAACAACGAAAATTTGCCCATACTTACAGCATGACGTCGCGTGAAATAGAAGTTTTGATGCTGCTCTTGGAAAATAAAAGCAACCTCGAGATTAGCAGCGAACTTTTTATATCAATGGGCACTGTCAAAAGTCATATCCATAATATTTTCATGAAACTTGATGTCACGAGACGAAGAGAAGTCCAGAATTTGTACTCTGAATACCGTGTAGATCTATAAGCTCAATTCAGTTCACCAAATGTTTAGAAGTCAAAAGAAAAAAACCGCGAACGGCTGTGCCATTTGCGGTTTTTAATCACTTATTGTTTTTTCTTATTAGCATCATCTGAACTACTACTGCTAGTCGGAGGGTTGCTGCTGGTAGGAGGAGTTGTATTATTATTCGCTTTATTACCTAAAATTTGTGTCCAAGCATTAGCATAATCGCTATCGCTACCCCCAATCGCAAATTTATACTGTGTCGTTGGTGCGCCTTCCGATTTAGCCCAGTAAGAGGTCGTCGTCGGTCCAGACAGTGTGAAGTTGGTATAATTACCACCTGTGAACGCCCCTGGTTTTTCGCCAGTCGAGACTAAGACCGTTGACTTCGTCACTGACGGATCGAGCGCAAACCGTTGCTCAATGCCAAAGACTGCTGGATTAGCTTGATAAATACTATTGGCTAATTGTGCCATATACTGCGAGTTATTAGTATAACCTGTCATCGCAGCCATCGGGGTATTATTATCATGACCAGCCCACGAACTCAACGTTACTGATGGTGTTGCAACCATTAACCAAACGTCTTTAAAGTCATTCGATGTCCCCGTTTTACCGACCCAGTCTGCCCCAGCAAGTGTCGGATTCAGACCAGACAGCTGACCGTAAAATGTCGTTGTTTTCTGCGACTTAATCGGCCCTTTTAAAAGCTCTGCCATGATTGATGAAGTTGCTTTTGAATAAACTTGTACCGGTTGACTTTGGTGTTTATAAACTTCCTTACCGTTGCTATCTTTGATACTATCGACAACGTAGTAAGGCTCGTATTGACCGCCATTGAGCAAGGCTTGGTAGCCATTGGTATGCTGCACAACCGTTGGATCCAAACCACCACCTAAAGGCAAGGACTCAATCGAATAGTCAGAAACCTTGTAGCCCATCTTAGTCATATACGGCTTAACACTCAAACCATCTTTAAGAATGGTCTGGTAAGTCCAGTAAGCCGGAATATTCCAAGATGTATCCAGCGCATCCTGCAAGGTCATCATTTCTTGCGTCCCAGCTGAGGTATCATGCATGATAGGCTCACCACTTGAGAACTTCGTCGGGTAGTTAGATAAGCGACTTGCGCTACCCATCAAGCCCATATCAATCGCCGGACCATAAGCTACGATTGGCTTGATAGAAGATCCCGGATCACGGTGCGTGTCAAAAGCATGGTTGTTTTGGTTGGCATTATAGTCCAAACCGCCAACAAAACCAAGCACAGCACCCGTTTTATTATCCATCAAAACATTACCCGTCTGATTTTCACCCGTCCCATCTTGCAGCAGATAACCATAATTGGCGACTGCCGACTGCATGGCCTGATAAATCCCTTGGTCAATGGTTGCTGTAATCGTATAACCGCCTTGTTGCAATTTTTGCTCAGCCATTTTTTGATAGGTCTCTTTGATCACATCGTTGCCTTGATCAGCCTCAGAAACCTTATCCGTCTTAATCAAATAATCATAGATTTTATCAAAGGCTTCATTGTAGACCACGTGATAAAGATATCCATGGCTGGTTGTTTCAGGTGTCGCTGGCGCGATAAACTCTGTCGAAATATCATAAGCTTTATAGGCATCATATTCTTTTTGAGAGATATAGCCATTGCGATAAAGATTAAAAAGGACATCTTTTTGTCGCGCTAAACCATACTGCATATTTTCCTTAGATTTGAGCTGACCATCTGCACCATAAGGCGTGTAAACAATCGGACTTTGCGGTAAACCGGCGATAAATGCCGCTTCTGGAATCGTCAAATCCTTAGCTGCTTTTCCGAAAATCCCCCGCGCTGCCTCTTCCACACCAGCGATATTTTGACCTTTATTATTGCGACCAAAAGGTGAAACATTGAGGTAATCCGTTAAAATTTGATCCTTAGTGGCGTGTTTTTCAAGCTCCAAAGCATAGACCATTTCAGTCGCTTTTCGCTTAAAAGTCGGCGAATCACCAAGGACTTGTTGCTTGATTAATTGCTGAGTCAGCGTTGAGCCACCTGAAGATGAACCGCCCATCGTCTCGCCCAAAATCGCTCTCAGAAAGGCTTTCGGCACGACACCATTATGGTGTTCAAAATTCTCGTCCTCTGTCGCAATCAAGGCATCTTTGACCGTTTTGGCAATCTGATCACTTGCGACTTTTGTTCTGATTAAATCACTCGAAATGTCA
The DNA here is from genome assembly GCF_002260845.1 of Pseudolactococcus reticulitermitis. GTDB lineage: Bacteria > Bacillota > Bacilli > Lactobacillales > Streptococcaceae > Pseudolactococcus > Pseudolactococcus reticulitermitis. The sequence continues at coordinate 81,232 of NZ_BEDT01000005.1, read as the reverse complement.
GAAATCGGTTGACCATTGCTGTAAGTCATCACAGATGCTTCGTGGATGGTATTGATTTTTTCAGTCAAGACTTTGCTTGAAGGAACCTTAACATCTGAAATCAGACTGACCAAATAACCTGTTCCTGTCGCAGCCCCAAAAATAATCCCGAGACTCACAATCGTCGCAAAAACAATTGCCAAACCTCTCACAACCATAAAAATCGTCTCTAAAATGGTTTTACCATCTGAGGGACTTTTTTTCTTGTTATTTTTTTCATTCCGCTTCGCCTTTTTAGCTTCGATACGACGCTGCAAGGCTTCACGTTCCTTATCAGAAAATTCTTTAGTCATAGTTTCATTATATCATAACTCTTTTCTTTTACCTACTACTATATGCCTGTAAGCCTTTGTATATGGGGCTTTCATCTTTTTCTACACACGATTTATAGGAAAAATAAGGTTGATACAAGATACAAGACCAAGATGTGCAGCGGATAAAAAATATAGAAAAGCCATTTCTCTTTTTTGCCTTCTTGACCGTTATACAAAATGATTGGGATAAGTGAAAAGACCATCATCCATTGCTCCTGATGTGGATTTGAAATAAAAATAAAGAGGCTGACAAGCGCAAGCGCTAAATAAGCACCCAATTTTTTCTCTCTAAAGATATGAAATAACAAAGCAAGTAGGATAAAAATAGGACCACCTTCAACAGTGATGACATTGGGGATAAAAAAGATAAAAATTTGTTTGATGATAAACGGCATATCTTGACTGGCCATCACAAACAAAGTCACGAAAGGTGTCACGACGAGAAACAGCAATCCTAAAACTGCCTTACCGATGTATTTGACTTTTCCGAAAAAGCCATCATAGACCCACATGGCACATAAACCTAAAAATAAAGTGCCAAAGATTGTATTAATCAGCTCCACCTTAGGATTTGGCAAGATACCTGGGATAACCATGAACAAAACCTGACAAATCCAAAAACCAATTAATAAATTCAGCATATATTTTTTGCGATTACGGGTATAATGAAAGCCTTCTGCACTTAAAAACAAAAAAATCGGTGCGACTAATCGCCCTAGCATGGTAAACCACAGCGGAATCCCTTCAAAATAAAACATTTGGTGGACATGGTCAAAGACCATTAAGCTAATGCCGATAAGTTTTAAATCAAATGATGTGAAACCTCTTTTGAGGATAGACATATTATTTTCTCCTATTTACTTCATTTAAAGGTAACAACACATTGTTGTGTGCCTTGACGATATTGAAATTATACACCATATTCTGGCAGCTTTGCCTTACACTTTCGTAAGCTCAATGTAAGGTTAGACATTTCAGATGCTTATCAGGCAGCATTTAAATCGTCAAATCATCGCCTCATGCCTTAAAATATCTTGATTTTTTTGATATAATAGAGTTAATTTCTAAAAATTTAGTTCAAAGTAAGGACGATTAAACATGAATATCTTCGAAGAACTCAAAGCACGTGGTTTGATTTTTCAAACGACAGATGAAACGGCTTTAATCAAAGCCTTGACGGAAACTTCTGTTAGCTTCTATACAGGCTATGACCCGACTGCGGATTCACTGCATTTAGGACACTTGGTGCCTATCCTGAATATGCGCCGCCTCCAACTTGCGGGGCATCACCCTGTGGCGCTCGTTGGCGGGGCAACTGGGATGATTGGCGATCCATCATTTAAGGATGCCGAGCGCTCACTCCAAACCACCGATACCGTGGCGCAATGGTCGGAATCAATCAAGCAACAGCTCTCACGTTTTCTAAGTTTTGAAGGCGATAATGCTGCTATCGTCGTCAATAACTACGACTGGTTCGCCAACATGAACGTCCTCGAATTCTTGCGCGATGTCGGCAAATACTACACCATCAACTACATGATGAGCAAGGAATCGGTCAAAAAACGGATTGAAACTGGGATTTCTTATACTGAGTTTGCTTACCAAATCCTTCAAGGCTATGATTTCTATCAACTCAATGAGAACAAGGGCGTTACCCTCCAAATCGGTGGTTCTGACCAATGGGGGAACATGGTAGCGGGAACTGATTTAATCCGTAAAAAGTCAGGAAACGAAACCCATGTCATTACAGTTCCGCTGATTACGGATTCAACCGGTAAAAAATTCGGCAAGTCTGAGGGCAATGCTGTCTGGCTTGATGCCGATAAAACCTCGCCATATGAGTTCTACCAATTTTGGCTCAATATCGCTGATGCTGATGCCGTCAGATTCCTGAAAATCTTTACTTTCTTATCTCTTGACGAGATTGACGACATTGCCAAAGCCTTTGAGGTCGCACCGCACGAGCGCTTGGCTCAGAAAACATTGGCTAAAGAAGTCGTGACTTTGGTTCACGGTGAGGCTGCTTATGAGCAGGCGGTCAATATTTCTCAACAACTCTTTGCGGGCAATATCAAAGACTTATCAGTCAAAGACATCAAGGCTGGTTTATCTGATGTCGCAAACTTTACAGTCGCGCCTGATTTCGATGGCAATTTTGTCAATCTACTCGTGGATGCGAAAATTTCCCCAAGTCGCCGTCAAGCGCGTGAAGACATCACCAATGGCGCCATTTACCTCAACGGTGACCGTCAAACTGAACTTGATTATGTCTTGAGCGATGCGGATAAACTTGAAAATGAATTAACCGTCATCCGTCGTGGTAAAAAAAGATACACGATTGTGAATTACTAAACCAAACCAATCCAAAAATACCGTAGCCGGTTCTGACAAGCTACGGTATTTTTTATTTTAAAATTTTTGCCTCACCAAAATCTATTTTTTGACACATTTTAGAGAAGTAATTTTTATTCTTAGAATATTTTCAGCTGTCTTTTTTCTTTAAATAATTTAATTTATATCGTGATATTACCAGAAATAATATTCATTCCTGCAGGAATTTCATAATGTCCATCTTCATACTTATAAGCTCTAAAAGTATTCATCAGCAATTCAATAGATTCATCACTATCTAAATATCCTTTCAAATGTAAATTTTTAAAGTACTCTATCAAATGTTCATCATCATCTAAAATAACAAATCCACTTTTATGTTCATGAACAAACTTAACGCTCTCTAACTGATGTAAAATTTTTTTAAATAACCTGAAAGTAAATCCTCTGTCATTATAAGGAAATGGTAAACTTTGTTCTAAAACGCTTGTCACATATGATTGTTCAACGGAATACGCATCAAAGTAAAGAAACAAAAATTTTGTTCCTTTACTTAAATTAGAAAATAATTTTGTTATTTGTTCTTTTGCCTTCTCTTCTGCCTCAGTTAAATTGTCTATTGCATATGTTTTTCCAGTAGATAAATCCCGATACTCGAAAAAACTTAAAATAGCGTAATTAAAAGCCCAATAACTCCCAATAAAATCATATTGTCTCAAACCGTCTATATTTTGATTAATGAATTCATTAATATCAAAAACTTCAAATTGACTTTTTTCTACAGGAAAACGTCGATTAATCCTCTTTATCATGCTATCACTTATATCAATACCTTTATATTTTTTTGATATAGGCATCAATAATTCTGTTATACGACCAGAACCAACCCCAAACTCCAATACCGAATTAAAACTCTCTCTAGAAAGTTTATTTTCAACTACAACAGTTTCCTCAACATACTCTCTAATTTCATCATCAAAAAAATAATATTTCGGTAAATATTTTTCATAATTTTCAGCTGTATCTTTTGCCAAATACTTACTATTTTCATCATATACCATTTTTTATTTTCCTACCCTTTAAGTTTAATTTTTCTTTCACTATTATCGTAGCAAATAAACAGCCACTTATAACAAACATTATTTTAACACCTAAAAATTCTATTGATACGTTAATAAACTGCAAAGAAATTATAATAATAATCTCTGTGAAAAAATCTATACTAGATAATGTTTTTGATTTTTTCTCTTGATTTAAAAGTGCTTGGTTTTGTAAAACATGAACTGCATTTGTAAAAATCCCTGTACATAATTCAAATAAAATAAAAAATATCAAACTTCCAATTTTATTTTCAAGTATACCAATCAAAATAGTTGATATTGTCATCAAAAAAGCTGATATTACAACAAGCATATGATTAGAACGCTTTTTACTTCCTAAAACGTAAATTTCATTTCCAAAAATAACTGAAAGTAACATTAAAGTATATATAATTGATAAATTAAAATTTAACTTTTGAACAAAATATATCGACCAATAAACCATGATGAATTGAATTCCTATCTCAAAAATTAAATTGATAATTGAAACATGTAACAATAGCTTATTAATTGAAAATTTATCTTTTTTATAAAAGTTCGTTTTTTTTAAAGAATTAATTGAGCTATTATCCTTAAATTCCATTAAGTGAGTCCACCCCAAAATGATTATCGGATATAAAAATAAACCAGTAATCGAAAAATACAGTGGTAAATTATAATTTCTAGCAAACAAAAAGGTTCCAATATTCCCTCCGATTAATGTTGAAATATTTAGCACCGTTGTTCTACGACCTATTGTTTGATTAGATAAAAAAACATTTTTTTCCAATTGTAAATCACTAATATAAGCAATCAATATACCCGAATTCAACGCCAATCCAATACCATACAACATTTCAGCTAAAGAAAAATTTAATTGAGAATTAGATATTAACATCACCACAAAACTCGTTGCCATTACCCAGCTAGAAAACATCAATACTTTTAATCTGCCAATTCTATCTGCTAAAAAACCCGCAGGAAGTAAACCTACTAAAATACCAATATTTTGAAATGATTTTATACTACTGATAGCATGATTTTCCATACCCTTTTCCACATAGTAAAGAGATAATATGCCTGATACGCCAGATCTAAATAGAGTTAATAAAGCAACAAAAAGTAAATAAGTTATTGCAATTTTCATAGATAGTTTTTTATTTGAATTCATAGAAACCTCTTTGAATTACTTCGTTTATCGTTGTTCTACCATTAAATTTTTCTATAGCTTCATATAAATCAATAAAATCAATTAATTTATCTGGATAATTTCGATTTGATACTTTATCTAAAGCTTTTTGAATATCCTCAAAATTTTCTAAAGTAAGAGTGGTAATTCCAAATGATGATAATAACTCTTGATACAAATTTCGTAAAACAGAATTCTCCATGTTACCAAGAGTTAGCAAATTAAATCTTCTTTCAATTGCCTTATCAGACATCATAATCTTAAATTCTTCTATCGTTGTTGTACCAATAATAATTAACTCAGAATCAGTCAAGTAAGGTTTTAAAATATCTGCCGCTGAAAGCCCCCCATCTACTTTTCCACTTGAAAATATAATATGGATTTCGTCTATAAATAGAATGATGCGTTCTTCCCGAGAATATTCTATCAGCTTAATGAGTTTATTCTCAAATTCTCCACGATATTTTGTATTTGAAATGATTTTCCCCATTTCTACTACGAATATGCGTTTATCGGTTTGCTTATTATATTGTGAAACCAAAGTCGTTTTTCCTGTACCAGGTTGTCCGATAATTAATAAATTATTTTTAATTTTTCTAGATAATGTTATTTCCATAAATTCTAACTCAAACTCTTTACCAATGAATAATAAATTTTTATTTTTGTTCAGAAAATATCCTATTTCTGTAAATTCCTGCAGCTCTTTTATTTTTTCTTCACCCATTAGACACTTATCCAAATCCCTTTTCATTGTTTTTATATCCGAATCTGTTGTTATCAAAAAGCTTAAATACTCCCCTAATGTTTTTTTAAGAGAGTAATCATTTGTAAATTGTTTGGCTTTGGTTTGCATTAATATTAATTTAGCATCGGAATACGTTCCCATTATATGCGTTCTTAATAGGTTATAGAGATATGATACATATTCCGCTGTTATTTCTTCTTTGTAATCAATTTTCCAAATCATAATGCTCAATTTCCCAAGTGCTAGTATCAATTAAAATTCTTTTGTTAATAACTGAAACATTTCCGTATCCTGTAATAAATTTAACCACTTCAATCAATGCCATTTTTGCTGCCATTCCATTGTAAGGATCCATAATTGTAGAATAAAAATTATCATTAATTTCTTTTATCAATTTACTATTTTCAATAAAATTATTCTGAGGAATTAACTCCTTTAAAGTTTTTGTTTTATTCGGAATAATTAATGGACCTAAAAATATTTTACTAAATCCAAATGGAGCAAATGTTAGCCAAGGTACTTGATTCCTAACTGCAAGTCTATCTGTTATATATTCTATTTCACCTCTTGGTGTATCAGCTGCCAATATCAAAAAATCAATACCCTCAAAAAAGAGAGACACTTCATCTATATTTGCATAATCAATAAAAGTATTTAAAACTTCTACCTCCGTTTTAGGCGATATTAAAGCTACTTGCTCTTTTGCTACAAGCACCTTGCTTTTTCCAATGTCATGCTCACGATACAAAATCTGCCTAGAAGTGTTACTTAACTCTATAATATCACCATCAACTATTTTTAATTTACCTATCCCCATAGAAGCAAGTCCTTGAACAATATATGAACCAACCCCTCCAATCCCTAAAACACCGATAGATGAGGCGCTTATTTTCTTTTGAAATTCTATACCGTCTTGTTCTGTTAGTCCCGGTAATGTTCCAAAATTTTTTATTTGTCTATCATATTTTTCAAAATTTAAATCCACTAACTTCTTTTCACAATCTTCTTGTAACTTTAAAATGTTTAAATCAAGCCACAATTGTAGCAAATCGTTCAGATCATCTAAATCAATATCAAAGCCATTTTCCCTTAATAATTTTTGATAGTTACTCACTTCTGGGGTTATTTGAACTATTTTTAATAAATTCAAATAAAAATCAATATTATCCTTATATTCGATACCATCAGTACCGACTACAGAAATAAATAAATGTTCCTCTTTAGTTAAATGAACTTGCAAATTCTTATTAGTCATTAAATTTTTCACGTATTCTCCTTACGCATAATAAAAATCCACTTCAATCTTTTTATAAATCGAAGCGGAAAAGTTTGACATTAACGTTCTGAAGCACTCGCCATAGCGGCAATTTTAGTTGAAGTTGTAACCGCTATTGGTGCGCTTACTTTCACCTTCACAATATGTGATGTTTTCATCGCTCTTTCCTTTCCGACAATCATAACCTTGCGCATTAAACTATGAATGTTTCAAAAATAAGTAATGAATCAGATACATATAAAACTAAAATCTAATCCTTACTTTGTTTATTGTAAGTCATTCCGAACTAACTTACAAAATAATTATATCACTTCAAACACACCTATATGAAAAGTTGCTAACTTGCAACGGTTTATAGCAAAAAAGTGTTGCAAGTTAGCAACGATAGGTTTTCCCTTTTTAAATTTGATAAAATATAGCTATCATAGGAAAGGAATTCTAATCATGATTTTTAAACTACTTAATCTGTTTGGTATTTTAGATTTTTAATTTAAACAAAACACCAGTATTTTAACAAGCTACTGGTATTTTTATTTAGGTATAGTTGACTAGAAGAATCTCAATTTTTCTCGCTAATGCTGATGCATCTAAAGTTTTCAAAAACTGTATATCCCTTTCAATCTCCGTCAAAATCTCTGATTTTTCATCTTGACGATAGCAAGAAATTTTTTTAAAAACAGAAACAGCGATTCTCTCTACTGTATCATTTGGTTTTAATAGTACTTCAAGTTTCTTTTCAAACACATCTGCATAGCTAAACTTTCGATGAAGAATCATATGAACATATAGATTCACAACTGTTCGCTTAACGATATGTGCATTGTAAGGTAACTTTTTATAAAATTTATCTTTTTTCAATAAATCTAAACCAAGTTGGTACACTAAATTAATATCTAAAGTTTCCAAAACCATCGCAAAAACATTAACATCAAATACTGTCCATTCTTCAATATCTGTTAAATGTTTATCAATAAACAGACATTCCTCATCTGTCAACACATTTCTTCCCGACAAATCTTTGATTGCACACTTAGCCAAAATGTTGAAAATCTTTTTCTCTTTTGTTCTAGGTTTTGGTAGAATCAGGGCTTTCAATCCCTCTATATCTTGAGTAACAATATAAGACTGTAATTTTTCACCAAACCTATGTAAATTACCACCCTCAAAATTTCCGATTGTCAAGAAAAATTCGCTCGCAGTCATATTTAAACCTTTAATCGCATGCATAAAACCGTCTAACAATAACATTTGTGTCCCATTTTCAAATCTTGAAACCTGTGATTTATTCAAATTATCACTTGTGACATCTCCCATAGTGTAACCCCTAGACTCCCGCACTTTTCGATAGTGAGCACCTAAATCTCTGAAACCTAACATCTATCTTTCTCCATTATTTTACTTAGCAAATACAGATAAAATAGCATAGCAGAACGAACACAAGCAGGAAAACAGTAATCGCTTTCATTTAATAATGACTGCCTACTGCCTACTGCCTACTGCCTACTGCCTACTGCCTACTGCCTACTGAAATTAGGCAAATTTTCAGAATATCTGTCAATTATTTATATCGAAATATTCAGATAACATATCATCAACTCATCTTAAAAATGATTTTTTTATGACTAAAAAACTGTACAAAATCTACCTACCCCAAGCAAATTCCATACAGTTTTTTAATTATTATTAACTGCTACTCAAATCAAGCCGTTTTTCTCCGTGTCAGTAAACGATAACTTGACAGCCCCCAAGCAAAAATGACTAAAGCCAGTGCGACGTAGAACGCCACGTGCATGCCATGAAGGAAAACTTCCGGTTGTGATTTGACATAGCCGGACACGCGATGACCGATTTGCCCTGACATGGCGACAAATAAGACCGTTGTCGCTAGGGTTGTCCCTAATACAAAGCCAAGATTTCGTCCTAAGGCGTTGACCGATCCTGCAATCCCCAGATATTTGGTCTCCACCGTTGACATAACTAAGGCATTATTAGGACTTTGGAAAAAGCCGACGCTACCGCCATGAATGAAGAGAATTAGCATCACGACTGGCAAAATGGTGACCTGACCAATCATAAGATAGCCGAGTTGCACAATCAACACACCAGAAATGGCAAAGAAGGTAATGACTTCCTTGTCGAATTTATCCGACAAGACACCTGCAATCGGACTGAAAATGAACATGCCCACAGGATAAGCCATCATCACCATACCAGCAAAACCGGCAGCAGCCCCGCGGTAATCTTGGAGGTAGAAAGGCATGAGGATATTGACAAAGCTACCCGCTGTAAACATAGTCATGCTGGTCAAGACGCTCATGCTAAAGAGTTTACTGCTGAAAATATTAAGATTCAGCAAAGGTTTTTCGACCGTTTTTTCAGTGTGGATAAACCAGACAAAGAGCGCGACCATGGTAAGAAAACTTAACATAACCGGCACCGTCATGAAACCTTGCGCCTGCCCCAGACTGACGGCGATGAAAAACGCCACAATCGTTAGAAACATCTGCGTGGCGCCCAGCAAATCGGCATCTTTCACGCTACCTGAACCCTCATCTTTCGGTAAGGCTTTTCGGCCAACCAGATAAGCGATGATGCCCAAAGGCACATTAATCCAAAAAATATAGGACCAACTTGCGATTTGTAGAATGAAACCACCAATCGCCGGCCCAGCAATCGACCCCAAACTGACGAACATGGACATAATGCTCATGGCTCTGGCTCGAAGTGCTGGTTCAAAAAGCTGACTGGTAATTCCAAAACTATTGGACATAGTCATCGACGCACCAATCGCTTGGATAATTCTGGCAAATAGCAGAAAATGCAACCCCAGATTGATGCCCGCAAGGAGCGACCCAAATGTGAACAGTAGGCTGCCATAATTGAAAATTTTCGTTTTGCCAATCAAATCGCCGAGCCGGCCAAAGAGCAAAATCAAACCTGAAATGACGACCAGATAAATCGTCACTGACCAGGTCACTTGCCCCATCTCAAGGTGCATTTCACGCGCCATACTCGGCAAGGCAATGTTGACAATTGACCCATCAAGGGTTGACATAAACGTGAAAATACCAAGGGCTAGTAGCCCCGGAAATTTTTCTTTACTAAACATAAGTGACCCACCTTTTTCTATAACAAATCTTGAATGGCTACCTCAAGCGCATCGACTTGTGTTACGCCTGTGATTTGACTGACCATAATCCCATCAACCGCCCGTTTAACGAGGTTATCAATATCCATACGTGCCTCGAATTTCTCAGCGTTTTCAAGTTTTGGATTGGTCTTGGGTTGTGGTGGCGCAAAAATCGTACAGCAATCTTCAAAAGGCTGAATGGAAATATTAAAGGTATCAATCTTCTCAGCTAATTCGATAATTTCCAGCTTATCCATGGTCACAACTGGGCGAATGACTGGCGTTGTCGTCACTGCATTGATCGCTGTCATTGAGCCTAGCGTTTGACTGGCGACCTGGCCTAGACTTTCACCATTGATAATGACTTGACCATGACGACGCGCCCGAATTTCATCGACGACACGCATCATGAAACGACGTATCACCGTCATCAAATAAGGCATGGGCACTTTTTCTTTGATTTCTTCTTGAATTTCAGTAAAAGGCACTTCGATAAACTGAATATCGCCACCAAAGACAGTCAATTTGCTGGCTAAATCTTTAGCTTTTTGAAGAGCACCGGGGCTAGTATAAGGCGGGCTGGCAAAATGCACTGCCTCGATTTCAACGCCACGTTTCAGCGCCAAATAACCCGCTACCGGTGAGTCAATCCCGCCAGACAGCATGAGCATGCCTTTACCAGCCGTTCCGACAGGCAGGCCACCTGCACCCTTAATCGTTTCATAGCTCAGATAGGCAAAATCAGGGCGAATTTCAACCCGCAAATCAATATCAGGCTTCTTCATCTGAACTTTGGCATGGGGCACCGCCATGATAACGGTATGCCCCAACTCGCGATTTAACTCTGTACTATCCAGCTCGAAGTCATGGTCAGAGCGTTTGGCTGTGATTTTAAAGGTCATGCCGTCTTGATAAACTTCGGTCATCAGGGCAGCCACCGCTGCCTCAAGCGCTGGCATATTTTTATCGACTTTAATCGCAGGCGAAAAATTTTGTATACCAAAAACCTTGACTAATTTTTCAGCCAATGGGCCATATTCTGCGCCATTAAGAAAGATATGCGCCCGGTCTCGCTCAGCCTTGACTGAAATCGTTGGAAATTCTGTCAAAACCTCCCGAATATTTTTAGCAAGTCGACCGATAAAGCGCATCCGATTCTTGCCTTTTGTTGACAGCTCGCCGTAACGAACCATAATTTCTGAATAATTTAAATTTGTCATGATTACTTTCTATTGTATTTTTTGAAATTTAGCATGGAGTTGTTTAAAAATCGTCAAAAATTGCTCGATTTCTGCCATATTATTGCTTTCATCTAGGGAAATGCGGACAGCTGATGTGGCAAGTTTAGGCGACACTTTCATCGCCGTCAGGGTACTTGACGCCAGACCCGCCTTAGACGAGCAGGCGCTTGTCGTCGAGATGTAAATCTCGTGTGCCTCAAACCCATGCACCAAGACTTCGCCACGGACACCTTTGAGCCCAAAAGTGATGATATTCGGTACAAAGTTAGCCTGCTGACTAAAGACGACAACATCAGGATAAGCTCCTAAAGCTTTCAACAAAACCTCTTTCATAGCCGCTAATTTTGTTAATTTGGCTTCTGAGTCTGTCAGCACCATGCGTAAAGCCTTCGCCATTGCCGCAATACCCGCCACATTTTCTGTCGTTGAGCGCAGATTATTTTCCTGACCGCCACCCGTTAGTAATGGTTGTAACTTTTTACCTTTTTTAATGTAGACAAATCCAACACCGCGTGGCCCATGAAATTTGTGAGCTGAAAAGGTCGCAAAATCAACACGTTCTGGTAAAAATTCACGAACGTCTAGCTTACCAACAGCCTGTACCGCATCCACATGAAAAGAAATCGTTGGCTTATCTGCTAATAATTCCCCAATCTGACGAATCGGCTCAATCGTACCGATTTCATTATTGACCGCCATGACTGAGACTAAAATCGTTTCTTTTTTGATTAAAGCTGCTAGCGCCTCTAACTTGACAAAGCCATTGCTATCAACGGGGGCGAAATCGACTTTAAAGCCCTGTGTCGCTAGCCATTCGGCTGATGCTTTGACTGCAGGATGTTCAACACTTGAGACGATGATATGGTTACCATAGACACGCTTTTCAAATGCCACACCTTTTAAAATCCAGTTATCGCCCTCTGTACCGCCTGAGGTAAAGTAAATTTCCGACGCAGCTTTGCCGAGTAAGTCGGCAATTTGCTTACGAGACGCCTCTAGCATTCGCCCAGCGACTGTCCCTAGATTATGTAAACTAGACGGATTGCCCATGATTTTAGTGGCAACGTCTGTGTAGGTTTTCAGGACTGCGGGATCGATCGCCGTCGTCGCTGAATTATCGAAATAGATCATGTTTTTTTCCTTTTATTTGAACTGCTATTTGAACTTCAAGCTAACTTCTTAGCAACGCCTAAGTGATAAATCACTAAGGCACGTTGCCCCTAGCTTTTCCGTAAGCCACTAAATTGGCAACTTCAAAGCCATAGGAAAATAGATAATTGACGAACCCGCGCAAGCGCGAAAGCTTTACCAGCGACGAGTAATCGCAGGAGCACCGTTCTTCCTAATTTTCTACAGAAGTTTACGACTACGTCGTATCGCTTTCAGTATCATGAACACTTGAAAATAACTGCGAATTCGCAGTTTTTATTTGGGGTTATACTCGAGAAAATCATAAAGCAGATTAGACTGGTTGTCATTCATAGAATAATTTTCCAGAGCGTTGACGTTTTTTCGCATGACCTTGGCTTCTCGCGCTGTAAGTAGGCCTTGCGCTTCATATTCAAAGATGAATTTGCGCTCTAAATAATAGCCACGCATCATCTCATCTAGATTATTGGGTCTTGCCTTGGTAATAATTCGCGTGAGAAAGTCTCCTGCAGCTACTTGCTCTGACGCTCGCAGCCGTTCTGACTGGACATAATTAATCAAGTCAGCATTATAGACTCCTTCCAAACTCTCTAGGGCATCCAAAATGAGACTTGTATTCTTGAAATAAAGGTCGCGAATTTCCGTTTTGGCATCACCAACCAATTTTTGAATTTTTTTCCGCTTAAAATGAATATTTGTATGTAAAAGATGACTCAAAACCAAACGAATGGCACGTAGAAAAATGGCGACTGCAAAGGCTAAACTTGAAACAAATCGATGAACGATTGAACGTTCTAACTCTTTCAAATATTGTTGGTAAATCTGATACGTTTTGATCGTAATCTCATTATTTCGAAAGGCATTTTCCAGGCCTTCATTTTCAAGCCGAAGAATCAAGAGCTGTAAATCATTAAATTCCGCAGTCATGGTCGCCGATTCTTGATTGATAATTAATTTTCGAATTCTCGCCTGATAATTATCAATCGTTGCGATATAGCCGAGTTTATTGCGCCCTTTTTTCGACTCATGTTCAAGCTTTTCAACAACACTGGTCAAAATGGCAATTTTAGCAACATTATCAACCTTTTCTTCTTTTTTGGGCGCGATAATGGGCAAGACCAAAATGCCCGTTAGGAAACTGACAACTGTCACTGACGCCGCAAGAAAAATCAATAATGAATACTTCTGAGCAACTGCTTCTGGTAGCAGCAAAATCGTCGCAATGGATACTGTCCCCTTGACACCTGAAAAGGTCAGAAGCAAAATATCATCGACATAGCGTGAAAATTTCTGGCGCCGTTTTTTAGCAATCACGGCATAATAGATACTCAAAATCACATAACGCAAGATGAACAGAGTTGCCGTCAGCGCTAGAACAGTAAGGAAGAGACGGAAATTATCATAATAGGCATTCCTGATAATCGGCGTCACGATTTGTTGCAACTCAATGCCTAAAAACAAAAAGACGATGGAGTTCAAAATAAAGGTAATGGCATCCCAAACTGTTTTCGAGACACTCTCAACCTGAGCATCAAACAGGGTAATTTTCTTGAAACCACCTGCCTGCATGACACCTGCGACAACGACAGCAATAATCCCTGAGACATGAAACTCTTCTGCGAGGAAGAAAGCCACCAAGGGTAACATCATTTCAAGCATGAGATAGCCCGTAACGTCCTGCGCTGCAACATCTTCCATCAGAGTCAAAACAAGCCGATTCAACCAAGCCACTAGGAAACCAATTAGCGCCCCCCCAATGGCTGACAAAGCCAAACTGCCAACGGCTTTCCCAAGAGAAAATTCCCCCGTCGTCAGCGCTAATATAGCAAATTGAAAGGCAATAATGCCTGATGCATCATTAAAAAGGCCTTCCCCTTTTAAGACAGCGGTAATCCGCTTGGGAAAATCAAAACGCTCAGAGAGTGAGCCCACCGCCACTGCATCCGTCGGTCCCAAACTGGCCCCAAGAGCAAAACAAGCGGTTAAAGGAATCGCAGCATAAAAATTATGGCTGATAACGCCGATGATAAAGGTCGTCATAAAAACAACTGGAAAGACAAGCATCGTCACTGTCCGACTATGCTTAATAATCCCTTTCACATCAGCTTCTTCGCCTTCTCTAAACAAAAGCGGACCAATGATAAAGGCTAGAAAAAGCTCCGAATTTAATCGCAACACATCTCCCGCCCCAAGCATACCTAAAATCAAACCAAAGATAACTTGAATCAGAGGGAGAGGCAGTTTAGGAAAGACCTTATTGATGACATTGGAAACAATTAAGGCAACAAAAAATATGATGACATAAAATACCGTATGGATCACTCGTTGACACGCTCCTTTCTACGATTTCATGCTATGAAATCTTGAAACTTGACTTACGCTAGTCCTTATTCTTCTCGTCCAATAATTTTTTAAATAAAGCTTTTTTCATGGCTAACTTCTGATCAAATTTTTGGGCAGATTTTTTATCCAAAGTGGCACGACATCGTTTGATTTCCAGTTTTGATAACTGACGACGCAACCTCGCCTTCTGATGTTCCCGACTGCGAAAATGATCCAAAAATGATAATTTGGCCGCCATGGCAAGCTTCAAGTCACTTTTATCATGATTTTCCAAATAAAGCTCACGCATATGTTGAATTTTACGTTCAAATTCATCATCAGACATCTTTTTCATTTCATCTCTCCATTTGATTGATATGTCTTATTATAGCATAAAAAGGAAGTCTAGCGCCAACGCCACAACACCACAGCCTCTCAAATGAGCCAGCCACAAGTTTTCCTTTTACTTTTCCGACAAATGAGCATATAATAAAAGGAGAGGGTATGACTGGTTTCTACCCCATTATCAACCTCATGGGCAACACGAAACTTTTCGTCATCGTATTAGCCCCTCAGAGTAGCATGAATGGAGGAAAAGCTATGCTTCAAGAATATAAGAAAATTATGGTGGGGATTGATGGTTCTGTCGAATCTGCTAACGCTTTCGACCGCGCCGTTGCCGTTGCGCTCCGAAATGATGCGGAACTTTTACTCGTCAACATCATCGACTTGCGTGCTTTCCAAAGCATCTCAACCTACGACACGATGGTCGCTGAAGACACCAAAAAAGGCGCAGAGCAACTCATCGCCGACTTTGCCGAAGAGGCAAAAAGAGCGGGTATCACTAAAATTCAGACCCGCGTCGAATTTGGCTCTCCTAAGGTTATGATGGCCACAACAGTGCCCAAAGAAGAAAATGTCGATTTAATTATGATTGGTGCGACAGGTCTGAGCTATATCGAACGCCTCTTTATCGGCTCCGTTGCCCAGTATGTGACCGCCCACGCCAAATGCGACATCCTCATCGTCCGTTAAAAATGAAATCAGAACTCAAGCAAGAGTTCTGATTTTTTGATAGATAGCCACCTACACTCAGGCTTGAGTTGACGTGACATTTAATTTCGCAATCTCAATAATTGTATCAACAGCTGCCTGCATCGTCTGCACGCTAACAAATTCAAAGCGACCGTGCATATTTTCACCACCCGCAAAAATATTCGGCGTTGGAATGCCCATAAATGAAATTTTTGAGCCATCTGTGCCACCACGAACAGGTTCAATTTTCGGCGTAATCCCTAAATTGGTCATGGCAGTTTCGGCAAGCGTGACAATCGACATATCTTTCTCAATCACTTCAGCCATGTTGTAATATTGATCTTTCAAGACCACATTGACACGGTTTTCGTCATATCCCGCGTTCATTTTTTCAGCAAGCGTCAGAAGGTCTGATTTCATTTGCTCGAAAATCGGCCGATCATGGTCGCGAATGATATAGGTCATCGTTGCTGCTTCTGGCGAACCTGTCAGGCTTGCCAAGTGATAGAAACCTTGACGACCGTCAGTCAGCTCAGGACGCGCAGTTTCTGGTAATTGATTGTGGAAATCATGAGCCAGCTGCAGGGCATTAATCATCTGATTTTTAGCTGTTCCCGGGTGAACATTACGCCCAGCAATCGTGATGACTGCTGATGCGGCGTTAAAAGTTTCATATTCCAATTCACCAAGTGGACCACCATCGATGGTGTAAGCAAAAT
This sequence comes from Pseudolactococcus reticulitermitis, assembly GCF_002260845.1. Taxonomy (GTDB): domain Bacteria; phylum Bacillota; class Bacilli; order Lactobacillales; family Streptococcaceae; genus Pseudolactococcus; species Pseudolactococcus reticulitermitis. The sequence continues at coordinate 64,663 of NZ_BEDT01000005.1, read as the reverse complement.
CAACATCGAAATCGGCCACATCAAATAAATCTGCACCCGTACCAATCTCTTCATCTGGGCCAAAGCCAACTCGAATTTCACCATGTTCAATCTCAGGGTGTTGGATTAAGAAATCGGCTGCTGTCATGATTTCAGCAATCCCCGCCTTATCATCAGCCCCGAGCAAGGTTGTCCCATCAGTTGTAATCAGGGTTTGACCTGTATAATTGGCCAGATTTGGAAAATCTTTCGCATCTAAGGCATAGCCACTTGTCCCAAGTTGGATAGGCTTGCCGTCATAATTGTCGATGATTTGTGGCTTGACACCCTCCGCATTAAAATCGGCTGTATCGACGTGCGCAATCAAGCCCATTTTACGGACAGGTTGAGCCGTCGTCGCTGGAATGGTTCCAATGACGTAGCCATTGCTTTCTAAATAATGGACATTTTCTAAGCCGATGTCACGCATTTCATCCGCCAACATGGCTGTGAAATCTACTTGTGATTGCGTCGTTGGCACTGTTGAACTTGTTTCGTCAGAGCGCGTATTGATTTTAACGTAACGTAAAAAACGTGCTAACATTTGATTTTCTGTCATCATTTTCCTCATTTCTTGGGTGGCACCACCCGATTCACATGAAAAAACTTTCAACCGTAAAGTCGAAAGTTTTCATTTTTATGCTTTTTTTGCTACTGGGTAAACAGATACTTTTTTCTTATCGCGACCGAAACGTTCGAATTTCACAACGCCTTCGATTTTAGCGAAAAGTGTATCGTCACCACCACGGCCAACGTTTTCACCTGGATGGATTTTAGTACCGCGTTGACGGTAAAGGATTGATCCGCCAGTCACAGTTTGTCCGTCAGCAGCTTTAGAGCCAAGACGTTTAGATTGTGAATCACGACCATTGGAAGTTGAACCACCACCTTTTTTGTGGGCGAACAACGATAGATTCATTTTCAACATAGGGTTTTTCCTCCTTGATTTAATGTCGGAAATTGTTTTGGTGCTAAACTGTCACCAAAACAATTCACTTAGTAGATACCCTTAGGTAACTTTGATGAAACTGCTATATTCTGCTTCCTCGGCAATGGCGCTAACACCATTTTCAAAGTTCAGCAATAATATCTGAGCAATTTCAGCTTGTTTGTCGGATAAATCTGACAAGATTTCACAATCGAGAAAGCCACCTTCGACCTCGTCCACTTCAACTAAAGGTTGAAAATGCGCGATTGTCTCTAGCGAATTTACCGTCGTAATCGCAAGACTTGAAACACCAGCACAAACAATGTCGTGCGCCATTTTGCCATTAAAGGCGTGTCCTGTGATCACAAAGCGTGTAATCTGGTCATCTTTTCGACTAAACTTGATGTTAATCATCTGATTGAAATACCGCGATTAAGCGTTGATTTCTTTGATGACAACTTTTGTATACGGTTGACGGTGACCTTGTTTACGGTGTGAGTGTTTTTTAGGTTTGTATTTGAAAGTAACAACTTTCTTTTGTTTACCTTGTTTCTCAACTTCTGCGACAACAGTTGCACCAGATACGAATGGCGCCCCAATCACAGTTTTTTCACCGCCAACAAGGACAACTTCATCAAAAGTGACAGTAGCGCCAGCTTCAACGTCCAATTTCTCAACGTAGATAGCTTGTCCTACTTCAACTTTGACTTGTTTCCCGCCAGTTTTTACGATTGCATAAGTCATTTGCGTGTTTCCTCCTTATATAATATGTTAGACTCGCCTTAGTAGGTGGAAATACTTCACTTAGACACCACTCTAAAATTGCTTTTTGTTCAATTTTAAAGCTGTGCCCGAACCTGACTTCGTGCGGTTGTACTCTTGAAAGCTATGAAACTCACAAAGACAACGTTATTATTATACCAAAAGTGATTGAGCTTGGCAAGTATTTTAATGAGAATAAAAAACAAACAAAGCAAAGACCTCGTTTGTTTGATAGTATTTAACATCACTCGTCTATTTGCTCATCAGAAACGATGTTGACGTGTTCAGCGACTTTTGCTAATTTACCAGTTTCTTGAACCGTCAATGTGCCTGCAGCACGCTGTTCCATCATGTTAGCTAAATCCATGCCTGTTGATGATTTTATAAAATCAAATAATCCTGGCAATTGACTAGCAGAAGCGCCTGAGATACTTTCAACGCCGTCGTAAACTGTCATATTTTGAATTTGAGACAATGGTTCTGCAAGCTTAGAAGCAACCTCTGGCAAGATTTTGACAAGTTCTTGCATGATGATCATTTGACCATTAGATTCAAAAGCCTTGGCTAATTTCTCTTGACTTTCTGCTTTGGCTAGACCAATTTGGCGAATACTTTCAGCTTCGGCTTCACCGCTCCTGCGAATACGATCCGCTTCCGCTTGTGCCTCAGCTGTAACAGCATAAGCTTTTGCATCTGCTTCTTTTTGCTCGGCGATCAACTTCACTTGCGCAACTGTTTCAGCTTCGACTTTTTTCTGTGCTTGTTCGACCTTAGCGGTTTCAACGTTACGCTCAGCTACTAGCTTGTCCGCATCAGCTTTCGCCAATTCTTGTTGCCGTCTGGCTTCGATATTTTGAAGCTCTTGTTCGCGTTGTGCTTCGATGATTGCGATTTGTTTTTCACGATCATATTCAGCTGTTTTAATTTGCGTATCTTTTTCAACTTCCGCAATCTTTTGCTCAGATTCTTTCTCAGCTTTAATCGCGATTTGTTGAGATTCAGCTTCCTTACTCCGTGCATTTTTATCAGCTTCTGCTTTTTGAATGCGTGATCGGCTCTCATTGTTTTTAATTTCAATAATCGCTAAGTTATTGTAATAACCTGAATCATCCGAAACACTCTCAACCGACAAAGTGATTAGTTCCAAACCGAACTCTGCGAGTAAGGGTTCAACCAAATTCACAACGTTTTCTTGGAACTTAGTTCGGTCAGTATTTGCTTCCTCAGGCGTTAATTGACCGATGATTGAACGTACTTGGTTGCCCAGTACATCTGACAAGTCGATAACTAATGCATCCAAATCAGTACCCAAAATACGTTGTGCCGCAGTTCTACGCATCGCATCAGATTGACCAATTCGGATTGTTGCAAGTGTTTTAACATTGATTGGGACTTGGTTGACTGTTGGCACCTTTGTAACGGTACTTGCCACTGTAAATGGTTTTTGAGAAATGTACGTATACTCTTGAAGGACAGGAATGACGAAAGTCCCACCACCACTTACAATTTTTGTTTTTGAGCCCGTTACTGGGTCTGGTTGGATACCACCACCTGAGATGACCATGATTTCATTAGGCGCAACACGTTTGTATTGGGCTAAAAAAATAATCAGTAACAGTAAAACGACGGCTACGATTGCAATCGTAATAATCAGCCCAGTTGTCAAGGTAAATCCTCCTAAAAGTAAAAATAAATGATTTTTCATAAAAACTCCTCTGTCACAACGTTCTAGTACTCAAGAGCTTGTTAAATTTTCTCAACAGAATAGGTGTTATTGGCAATCAGTTGACCAACTGTCACAAAGTCACCAACACTCAAATTAGCCTCATGACATTTGCCATTGATTGTGAAAATACCTTCTACGGTGCTGACTTGAACTTTGGCAATTTGCCCAAATACGTCAATAACCCTACCTGTCTCATTTAACAATACAAAATCTTGAAGATCCAAAACATGGTCTCCTTCTAATTATTTGACATGGATGCCATGCCTTATTTTATCACTTTTATACGACATTCTCAATGTTCTAAAAACAATATCCAAAGAATTATTGGAAATATTTTAGATATCACTTGCAATTTGTTATAATATGATGTAACAAATTTAATTAGCATACTAGCTAGGAGATCCGAGTGCGCAAGATATTAATCATTGAAGATGACAGTAACATCTGTCAATTACTAGACTTATTACTAAAAGATAGCTATCAGCTCACGATTGCTAATACAGGAACCGATGGTCTATTGCAAGTCACTCAAGGACAGTTCGACTTGATTTTGCTTGATTTGATGTTGCCCGGTGTGACTGGCGAAAGTGTTTTAACGACGATTCGTAAAACGAGCCAGACACCGATTATCATCACGACAGCGATTGATGATAAGGCGAAAATCGTCGAATTGCTGAAAAATGGTGCTGATGATTACATCACTAAGCCTTTTAATCTGGATGAATTACAGGCACGGATTGAGGTACAGCTCCGTAAAGGCAGTCGTGAATTACCACAAAAGCAAACGCTATCCTATAAAAATTTATGCTTAGATGCTGAAAATCTTGCACTTAAAATCGGTGAAAGTCAACTGACCGTTGCCCAAAAAGAATATCAAATTATGGCGTTACTCATTAATCACCCGACTAAGATTTTCACCAAAGAAAGTCTTTATGAACGAGTTTGGCAAGAAAGTTATTTAGGTGGCGAAAATACTTTGAACGTTCACCTCAGCAATCTGCGCAAGAAACTAAAAGCTGCTGACCCAGAAAATGACTATATTGAAACCGTTTGGGGCATGGGGATTCGCCTAGTAAAAGAAAGGAATTGATATGACCATTTTCCTAGTAATTCTTCTTTTTATCATCGTCATTTTATGTGCCTATCTCGTATTTCTTATCATTGACTTACACCAAATCACGCGCCAAATCACTTTTATTGCCGAAAAAGAAACGAATGCCGAAATCACGTCAACAACGAAAAATCCTTGGATTAAAAATTTGTTGAACGAAAACAATCGTTTGATTCGCAAAAATAAAACTTTCCACCGTGAACAAGTCAAAAAAGATAAACTCCTGCATGAGTTATTGACTAACTTAACACACGACTTGAAAACACCGCTAACGGTTGCTTCTGGCTATACACAACTGCTTGAAAAAACGTTACCAGCTGAAAATCGTGAAATTGTAACTAAAATCGACAGTAGCCTTGCAAGTATCAAGCGCTATGTTGACTACCTCATGAGTTATAATATGATTCAAGAAAAAAATATCGCCCTTCATTTGGAGAAGACAAATATTTCTGAAATTTTGCGCGAAAGTCTTTTTCTCTATTACGAAAGTTTTGAGGAACGTCAGATGACACCTCAGTTTGAGCTATTTGAACAACATTATGCCATTATTGATGTCATCATCTTACAACGGATTTTCCAAAATATCCTTGGCAATGTCCTCAATCACGGTAAAGATTTTCTCAAAGTTAGCATGACACAATCCGATAATCAGCACTTAAAACTTAGTTTTTCAAATGGTTTGCAAGCCAAAATTGACAATCCTGAGCTACTATTGGAACGTTTCAAAACCAATGAACCTTCTCGTACTAACAAAAGTACTGGACTTGGACTCAATATTATTCAAGAACTCTGCCATCTGATTAACATCACCCCTACTATTGAAACGAATGATACCGAGTTTAAGATTGAACTTGTCTTGCAAGTGAGCTGATAAACCTTATAACTCTTTATGTTTAATCACAAAGGCACTTCCGACTAGTGACAGTAGAATAATAATCAAACCTACGAGCAAATAAGGCAGACTTTCACTTAAAGTTAGTTGATTCAAGCCTATCATTTGAGGAAAACCAAATAGGTCAAAATATTTTATATTCTCCCATTTGCTGACAAGCCCAATGATTTGGAGGATTAAGGGATATATCACGATAAATACTGCGGCAATCACTGAACTTTGTGTCAAAATTAAAATCAGGGTCGCTAAACTGAATAAAACACTTACCATCAAGCCCATCACAAGTGAGAATAAAAACATATCAGAAAAGATAGAAAATAAATTAACATCTGCTAGACCATATTTGACAATACCTGCCATAAGAACAGCCATAAAAAATATAAATGTCGCTAAAATCAAAACGAGCAACTCAGTCACATATTTAGCTAAAACAAAGGTCATTCTGCTAGTGCCTGATGTCAGACTATTTTTATAGGTTTTTAAAGAAAATTCATATCCGATTAAAATCACAAAGATACTGATAAAACAATAATTTAAAAGTGGGGTAGAGGTAACTGTGTTTTGCATCAGATATGGTAAATTCCAAACGAGATCTAAACCTGAACCGCCGTCTACTTCTATACCAACCGAAGCGACCGCTTCAAAAATGGTATTTAAAATACCAAACCCAACGACGACTAACAAAGTAATATAGACGCCAATTGTCCGACTCAATCGATAAAAATCTGCTTTCATTAAACGTATCATCACTTATTCCTCCCCTACTGTTTTCACTAAATTAGTATAATAATCTTCCAGACTATATTCCTGCTTATCTATGCCTTCAACGTGAATATCATTAACCACTAACAACTTATTAATCTCTGCAACTGTCGCGGATGTGCTAGAAATTTTAATTTCGTGCTGAGATAAGACTTCAAACTCAGCCGCTAGATGCTCTGCCAAAACAACCGATGCTTTGGCAGTATCCTCTACCTTAACGATAATTCCCTCTGTCACAATCGCATCGAATTCTGCCTTTGTAATTTCCTGAATCATTTTACCATTATGAATGAAACCAAAACGCGTTGAAACATGGTATAATTCTGTCAAAATATGACTTGAAATAAAAATTGTCGTCTCTCTTTCTTGATTGATTTTTTCAAGTAAGTCGCGCAGTTCCACGATTGCAATCGGATCTAGACCATTTACTGGTTCATCCAAAATCAGAAAATCCGGTTGATTGACAAGTGCCATAGCGATGCCCAAACGTTGTTTCATACCAAGAGAGAATTGCTTAAACTTTTTCTTACCAGTGTCTGCAAGATTGACAAATTTTAGAGTTTCATCAATCACAGAAAAATCATGAATACCACGCTGTAAGCAAATAATTTTCATATTTTGATAGGCTGTTAAGGTATTAAAAGCCACTGGCGACTCAATAACAGACCCAGCCCGATTTAGGGCTTGCGCATAGCTACTAGATTCTTTTGAATGTCCCAAAAGTGTAATCTGCCCCGATGTTTCCTTTGATAAATCTGCAATGATTTTCATAATTGTTGTCTTACCCGAACCATTTCGACCGATTAAGCCATAAATATCACCTTTTTTGACATCAAGTGACACATGTTCAAGCGCCAACTGCCGTCCGAATTTTTTTGTCACATTTTTTAAAGATAAGATTGTATTTGTCATCTCTATTCTCGCTTTCCTTTTGTTGATAGTCCTATCATATCATGCAAATATTAAGCCGTCTCTTAAGTAACTATTAAATCTTTCTTAAATCGCAACAAATAACTTGACGCAAGAAAAAAAGCGACTCAATCTGAGCGCTTTTTCATTGATTAACTAAGACCTAAATCGTTTCAAACAAAGCCACAACTTTTGCTTTTTGATTGGCTAACAAAGCGATTTTAGCAGCGATTTGCGTTTTCGCCATCTCGATAATACGCTTAAAGGCTGGCTCATCTTTAAATGGTTCTGTAAAGTCGATAAAGGCTTGGAGTTTGGCTTCAGTATCAAAGCTATTGCCAATGACTTTGATAAAGTCACCTGACGCCATGTCGCCACCTAACTTTTCTTGCACCCAATCCCAATTTTCAGCCAACCAGTCAAAGGCAACAGTTTGAGAGAATTCACGACTAATCAGTGATGAGAACCAGAAACGCAAATCTTGCGGTTTCACCAAATCAGTATTACGATATTGCGAGATAATCGTTTCAACTGTTGTCATTTTCTTCGTGCTAGACACGGCAACATTCAACTCACGTTGGAAGGTTTGGTCAGTCGTTTTAGCGTAAGCATCGAAATAGCTTTGAACCAACTCGTCTGTCTCATTTTCAACAATTTCATTTTTTAGGACAACTTGTCTGATATCAGCTGGAATACTGTGAATATCCGTAGCGTGCTGGCTAAAGACCTCAGATGATTGGGCAACGGCATCCGCGTTTTCAGCGTAGACTTCCCATGAAATCGGTAAAGCGCGCAACTGTTCATCATTGAACGACTCACCGTCAATTTTAGTCCAGCCCAAACGCTTGTACTGTTTATCAAACAAACGAGCCACAAATTTCTTGAAGTTGACTTCAGATTCGGTGTCTTCGTCAATGAAAATTTTCAAAGCATTGAGTGCTTGTGACATGGCCAAGTTGACAACGTTTGAGGGTTCATCATCAAATGTTGCCAGTAATTTCACCAAATCAGCATAGTCAGACAAGCTACCTTCTGCTAATTTCAAGGCAGATTGGATGAGTTGGACTTTTGTAATCGTATCAAAAGTTGGCACTGCTGCGGTTACTTTTTCAGTTAATGCAGCATCGTATTTGACCAAGTAATGTGCGGCATTTTGCGCATTGAAAAGTAACGGTTTGTCCTTATTTTTAGCTGATAAAGCCGCAAAGTTAGGAATGCTAACTTCTGCTTCTGACAAGACATCAGGCAGACCCGTCCAGTTCGTGTTAAGTGGAATTTGCCACAGACGACCTTGAGCCACACCCTCGCCTGTGAAGAATTGTTGTTGGCGTAAAACGAGTTCATCGTTTGCCACAGATACGCTTAATACTGGGTAGCCAGGCTGCTCAATCCACGATGTCATAAAGGCTGAGACATCACGACCTGACGCTGCTGACAAGGCATCCCACAAATCGCGACCAACGGTATTGCCATACTGATGCACGTCGAAATAAGCATGAAGTCCGGCAGAAAAGTCGGTGTCGCCGAGCCATTTGCGGAGCATGACCATGAGACGAGCGCCTTTGGCATAAACAATCGCACCGTCAAAGAGCGTGTTAATTTCGTCAGGGTGGTTGACAGCGACATGGACGGATTGGACGCCATCGATGGCATCACGGTTGAGCGCCATAGGAGCTTCTGATACTGAGAACTGCTCCCAGATGTGCCAGTCAGGCTCAATCGCGTCAATGGCAACGTACTCCATCATATTGGCGAAAGATTCGTTCAACCAGAGGTCATCCCACCAGTCCATAGTGACAAGGTCACCGAACCATTGATGGGCAAGCTCATGGGCGATGACAAGCGCCACGTATTGGCGGCTGGCAAGGGTTGAATTATCTGGGTCAGCGAGCAAGGCGACTTCACGATAAGTGATTGCCCCCCAGTTTTCCATGGCGCCTGCAGAAAAATCAGGCAGACCGATATGCCACGAATGTGGCAATGGGTAGGCGACTTTGAAATAATCTTCGTAAAATTCGATGACACGAATGGCAATATCCAAAGGAAAATCAAGCGCTTGGGCTTTGTGGGCTTTGGTTGCAAAAACACCAACTTGTGTGCCGTTTTTCGTTTTGCCAAGTTTTGATTGCATATCACCAAAGACGAAGGCCAAAAGGTAAGATGACATCTTAACCGTTGTATCAAAGGTATGCACACCATTTTCATTTGAAATTTCTGGCATATTTGAGACGATTGCTTCGCCTTCTTTTTCGTCAAATTTGACTGACAAGTCAAAGGTTGCTTTGGCTGCTGGCTCGTCAATCGATGGGAAGGCTTGACGGGCAAAATGCGTCTCAAATTGTGTACCGACTAATTGTTTTTTCTCACCGTCAGCATCGTAATATGACGGGTAAATTCCTGTCATATTGTCTGTCAAGGCTGCTGAGTAAGTGAAGTCAACGGTCGTTTGACCTAATTCAGAGACGTTAAAAATCACCGTTTCTGATGGGTCATCCAATGTGAAATCGACTGCTTGTCCATTGACGGTAACAGATGTGATTGCTAAGTCTTTTTGGTGAAAAGCAAGATTAGTCGTCAGACTCTCACCCGTTACGGTGACTTGTCCCTCAAAACGTTTCGTTTCTCGGTTAACGTCCAGAAAAATTTGATAATTTTCTGGTTTAAAATCATTATACAAATGCTTAAATTCGCTCATGTTCATCTCCACTATCCTTCATTTTATTCTGTTTCATTATATCAAAAAACGCGGGTCTTGACAAAATTCGGGGCTGGTCATATAAAAAAACACTTGACCTCAACCAAGTGCTTCATTTTTAATCTTACAGAACGCCCCAAACACTTTCCAAAACGTTCGTCTGATCGCGACCTGGACCAACTGAGAAAGTTGAGATTTTCACGCCAACGAGTTCAGACACACGGCGAACATAATTTTTCGCTGTTTCTGGCAAATCATCCAAATGACGAACGCCCGTAATGTCTTCTGACCAACCTGGCAAGGTTTCATAGATTGGGGTACAACGTTGCAGCGTTTCAAGACTTGCAGGATAGTAATCAATCCGCTCACCATCAAGATCATAAGCCACACAGATTTTCACTTCATCAAGACCAGTCAAAACGTCGATTGAATTAAGCGACAGATTTGTCAAGCCAGACACCCGACGAGAATGACGCATGACCACAGAGTCAAACCAACCCACACGACGTGGGCGACCCGTTGTTGTGCCGTATTCATGACCGACTTCACGGATTTGATGACCGATTTCATCGTTCAATTCAGTTGGGAATGGGCCATCACCAACACGTGATGTGTAGGCTTTACAGACGCCAACAACTTTAGAAATCTTAGACGGGCCAACACCAGAACCAATCGTCACACCACCTGCAACGGGGTTCGAAGAGGTCACGTACGGATAAGTCCCTTGGTCGATATCAAGCATGACACCTTGCGCACCCTCAAAAAGCACACGTTTACCAGCGTCTAACGCATCGTTCAAAATCACAGATGTATCTGTGACATATTTCTTGATTTGTTGACCATAGTCATAATATTCTTCGAAAATATCTTTGAACGCAATCGGATCAACTTCATACATTTTTGTAAATTCACGATTTTTTTGCTCAAGATTGCTTTTCAAACGCTCAGCGAAAATCTCTTTATCCAGCAAATCAGCAATCCGAATCCCAACACGCGCAGCCTTATCCATATAGGCTGGCCCAATGCCTTTAATCGTTGTCCCGATTTTGTTATCGCCTTTAGCATCTTCTTGCAGTTGGTCAAGCTTGATATGGTAAGGCAAAATCACGTGCGCCCGATCAGAAATCCGCAGATTATCTGTCGTAACCCCCGCGTCATGCAAGTAAGCCAACTCTTTAACCAATGATTTCGGGTTGACGACCACACCATTTCCGATAACAGAAATTTTCTCAGGATAGAAAATCCCTGACGGAATCAAATGTAATTTATATTTAGTCCCTTCGATAACAATGGTATGCCCAGCATTATCACCACCTTGATAGCGCGCGATAACTTCCGCATTTTCACTGAGGAAATCCGTAATTTTCCCCTTACCTTCATCGCCCCACTGGGTTCCAACAACAACTACTGATGACATATTTTCTCCTTCAAGATTCAAGCCAAAACCTGATACGCTTTAAAAACTTGCTCAAATTGCAACACTTTATTATATCAAATCTAGGCTGTGATTGCTACCACCCATCCCTATTTTCCTGACCATCCGTCTGCAAAGTTCGGAAAATAGCTGCTATTTTAAGCCAATTCAGACTTTGAAAACCCTGTTTTGGTAGCAAGTCTACACCTTGAAAAATCTCCTACGACAGCCTATTATCTAGTTTAGAAACTTGCAACATCTTAATCAGTCATTCTAATTATTATCTTTCCTAATTTTAAAAATATGATATAATTATAATCAGGAAAGAGGAAATCATTATGAAAAAACAAATCGCCATCTTGCTCTCTGCTACTGCATTATTGACAGGACTAGCTGCTTGTAGTAGCAAGCCATCAACAGACAGTTCAGCAGACAAAAAAACGGAAACCGTTAAAAAATCATCAAAATCTGAAGAAAAGAAAGCTAGTTCTGAAGCAAAGGACACAAGCAAAACATCTTCTAGTGACAAATCAGCGTCATCTGATAATTTCGATCTGATGATTGAGGGCGCACAATCCCAAACCGATACCCTCAAAAAACAATTCGGAGATATGTTTTCGGACATTACCATCACCAAAGGAGACGGACATACCCTTGTCTACACCTATACTTATGCCAAAGATCCTGGGGTAACTGTTGATGCCGAAGCTTTAAAACCGACTTTAGTCAAAGGGATGAAACCTGTTTTGAACACCCTTAAAGCCATCGCGCCTGATGCTAAAATTCAGGTCATTTATCTCAAACCCGACCATACTGAGTTGGCTAATATCACCATCACACAAGAAGATACTGATAATATCAGTTAATCTAAAATAAAAATAGTAAAACCGCAAGTCTGCCTGATCTGTGGTTTTACTATTTTTTCTGTATTAAAAGTGATTACATCATGCCGCCCATCATGGATGGATCCATACCACCCGGCATACCCGCAGGGGCAGCTGGTTCTGGTTTATTGGCAACAACTGCTTCGGTTGTCAAAATTAGGCTAGCAACTGATGCCGCATTTTGAAGGGCTGAACGTGTGACTTTGACTGGGTCGATAATCCCTGTCTCAATCATATCTACCCATTCGCCTGTCGCTGCATTGAAGCCTGTACCAGTTGCGGATTGTTTGAGTTTATCAATCACGACAGAGCCTTCATAGCCAGCATTTTTAGCGATTTGACGAACAGGTTCTTCAAGCGCACGTAAGACGATATTACGACCTGTGAGTTCATCGCCAGTCAAGTCGACTTCCGAAACTTTAGCAATCACATTGACAAGCGCTGTCCCACCACCTGCAACAATGCCTTCTTCAACGGCTGCACGTGTGGCGTTCAAGGCATCTTCAATCCGGAGTTTCATTTCTTTCAGCTCAGTTTCAGTGGCTGCACCGACTTTAATCACTGCCACACCACCTGATAACTTCGCCAGACGTTCTTGTAATTTTTCGCGATCGAAATCAGACGTTGTTTGCTCAATCTGTGATTTAATGACGGCAGTCCGATTGGCAATGGCATCTTTAGCACCCGCACCCTCAACGATGGTTGTTGTGTCTTTATCAACGGTTACCTTGCTTGCTTGGCCGAGCGATTCAACGGTCGCATCTTTCAACTCAAGACCGAGGTCTTCCGTGATGACCGTACCACCTGTGAGAATGGCAATGTCTTCAAGCATGGCTTTCCGACGGTCACCAAAGCCTGGTGCTTTGACAGCAACGACGTTGAAAGTTCCACGAATTTTGTTCAAGACAAGTGTTGGCAAGGCTTCTCCGTCAACATCATCTGCGATAATCAAAAGCGGACGATTTTGTTGTAAGATTTGTTCCAATAACGGTAGCACATCTTGGATATTTGAAATCTTTTTATCTGTGATGAGGATATATGGATTGTCAAGGTCAGCGACCATTTTTTCGTTGTCTGTTACCATGTATTGAGACAAGTAACCGCGGTCAAACTGCATGCCTTCAACGACATCCAATTCAGTTTCCATCCCTTTGGATTCTTCGATGGTAATCACACCGTCATTGCCAACTTTTTCCATGGCTTCAGAAATGTAGTCGCCGACTTTTTCAGAGCGAGAAGAAACCGCCGCAACTTGCGCAATCGCTTCTTTGCCAGAAACTGGGATAGCGATAGCTTTCAAGGCATCAACAGCTGTCGCGACAGACGTTTCAATCCCACGACGAATGCCGATTGGATTCGCACCCGCCGTCACGTTTTTCAAGCCTTCACGGACAATCGCTTGTGTCAAGACAGTCGCTGTTGTTGTCCCGTCACCGGCAATATCGTTAGTTTTTGATGCCACTTCACTAACGAGTTTAGCACCCATATTTTCAAAATGGTCTTCCAACTCGATTTCTTTAGCGATGGTCACGCCATCATTCGTAATCAAAGGGGAGCCAAATGATTTTTCCAAGACCACATTGCGACCTTTTGGTCCAAGCGTTACTTTCACTGTATCTGCTAATATATCGACACCGCGTACCATTGCCGCACGCGCATCTGATGAAAATTTAATATCTTTTGACATTTCTTACCTCCTGAGTTTTATTGATTGAGTTTAATAATTTATTCTACAACTGCTAAAATATCGCCTTCGCGCACAATTAGAAATTCATCCGTACCATCTTTGATTTCGGTTCCTGCGAACTTCTCAAATACGACGATGTCCCCAACAGCAACACTAGGGGCAATCACATCACCACGATGTGTCCGACCTCCTTGACCAACAGCGATAACTTCTGCTGTTGACGGTTTTTCTTGCGCGCTAGTCGTCAGAACAATGCCACCGACAGATTTCTCTTCTTCTTTTTTAACACGTAAAACAATACGATCACCTAATGGTTTTAACATCTGGTAAGCCTCCAATTATTTTTAATTTTTGGCACTCTCTGTGTTCGAGTGCTAACACCTCTATTATACTCAGTTGGTCAGGATTCGTCAAGGATTTTTGATTATTACAGAGAAAAATATATCAGATAAAATGAACTGCCATTACGACAATCCATTTTTCCATATCTTAACCTACAAAATCATAACCTTTAATTTCTCCATTACTTTAAAAGCGTTTCAAATCACGTATTGGGTACCTTTTACAGTTTTACAGGAAAAAGAATTGATAACCAGATACTAAAACGGCAAATCCTCAGCCTCTAACATAACATCTGAGACATCATCAAATTGCCCCTCTCTCAAAGCAACGGCCGCTCGACTTTCTAGCAAATTAAACTGTTGGCATAAAACTTCCGTCACGTAGTGGGTCACACCCGTCTTATCTTCGTAGCGTCGTGTCCGAAGTTCGCCCTCGATTGAGACCAGACTCCCTTTTTTAGCATAGGACGCGAACAATTCAGCAGGTTTTCCCCAGATGACAATCGCCAAAAAGTCTGCTTCACGTTGCCCGTCAGCATTCTTAAATTGTCGACTAACGGCTAAAGTCACGCGCAAGACAGATTTATCTGTCGGCGTTTTCTTCACTTCCGGCTGCGCAGTTAAGCGACCGATTAATAAACTTTTATTTAACATATAAAAAATCCTCCTATCTACTTATACGTAAACAAGAGGATTTTGTTTTAGTTATTTTTTATTTCTGCCAATGTTTAACTGGATCAAAAGCAGTTCCTGGCACTTCACTTCCCGCAAGTTCGATAATCCCACGTTTCTGTGGGGCGTTTGGCAAGGCCAATTCGCGTGGACTAGCCATCATGCCAAAGCTCGGCTCACCACGGAGTTGACCAGCAAAAATCAAGGCACCACTTGGCATCATTGCACCGGGTAAGGCAACAATCGTTTTCAGACCAACACGCGCATTCGGCGCACCTGCCACGATTTGAACCGTTTTATCCTCAGCAATCTTAACCTGCGCGATATTAAGGTGGTCAGAATCTGGATGTGGCACGAGTGATGTAATTTCACCAACCACAAATTTAGGCGCATGATCGGGAACCAAAACATCTTCAAATCCTGCGACTTTAATGGCACCGTTGAGTGTATCAACATCGGCGTCTGAAAGATCAACTTGACCATTGCCCGTAATCGGAAACAAAGTTGACGCGTCAAAGAAGTTCCAAGCCACAACTTGACCATTATCCTCACGCATAACTTTAGCAACATTGTCCTTGCGCGTTGCCGTTAATTTTTCACCCTGATTGTCCCCGGTAATCAACATCAAGACATCATTTAAGTGGGTGTTATAAATCGCAATCATTTTTTCTACTCCTTTAGGCGTCTCAACCTTTGACATTAGTCAAAAACGCAGTCACTTCTTCTTTTGTTTTCCGTAATTTATTGACCAGACGACCTGTTTCTTTGCCGTCTTCAATCACGACAAAACTCGGGATGCCCATGATGCCCCATTCAATGGCAACGTCAATATAAACATCACGGTCAACTTCGATAAAGGTATATTCCGGATGCGCTGCTTCAATTTCTGGCATAGCTGGCTTAATAAAGGAACAATCCCCACACCAATCTGCTGTGAAAAAGAAGACATTGCGACCTTTTTCAACGTATGTTGCTAATTCTTCTACACTATTTGGAATAATCATTTTTATCTCTCCTTAATCTACTGCAGTCACTTCTGACTCGTGTGTTTCAACAATCCGCAAAGTATCAGCATCAATCTCAAACGTTATAACTGTGCCATCCGCACGAATAATGCCACCTTCATGAACATGAAAAAGAATCGGCTCGCTCACAAGCCAACTGGCTAATAGATCATCAAACATAAAATGCTGTTTAGCCAGAGCCAAGAGCTTGCGCAGATTTTTATCCTTGCGCTTTTGGTAGAGCGTGCCGACACTGACGACAAGACTTGCACCGACAAGTGCGCCCATACCCATTTTCAAAATTTTCTTCATGATTATATTTTAGCATAATTTTCATTTTCTAGCTAACTGGTCGCATTTTTCTGCCCCATCTCAGCATTATTTTGGTATTATGGAAGTATAACTATGCACATAATTATTAAGGAGAATCCCAACATGTCGATTACTTTTGACAAAATCAAAACTATTACTGAAATTCAAGCCACATCCGGTTTCGAGCGCCCCATGCAAGACTTCATGCGCCAACACATCACCCCTCACGTCGATGAGGTGCAAACCGATGGCCTCGGTGGCATTTTCGGTATCAAACATGCTGCAGATACCAACGCGCCACGGATTATGGTCGCTAGCCACATGGACGAAGTCGGCTTCATGGTTAGCAAAATCAAGCCCGATGGCACCCTGCGTGTCGTCTCACTCGGCGGTTGGAACCCCCTCGTCATCTCGGCTCAGCGCTTTACTTTATTTGCCAGAAACGGGGTTGAACTTCCGGTCATCACGGGTGGCGTACCGCCACATCTGATGCGTGGAGTAGGTGGCGCCCCTGCCATGCCACAAGTTGAGGACATTATTTTCGACGCAGGCTTTGCAGATAAGGCGGAGGCGGAGCGCTATGGCGTGCACCCCGGTGCGGTCATTATCCCACAAACTGAAGCTATCCTGACTGCCAATCAAAAAAATGTCATCAGTAAAGCTTGGGATAATCGCTACGGTTGCCTCATGGTGAATGAACTCTTAGAACATCTGAGCGAAAATAAAATCGAATTGCCAAATACGCTCATCGCAGGTGCTAATGTTCAGGAAGAAGTTGGTCTCCGTGGGGCGCACGTTTCAACGACTAAGTTCAATCCAGACCTTTTCTTCGCCGTCGACTGTTCACCTGCCCAAGATACTTTTGATGCTAGTGCTGACGGTCGCATCGGCGACGGGACATTGATGAGAATATTCGATCCCGGTCATATCTTATTGCCAACTATGCGTGATTTCTTACTGGATACCGCAGAATCAGCTGGCGTTAAATATCAGTACTACGTCTCAAAAGGTGGCACAGATGCGGGGGCTGCTCACCTCAAACACGCAGGGATTCCATCAACAACAATCGGTGTTTGTGCCCGTTATATCCATAGTCATCAAACGCTCTTTTCACTGGAAGATTTCGATACGGCACAAGCTTTTCTACAAGAGATTGTGCAAGGATTGGATCGGTCTACTGTTGACTTGATTCGAGGAACTGGCGTGTAAAACATATAAAAAGCAGTCATAGCTGAATATAGCTATGACTGCTTTTAAATACGCTGTGATTATTCAGCTTGTGACACTTTTTTATAGGCAACGTTTTCAGCATATCCTGCAAGTCTTTTCCAGGACGGAAATTGATTTTTGCTTTCTCAATATTTTTACTTGTGAAAGCTGCTTGGCTTTCTGGTCTTATCAATTTGAGTGAGACATTAAATCGACCGAAATCACTTAAACGAACGATTTCATCATTTACAATATGCTCCCCCTTAACAGTTGGGTTAAGACTTCTAATACAGCCAATGTATCCGCATGGTTGACTGTTGAGCGTTGTGCGATTTCTTTCCCAAGCTGTTTAAGTGTCACATCGCCACTTGATTTAGCTGTGGCATAATAGCGACCGAGGGCAACAGGTTGGCTTGGATTGATTTTTGCGTTGACAGAATAAGCAATAGATATTTTTAGCTCCTTTTGTGTGTAAGGGAAGGGTCAAACGATTATTTCCAACGGTAAGTCGTGTTTAGTTTAACCGCTTCACTGCGTTTGAACGATGCTTCTCAAAACATGGCCATGTTTTGAGTGAAACACCGCCATGTTTTGAGTCAAACACCGCCGTGTTTTGAGTCAAACACCGCCGTGTTTTGGGATATCCGATTTTGCGTATGGGCTATAAACAATTTTCGCGCGATTTGTTTATGACTATACTATAGCACAACAATCCGAGTTTATTTCCAAGATGCCGTGAATGGTCGAAAATATACCATGAATAACCAAATCCTTGTATGAGTAACCAAAATATGCCATGAATGGTCACATTTTCAAGTTTTCAAAAAAGTTCTATGATTGATTTGACCTCCAAAATCATAGAACTTTTTATTATTTCGATTAGTCTAGTGCGTTTAATTTGTATTTGTCAATTCGAGTAATCAACTTCGTTGCGTATTCTGGATCTGTTGCATAACCGCCTGCTTGCAAGGCTTTTGCGGCATTGTCATACGTTTTGGCATTGCTGCGCCATGCAGCTCGATAACGATAATCCGTTCCTCTATCATTCAGAGTTGTTTTGATCTTCGTCACATAATCCTTCAAGGACTCAGCCTGACTGTTATACTTACGAAAGTCAGCCATGACTTGGACCGTCTTCCCATTGATGACCTCATTGGTTAAGGCAGTATACTTAGCGCCCTTCCAAGAAACATCAGCTTTGACTCCAAAGAAATTGTTAGCTTTTGTCGCTAACTCACTTTGTCCCCATCCAGTCTCAAGTATAGTTTGGCTCATCATAATCGATGGCAATAAGTCATTGGCCTTTGCTAATTTTTGAGCCTCTGGATAGATAGCATTAAACCAGGCTTTTTGGGTATCGTTAACACCTGACAAATTAAATACTGGCATTAGTGTTGGGGCTGGTGGGGGCACGACGAAAGCTGTCCCCCCTGTATCAAAGGCAATCCCTTTTTTCACTAATTTGATTTGAATCGCTTCTAGGCGAAGGGCCTGTCCTTCACTTCCTGCTGAAGCCCCATCTTTAGCCCAACCTAACCAACCTTTATTTTGGATGTGAACGCGATAATAGATATCATAGTTTTCTGCCAAAGTACCCGTTAAATTAATCCGGATCGCTTCTAGGCGTAGTCCTTGACCTGTCGTCCCTGAGATGGCGTTATCAGACACAGCATTTTGCCATCCGATATTTTGGATATGCGTTTGATACTGAATACCACCGTTCATCTTATGGAAGGCCACATTGGCAACATCAATTTTGATTCCTTCCAACCGTAGTCCTTTACCAGATGTGCCACTTGTCTCGCCCTCTTTAACCATTGTTTGCCAGCCAAGATTTTGAACATGTGTTTGATAGTTGACGACTAACTCCGAGTTGAAAAAGGCATCTCCACCAACATCAAAGGCTGTGCCTTTTTTGACCAGTTTGACCTGCATTGCTTCAAGTCGTAAAGCAAAACCTTGCGTACCAGCAGATTCACCATTTTTAGTCCAACCAAGCCAACCCTTATCTTGCACGTTAACCCGATAATAAATATCATAGTTTTGGCCTAAGGTACCCGTTAAGTTGATTTTGATTGCTTCTACGCGCAAACTCTTGCCGGTTGTTCCAGATAGGGCATTGTCTGAAACAGGATTTTGCCAACCAATACTCTGAACATGAGTTTGATATTGAACACCACCAGTCATCTTGTTAAAGGCAACATTATCAACATTGATTTTAACACTTTCTAACCTCAAGCTTTTTCCTATAGTCCCACTTACTGCACCATCTTTAACGGATGCTTGCCAACCAATCCCTTGAATATGCGTTTGATAGCTGACCGCCAAATCCGATGTCACGAAAGCCTCACTCCCAACATCAAAGGCTGTACCTTTTTTAACCAGTTTAACCTGCAACGACTCCAGCCGTAAACCAAAACCTTGTGTCCCAGCTGAATCACCATTTTTAGCCCAGCCGAACCAGCCTTTATTTTGTGATTGGACACGATAATAGATATCATATTGTGATTTAAGGTCACCCGTTAAACCAATTCGAACAGCTTCCACACGTAATGATTTACCTGTTGTTCCAGATAAGGCATTATTGGCCACACCATTTTGCCAGCCAATCCCTTGCACGTGCGTTTGATACTGGACGCCTCCTGATACATTACCCGTTACCGCTAACTTCAACGCTTCAACTCGAAGTGATTGCCCAACTGTGCCGCTCGTTTCACCATCCGTCACGGACTGTTGCCAGCCGATACTTTGCACATGAGTTTGGTAATGAACGATAGGCGTCGTTGGATAGTTGACTTGTAAATTACCATTCACAACCGTAGTGGCATGCTTACTTGGACTATAAGCATAGGCATGGATAGCATAGAGGCCACTTTGGTAATTATGATTCGCACCATCAAATGTTGCTAAATATTCATCATCTTTGACTTTAGTTGCCGGATACCAGAGTAAATCATCCTGTCCATTATCATGAGACCAGATTGGCACCGAAACTCTTGTTACAGCACCGCTTGTCTTAACACGCACTTTAAACTCACCAGTGGCTGGATTACCTTCTACTGAGGTACTGTTAATCTTCGGAGTTCCAAGTTGATTATAGTAGTATTCAACCAAATCTCGGAACTGATTCATGTTGTAACCAAACCTTGCCCAATAGGCATCTGGATCAACATGATCTGTCGTCTGGTTAAACTTATAGGCAATCATCTTATGACTAGCTAAATTACCATCAGGCTTGATTGATAGATCATTCCTTTGAGGGCTGCTAGGACTTGACATTAATTTTGGTGCCCCCATATCATAGATTATCAACTGTTCTGCTGACCACTTGGCCAGTGTGGCGATTTGTTTATAAAACGCAGCACTCGTCGTCACACGCATTTGCTCAATTTGGATACCATACTGGTTCCCCCAACCACCTGAACCCCAAGATTTTTTTGCTTTATCCGCTATGGTGATAAGTTGTGAGCCATCAACAAATGAGTGGACAAAAGCCGAATCCTGCGTTCTAACCATGTAGTCAATGGAGCCATTAATTGACCCGCCATCAACACCAACTTCATGGATAATCACCATCTTTGGTTTCCCATCGGTATAATTCATGTTGATGCCACCATTTCTGTTGGGGTCTTGATTATAAATTCTACCAAGGGATACGGTTTCTCCTGCAGGTTTCACATTATTCTTGATGATATAGTCATTGACTGCACTTGCCGCCTCTCCTTTCATGCCCAACAAACAAGTCGATACTGCGACTATTGCTAATAAAATCCATTTTTTCTTCATCATCTTCACCGCTCTTATCTTTAGTTAATTTACTACTAATTTATCATTATATTCCCTTTACTATCTATCATATCAGATTTATTGATGAATATCAAAAACGACGAGTATATTATTAAAAATATCAAATTTTATCTTGAACATACTTTACGAAATCTATTTTTTCTTTCTTAGCTTCATCCCAATATTTCAAAAGTTCCTCGTCTGAAATACTTGAAGAATTAACGCCCGCTTCATAAAGACTTAGTCTGGCCTCGGTCACGTCAGAGCCTTGGACATCTGACGTTTTGACTGTCTGGTTAGAAGAAGGGAGTATTTCAGAAGACATAGGCGTTTCTGAAGATTTTGAGAGAGTTGGCTTTTTTATTGCACTCGTTGATTTTGATGTCGATTTGACAGGAGCATCATCATCCTTTTTTGCCCCACAAGCGACCAATGCGCTACTTGCCAAAACCATTAAAATTAATCCTATTTTCTTCATCTTGATTCCTCACTATTTAATGACAAAAACTGGTCTACCGGCATCCCAATCCATGGTATCTGCTGATGGTCTGCTCCACAGGTAGGAAATGCTATACCAGCCATTGAAAAATTGACGACCATAAGGATCAAATACTTCTGTACTCCCGCCCCTATTGCCAAAAGAAACGACTGCATGACCAATCCCGACATTTTCTAACCAGATAAGCGGATAACCCTCTCTCAAACGTTGCTCAGCAACGCCTTGTGACGTGACAACTTCGACTGCATGACCGTAAGATTTTGCTGTTGCAATTAGATCTTTACCTGAAGCACCGAATGACCAGCCACTGTAATAGTCCATACGCGCTGCGACATCTGCAGGGGTCAAATTCATGCCATAACTGCCTTTTAAAATCATGGCAAGACTTGTCGGCACACAGCCAGATGGCCCGATAGTCGATAAATTAAAGCGATTGCCTGACCAACGTGGGTCTAATTGAGAATAATAGTAAGGTTTGCCGATTTTTGGTTTAAAATCACTCGCTGACAAGAACGCTTTTCCTGTTGCTGGACCAGCAGCCCCTTTAGGAACTAATTGAATCTGCAACGCTTCAAGGCGCTTAGCGGCACCACTTGAACCTGCATTCCCACCATTTTTCGTCCAAGCTAGCCAACCTTTGTCTTGGACATGCACGCGATAATAAATATCGTAAAAGCTCGCCAACTCGCCCGTTAAGCTGATATTGATAGCTTCGACCTGCTTACCTTGACCCGTTGTTCCCGCCATAGCGCCATTAGATGCTTTAGCTTGCCAGCCAATGTTTTGAACATGAGTTTGATAAATGACCGAACCATTAAGTCCTGTTCGAGCAGCAGAAACTTTCAACGCTTCAATCCGTTTCCCCTGCCCCGTCGTCCCTGAAATTTGATTATTGCCTTTTGAAGCCTGCCAACCAATACCTTGGATGTGTGTCTGGTACGAAAGTGTCGTCCCTGAAACAAAAGCACGTGACTGTTCAAAAGCACCCATCCCTTTAGGGACAAGTTTAATTTCAATCCCTTCCATTCGAGCTGAAAGCCCTTGGCTACCTGCTGTTGCCCCATTTTTCGCCCAAGATAACCAACCGACATTTTGAACGTGAACACGATAGTAGACATCATAATGACTGCTCAGTTCATCTGTTAGCAATAGTTTGATCGCTTCTAAACGTCTAGCTTGACCCGATGTTCCCGCCATAGCCCCATTAGATACTTTTGATTGCCAACCAATACCTTGAATATGGACTTGATACTCAATATGCCCAGCATAAGTCGCATTATCCAGTTTAACTTTTACCCCCTCAAGTCGCAAAGCTTTTCCTTGTGTGCCAGACAGGGCGCCATCTGTTACAGTCTTTTGCCAACCAATATTTTGAATATGCGACTGATACACAACCGATGTTTTAACGACAGTCATCGTTAGTTTTGCCGTTTTCAGACCGTCCTGTGAGGTCACTGTGATTTCTGTTTGACCAGTCGCCAGACCTGTAACCTTACCTTGACTATCAATACTAGCAACGGCTGAATTTGACGAGTTATATTGCAACTTCTGCTCTGCTGTACTTGGTAAGACAATCGTTGCAACTTGAACAGTTTGACCAATCGTAATTTTAGATTTGGACACGCTAACTTCTAGGCTCGCCACAACATCTGGTGTTTCAGACGTTGTCGTTCCTGTAGATAAGTCATCATCTGTCGGATCGGCGTCTGACGAACTGCTACTCGATGGAGCAGAAAACTGCTCACTTGAATTATCAATCTGTACCTGACTATCACCCGTCGTCGGTTCACTCGCTTGTATCACTAAAGGTCTCACAACTAATGCTATCATGAGCACACCTATAGCTATCACTATACTTAATTTATTCCGCTTCATCAGTCAACTCCTGACCACCATCATTTTGCGTAATCGCTTACAAAGCATGTGCTGTAAACAAGGCCTATTTCTTTTATTATACCATAAGCTGCTTGTCAAATAATAAATTTATGATGATATAAAAAAACTCGGTGGCAATCTTTTCCACACGAGCTTTTTGATTTAATACTAGTCACTACCAGATGCTCAATCTTTAAATTCTTTCTCAACTGCTTTTAAAGCGATGCCAAAAACTTGATCCATATCATAGTATTGGTAATTACCTAAACGTCCACCAAAAATAACATTAGGATATTTTTTAGTTTCATCGTTATATTTTTTGAAAATGCCAGAATTCTTTTCATCATTGACTGGATAATAAGCTTCTTTGGCGCAATCCCAATTTTGCGGAAACTCTTTTGTTAAAATCGTATAACCTTCATCAGCTTTCTTATCAAAATGTCGCCACTCCATTACACGTGTGTAAGGCGTTTCTGCATCAGTATAATTGATAACAGCATTTCCTTGAATATTATCAGACGCTACAGTTTCTGTTTCAAATCGTACAGAACGGTATTCAAGTTCTCCAAAAGAATAGTCAAAGAACTGATCAATCATGCCAGTATAAACAACCTTTGGAAATTCCTCTAAAAAGATTTCTTTATCATTGAAAAAATCAACACCTGTTTGAACATCGATAAGATCTGAGTCAAGCATTTTATCAAAGATAGCCGTATAGCCATCCACTGGAACACCTTGATAGCGATGATTGAAGTAATTATTATCAAAAGTGTAGCGTACTGGAAGCCGGCGGATAATGAATGACGGTAATTCAGTAGCTTTGCGCCCCCATTGTTTTTCTGTGTAACCTTTGATTAGTTTCTGATAAATATCAGTACCAATCAGACTAATAGCTTGTTCTTCCAAATTTTTAGGATTTCCTGAAATCCCTGCTTTGGACTTTTGCTCTTCAATTTTTGCTGCTGCTTCTGCTGGCGTTTTGACTCCCCACATTTGATAAAAAGTATTCATGTTAAAGGGAAGATTATAAAGCTCACCTTTATAATCTGCAACCACCTGATTAATATAATTATTAAATTCCGTAAATTGATTAATATAATCCCATACCATTTTATTATCCGTATGGAAAATATGAGCACCATAATCATGAACATTAATACCATGCTCTTTATGCGTATACATATTACCACCAATGTGAGCCCGACGTTCAATCATCAAAGATTTTTTACCACGTTTTGCAGCTTCATAGGCAAATACAGAACCATAAGGCCCCGCCCCAACAATCAGATAATCATAATTTTTTGTGTTATATTTCATTTTTTCTCCTGATATCAACAATATCTATATAAGTTATGACTAAAAAGTTCTAATATAAACTATCACCGTTTTCAGCTCTATAAATAATAAGCACCAAAAAGTGTTGAAAATAAGAGTAAAACATTTGTGATTACTGCTATACCCATGACAAATAATAAGATACCTTTTTGTCCATTAATTTTGATTTTAAATTTTTCATAACAAGTTACAAATAATAATAAAAATAATGTTGGTGTAAAATATCTTCCTTGTAAACCTTGCATTTGACCTAATATAGTCGGATTTCCCACTGGCGCTCCAGTCGGTGTATATGTCATATACACATAGTAAACAGCGGCAATTCCCATTAAAAAGATAACCATACTCGTTAATGAAATGAATTTACTTTTTATAAACTTATCCTCAGAAAGCAATACTGCAAACAGCACAATATACCAAATCATACTTACCCAAGCAGGTGTATAGTTAATGTTAGGATATGGCGAACCTAACAAATTATAAAATACGGAGCTCACTGATAAATAGTCTCTCAAATTGACAACATAATTAATGATAAATCTGTATATACTATAAAAAATGCCATTATGCCTCAAACCTAATAAAACAATCAAAATAACAAATATTAAGCCCAGCCCTACTAATAACGACAGCACCAAGGCCTTTTTATTTGTCCACAAATCACTGAAAAATCGAGACAGTTTCTGATAGAGTTTGGGGAAAACAAACATGGCGATTAAGACTGGTATAAAAAGTAATAAAACTTTAAAATTAGTTTTAGCGCCAAAGTAGATGGCCACAGAAGCTACTGCGAGTTCTAGCCACCTCCACCATTTAATCTGCTGATCAACTAGACTGTTAATCACAATAGCTATCAACCAAGCCACTAATACAAAGCTAAGAGAATCATAGGACAAACTTGCAAACGAGTTCAACGTTACTGGTGTTAAAGAGAGTGCGACAAAGATCATTTTCCCTTTTTTAACAGACTTAATGATTAAAAACATCAATAACGAGTTAATCAATACAGAAAATAAACGCGCTGTTGTTATCATCATACCCATTGAAGGATAAATTTTATGACCAATCCACACGCCTAGTGCAGGAATCAGATGTCCCAAAAAATTATAAGATTTGATATTTGGATTCTCAGTCAAGCCCTGTCTAGGTTGTTTGCTCATTGGCATTTCAACTATTCTTGTTAAGTAATACTTTTGAAAGTAACCGCCCTGTTGATAGACTTCAAGCTGTTGATCAATTCCAGTTCCTATACTAACTTCACCATATGCTGAGATATCGTTGGATAGATTCACCATGTTAGAACTCACGACATAGTGAAATTGACCGTCAGGCTCATTGAAAAAAGGCATACCAATTGCAAGAATCATACCAAGTAAAACACTAAGAATCAAATAACCCTTATGCAATTTACTTTTTTTCCCATTTATGGAAGAGGAGATTATTTTTTCTTCTTCTATTCTATTTTTCATTTTTTACGCCTCACAACCCTCTATATCTTACAATGAAAATTGTCGCCACTAAGATTAAAATCACCATAAAACCGATTGCTACAAATATATGTCTCCGATTAATTTGTTGTTCTTGTTTACTTCCATCTAATGTTAAATTACTATACTCATTAGCTCCCGCAACATAGTCAGGAATTTGACCCACAATGCCAACTAAAGGTTCTTTAGGATTATTTATGGAGTTATCAACCAACAGAGAATTATTAGGTGAGAAGTAACTCCGACTAAAAATAGAAAATTTAAAAATTTTATCGGAATCTGATGAATTCTGACCTTCGTCAATTCTATAAAGAAAGTAATTATCACCTTGCGCCAATCCTATAATTTGTATTAAGCTTTTATTGATTTCTCTGCTGTTTTTTTCACTGAAGTTAAATCTTAAAACATCTAAAGGAATTTTTAGGGGGGTCTCGCTCCCTAGTATATACCGTTCTCCACCTTCTAAAACTAAGGACTCTGAGGTTTGAACATGATTTAAATTATCAACCTCATGCCACTTATTATTTTTCCCATAGACTTTATAAGCATTACCTTTTGATTTAGCTAATATAAATTTTCCGCCTCGAGCAAACTCCGTCGCATTTTTTTGGGTCATTGCAAAATTTACCCCTGCTACAACTAAATTAGGAGTGGAGGCTACACTTGAACTTCCATCGTTATTGACAGACATGGCTTTCATAGAGGTATAGATAAGATCATTAGTACTGATATTATTTCCCTCAAGATTCACATGTACTGTAACTCGTAGCAATATATCACTTTGAGTTTCATTTAATGCAATATTCGCCGCTATCACAGGGTCAGAAGAATTAAATACCATCGTATCATTCAAATCAGGATTCGTAACGACTGCTACCGCGTCATTATTTTCCAAAACTTCTATTGAATCAAAAGAAAGATTCGATTGTGGCGGTAAAACCAGATTGACACTCCCAGCTTGTTGCCACATATCTTTACTTATAGAAAGATTAAAACTAAATTTTTGATTGGTGCCTACAACATATTGACCAAAATTTGTAGCCAGATTTTTTAACTTGCTATCCTCAGTAAATTTGATTTTATTATCTGTATTGGCGAGATCCACTAACACATTTTCAGAAGTCCCTTGTAGCTTAGTAAGCTTAACAAAATTATTATTAGCATCAAG
This sequence comes from Pseudolactococcus reticulitermitis, assembly GCF_002260845.1. Taxonomy (GTDB): domain Bacteria; phylum Bacillota; class Bacilli; order Lactobacillales; family Streptococcaceae; genus Pseudolactococcus; species Pseudolactococcus reticulitermitis. The sequence goes on along the minus strand of NZ_BEDT01000005.1, from coordinate 37,187 downwards.
AATAAGTGTATAACCTTGTTCTACACTTGCTTTAGCTACTCCCTTGTTATTTGTAAACTTATAAATCACGTGTTCTGGATTTAAAAAGGGAATCGTTGTATTAGAACGATTTATTTCACTAATCAACGATAAATCGTCAACATTCATTAGGCCAGAAATTATTGATGCCATTTCTTCATCTGTATGCGTAATACCCTGACCAATCTTTTGCCCATTACTCAGCGTAATAACACCAACATCACTTTCACTATTCGTGTTTTGAGTTGTCAATATCCACGCAGCAGAATTTCTAGCTTTTTGACTAATTTTTCCGTTTTTTATTTCTTTATAGGCACGATTGATATTCATTGCACTATAAGAAGTATGAATAACAGGTATCCCGTTATTGGTAACCTTTAAGTCAATATTTGTTTGATTTGTCGGTAAAGTATCAGCACTGACTTGTTGTTCCATTCCTAGAAATGCTAATGCAACAGCACTGATTAAAATCAATAATTTTTTATTTATTTTCTTTGTCATAATTACTCTCACTATTTGAAATAACCTATCTCTTCATTATTTTTCTAATATAAGGACTAATTAACGTATTTACTGGTGCGCGTAACACATATAATGTTACCGAATAAATCAATACAGCGATAATCGTCTGAATTATATAATTTAGTACACTAACTTGCATGTTATTATTAATTGTAAACATGAACACAAACACAATCACAGCTCCAGACATATATTTCCATACACCATGAAAAATTTCTTTCATCTTAAAAGTACCCCTGAGTACCCATATTTGATATGATGTTGTGGATATCTCTGTTAAAACTGTTGAAATAACTGCTCCCATCGCGCCCATTTTTGGAATGAGCAACAAATTCAATACTACGTTAACAATTAAACCACAAAGAGAGGAAACCGCAAACTCTTTAGTCCGTCTGGCAGAAAGCAAATATTGGTTGCCAAGAACACTCGCTATTGCAACAAAAATAATCATAGTCGCTTGAACGAACATCAGACTTGATACTTGATCATATTGTTTCCCGAAGAAAAATGGCGCAAATGTATGTGATACTCCCATAATTCCGGCAATTATCAAAAATGATATGGCATAACTCAAATCTAGAGACTTTAATGTCAAATCATGTACATCATCGGTCTTTCCTTGGGCATGCATTGAGGATAATCGTGGTAGAAATGCTGCACCAAAACTCGATACAAGGGTAAAAGATATTCTTATAATTGTATCTGATTGGTTAAAAAAACCAGCTGCAGCCATACCATCTAAAGCACCCAACATATTTTTGTTCAGCGAGAGGTAGATTTGTGTTGCGATCTGTGGAAAAAACAACCATAAAGTTGGCTTTAAATGCTTTAATACTTCCCATTCTTTAGGAGAAATATAAATAATATTTTTCCTTAAAAATGGCCATAAACTTAAATTTGAAAATAATTGAGAAATAACTACTAGGAGAATATATATCCATAAATCATTTGCTGTTTTAACTAGAATAAATGTTAAAATCACGGTTATAATTCTAATAATTGTATTTCGGACTATTACTACTTTGAAATTTTCCATTCCCATAAAGAACCAGGAGATATCAAGAGCAGTAGCTATAATTAGAATTCCTTGTAATAAAAACAAGTTTTGATAGTTTGGCTGAAACCAAATGCTTATAATGAAGATAACAAATGAAATTAGCACACTTACTGCGCGTAAGGTATTAATTTCAAAGAATAGCTTACTTCTTTCCCTGATATCAGAAAAAGCATAAGCGATTTCTCTATTTCCATAAAGTGTTATCCCTAATCCCCCTAACAAGACAAAATACGTTGCATAAGCCGTTGTTACAGAAAAAATCCCTATCCCCTTAGGTTCTAAAATACGCGATACATATGGGGCTGTGACTAATGGTAAAATGAGTGCTAAGAGCTGGTAAGATGTACTGTATACCATATTTTTTATGAGTTTCAAATCGGCCTCCAACATATATGTAACTTTGAAAAAATTTTGTCAAGTATTCTCTTGAGAGATAAACTTTCTATATCCTATTTTTGTTACTAGTAAGAATGTTCTTAAAATGAGATAAATTTTTTTTGTATTACCCTTTTGATAGCGTAGCATCACAAACATACGTTTTATCCATACTTCATGTAAAATACCTAGGTATGTTTTTATTACTTTTTTATTTTCGTTTGTTTCTGGAAGAGTGCCCATTACACGATGAAGCTGCCACTGTTCTTTTAGAATTTCTTGCCAAGCTAGATTTGTATAACCATCAGCCTTCATAGCAGTCAATTTACTTGCCAAATCTCCTTTTCCCGCCCCAAGAACATTATTCTCGTGTTGTCGATACAAAACAGTCGGTTCATTTATGTATACTAGATTATTATGCGCTGCTGCTACCTGTGCTAAATACCAGTCATGCATTATGATATCATCAGTATCTTTCCATGTCTCTGCCAATGCATTATTTATCATGCTCGCACACCCTGTTACACAGTTACGTCGCATTTCTTCTTTTAAATTTGTACTGGCTGGCCCTGTAATTTCATCTATCATACTTTGATGTAACACATTTAAACTACTATCTACAACTTTCAAGTCCGAATAAACTAGTAAAGGAACTTCTTCTTTGCAGAACATAGCCACATTTAACATAATTTCTAATTTATTTGGGAGCCAGACATCATCTTGATCACAAAAGAAATAAAAATCAGCCTTCGAATGTTTTACCAACTGAAAAAAAGAATTAATAACACCTACATTTTCACCTTGGACAAAATCAATTCTTTTATCTTGATCTGCAAATTGTTTGATGGTGGATACCGTATTGTCTTTTGAGCCATCATCTCGAATAATCAAGCGCCACTTCGTTTCCGTTTGAGCAATGATGCTTTCAATCTGCTGAGAGAGATACTTTTCGCCATTATAAGTGGACATTAGTATATTGATTTGCACTTTTTTATCGCCTTTCTACTTCTTATTAAATAAACTTTCGATTATTTCAAATCCATCAGTCTACCATCTAGAAGTCCTTTGAAATATAACCAAGTTTTTTTGCACTTTTGTCTTTCAAATAAAATAACCTTTAATGCATGTCCATTATTAGCTATAAACAGCCCTTTTGTTATATCATTCCAGCCATATTTTCGAATTAAATAAATTGTATTTCTTGAAAAATAGTAACGTCGAATAGCCGAGTGATTATTAACATAAATATCTCTACCTAAAAATTTTTTATGTACACGATCACCAATTTCATGCCTAAAACCTATAAAACCAATTTGATACATTTTATATGAGAGTTTACTATACTGAAGATTAATGTCATAGTCGACTAAGTCAATAAACATACGTTCATCAAATTTCGCAGACTTCTCAAAATACTGAGTATTCATCAATGCTCCTGAAGTGATACATAACTGGACTTCTTGGTATGGTTCTTTATACACTTCACTTTTAACAACATCATTAACATCTTGAAAATGGCAAGTCAATATCGCAGCTTTTGGTAATGTACAATAAGGTAAGTATTCTTTAATCAGGTCATCAGAGACGACTGAATCCTGATCAAGCGTTAAAAACCAATCATACTCATTTTTTATGGCATAATTCCCTATTTCGTTTAAAGCAAGAGCAATACCCTTATTTTCATCTAAAGCGATAACTTCAATATTATCGTATTCTTTAAATTCTTCTAAGTTAGTGGAATTGTTATCAACAATAAGTACCTTATCAACTTGAGAAGATACTGCTGCTATATTTTCACTTAGTCTTTTAATATCTGGGTTATAAGTTACTATTCCCGCTAAAATTTTCATCTATTACTGTCCTACTTTTTAAAAGCAAATAAAATATCTCTGATCCGACTTGAAGCGTGTTCGTAATTTTTCCAATCTCTTATAACTTGTTCAAATGTTTTAAAGAAGTTACCTGATTTTGCATTTGCTATTCGTCTTTTAGTAAACTCATAATATTTTTTTTCCACTTGGGCTAACGAAGAATTATTATCTTGAAGCACTTTATAAACAATTTCGTAATAGCCTTGATACTTTGCATAAAGTTCTTGAATATGAAGCTCTTTTGAAGATTTAAGCGTTACAACTGCTTTACCACTTGCATTCGTCTCATGGCGATTATGAATAGCAACAGACTCATTCAGATTATAGCCAACTTCCAATAATCCAGCTAAACACTCAATAAGTGCATCATGAGGCAACAAATTATAGTCTTCTTGCCAATATTTCAAAAATCGCTCTATAAATTCTTTTTTTATCGCCAAAGTCATGCCTTGACGAAAGCCCGCCTTATAAAAACGTTCTATAGGAAATTTTGAAAGTTCTTGGGTATTATCCTTAAATACATAGTTTGTTGGAATTGTCGCTTCACTTGTACTAACATTAAATTCAGTATCCGCACTTAAAACTTCTATCTCCGAATGACTTGAAAGTATTTCTACTTGTTTTATATTTTTTTCTAAATGCCAAACATCGTCTTGATCTGATAAAAAAATAACATCAGCATCAGTATTTTGAGAATCAATCAATAGTTGCCGAAAATTTAAACGCCACCCTAAATTTTTCTCGTTCTGAACAATATCCCATCCGACCAAGTTATTCTGCTTGATATAATTTCGAACAAATTGAACCGTCCCATCAGTTGAGCCGTCATCACGGATGATAACATAGTCAGGAGAAAGCACTTGATTTTTTATAGAATCTAACTGCTTCTCAATAAGCTTTTCTCCATTGTAAGTTGCCATCAATACTGCTGTTTTCATTATTCAAAACTTTCTATTGTCTTCTTTAGACCTGAATCAAGAGTAACAATTCTGTGCCAGCCTAATTTCTCTATTTTGGACATATCCATCACGGTTCTACCATCTGTACTGTAAGCAGTACTTTGCGATTCAGGAATGTCAAATTTAACTTTTAAGTTTTTTTCAGGCAATAATATTACTAATTTTTGTGCTAAATCTCTGATTTGAATAGGTTCATCTTCATTTGCCACGTTGTATGCTTGTCCAGAATCACCATTTAACAAAATGGCTAAGAGTGCTGTCGTTGCATCTGAGATATAACAAAAAGCTCGCTCAGCAGTTCCTTCAGATTTAAGAATAATATCTTCGCTATTAACAACATTTGAAATCAAATCACTCATGATACGGCCATCATGATTTATTTCCATACCCGGACCATAAGAATGTGCAATTCGAGCTACCGTATATGGCATGTTATATTGTACAGCGTAACTTGCTAATAATGTTTCTGCCATCCGTTTGCTTTCTGGGTAACAAGCTCTCGGAGAAAGGATGTCAAAACCACCATAATCTTGTTCTGTCAAGCTATTTTTGATTGATTTTCCATAAATTTCTCGCGTTGATAAAAAAAGAAAATTTTGGATTGTTTTTTTTCTCGAAAGCTCTAACAGATTCATCGTTCCCAAAGTATTCGCCTTAATAATCCCTACTGGATCAGTTGAAATAAACTTGGGACTTGCATTACTTGCCGCATGGATAATATAATCAATATCGCCTTCATAATCCAGTGGCTCAGTAACATCATGCTGTATCAATTCAAAATATTCTTTTGACAAATTTCGAAACTTAGCATCCGCTTTTTCCATGTTTCGAGCAGTACCAATAACTTTTGTCTGGAAATTTTCGTGAACATTTAAGTAATAAATCGTGTAAGCTAAATAAGTTGCTAACATGCCTGAAACACCAGTAATCAGTATTGTTTTGCCTCGTAATTTTTCAAGGTTAAGATAAGAAGCGCTGATAATTTCTTTTAAGTCTTCTTGAACAATCCTATTTTCAAATGTAATCATTGCTTATACCCCATAAATTTGACCTATTTCACGCGCATCACAGAGTGCTTTAAACATATAAAAATCATCTGGTGTTGTAATTTTTATATTTTCATAAGGTCCTTCTACAATATGTAGTGTTTTATCATACATCCCCATAAGTGTACTGGAATCAATCGCATCGGTAATCCCTTTAGAGATTGCATCGCGTTCAACTTCTAGAATCTCTGAAAGCTTAAAACTTTGAGGCGCTTTAGCTGTAAATGAGCGTGTCCGATCCACAACCTCTGATACTTGCTGAGAAGCATTAACAAGTACAATTGTTTCTTTAGCAGGAGCTGTTGTTATAGCCGAACCGTTATTTTTGACACATGCTATATTATCACGAATGACTTTGCTATTAATTAGTGGACGCACCCCATCATGTATCAACACAACCGACTCTTCCTGGTTGGCAAGCTTTTCTGCAGCTTCAAGACCATTAAATATTGAAAGTTGTCCTGTTTCACCACCTGGAACAATTGCTTTTACTTTTTTCAAGTTAAACTTCTTGACCAATTCAGTCATATAGTCCCGATAATCCGACAATATCACAACAACGACTGCATCAACTTCTTCTGTTGCTTCAAACAAGTCAATTGTATGCACGATAATCGGTTTACCTTGAACTTCTAAAAATTGTTTAGGCTTATCTTTGGAGTTCATCCTTGAGCCTGTACCACCTGCAAATATTAAACCAATATTCATATTTAATCTTCTTTCCAGTAAAAAGTAACATAATCATGATTTATTCGCTGATTTTCTGGGGGAAGCTGCATATAGTCTCCATGAATTTGGCGTAAATAGCTATCATGATCAACAATTTTTCTAACACTTAAACCTTCAAACTGTGCATCTTCATATGCTTCAAATATTTCGATTGGAAAATGTTCTTTGTCAAAATACCGGCTGGCAAGAAAACCAATCTGATTGGCTTTAGCATCTAACTGATACTTCGCCATGAACTCATCCACATCTTTTGCCACTTGTCTATTTTTACCATGATATTTAAGATATTTTGGACCTCGGAGAAAAAGACGAGCGAAAGAGTAGTACCACTTTGAACCACTTACAAATGCTGGAAAGGATGTTGAATATAAAATTTCCGCTTTATGCTGCGCTTCATGCATAAACTGAACTCTAACATCTTCTTTTGCTGGCATAGTATCCATGGGAAAAATATCAATATTTACACCAATTTTTGACCAAAGAAAATCAAATCCAGCTTTAGCTTGATAAGTTTGTTTGTTACAGAGTTTCGCATAGGGTTGAAAAGTCTCTTTAATAGAATAGTGCCATAGCTCCGCTTCCTCTTGATGGCTAAGAAGCTTTATAAGTTTGTCGTAATTTTCACGAGTTAGCATAATATCTATATCGTCATCCCAAGGGATGAACCCTTTATGTCTCACACTACCAAGTAATGATCCTCCCCCTAGAGAGTATTCAATATCATTTTCACGACATACCTTGTCTACTAAATCTAATAGTTCAAGTTCAATTTTTTTTATTTCATCTAATGAAACTTTTTTCAAATCTTATCTCCTTTTGTATAAATTCTGGCAAATAAAGACATCAAACCTAATTTATAGATACTAAAGAAAGTAGTTACAACTAATCTCACTTTTATTTCATCTCCTACGGATCCTTTAATAATTGAAGTTAGTTTTAAAGCACTTGGAAGTCTATTTTCAAGTAATTCTTTTTCTTTATAAAATTGTGTAAGAAATCCTTCTCGACTTGCCTGTTTTCCCTGTCTAAGTAGTTGATGGGAGATAGCTTTAAACATGAAGTAGGAAAATTCTGGAGAATTTTTTAATTTAATAGCTCCAATGTCTAAAAATATTTCTAGCATCTCAACTGCTTTGTCAGTATTTTCTTCATTTCCTACTTTTAGCTTGGTACTTGAAAATGACTCAGGATTGAATAACCAATTATAACCAATATAATCTATAAATCCATACTCCGCCCCCTGAGCAATAATGGATAAACAAAATGGAGTATCTTCAACAAACGTATCTTCAAAAAACAATATCTTTTTTCTTTTCAAAAAGTCTAAACGATAGATTCGATTACACGAGGACATTGTTGAGTACTTCGTATACCTCTGAGGTGAGCTAGGCGAATATGTTCTCAGAACTTTACCTTCACTTGTAATTCTACGAAATCCTGAAATGATAACATCAACACTAGTTTCCTCAGCCTTTTCAATGTGCTTGCTCAAAAAATCTATTTCATAATAATCATCTGAATCAAGAAATGAAATGTATTTTGAATCTGCCAACTCAATACCAACATTCCTTGCCTTACCTACGCCTTGATTCTCTTGATTAACGACTTTAATACAATTAGGGTATTTCTTCTCATATAAGTGAAGAATTTCAAGTGATTTGTCTGTTGAACCATCATTTATAGCAATAAGAATAAAGTTTTCCTGTCCTATATCTTGTGATAAAACGCTTTGTATAGATTTTTCTAGATAGATTTCTGTATTATAAACAGGCATCACGGCTGTTATTTTTTTCATCCTTATTCTACTCTTTCATGTAAGTAATTTTTTTGCTAATCCCCTAATAAATTCATTATTATAAAGCAAAATTGATAATTTTAAATAACCTTTATATAAATTGATATTCCAATATAAAGCTCTTCTTTGTTTGCTAATCATTGCAAATTCCTGATTTTGTTGGAAAAGCTTATTAAAAAGAATCATTGAAAAACTTGAACCATCACGGATACACTTCATCATAATAAAATCATTTTCATTCATACATAATTTGTAAACATAATTTAGTATCTCTGGATATTTTTCTTTTGCAAACTCTATTTGTATGCTATTTTTTTCAAAAATATCATAATTTTTTTGAGAAATTTTTATATTCGTTAGGCTTGAAACAACTTGTCGATAATACCATAATGATTGATTTACAAGTACAATTTCATCAGCTTGCTCTATAACAGGTAATATGATGGAAGTATCCTCATGTATTGCCAAATTAGGAAAGCGAATATTTTCAAAAATATCACGACTATATAATTTCCCCCAAGGGCTAAAAGAGGGATAACCTGATGATTGCACAGCTTTTATCCTATTTATTATTTTACCCTTTATAGAAACTATCTCTATATTCTCATGATGGTCACTCAAAGCATCTTGAGTAGAGTACTTTGCCATTGAAAAAATATGCGTTTTTCCATTGATTGGTCGTAATAAAATTTCTATAGCATCCTTTGAAATCTTGTCATCAGAATCCAAAAACATAATATATTGGCCAGCCACCTTATCTAACCCATTATTTCTGGCCGTTGCAACACCTTGCCCCTTTTGATTAATAAGTTTGAATCTCTTGTCCTTATTAACATAAGTCTCAGCTATATCCAATGAACGATCTGTTGATCCATCATTAATCAAAATAATTTCCAGATTTTCGTAGGTTTGATTAATAATAGATTCTAAACAATCATCCAAATATTTTTCAACATTATATATTGGGATAATCACACTGACTAAAGGTTTCAGATTCGCCATTTTATTTCCATTTCCTTGATTTTATATCTAAATACAACAAGCTGACTAATAATCCTTTGCTTATCTACTTTATTTGTCTTTTTCCGCATAACCCTCATAACTGCATGAATCTTTTAGAGCAGCAAATCTTAACTACTCTAAAACACGAGAATTAAACATATTAAGGTAAATATTTAATTTCTCATTTTTTTTAAAGTTGTCAGTAAAGCTCGCTCTACACCTCTCCAAGCTTTCTGATTTTGCAGCATATTTCTCAACTTTACCCCTGGTAAGATCACGCGACCATTAGTACGAATCACCAGCTTAGACAAATTTAGAACTTCTGGAATTTCTAGAATTTCTTCAGTCTTTAAATATAATGTAAAATCACTCGTTTCATTTTTTCTCTCAACTTTATCAGGGATTGAAAGGTTAATTACATATTGAGCAAAAATCAATTCCGAGAAGCGCTGAATTAACACTTTTTTCACTGAATTTGATGAATTTTTAGGAAGATTTTTTATGAAATTCCAAATATGTTTTGTCATCTTTAAATGCATCGTTCTATTTTTTACCATGTTACCAATTGCCATGGATTGTGTCCCTGAGTTCGTACGGTAGACATAAACTGGATAATCCAAATAAACCGATTTTTTAACAAAAGGTAACGGAAAACAGATATACTCAACATCAACGTAAAACATTTTTTCATCAATGCTTATCTTGTTATCTTTCAAAATTGATGTCCGATAGGTAATCGTGTGCATTGGTGGGATTTTGATTTGTTCAATAATTTTATCATGTTGAACAATTTGATTCGCATGGATTTTTAAGGCCATCATGAGTGTTTCATCTGCTGTTTCCTCATCATGTTCAAAATAGGGGTTGTTAATCAGATCGACGTCAACTCCTTTGAGAAATTCAATAAGCTTAACAAAATTTTCAGTTACAACCCAGTCATCCCCGTCCACAACTTTAAAATATTTACCCGTTGCTTCTAAAATCCCACGGTTAATCGTTGAACCGTGTCCACCATTTTCTTTATCAATGACACGGATTGAATCCGGATACTTGTCTGCCCATTTTTGCGCAACAGATACCGTATTATCTATTGAGCCATCACTAACGATCAAAATTTCGATATCTGAAATAATGCGTTCATCAATAAGATAAGGCAAGCATTCATCGATATATTTTTCTGTATTATACGAAGGGATGGTTACTGTTAAAATTTTACTCACTTAATTATTTTGCTCCAAATTCTTAGTTGCTTGATTGACTTTTTCTTGTTTTTCACTTTGATCTAATTCAGCATCTTTCATATCCTTACGCAATATCGAAATCTCTTGAATTAAAGTCTTAATTTGCTTTTCAGCTGAGATTAAAGAAATTTGATACCGTAACGAAATCATGATCAGCATACCAACTAATACAAAAAGTGCAAAAGAAGTTAATGTTTTCACACCGACTGCATTAGCGATTTTTGATGCAAGTTCCGAGAAGAGTGCACCAAATAGGATGACTAATGCAAGAATAAACCACTTAAGCATGTGGCGAACTTCAGCTATATTTTTGCGAATAAGCCGGATGGTATAAATGAAAAAAAGAACGGCCAATATAATGGCTATAATTCTTAAGGGTAATGGCATCATGATTTCTTCCCTCCCAAGATTGCAGAAAAAAGTATCGCGAGAGAGACACTTACCATATAGTTCATGCCTTTAAATAAATTGATACTCGACGTTCCCGTCTCTCTTTCAAACATACGTACCCCAACTTCTTTGACACGGATGTCTTTTGCAAATAAGTGCATGTAAGTTTCAGGTTCTGGATATTGGCTTGGATACCGATTAACAAACTGTGAAATGACTTTTTTATTGGCTGCTCGGTAGCCGCTTGTAACGTCCTTTATTCTAATTTTTGAAGTCATATAAATTAGAGCGGATAAAATTCTAATACCGATTTGTCTCGTAATCGAAGACTGAAATTCTGAATTACTCTCCTCTAGGAAACGTGAGCCTACGGTGAAGTCAGCCTCGCCACGCAAGAGCGGCTCAACTAGACTAGGAAGACTTTCAATATCATGTTGCCCATCGCCATCATACTGGATAGCAACATCATATTCTCTCTCTAAAGCATACTTATAGCCCGTCTGAACCGCACCACCAATACCTAGATTTTGAATTAATTCGATGTGATTAATCTCATTTTTTCTAAGGATTTCTTCTTCGTTATCCGTAGAGCCGTCATTAATCAGAATATAATCAATCTTATATTCTGATTTTTGGCGATATTGGTCAACTTTTCGAACAACTTGCGCAATTCCCTCGGACTCATTATAAGCTGGTATAATTAATAATATTTTCGGTTCTACCATTTTATTTCTTTCCTAGTATTATTTTTATGAGTGCTTTCGCAGCAAAAACATCTCTATTAAGCCAACCTTTAACTATCATTTTACCATATTTCTTCTTGATTTGATAGAGTTGCGCGGGTTGATAGGTTTTGTAGTAGTCATACTCTGCCGTAAAAATTTTAACAAATCTTGATTTGGATAATGCTTCTAAATGTTGTACGGATAGTTGATGAGAGATTTTTTCATCCATCACTTGAATCACTTGATGATGCTTTCTGAGTTGCCAAAAAATCCAATGATCTAAATAGTCTAGCGGGAATTCTTTAGTAAACCCACCAATTTTTACCATAAATTGCTTTGATAGTACAAGCCCGCTAGAAATACCCGTGATGTCTTCCTGATAAAGCCCAGCTGTTTTAGGATACTTTAAGTTCTTAATCGTTTCACTTGATGTCGGTGAGATTTGGACTTCTCTATCAAAAATTTGAGGGCAAACGGCATCAACTTTGGGGTCACTTAACACTTCAATCACTTTACCAATATAGTCTTCTGTCATCATGGTATCGTCATCCAACAACATCAACCAGTCATCTTTTGCTGTCGTTAGCGTATATTGATAAGCAATCCTTGTTCCCCGTTCTGTGGATTCTTGATTAAAATGATACTGAACAGAATCGAAACCATCTGGCAGTTTCTCACTAGAAAAATCAATCACCCCATTATCAAAGATAACGAGATTTAGAGATGCTTTAACAGAAGTTTTCATATCATTTAGCCGCTTATAACTTACAGTTTCAGTAAATTTTGTACTGTAGGCAACCAGACAGACTGTTAGTTTCATCGTAATATCCTCATTTTTATGAGCGCATTTTTGACCAAGTACTTAACTCTTGCTGTCAAACTTTCAGAATTGTTATCATTAGTCGTTAATAGCTTAGACAGATGCCTAATGCTTTGCGAATTTAATTCAAAATCTTCTTCCAAAAGCGCAATGACTTCTCGATAGGCATTCTCTACTGAATACAAAGCTCTAATATTTTCTAACACTGATAAACTCTTTTGTTTTTCGGCATCAAAATCTCTTAAGTTGTCAGAAATTAAGTTAGTCAGTTGCGTCACATTTCCAGCCTCATAAAATTGTCCAAAACCTAAAATATCATATGCTGACTTATGCCCTGGGTTGCTTGAAACAATACTCGGGACGCCATGTAGTAAAGCTTCTACATAAACTAAACCAAATGTTTCCATTTTTGACGGTCCAATGAAAATATCTTTATCCGTTACTAATGACCATGGCTTATCTTGCGGTCCAGCAAGTATTACATTTTTGATTTTGTTGGCTTTAATATAGCTCACAACTTTTTCTTTATACGCCTTATCAAAATTACCAATTAACACCACTTCAACTTCCGGTTGATCTAATCTCTGATAAGCTTCAATTAATTCCAATTGATTCTTACGTTCCGTCAATCGCCCAACCGAAATAAGACGCGTTTTATCTCCTACTTGTAGTTTCTCATCTGAGATTTGAGTATATGGATAAAAACTGTGAATGGTACGTTCTGGCAATAATGCTTGCAGCTTTTCTTGCAAACGACCTTGAACAGCAAAAATTTCTGTCGAATAGTCATTTACGAAATCTATTTTATCTAAATAATACGAAAATTCCCCCTCAGGAAACTCATGGATAATCCAAAAGTGAGGGATTTTTTTCATTGCTGCGACTAATGCGCCTTGGAACATATTGACCGAATTTGTAACGATTAAATCAATTTTTTCGTCATCAACAATCTTTTGAATCTTATTAAGATGTTCACGATAATAGTGGTAAAGTTCCCGTTCTGTTCCTTGTATAGAACCTGGTGCGTCTTCCCACCACCACTTAACCGCATTTAGCATGTAATTTTTAATCCCAGCATTCTCGAAAGAGGCCATATAAGGCTTATCTCCCGATGCTTGAGTCACATTGACAATATGATGCCCTTTGGATTTAAGTTGCTTTTGCAACTCAAATATTGAAATTTCAGCCCCATTATCTAGCGTACCTGTTGGGGAAACAAATAAAATATTTTTCATAAATTAACCTTTTGAAAACCAAAATCTTATCGTTAATATGATAAACAGGGATAAATCCACAAAACATATCCACAAAGCCAATATTTTTTCGATAAGTACTCGTTATTTCTACTTTAACTTTGTTTAGCCATTAATTACTTCTATGAATTCATCTTTATGAGACATCGTCTGATAGTCAGTAATCACTTTATTTTTAGCACGATTGCCTAAATCGATCAATTTCGTCTTGTTATCGACTAAATCTTTCAATTTTTCGTACCACAGCTCATCCGCTGCCAAAATGCCGGTTTGTTCATTCATGATGGCTTCTGAAAAACTGCCTATATCGCTTGCTATTGTAGGAACACCGACTAGAGCAGCTTCTAGCCATTTAATTTCAGATTTTGCTCGATTAAAAACGGTATCAACTAGCGGTGCAAGGTTGATATCCATTTTTGCGACTAAAGTCGGTAAATCGATCCAATCTAAAAAATCATGACTAACAAGTTGTTTTTGGTAGATCTTCATTTCGTCAGGGATTGTTAAATGACCGACTAAATGTAACTCTGTCTGCGGAAACTCTTTTAAAATCTGTAAAATTGTCGGCATGATAAGATTAAAGTTTTCATTGTGTGTAATTGACCCTGAAAAATAACCAATCTTTACTTTTTGATCATCTTTTTTAGATACTTCTGTAGCCTGTTCACTGATTGAAATCAGTTCTTTGCTTGCCAAATTTTGATTAAGATAGACGGGTTTCCCTAACTTTAACAATTCATTTTTCAAATCAGTTGTTGAGGTAATGAAAGCATCACATAAATCCATCAATTTACCATAGCTTTTTACGCCCGAGTCATATGCTACCTTCTCTTCTGCACTCAATGTTTTGACATAATCAAGTTGATCTGTATAAATTGTATCATAGACCAAGTCATCAATGTCATAGAAGACAGGTTTATGATATTTACGCGCCAACTTAATCAATTCTTCAAACTGTTCGCTATACGGCGTCCGATAAATGATAATCTGACTTGCATATTCCGCATATCCCATTTGAAAATCACTTGCATTAACAGTCCAAACAGTATAACCAAAACTTCGAAGTTGCTCTGCTTTGTTAATCACTCGATATCTCGTACATTGGGGAATTTGGTTTTCAACACCATCAATGATTAAAATATGCTCAGGGTGAGGGGTGTCTTTGATTGTATTGATGACCTCTTCAAGTACTTCCGTCGGGAAATCAGTTTCATGCTTAATATAAGCAATTAATTCAGGAACCTCTGTTTTTCGCGCCAATCCTTGCCAAGCAAACTTATCATCTGTATCATTGGAAAATGCTGTGTACTTGACGAGTGGGACATCAAATTTTTTAAGCATTGTTAATGGGTGAATATACATGGCAGAATCTTCATTATTGCCAGAAACCGCGCCATGAATAAAACCTAAATCTGAAAAATATTTAGTAAAGACTGTTTCATGTTTGCCAATTGCTTTATTTCGAGAATCTGTGTCGGATAAATTTTCCCAATACTGTAAAAATTCAGGCGTTTGAAACATATTTTTTTCAATGACAAGAAAATATGACTGCAAGTGTTCAGGAATGATCCCATAAGGATTAAAACCCGTGAAATCAACTTGTTTTTCACCATAAGATATCCCCCAAAAATCTAATTTTTGAGCTGACATTTTACGAAAAACAACTGACAAATCTGTCATTGGTCCAACGTTTGTATCGTTAACCAAAAGGAGCTCGTCAAAATTTGTTAATTCATGTTTTAATAGCAAAATACCATGACGAAAAGCGGCAGTATCATAACCCGTATTTTCTCGAGTCACAACTTGCCCATATTTTTCAAGTTTAGTCACATCACCATCAGGTAAAGCACTATTTAAAACAATCAAAACTTTATCAGAAAGGTTAGCAAGAGCTTCCAAAAAGCCTAATTTATAAGCTTGTAGATGAGGTTGATTTTCATAGATAACATAAACAAGTACTCGCTTAGGATTTTCGTACTGATTGAATTGACGCGTCTTTTGGCGTTTATTTTTATTTATCTTTAGTTGTATACTTGCAGCTGGATGAATATGTTGATGGACTTTTCTCACAATTTTACCCGGTGCTTTAATAAGTAATTTGGGATTTTTAGTCAAAATATATTTCATGCGCTCAAAATTTGTTGGCACTGTCCGCTCCCTCCTTTCCTCACATCCTTTTATAGTGATTTTAGCAGACTGGCTGCCTCTCTATCTTCTGGATTACGGTAGATAAATCTGATATCTTCGCCAGGTTGCGTCACTGTGATAACTTCTGTTTGCGAAAGCGGATTATCATTTTCCCAATCTGATGGGTCTTTTCGGAGCGTCGCTCCGAGCTGAAATTCTGTATTATGAAAGTTTGCCATTGGAATTGCCGCAGATAGACTTGCCCCAATCTTAACTTCTTGTGCTGGAGATTCATAGGCTGCACCGCCTCGAGTCGCATCATACAGAAAATATGATAAATAGAGCTTTTCTTCTGATTTGGTTTGCTCAGTATTGGCTTCAAAATGGATGGTAAAAGGCAGCTCATCTGTTGTTTTCGTTAATAAAGTTTCAGACTCAGTCGTTAGCCAAACTCTATCAGCTAAAGCATCATGCTCAGCATGTTGTGTGACTTTCAAATTATCAGCCGAATAAAGATTTGTGACGTGTTGCACATCGGTATTTTCAGCGGCATATCCGTCAGAAATATAAACAGCCTTATTACAATAACGCTGAACTGCACTCATATCATGCGTAACTAAAATGACTGTTTTTGATTTATCTTTTTTGGTTTCAACAAAAAATTCATTACATTTACGCTGAAAAGCCTCATCTCCGACAGCTAGAACTTCATCAAGGACTAAGATGTCCCCTTTAGCTTTAATGGCAACTGAAAATGCCAGTCGAACTTGCATACCACTGGAATAATTTTTTAATTTTTGATTCATGAATTCACTAAGTTCAGCAAATTCAACGATTTCATCATACATTTCCCCAATTTCTTCTTGAGAAAAGCCAAGCATCGCACCATTTAGGAAGACATTCTCACGACCTGTTAATTCTGGATTAAAACCGACTCCAAGCTCAATAAAGCTGACCAGTTTACCATTAACCGTGACGTTCCCTTTTTCTGGTGTGTAAATTTGCGAAATGATTTTTAAAAGTGTCGATTTTCCAGAACCATTTCGTCCCACAATACCAAAAAAATCGCCTTTTTCGACTTTAAAATTAATATCTTTTAAAACATGTTGCTCTTTATACCCCTTAACTCCGTGCAGTCTATTGATTAACGTTGTACGAAGACTTGTTGAGCTTTCAGTCGGGAGTCGAAAATATTTACTGACATGATCTATTTTTACTGCAATTTCAGACATTTTTTTACTCCTTAAATGATTTCAGCAAACTTACTCGCATGCTTCATGAAGAACCAATACCCGAAAACGAAAACAAAGACTGGTATAAGGTATGGAATAATGACAATCCAAGAATAATCCCAAAGCTGCCAAAGCGTTGGGTTTGTATTATGACTAAACGTTAAAATATAACGTAAATCTTGTATGATTTGAGCCATTGGATTGAGCATGAGAATTTTTGCAACAAGTAGATGATTTTTAGAAATTTCTGTAACTGGATAAATAATTGGCGTCCCATAAAAACCAGCCTGCATGACCACTTCCCAAATCGGACCTAAATCACGAAAATATACGAAGAGGGTTGACAATATAAAAGCTAGACCAGTGGTAAACAAAATCAACTCAATAAGTAATGGTATAACAAAAATGATATTCCAACCAAACGGAACACCATTGATGATTGCAAAGCCAAAAACAACGATGAGTGAAATAATCAGGTTAATCAAAGCATTTGTAACGACAGAAAAGATAACGACAGGCTTAGAAAAATTAACCTTTCTTAATAAATCTACTCTGCTTACAATTGATAGCATCCCAACATTTGTGGCTTCACCAAAGAAATTCCAGACAGTAATCCCCAAAAGAAGCGCCACAGCAAAATGAGGCACACTTGAGCCAAACCTCATAAAACGTACAAAAACCAAATACATGATAACAAAAAGTAAAATGGGTTTCAGAACTGACCATAAATAGCCAATAACTGACCCCTGATATCTTAGTTTAAAATCTGTTTTGACAAGTTCTTTAAGTAGAATTTGATTTCTACGGCTGAAGAAATTCATTTGTTTTTTCCTTTGTATGCAAATTTTGTGATGATAAGCGTGCGAAAAATACTGGTATGATAATTTTTGTTTTTACGTAAATCATATTGGTTGAGAATCTGACGTCGCTTTGTTTTTGGTTGCTCCAGAATATTGACATAGGCGGTCACAAGCGCTTTATTATCCTCTGACATTGCTGACAGATTTTCTGTCAATAATTTTTGAGCTTGCTTTTGGCTTGCTGTGATAAGCCCCCAATATTTTTCAAACCATAAGTGAGGGTGCAACCATTTTTTTACGCGTTTTGAAAGTGTTCTTGCGCCCAAAACATTGGCATCATGCTGACGATAAAGATGAGTGGGTTGATCAATATAAACCAGCTCGCCAAGTGCTGATGCGACAAGCGCTAAATACCAATCATGCATAATAACATCATTTGTTGTCTGCCAGAGTTTTGCCAGTTCATGATTAATCATGCTAGCACCGCCAGTAACCGTATTTTCAGTCAGCTCTTGGACAAGTTTTTTATTGGCATGATTAGATTGACTCCGAATCATTGATTTCGAAGTGACATTGAGTGCTTTATCAGTCACTTTCAAATCAGAATAATACATCATCGGTTTCCGATTATCATGCTTGTTAGCTTCTTCTAACATCACTGTCAGTTTTTCTGGCAACCAGTAATCATCCTGGTCTGCAAAAAAATAGAAGTCAGCTTCAACATTATGTGCCACAAGTTCATGAAATGATTTAATCACGCCAACATTTTCAGCTTGAATTAATTTAATTCGGCTATCTGTGCTAACAAAATCCGCAATAATATCGCAAGTTTTATCAGTAGAACCATCATCTCGAATGATTAAATTCCAGTCAGTATAGGTTTGCTTTTGAATACTTTCAATCTGTTCAGCGACGAACTTTTCGCCGTTGTAGGTTGACATTAAAATATTAACTCTCATCTTTACCCCTGGCTAAGTTCTCCATTTTTGTTAGAAGCTCAAGCTCCTCAGTAGAACTAGCCCTAAAAAGCCCCTCATATTGAGAGCATATGTGCTCCCAAGTGTATTTCTCTTCGATGATTTCGTGAGCTTTTTCTTGTAATCTTTGGCGTTCATCTTGCGTCAAGTTTTCAACCGTTGACAGCGTTGTCAGTAAATTTTTCTTATCGAAATAAATGACAGAATCACCTGCTGTCGTCCGATTGAAATTCACACCTAAAACCACATTGACAGCTGTTGACCACATCGCTT
Organism: Pseudolactococcus reticulitermitis; assembly: GCF_002260845.1. Taxonomy (GTDB): domain Bacteria; phylum Bacillota; class Bacilli; order Lactobacillales; family Streptococcaceae; genus Pseudolactococcus; species Pseudolactococcus reticulitermitis. The sequence goes on along the minus strand of NZ_BEDT01000005.1, from coordinate 17,975 downwards.
CAAGTAAGCCCGGGTTTGTACCCCCGACTTCATGACCATGTAAATAGGCAAAAGCTTGCTCACGAATATATCGCAATTCATTTTGATTATAGACAGTCCCAACAAATTTGATGCGTGAATCTTTGTCAAATTGTGTTTTTTCCCGCAATGCTTCAAAATAAGCATTGCCTTCGTGATTCGTAACGATCACAAGGTCACGTGTAATCGAGCTTTTCATAAAAGCTCTAATTAAGGTTTCATAATTATTTTCAGGCACAAACCGCCCGACAATCAAATAATAATCTTTAACCTGATATTTGACTAACGTTTCCGATTCTGTCAAATCTGACTTAAATTTTTCTGTACCATAGGCAATCACTTCAGACTTAACTTGCCCATATTCGCTAGTCAAGTATTCTTTGATACCCGTGTTATCTGAAATAATCAAATCAGCATAGCGTACCATTTTTTTTTCTGCAAATTTGAGGTACGAACGTACAGGTGCTGCCCATTTAGTTCTTTTCCACTCTAAGCCATCTGGATTGACAAATAACTTGCCACCAAGTCTATGAATTTTATTAGCATAATGGCCAATTAAACCACCCGCTGTATTCCCAAGAATATAAAAAATTGGTGCTTCAATTTGTTCTTTTTTACAATATTTAAGCGATGCATTGATTGCCAAAATATCATAGGCAATCACGCGCGCCGGACCGATTTTAGGTACCCTAATTACAAAACAATCTGCGCCAAGATATTCAAAATGTTCACCAGGTAGTGCTCTATCCGAATTTTCACTTTGACAAGCGACATGATATTTTATATTTTCATTCTTTTGATGTTTGACAAGCTCATCAACAAAAGTCTCAAAGCCACCATATTGGGCCGGCAAACCACGCGAGCCAATTATAAACACATGTTGCATTTTTCACCCATTTTCTCAAGATATTCCTTACTATTATAGCATAAATGGCTATGCTTGTCATTTTACTAACAGGTTACAAAACGTGTCACTACCATTGCCAGTAAATCCAATCCATCAAAAAAAGCATGCAAATCGCACACTTTTTTAAAATTTATTCAGGTTTTTCTTGTCTGTAGAATTCTTGTAAAGCATCTTGCCAGGTTGGAATGACAAAACCTGTTGCTTTCGCTTTGGTCAAACTCATGGTTGAATTAAGCGGACGTTTTGCTTTAGCTGGAAATTGACTTGAATCAACTGGTTTAACTGACACATTGGTATCTTTTAAAATTTCAACAGCAAAATCATACCAAGTCACATCTTCTGTTGCATCATTTGACAAATGATAGTAACCAAAATCCTTACGGTTATCCGTTAAATATGCCATGAATTCAGCCAAAGTCCGCGTCCATGTTGGTCGTCCATGTTGGTCGTTGACCACAGTCAAGCTATCATGTGTTTCTGCCAATTTTTGCATGGTAAAGACGAAGTTTGCCCCATAATTACCAAACACCCAAGCTGTCCGAATGATATAGAATTTTTTCGCGTATTTCTCTACGAGTTCTTCGCCCATACGTTTGGTGCGACCATACTCTGTTTGCGGGTCTGGCACATCGGCCACTTCCCACTCTTCACCAACTGGTTTTTGACCGTCAAAAACATAGTCAGTTGAGATATAAACAAGTGTTGCATCGTGTACTGCTGCTGCCTTAGCGATATTTTCTGTCCCTGTGACATTAATCGCATAGTCAAGCGCTTTACCCTCATCTTCTGCCTTGTCAACAGCTGTATAAGCTGCACAATGATAAATCAATGTCGGTTTGACTTCTGCGAAAACTTTGTTTACCTGCTCAGCATTTGTAATATCAAGCTGCGCCACATCCGTTGCGACATAGTCCACATCACGTTCGTCTAATAGATACCGTAACTCAGTCCCTAGTTGACCATTTGCCCCCGTAATTAAAATCATCTCTCCTCCGATTCTTATTGTTTTACTGACAAAACCGTCAATAAAACAGATGTATCTTTTGTGAGTTACCTATACTTTTGAAAAAAGTGTAACTTCTAGTGTGCTTGTTTATTATGAAAAACTGCCTCAATTTCATAACCGTCAGGGTCGTAAATGAAAGCTGCATAATAATTTTCATGAAAATGTTTATGATACCCTGGCCTGCCATATCCTTTAGCGCCAAAACTCATAGCTACTTCATTGAAAGCATCGACCGCTTGATTATCTTTTGCTTGAAAAGCCAAATGGAAAGGAAAAGGTGCGCCCTCATAAATCGCAAAATCACCAAAAGGATCTGTTGACAGACTGTCCGAAAAATTCGCCGAATTTTCTGAGCGATGATGGAGCTTATACCCCAAAGGCGTAAGCACAGCTACGTAAAATTGAATAGAACGTTCAAGATCTTTAACAGCAAAACCACCGATATGATTAATCATTTCTTCACACTTCCCAGTATGTAGTTACTGGCAAAAAATTATTTATCCAATACCTCTTGTGACTGAGCATAGTTGGCTTCAACCGCGGCTTTTTCAGCTTCCCACCAGTCTTTGTTATCTGTGTACCAGTTGATGGTCTCTTTCAAACCAGACTCGAAATCAGTGTGTTTAGGTGTCCAACCAAGTTCTGTGCGAAGTTTTGTGTTGTCAATCGCATAACGCAAATCATGGCCTGAACGGTCTGTTACGCGGTCATAAGCTGTCGCATCTTGACCCATTTCAGTCAGGATTTCTTCCAAAACTTCTTTGTTATTTTTCTCGCCGTCAGCACCGATGAGGTAAGTTTCGCCGATGACACCTTTTGCGAGAATTGTCCAAACACCCGAAGAGTGGTCTTCCGTGTGAATCCAGTCACGGACATTTTTACCATCGCCGTAAAGCTTCGGACGGATCCCTGCCAAGATATTAGTAATCTGACGTGGGATAAATTTCTCGATATGTTGGTACGGCCCATAGTTGTTTGAACAGTTAGAAATCGTGGCTTTCAGACCAAACGAGCGAACCCAGGCGCGAACGATTAAGTCACTCGCTGCTTTTGTTGATGAGTAAGGTGAACTAGGATTGTAAGGGGTGCGGTCTGTAAATTTTTCACCTTCGCCTTCGCCATGACCCGGCAAGTCTTCACGGTAGGGTAAATCACCATAGACTTCATCCGTTGAGACATGGTGGAAACGTAAATCGTATTTGCGCGCCGCTTGAATTAACGTGTAAGTCCCGATGAAGTTAGTATGGATAAACTCATCTTGAGATTTAAGTGAATTATCATTGTGCGACTCTGCTGCATAATGGACAATTGCGTCTACTTGCGCTGCTAATTTGTCAACCAAATCAGCATCAGCAATGTCGCCAACAACCAGCTCAACACGGTCGCCAAGAATCTCAACAATGTTGGCTTTGTTACCAGCATAAGTCAATTTATCTAAAACGATAATTTTTTCAATTTCAGGGTGGTTATGATACACATAGTGCACAAAGTTTGAGCCGATAAAGCCCGCGCCACCTGTTACAATGATTTTTTTTAATTCAGTCATTTATTTTACTTCCTTATTTGAACTTGGAGCTTACTTCTAAGAAGCTATAGCTTTTACATATCATGTTTCTATTTTTATACTAATGGCGAACTTTCACTCAACCACGACCACATTCCCCAGTAAAATTTATTAATTTTAGAGGCAGGAAATTCTTGCGTGTCAACAGTTGAGAAGGCATTCGGTGTAACTGATATCTGATAACCAGCATAATAGGCTGCTTTAACCGTTGCATCCACACAATATTCAGTCTGAGCGCCACAAATTTCAAGCGCATCGATACCCAGATTATCCAACGTCTGCTTTAACTCTGTTTTATAAAATGCGTTCCCTTGTGTTTTAGCAATCACGATATCATCAGGTTTAATCGCCAATTCAGAAACAAATTGCCAAGGTTCACTCCCCTCTGCCAATCCAACACTCTGATGTTGAATGAAAATGATTGGCTCAGCTTTTTCACGAAACTCGCAAATGCGTTGATTGATATTTTGAATAATTTTTTCAAACTCGAATAGTGGTCCAACACCATTTTGTAAATCGATTACTAATAAGGCTTTTGTCATCTTATATTAAACCTCCAGAACCTCTTATCACCGCTTACAGCAAATCAGCCGTCAAAGCCGTCACATCTTTTAACAAGGGATGATTTTTATCTGCGTCACTTACTTCAGCATTCGCAACGTCTTCCCATTTGATACCTAGCGTTGGGTCAGCATAGTTGACAAAGGCATACTTAGGTTTGAGTTCAAGTGCCCAGTAATCGTTCACGAGATAGCTATAAGACACAACATCGCTCAAAACTTGGAAACCATTGGCAACACCACGTGGGACGAAGATCCCTTTGCTGGCATCGATTTCTGTTTGATAGACATTACCAAAGCTTTCGCCCGCGCGTAAGTCAACCCATGCACCAAGTACACGACCATTGTCCGCAACCGAGATGTACTTATCCCAAGGCTCAGCATGTAAACCGCGTAAGACATTTTTACGTGAAAATGAGACGTTGTTTTGCAGTTTACCTTCAGCGAAGAAATTTTTCGGGAAACCAAGTGGCAGCATTTTTTCCTTTTGGAAGTTTTCTTTAAACCAGCCACGATTATCGCCGTGAACCGGAATGTCAAATTCTAACATCCCTGGAATTTCAGCAATTTCTCGCGCTGCTAATTTTTTTTCAAAAAAGTTCTCAGTCATGGATTAGTCAGCCTCCACAAGTCGTAACAAATACTGACCGTATTCGTTTTTCTTCAACGACTGTGCCAATTCAATGACTTGTTCACGTGTGATGTAGCCCATGCGGTAAGCAATTTCTTCCAGATTAGCCACTTGAACGTTTTGCATGCGTTGTACCGTTTCGATATATTGTGCCGCTTCAAGAAGTGACTCATGCGTGCCTGTGTCCAACCACGCAAAGCCACGACCCATGACTTCGACGTCCAAATCGCCACGTTTGAGGTAGGCATCATTCACATCTGTGATTTCAAGCTCACCACGCGGTGATGGTTTGATATTTTTAGCAATTTCGACCACATCATTATCATAGAAATAAAGACCTGTAATGGCATAGTTTGATTTTGGCTGTTCAGGTTTTTCTTCTACTGAAACCGCACGCATGTTGTCGTCAAATTCAACGACACCAAAACGTTCTGGATCCTTGACTTGATAACCAAAGACTGTCGCGCCTTTTTCTTTAGCCGCAGCACGACCTAACATTTTCGACATGCCAGGACCATAGTAGATATTGTCGCCGAGAATCAAGGCAACATTATCATCGCCAATGAAATCAGCACCGATAATGAAGGCTTGTGCCAACCCATCAGGACTAGGCTGCACGGCATAGCTCAATGAAATACCAAACTCGCTACCATCGCCTAACAATTCTTCAAAACGTGGCAAATCTTGTGGTGTTGAGATAATCAAGATTTCTTTAATCCCCGCAAGCATCAAAGTTGAAAGCGGGTAGTAAATCATCGGTTTGTCATAGATGGGCATCAATTGTTTACTTGCCGCACGTGTCAAGGGATACAAACGCGTTCCTGAACCGCCTGCTAAAATAATACCTTTTGTCATGAAAAGCCTCTTTTCTTTTTCTCTTTATTACTAAGCTCAAATATAACTATCCCTGATAGCTTTGTCGTTGAGACAGGATGCTATCCACTCACATCAGGTTACATTTGTGCTCGAATTTCATTCCCTATCATTATATCATAATTCACATTAGATGCGCCAATTTCTCATTTAATTCCCGATAAAACAAGCAAAAAACTCGCCGTTTAGCGAGTTTTTGACTTAACGATAGTCCGGTATCATTTTAGTATTGTGGTACACATTGGCAATTCGTTCACTTGCACCCGGCTCTACTGCGTCCAATGCGACTGAAATTTCTTCGTAGGATGCGGCATAATTACGATCCCGTTCAAATAATTGAAACGCCCGCGCAATACTCTTGGCAACAGCTTCATTCGTTGTTTTATAACGATTGGCATATTGCATCAAATCTTCCGCTAACCGTGCCTTGTCTACCATCTCATCCGTTGTATCCTTCAGATTTGATAAATCTTCCGTCGTCACATCAACCAAATGATTGACGCCATCAATATTCACTTTGACTTTATTCAATTCTTTAAACAAAGTTTGCACACGTTCTGATGTCGCAAAGAATTTATCCAGATAAACCTGTGGCAAACCCGGTAAATTACGTTTCTCAACGTAACGTTTTAGAATTCTAATTTCACGATCAAAATTATCCGCTGCATCTTGTGCTGCTTTCTCTTGTTTTCGCAAAGCTTGCAAATCATTACTGATTTTCAGTTGATTTTTCTCAATATCATCAAGCGTTGAAATAATCGTATCAACTTCCTTGCCAAGCAAGCTGTAAGGTTGCGCATTTTCCCCAATGACATCTAATAATTCATTGGCACCAGACTCTAACTGATCCAGCTGTTCTTGGTAGCCACGAATCATACCCATTTCGTTACCAGTCAAAACATAAGCTTGAGACACATGATCAATCTCCAAGAGGAGATTTTTATTATTCGCTCGTGTATGTGCAATGTAGTCTTTGATAATACTGGCATTTTTGGCCACATCACGACGCGCCTTGTATTCCGTCTCAAAAATTTCGTAGAGACCCTCTAAATTCATTTGAATTTGATCCAAATAGCCGTCTGCCCGATCCAATTCAAAGTGCTCAACATATTGAGAGGTCTGCTTCAAATCATCACGAACTTCTTGCAAACGTTCTTCAACTTTTACAGTTTCTGGTAGTTTAAAATCCTGTGCTAAAAAGTCTTGATAGCCTTGCGCTAATTCGTCCAATTGTTTTGGATAGTTGACAGTCAACTCTTCAACAACCGTTGGAATTCGCTCAGCAATAGCACCGAGGGCAATCGTATGCTCCTCAGCCGTCTCTAAAACTTCAGATGCCTCAATCGGGTCACCTGTTGAATTCAAGTCAACAAATTGGTTAAATTCAGTTTCGATATTATCTAACTGCGCTTCAAGTTCACCAAGCGCAACGCCATATCTGTCCGCATTCTCCATGATTTCAGTCCGCAAAGCTTCATATAAATCCAAAGAATCTTGAATTTTTGACGAATTAATCGTTTCTTGCTTGGTTAATTCGGCAATCCCCTCACGAATCGACTGAACGTCTTCTTCCATGAGTTCAATCTGACCCTCTGAAGCGTCCACAGATGCTCGCGCCCGAACGAATCTAAAAGAATCATTTAATTGTTCCGCTTCAAAAATGTGATTTTCTAAATCCGCAAAAGAATTTGACGATAAATCAATCCATTTTTGATTCCATTCGCGAAAAATCGTCTGACTTTGCCCAACCAGATGCAATTTTTTGACAGCGTCAATCTCTTCTTGTACCGGCAAATCAAATAGATCTTCTTTGCGTTCTTCAAGCGCAATAATCCGATCCTCTGTTTTTTTGCGTAACACCATCGACGCCACATAAAAAATAACGACGATTGCAAGTAAGACGACGATTGCGATTATGATACTGTTTGGCATTCTTTTTACTCTCCATCACGGGTCTATTCATACATTTAAATCATGTGTTCGAATTTATAAATTCCGTGTTTCATTATACCACATTTAAGCAAAAAAATACACCGGAAGATGAATTTCGGTGCATTTTTTAGGTCATCTGACTAATCGATGGTTTGAAAATTAGTTTTCAAGTGCTGCAGCCATTGTTGCTTGCACTTCAGCTTCAAAGTTGTTGGCAGCTTTTTCAATCCCTTCGCCAACTTCGAAACGTGCAAACGTCACTGCTTTAGCGTCTTTAGATTCAAGGAATTTTGCAACCGTTTTGCTGTCATCCATCACGTAAAGTTGTGACAAAAGCGCGTTTTCTTGGTCGATTTGTGTATTATCAACGAAGAATTTAGCCATTTTACCTGGCACGATTTTATCCCAGATTTTTTCTGGTTTGCCTTCAGCTTTCAGCTCTGCTTTGAATTCAGCTTCAACTTTAGACAAAACGTCATCAGTCAATTGTGCAGCGGAACCAAATTGTGGCACGTGCAAGAAAGCTTTACCTGTACGTTTACGGTCTTCGTTTTCGATTTCGATACGTGAAATCAAAGCAGTTGTTTCGCTGACGATGAAGTCATGGTCAAGTTCTTCAGCAGACAAAACGCTTGGGCTCATTGCCGCAACGTGCATGGCAACCGCTTTTGGAAGGGCTTCGTCGCCACCTTCGACGACTGTGATAACACCGATACGACCACCATTATGTTGGTAAGCACCGAAGTTTTGTGCATCCGTTTTTTTAACTAATTGGAAACGACGGAAGGCAATTTTTTCACCGATTGTTGACGTTGCTTCAACATAAGCCTCAGCCAAAGTTTTGCCAGTAGACGTTAGAATGGCAAGTGCGGCATCGTTGTCAGCTGGTTTGTTTTTAGCAATCAATTCGGCTGTTTCGTTAACCAAAGCAACGAATTGTTCATTTTTGGCAACAAAATCAGTTTCTGAGTTGACTTCAACAAGTGCTGCAACGTTACCGTCAACATAAACACCCGTCAAACCTTCAGCAGCGACACGGTCAGCTTTTTTAGCTGCTTTTGCAATCCCTTTTTCACGGAGCAAGTCAATCGCCTTGTTCATATCTCCATCAACTTCAACAAGTGCTTTTTTAGCATCCATGATGCCGGCACCAGTTTTTTCACGCAATTCTTTTACTTGAGCTGCAGTAATTGCCATTTTTGATTTCTCCTTTAAGATGTTGAGGCGACTGCTTTGAGACGATGAAAAATAGGAAAAGGCGTAAGCGAACATGAAAAGCGTTAAGTGCGGTCTGCTCCTAGGAAAATAGGAAAGACAAGGTTCTGTCTTTCTCTTTTTCCCTAGGAGTTGCACTTTATAAGCTAGACTTAGTTCGTGCGCACTTTTATCTTTTTTCCTAGTCTCAAGGAGCCGAAACTCAGTTTTAGTAAAAAAAGAGGACTGAGGCGTAGGCCCCGCCCTCTTTCGATTTTTTAGTTAGGTACTTGGTAGAATTGGTTCATTCTAACTAAGCCTATGCTTAGTTTTTGAAGCAACGCTACGCGTTTCCTTATCGGTCAATTCTAACTAAACCTCTGTTTAGTTAGAACCTTCCACAACTTCTACCAATTCTTCGATTGATTCAGCTGATGCTGGTTCTGATACGTTGGCATCTTCAGCTTCAACAGCGTCTTCGCCTTGACGACCTTCGATGATGGCGTCAGCCATTTTACCAGTGATTAATTTAACCGCACGAATGGCATCATCATTGGCAGGGATAATCACGTCGATTGGATCAGGATCTGCATTTGTATCAACCATGGCAACGATTGGAATGTTCAATTTAGTTGCTTCTTGGACAGCGATTTGCTCTTTATGTGGATCCACGATATAGATAAGATCAGGAATACGTGGCATATCAGCGATACCGCCCAAGAATTTTTCTAAGCGATCGCGTTGTTTGTTAAGCAAAACAACTTCTTTTTTAGGAAGAACGTCAAAAGTGCCGTCTTCTTCCATTTTGTTGATTTCTTTCAAACGTGCGATACGTTTTTGGATTGTCCCCCAGTTCGTCAAAGTACCACCCAACCAACGATGGTTGATGTAGTATTGACCAGCACGAGTCGCTTCTTCTTTAACCGCTTCAGCAGCTTGTTTTTTAGTCCCTACGAAGAGAACAACAGCACCGTTTGCTGCAGCGTCGCGTACATAGTTATAAGCGTCGTCAGCAAGTTTAACTGTTTTTTGTAAGTCGATAACGTGAATCCCGTTACGTTCTGTAAAGATGAACGGTTTCATTTTTGGGTTCCAACGGCGTGTTTGGTGACCGAAGTGAACACCCGCTTCGAGTAGTTGTTTCATTGAAATGACTGCCATGAGCTAGTCTCCTTTTAAAATAGTTTTTCCTCTTTTGACCGTCAACTCGCCCCGCTACTGGCTTCTAGCCAGCACTACGGGACGATCATGTCAAAATGTGGTTTCGATTACCGTAACTTTTTACGGCAACCATTTAATTATACACGCTTTTAGCGTATTTGACAAGACTTACTTGTTGTATTTATCAAATAAATCGCCGATTGTCCCAGTAAAATCAACTTGCTCATCACCAACATAGAGCGCATCTACTTCATAGTGATCTTGAATCGCTGGAATTTCACGATTTTGCAACATTAAAAACTCTGCAACATCTTTAAACGTTTTAGTTTCTGGCGCATTGCCTGCATTGTGATAAGTAATTTTCATTTGATTTTCCTCCTCCTTTATTATACCTCTATTTCTCAGAAATGGTAGTTTTTAAGCCCTTATCACTTTTTTGATGCAATTGATATAAAACAAAACGTGCGATTGGCTGTGCAATCAGCAGTTCTGTAACGAGCGCAATCGTGAAATTTCTCGGCCATTTGTCAAAGAAGTGTTGAAAGGGTGCTAAACTAATCGTTTTCGTTGCAATCATCGCACCCACAATCGTCATCAAGACAGACATCATCGCAACATTGATCAAAATCGTCAGCGTGATTTTGGCATTGAAACTATCGGTTTCAGCTGTCACTTTAGCTGCTAATTTTTCTGCAGGCATATGCGTGAGTAAGACACAGATAATGACCGCCACTAGCATTACCGGTGAATTCATCAGCGTATAGCGCCAAGTTGCTAGGCTAAAGCCAACCTCAAAACCAGAAATTACCGGTGCAATCATATTGACTGAAATCGTGGCAACAATGCCGAGGAATAAGGCGAATTCTTTGCCATTTCGGGGGAGCTTCATGTAAAAATCCATTAGGGATAACCTCTTATTTTCTATTTTCACCACAAAAAACAGCGCAAAAGCACCTCCGATTGAACTCGGAAGTCACCTTTACGCTGATCCATTATACGCAGTAAATTATCTTCAGTATATCATAAATATTTTTGCTTCGTAAGTCGAAATTTCATCAATTTGGATAAAACGCTTCTTGATTTACAAGATGTAACATCTGACCACGCTTATCTTTGACAAGGTCAGACAAAATCTTCGGTTGTAATCTATCGCTATCGCTGATGGGTAACCATAAAATCTCTTGACAGTCAAAATCAAGCGCTGATTGATTAAGCTCAAACGATTCTGTTGCCACGTTATAGACATACAAAAACTCATGATAAAATGTATCATCATATTTGAAAAAATTCTCAATCATCGCACATAAGCTAGCCGTTTCTACAATTAAACCTGTTTCTTCAGCTACTTCACGGCTAATCGCGGCTTGCGTTGTTTCTCCGAGGGCAACGCGTCCGCCTACTAAAGAGATTGTCCCGTTAGGCCATTGTGATACCAAAATCTTATCATCTTGTTGAATGATTGCCGCCACACGAATGTTTAATCGCCCACCTGCAAACTCTGCTGTTAAATCCTGCATGATTAATCCACCATTTCAATCGTTGACTTAAAATACTGTTCCATAAATCGGACTGTCGCCATAATCTCATCAGCCGTATAAGACACATCAAAGTCCGTCACTACCCACTTGGTCTCAACATCATCCCCACGGTGGACGACTGCGATTAGCTCTCCTGTAAAACTCTCCAGAGGCTTGTCATCTTCCGTTAAAACGTAGACATCCTGCGCCTCCCCATCGCCACCTATGACGCCCGCAACATAGCCGTAATTAATCGGATAAATCGTACCATGGTGGTCATAACCGATGGGGCGATCAATAGTCACTGATAACGTTAATCTCTCCATCTTTAAAACGCTTTTCTAAAATTGGCCTGTGATTTGACCCAGTCATAACCCATCCGCTCATAAAATAAATGTGCACCCTGCCGGTTTTCCCCAGAGTTCAAGCGAATCGCAGCTGCACCATCAGCCCGCGCAAACGCTTCTGCCGCTTGCATCAATGCTTTACCCACACCTTGCCTTTGAAAGGCCTTAAAAACAGCTAAGCCCAAGATATTCTTATAGGGAGGCGCATACGTCACATCATAGTCTTGGATATGAATATAACCAGCAGGTTCTCCGTCAACAAAGGCAACAAAAATGTGATTGGCTGATTTTGACAAGACCGCCCTCAAACGCTTTTGGCTAAAGGTTTCGTCTAAATCATAGCCCAATTCGGCTTGACCTAACCGATAAATCATGGCATGATCCTCAAAATTTGCTTTTCTGACTTCAATCATCTCTTATCTCCCTTTATTATATTTGCCAATAGTATATCATATTTCCGATTTCCCAGCACAAAAAAACTTACAAACCACTGTCTGTAAGTTTTTGCGTCGTTATCGCTTAACCTTTATAGTCATAAGCGATTTCGATGATCCCTTTCAATTCAGAGATTAAAGGTTCTTTTGGATTAGCAGTTGTACATTGGTCTTCGTAAGCTTTTTCAGCCAAGTGATCAATTTCTGCTTCCATTTGTTTCTTCGTCAAGCCTTGTGCTTTCCAGTTCATGTCGATACCAGTTGCAATACCAAGGTCATAAACAGCAGTTGCGAGCGCTTCAACCAACTCAGCAGTAGTGTTACCCTTAAGACCTAGGAAACGCGCAATGTCAGCATAGTCGCTGTCAGCACGGAAGAAATCATATTTAGGGAACATGGCATGTTTTTGAGGATCTTTGGCATTGTAACGGATAACGTGTGGGAGCAAGATGGCATTGGTACGACCGTGAGGAATGTTCCAAGCACCACCGACTTTGTGGGCGATTGAGTGGGTAATGCCGAGGAAGGCATTGGCGAAGGCCATACCAGCCATTGTAGAGGCATTGTGCATTTTCTCGCGCGCTTCAGCATTACCAGTTTTAACTGAGTTTTCAAGGTGTTCAAAGACAATCTTGATGGCTTGCAATGACAGACCACGTGTGTAGTCAGATGCCATGACTGAAACGTAAGATTCGATGGCATGTGTCAAGACGTCCATACCTGTATCAGCAGTGACACTTGCAGGCACTGACATGACGAGTTGTGGGTCGATGATGGCCACATCTGGTGTCAAAGCGTAGTCAGCGAGTGGGTATTTCGTATGGTCTTCTGAGTCAGTGATTACCGCAAATGGTGTCACTTCTGAACCAGTACCTGATGTTGTTGGGATACAGATGAAAGTTGCTTTTTCAGCATATTCAATCTTGTAAGCACGTTTACGGATGTCAAGGAATTTTTGTTTCGCGCCGAAGAATGATGTGTCTGGGTGCTCGAAGAACATCCACATCCCTTTCGCCGCATCCATTGCTGAACCACCACCGAGGGCGATCACCACATCTGGTTGGAAGCTATTGAAAACTTCAAGACCTTTATAAACTGTGTTGGTAGACGGGTTAGGCTCTACGTCTGAGAAGACTTCCACACGTGGGTCATTAGGATTCTTTTCAAGTTGTTTACGAACAAGGTCAGCATAGCCAAATTGAACCATACCTGGGTCACAAACAAGCATCACACGTTCAGCTTTAATTTGTTGCAAGTAAGTGATCGAATTTTTTTCAAAGTAAACTTTTGGTGGCAATTTGAACCATTGCATATTATTTCTCCGTTTAGCAAGCGTCTTAACGTTAATCAAATCAACTGCTGATACGTTATGTGACACTGAGTTATGACCGTAAGAACCACAACCAAGTGTCAAGGATGGCAACATTTCATTGTAGATGTTCCCAATACCACCTTCAGCTGCTGGCGTATTCACAAGGATACGACAAGCTTTCATACGAATACCAAATTGGATTTGCAAGTCTTCATCTTCTGTGTGGATAACAGCCGTATGACCAAGACCACCCAAATCAAGCATGGCTTCACAAAGGTCAAGACCTTCTTCGGTCGAGTTCGCTTTCACCATGGCCAAGACTGGTGATAATTTTTCACGTGATAACGGGAAGTCAACCCCAACGCCAGCGATTTCAGCGATGAGTAATTTGGTTTCTGCTGGTACTTTAATGCCTGCTAATTCAGCGATATATTTTGCTGAGTATCCGACGATTTTAGGATTAACCGCATGACCGTCAGGCAACATCACAGCTGCTTGCAATTTCGCCAGTTCAGCTTTAGATGATACGATATAAGCATTGTGTGCCAAGAACTCATCTTTAACCTCGTTGTAAACTTCGTTATCAACGATAATCGCTTGTTCAGACGCACAAATCATTCCGTTGTCAAATGTTTTTGAAAGGAACAAATCGTTTACTGCACGTTTGATTTTAGCATCTTTTGTGATGTAGGCAGGTGTGTTACCAGGCCCTACGCCAAGTGCTGGTTTACCAGTTGAGTAAGCTGATTTAACCATGCCTGCACCACCAGTTGCCAAAACTGTTGCAATCGTTGGGTGGTTCATCAAAAGACCTGTCGCTTCGATTGATGGTGTGGTCACCCATTGGATACAGTTTTCAGGCGCACCAGCTGCAACTGCGGCATCCAAGACGATTTGTGCTGCTGCCGCAGATGATTCTTGTGCTGATGGATGGAAAGCAAAGATGATTGGATTACGTGTTTTAATGGCAATCATTGATTTGAAAATGGTTGTTGACGTTGGGTTAGTTGTTGGTGTCACACCACAAATAACGCCGACTGGCTCAGCAATTTCAACGATGCCCGCTTCTTTATCTTCATTGATCACGCCAACTGTTTTGTTATCTTTGATAGCGTTCCAGATATATTCAGAGGCATACATATTTTTGATGGCTTTATCTTCATAGATACCGCGACCCGTTTCTTCCACCGCCAACTTAGCCAATGGCATATGTTTGTCAAGCGCTGCCATACTCATTTCATGCACGATATGGTCAATTTGTTCTTGATTTAATTTTTCAAGACCCTTGAGCGCTGTCGCCCCTTTAGCAGCAAGCGCATCAATCATGCCCGCAACGTCAAATGTTTCTGTTTTCTCTACAGTTTTTGTAGCCATCTTTTTTCTCCTTAAAAATGGTAGTTCCGATTAGGTTTAGATAAGTTAGTGAATTATTTAACTTATCTCTATATCCATATTATAGCATACTGAAAACGTTTGTAAAGTGATATTTAGCAATTTATCATTTGTGAAATTGCCGAGTTTGTGAATTTATTCATTAATTTGGTTTCAATACCGCCAAATCAAGCTATATTTTTTCACAAACTCGTCAAAAAAAATCGTCAGAAATTGATTTCACAATCTTCTAACGACCTGTTTATTTTTGATTGATTTTAAAGCCAAAGCATCATTTCTCCAGATAATCAAGCGCATCCTGCACGGTTTTCACCGGGACAATCTTCATCTTCGTCTTCAATTTTTTTGCAGCAGTCAGGGCTTCTTGATAATTTGACTTGACACCCGGCTCGGCTTTTTTCATCTCTTTGGTGATGGCATCATCAGGCGCTAGAAAAATTTCAGCACCATTGCGACTGGCGGTGGCAATCTTCTTATCAATCCCGCCAATTCGACCAATTTTACCATCCTGTTCAATCGTGCCAGTCCCAGCAATTTCACGTCCCCGTGTCAAATCCTGTCCCGTTAGTTGGGCGTAAATTTCTAGCGTGAACATCATCCCTGCTGATGGCCCACCAATCGCACCCGCATTAATCGTCACCTCCGGCGTACTCTTAACCGCCGTATGATCGACCAATGTGATGCCAATGCCAGCCTTGCCATCTGCGATTTTAATCGTTTTACCGTCTGCAGATTTTGCCTCGCCCGCTTCATTTGTGTATTGAACCGAAATCTTAGCCCCGATTTTTTGAGCCTTGATATAAGTCATCAGCTCCTCAGATGATTTGAAACTTTGTCCATTAACACCCGTCACCGTATCCGCGATATGCAAAATATCCTTAAACGTCGATTTTTTCATGACATCTAAAACGTAAACGCCCTTGTAGTCTAACTCAAAGGGCTTACCAGCCAGTTTAAACGCCTCGTAAATCGCCGCATTCTGCGCGCTTGCCATGTAAAAAGCGTTCATGCGATTGTAGTCAGCGTCCGTCTGATTGCCCATCATATCTGCCTTGCTGTAAACATCGGTAAAATCCGTCACCGCCGCATAAAGCAAACTAGCACCCGTTGCCCGCATCATCGAAACAGTCGTTAAATTCAAGGAACCTTTTTCAGATGTTTGGGTTAATGGTGGCTGATTGACTTTAACCATCTCACCCACATTTTCAGTCGTACCAGGCATCTCAACATAGTAGGGTAGGGGGAGTAGCACACCGATAAGGACTAGGATACCGACAAGACTAGCAATGCCCCAGCGGACTTTGATGAATGACTTCTTATTTTTGTTCAAATTTTTTCTCCAATTCAAGTGCCACAAGCGCCGGCACCCATTTTGACACATCGACGCCAAAGTGTGCCAACTCTTTCATTCGCGTGCTACTCACATACTGTAATTCTGGACTGGCCGCGAGCAGAACAGTCTCAACCCCTGTCATGTCATGGTTAAAATAAATCATGGCCGACTCGTAGTCTAAGTCTTGCGCATTTCTGACGCTTCGAACCAGCGCCGTCACGCCCAATTTCTGAGCGACATTGACCGTCAAATCCGACTCATGCACGATAACGTCAATCTGTTCAAACTCTGCCAATAGCTCGCCCATCATCTCCGCCCGCTCAGCCGATGTGAAAAGGGGATTTTTCTTGTCGTTGTTGAAAATGCCGACATAAAGTTTATCGAAAAGTTTCGCAGCGCGGTGAATAATATCCAGATGACCGTTGGTAATCGGGTCAAAAGTTCCTGTGTATAAACCGATTTTCATTTGTAAATGACCTCAAATTCTTCGTAGATTAAAGCAAGGTTTGCCTCATCATAAGTCAGATTTTCTCTGGCAAACGCCGTCTTGAAAACCTCACGATGGGCTGCTTGCCAGTAAGCAATCGATAAATCGCCTTCACCCTCTAAACGGGCCATTTCTTCGGTCACGTCATTGAACATAAAACGTTTAACTTTTTTCGTCTGTAAAATCGCAATCGGGTCATTGGCACCATTTAACAACATATCGTAAACTTTGTTCGCTCTTGGCAAAGCAGCGCCTTCAAGTTCATAAAAAGCAAGTGCAGAAGTTGTGCCTGTTTTCTTGCCTTCAAGGACGAGTTGTCCTAAGTCATCCGCCATTTTTGCAGTATTACCAAATGACCAGCTTGAGCCAAATAATGGTGACGCAATGTTAGTAGCAGCTTTAAATTTCTGCCAATAGGCTTGTTCAAGCGCCTTCATAGAGACTCACTTTCGATATACCATAAATTTTTTGCTTGATTAAATTGAAATTGCTGATACTTTCCGGTAATTCAACTGATTTATCCGTTTCACACACAATGATTACGTCTGGCGATAAAAGCCCGCTATCCTCAAGCCTTTCAATATCCTTAACAATCTGCTCTTTGGCATAGGGTGGGTCTAAAAATACTAAATCGAAAGGTTTGTCTAAAAGTGAAATCGCTTTATCAGATGTCATTTTCATCAGACTAAAACGCTCGAGATGTTTCGTCATCTCAATATTAGCTTGGATAACTTGTTGCGCCTGTCTATCTTTTTCAACTAGAACAGCTTTCTCACAGCCACGTGAAATAGCTTCAATCGCAAGACCCCCTGATCCAGAATATAAGTCTAAAACAAGTCCGCCATCGAAGTATTGACCTAACATAGAAAAAATCGCAGCTCTGACTTTATCGCCAGTCGGACGCGTATTTTTCCCCTCTAATGTTTTAAGGGTTCTCCCCCCGTATTGTCCTGCAACCACTCTCATCTCATCACCTCAAGTTATCTCTTCTTATTATAGCAAATTAAGTTCAATAATCGTATGTACAAAAAAACGACTGAAACCAGTCGTCAACCAGTTGAACTTCAGACTAACTTCTTTAGAAAATAGATGATTTGTCCGCACAAGCTACACTTGCTTACGCAAATCTCTAATTTTCTAAAGAAGTTTGGCTACGCCATCGTCCTCAGTATCCTAATTTATCGGGAAGACAGGATTCGAACCTGCGACACCTTGGTCCCAAACCAAGTACTCTACCAAGCTGAGCTACTTCCCGAACTTCTGATGTATTGAGAACTTGCCTCCCAATATATCTTTTCACCTATCCT
>NZ_BEDT01000004.1 GCF_002260845.1 Pseudolactococcus reticulitermitis | reverse complement strand
GACAGTTTGTTATCTATTGCTAGACAACGTCTGTACTTGGTTTGTTTTCTGTTTTATTCAGTTTTCAAAGGTCTATTTCAGATCTCCCGCTTCTTGCGAGACAACTATTTAATTCTACCAAAACTTCATTGCTTTGTCAACGCTTTTTCGAAAAGTTTTTTTATTTTCTTTTCTATCATTCGTGACCCCGTTTTGAGTACTTTATTATCTTATCAAATCTATACCCCCGTGTCAACTCTTTTTTGAAAATAATTGAGATTTATTTTTAATCTTTTTCAATACGGTTTAAACCAGTAAATTATACAAACTTTCTTGACCTTTCAAATCTATAAATTTACTATCAAATGCTGCAAGACGTTCAATCAACTGTGCTTGATCATGCTTGCTTGCTAACAAAATACCTATCAATACTGGCCCTGTGCCTTTGTTAGCACGCTTGATATATTCAAATCGCGTAATATCATCGTGCGGGCCTAAGATATCATTAACAAATTCACGCAGGGCGCCAGGTCTTTGCGGAAAATTCACAACAAAATAGTGTTTAAGACCTTCGTAAATCAGACTTTTCTCTTCGATTTCTTGCATCCGATTGATGTCATTATTGCCACCCGAAATAATGCAAACAACTGTTTGACCTTTGATGTCATTTTTGATTAACTCCAAGGCTGCAACACTGGTCGCGCCTGCTGGTTCAACGACAATGCCTTGTTTAGAGTAGAGGTCTAAAATCGTGCTCGATATGAGACCTTCATCCGTATGCACAAGTTCATCGACATTTTCTTTGGCGATTTGGTAGGTTAATTGACCGACTTTTTGGACGGCAATGCCGTCTGCAAATTTATCAATCGTCTCAAGTTTAATCGGTGCCTTATTATCAAATGCTGCTTGCATTGACCGTGCGCCTGAGGCTTCAACACCGATGATTTTTGTTTCAGGACTCGCATGTTTAGCGTAAACTGAGACACCTGAAATCAAGCCACCACCGCCAACTGCAGCCATAAGGACATCAATTTTAAGATGTTCTTCTTGCGCTGCTTCGAAAATTTCGACCGCGACTGTCCCTTGACCCGAAATGACGTCTGGATTATCAAATGGATCGATGAATGTTTTGCTCTCACGGCGAGCATAATCACTTGCTGCGGCCGCGGACTCGTCAAATGTGTCCCCGACAAGTGCAATTTCCGCATAATCTCCGCCAAAAAATTTAACTTGTGTGATTTTTTGCTGAGGTGTGGTCGTCGGCATGAAAATCGTTGCAGAGATTTTTAATTCCTGACAGGTATACGCCACACCTTGGGCATGATTTCCCGCACTGGCACACACAACACCATTTTTTAGTTTGTCTTGTGGCAGATTATGGATGGCATAATAAGCCCCTCGTAGCTTGAACGAGCGGACTTTTTGGACATTTTCTTGTTTGAGGTAGATATTTGCGCCATATTTTTCAGACAAATAGCTATCCCGTCTCATCGGTGTTTGGATGACAACATTTTTCAACACGTCATTTGCGGCTAACACATCTTTGTAAGTGACCATATTTTAAATTCCTTCATTTTTTGAACTAATCGAAAAGAAAGCCGAGACTAGGCTCAGCTTTCTTCCAAGTTAAAAACGATAGACAGCCTTGTCTGTATTTTGGCTTAGTTATAGATTTTGAAAGCTGCATCATCATTGGCTTGCGTGAATGGCATTGCCTGACGCAATTCAGCACCCACTTTTTCAATCTCAAGATCTGCGGCTGCGGCACGAAAAGCTTTCATTTTCGGATTACCCGCTTTATAGTCTTCTACGAAATCTTTAGCAAATGCACCCGATTGAATGTCATTGAGGACTTTTTTCATGTTCGCTTTAACTTCAGCTGTGATGATTTGCGACCCTGCGACATAGTCACCGTATTCTGCTGTATTTGAAATAGATTGACGCATTTTCTTGAAACCACCCTCGTATAACAGGTCAACGATGAGTTTCAATTCATGCAGGACTTCAAAATAAGCCAATTCTGGTGCATAGCCCGCTTCTGTCAACGTTTCAAAGCCTGCCTCAATCAAGGCCGTTGTCCCGCCACAAAGTACCGCTTGTTCACCGAACAAGTCTTCTTCAGTTTCTTCTTTAAAAGTTGTTTCGAGCATCCCAACACGCGCACCACCTGCTGCACGACCCCAGTCCATAGCGATATCACGCGCATTTCCTGTCGCATCTTGATAAACTGCGAAAAGTGCTGGCACGCCAAAGCCTTCCGTATAAGTCCGGCGCACTAAATGACCTGGTCCTTTAGGCGCAAGCATGAAGACATCAACTGTTTCTGGTGCTTTGATATAACCAAAATGAATATTGAAGCCATGGCCAAAACCAATCGCTGCACCATCTTTAAGATTAGGCGCAATGTCTTTCGCATAAAGATCCGCTTGGATTTCATCTGGTGCCAAAATCATGACCACATCAGATTTTGCCACAGCTTCTGCCACTGGATAGACATCAAAACCGTCTTCTTTCGCAGCATCAAATGATTTCCCTACACGCACACCGATGATGACATTTTCGCCTGAGTCACGCAAGTTTTGGGCATGCGCATGACCTTGCGAACCATAGCCAATCACTGCGATTTGTTTGCCAGCAAGCGCCGGTGTTTTGACGTCGTTTTCATAATACATTGTTACTGCCATCGTTTTATCTTCTCCTATAAGCTGTTTAGTGTTCTATCTTTCCCCTCACCAATTAATCTTCAGCAAGCTATAAAAGATAGAAAATTCAATCAATTTCTAAATATGATATAATTTTACGATTTTTCAGACAATTTGTCAAGGGTAAATTTATAATTGCCTTTTAATCCCGTGTAAAGCCAGTCACACCTGTTCTGGCAATATTTTTAATGCCATATGGCTTGACAACCCTCAGCAGGGCTTCGATTTTATCGTAGCCACCCGTTAATTGGATAGTTACCGTCTTAGGTGCGACATCGACGACGCTCGCACGGAAAGGTTGAATCATGGCGAACAGTTCTGCTCGGATACTAGCAGGCGCTGATACCTTGACCAGAATGACCTCTCGCTCGATATGCGGGACATCTGTAATATCACGCACCCTTAAAACGTCTACTTGACGATTAAGCTGCTTAATGATTTGTTCAACTTCGTCAATACTCGCCACATCGATAATAATCGTAATCCGTGAAATATGGGGCACATCCGTATGCCCGACAGAGATACTTTCGATATTGACTTGGCGCCGCGACAAAACACCTGTAAAACGGTTGAGAACACCTGTTGAGTTATTGAGTTTGGCTGTTAACATTCTACGCATTGAATTTCACCCCCAACATTTCGTCATTGTGCCAACCTGCAGGCACCATCGGATAAACTTGTTCTTCTCTAGAAATACCAACTTCCAGAACCATTGGTACATCTTCTGTGATGACTTTTAAATCTTCGGCAATCGTTTTAGGATTTAAAAACTTGTCGTGTTTGAGACCGTAAGCCTCAGCTAGTAATTGGAAATCTGGTTCTAGATCAAAGACGGATTGACTGCGACGTTCCTCGTAGAACTTTTCTTGCCATTGACGCACCATGCCCAATGAATGATTGTTAAATAGGACGACTTTAATCGAAATATGATAACCGTTTAAAATCGCGAGTTCTTGATTGGTCATCTGGAAACCACCGTCGCCAACAAAAACGATAACTTCTTTATCTGGATTGGCTAATTTTGCCCCAATGGCTGCAGGAATGCCAAAGCCCATGGTGCCGAGCCCACCACTCGTGATGAGCTGACGATTACTCTTATAAGGGTACCATTGCGCAGCCCACATCTGGTGTTGTCCAACATCAGTAACGATAATCGCATCGCCATTTGTCAAGTCGCCGATTAACTTGATGACTTCTTGTGGCTTGTTAAAATTCGGCTCTGGTTCATAACTATAGGGCGCTTTTTGCGCATTATCCTGAACTTGGTTGAACCACTTCGAAAAATCAGTCGTAGGCGCTTCGACTTTAAGCAAAATTTCCAAGGCGCGCTTAGCATCGCCTACTACTGGCAAATCTGTTTTGACGATTTTACCAATCTCTGCTGGATCAATGTCAATATGTGCCACCGTGGCATCTTTCAAAAATAAAGCTGGATTTGAAGCCAAACGGTCATCAAATCGACTGCCAAAATTGATCAGATAATCCGTCTCAGCCAACGCCATATTGGCAGCGTAGGAGCCGTGCATGCCACCCATTCCTAAAAACAAGGGATTTTCAACAGGCATCGCACCTAAGCCAAGTAAACTAGAGACGACTGGAATTTGATATTTTTCAGCAAATTGGATTAAAGCAAGATTCCCATCTGAATAATTAACACCGCCGCCCGCTAAAATCAAGGGGCGTTTCTTTTTAGCAAGTAGTTCAACAATTTTTTTCAATTGCTTGGCATTTGGCTCGACTGTTGGGTGATAAGAGGGCAAATCAATCGTCGTGTCATTGATATAGTCGACTTCTTGGGCTGCAATATCTTTAGGCAGGTCAATCACAACTGGACCTGGTCGCCCCGTCGTCGCAATATGCACCGCCTCAGTAATCACGCGCGGAATGTCTTGCGTTTCACGAATTTGATAATTATATTTGGTAATGGGCATGGTCACACCAATAATATCCGCCTCTTGAAAAGCATCTTTACCGATACCTGGTGTCGCCACTTGACCCGTGAAAACGAGCATGGGCACCGAATCGGCATTGGCATCCGCAATACCAGTAATGGCATTCGTTGCCCCGGGACCTGACGTGACTAAGGCAACCCCCAATTTTCCTGATGATTTAGCATACCCTTCTGCTTCGTGTGTTGCCCCTTGTTCATGGCGCGCCAGAATATGCTGAATGCCCGCATAATCATAAATGGCATCATAGAGTGGCAAAACGGCACCGCCCGGATAGCCAAAAATCGTGTCAACCCCCAATTCTTTAAGGGTATCAAGGACGAGTTGTGAGCCACTTTTAGGTGTTTCAAGTTTGATTTGTTTCAATATTCGCTCTCCTTTTAAGGATTTTCATATTTCGAAATTTCTGAAAATTATGAATTATGTTTAGATTTTAACACTTTTACAGTCTTTTTTCAAGTAATTTCAAAAGAATATCATCCCTGAATACGCAACCATTTTCTATTCAAGCAACACGAAAGTCTCCTCTTAATCCCTCCAAATTTTAGAAAACATCCGCTAACGCTCTGGCCTAATCAAAACAACTGGCACGTTGACCAGTTGTTTTTTCATTTATCAAGATTAAACTGACTTAAAAGTCTGTAATACAACCGTGTGCGGCATCATCTGTCAACTTCGCAAATTTCGCTAGGACACCGCGCGTTGCTTTAGGCACTGGTTGTTGGTAAGCTGCGCGACGTTTTGCTAATTCCTCATCAGATACTTTCAGATTGATAGTATTGTTAATGGCATCAATTTCGATAATGTCATCATCTTCAACTAGCCCAATGACACCACCTTTGACGGCTTCGGGGACGATATGGCCGACGACAAACCCATGTGTCCCACCTGAGAAACGCCCATCCGTAATCAGCGCAACTGATTTCCCTAAGCCTGCCCCAATCAAAGCGGACGTTGGTTTCAGCATTTCTGGCATTCCAGGCGCTCCGACTGGCCCGATATTCTTAATTACAGCAACATCACCGGCGTGCAAACGCCCGGTCTCAATCCCTTGGATAAAGTGTTGTTCGCCGTTAAAGACCCGTGCAGTCCCCGTGAATTGCTCGCCTTCTTTACCAGAAATTTTAGCGACTGAACCACCTGATGCGAGGTTGCCATAGAGAATTTGTAGATGACCTGTAGCTTTGATTGGTTTATCAAAGGGTCTAATAATATCCTGAACGGTAAAGTCTAAATCTGCTGCATTTTCAAGATTTTCTGCCAAGGTTTTACCTGTGACGGTCATCCGATTGCCATGAATTCGGCCTTCTTTCAGGAGAAATTTAAGAACCGCTGGCAGACCACCGATACGGTGCAAATCTTCTTGCATGTACTTGCCAGAAGGCTTGAAATCGCCAATCACAGGGGTGCGATCAGAAATCGCCTGAAAATCGTCCTGTGTCAAATCAATGCCAACTGTCCGCGCCATAGCAATCAAGTGTAAAACGGCATTGGTTGAGCCACCAAGCACCATCACAACGGTGATGGCATCTTCAAAAGCCTCCCGTGTCATGATATCGCTCGGTTTAATATCCCGAGCTAGGAGCGTCTTCATGTATTCACCAACCGACGCTGCCTCTTCTTGCTTTTCGTCAGACTTGGCTGGGTTGGTTGATGAAAACGGCAGGGTCATGCCAAGTGTTTCGATGGCTGCCGCCATGGTATTTGCCGTATACATGCCACCACAAGCACCTTGGCCAGGAATGGCATTAGAAATCACGCCATGGTAATCTTCTTCAGAAATGTTATCTGTTAATTTTTCACCCAAGGCCTCAAAAGCTGAGACGATATTCAGAGACTGACCATGATACTCACCATGCTCAACCGTCCCACCATAAACCATAATCGACGGACGATCCAAGCGTGCCATGCCAATAATCGTCCCCGGCATATTTTTATCACAGCCGGGAATCCCGACAATTCCGTCATAATATTCGCCACCAGCATTGGTCTCGATAGAATCCGCAATCACTTCACGTGACACGAGCGAATAGCGCATGCCGTCCGTTCCGTTAGCAATCCCGTCAGAAACACCAATCGTGTGGAACTGTAAGCCTAAAAGGTCTCCAGTCGCATCCACTGATGCCTTGACTTTTTGTCCAAGCTGATTCAAGTGCATGTTGCAAGGATTGCCGTCCCAGTCCATTGAGACAATCCCAACTTGCGCCTTATCGAAATCTTCTTCTTTAAAGCCAATGCCATAAAACATGGCTTGTGTTGCGGGTTGTGTTGGATCTTGCGTCAGCGTTTTAGAGTATTTGTTGAGTTCAACTTCTGTTGTCGTACCGTTGTATGTGAATTTCATAAGTGCCTTCCTTGCCTGTCTAAGTTATTCGCAATCATCTTAAAAAACTTGCGTTGATTTGTAGCTTTTAACATGAGAATGGGTTCAATTCTAAAATTAAACTTAAATTTCCCCTTTTTTCAAACAAATCTATTGTTACCATTTTAACATTTTTAAACCTTACGTCAAGTAATTATCAGAAAATTTTGTCAAATAAAAACCGTGTTTGCTCACGGTCATCGGACTAAGGCATACTGTTTCGGAAGTTCCTATCTCATCATAACAGGAGATTAGGAGGTGTTTGAGCATCCAGAATTTCACACTCTCGATAGCTGAGGAGACCTAACATCGCCTTTATCTCACAATTCATATGATTGTGGCCAGCTGATACCTTAAATGTCTTTTCCATCTGCAAAAATCTCCGATATTTCTGATAATGTTTTGCCAGCTTTAAGCAAGCGCAAGGCTTTGGTGGCTGGATTTTCTTTTGTCTCGATACGCTGATAGAGTGGCGCTAGATATTTTCTTTCTCCAAACCCACGTTTATCAAGACCTATGGCTGCCAAGTCTAATAAATCTTGAGCCAATTTGGCAGCGTCTTCTACTTCCTCTGGTGATAAGTTGATTGCTGAAAATCTCCGACGAAGTTCGGGATAATCCCGACCGTAATCTTCGTAAAAAGCATGATTGGTAATTAAAGCTTCAAAGACTGGTAACGCCTGCATCAAGCCCAGGTGAAATGCAGCGACTGAAAAAGAAGCCGACATAGGTTGCGCACAGCTACTTCGACATTCAACCGTGCCACGCGCTGTGAGATTCTGATACTGATAACTTCGGTGTGCATTAAAATCATAAGGACTTGGCGTTAAGACCAGATCATTACCAGCTAAATCAAAAGCGGGAATTTCATCATGATTAAAATAATCCACCGCCTGAATGGGTTCAAAATAATAAGTATCCTGGTCAGAAGTTCGTGTAAATAAAGCCGTTTTCATCAAATAATCAAGAAATGCCGCTTCGTCAGCAAATGCTTCTGGAAAAACGCCAACATTTTCCGGAAACACCCCATGTATTGATCCCTCCCAAAAAACATCGCGTGAAATCAAAGTCTCTAATTGTCCATTCCAGAGATAAGAATTAGCAAAAAGCCATGCCTTTACTGGCTCTATAGCATTAAAAGCATTGAGCGTGGCAATCAAATTATCAGCCGTCACCTCTAACTGGACACGACTCCCTTGAATGAAAGCACAATAGTTGGCTTGGCTAACGCGAACATCTTCTCGAGCAGCTCCTAGCTTCAAATAAGCCAGCAACATCTCATAGCGCGGACTAGCGACAGGTCGATTATCATTTTTATCCCAAAAAGGATTGACACCGAGCCCCGTCAAGAGATGATGTCGTTCTTTCAAAAATGGTTGGATGACGGCGAGATAAGTTAGAAAACGCATTTCGACTTGACCGATTTTGTCTGCCTTATCAAAAGCAAATTCTAGCGTATTATAGCCCACTTCAAATAAAATCCGATCATCAGTGTCATCAGAAATCAGTTGAATAGCTTGACCATTATCATCCGTTTTCTCAATCGACAAGGGAAGTTTTTCAACCATTTCATCAAACAGAGCGACTACAACTGAAAAATCAACGGCATCACCCGTCAAATGGACAATCGGCAGTTCCAACTCAATCCCGACAAATAAATCATCCGATTGTTTCAAATTTGTAAAATAACGCTCACGCAAGAGCTCGCGTGCAATATCCAATCCTTGCTCCTTCATCTCATCACTTCATCATTTGAATTCTTTTAATCTATTCTAACATAGTTGGCGTAAATACAAGTCATTTAAGACAAAATAAAAACCACTTATCCAAAGGACAAGCGGCCTAGTTTTTTAAGACTAGACAGTAAGAGCTAGACTAAGTGCAAGCACCACCATCATAACACTCCACAAAAGATTGATGAAGACTATCGGGTCACACTGGCAAACTCTGTGTCATTTTCAAAAATAGTTTCGAAAACACTACAAAATTAGACTGACAGGTGCCCCTTACTGCTTTATTTAGTTTTTAAACTGATATCAACTATTATACAAGTTCAATAATTGCCATCGGTGCAGCATCGCCACGGCGTGGTTCAGTTTTAAGAATACGTGTATATCCACCATTACGGCCTTCATAACGTGTCGCGATGTCGCCAAACAATTTTTGAAGTGCAGTTGGGAAAGTTTCAGTTTCTTCGTTGAAATCTTTTTCAGCGATTTCATTACGTACGTAAGCAGCAGCTCGACGGCGTGCGTGAAGATCGCCACGTTTTCCGAGTGTAATCATTTTTTCAACAGTTTTACGAACTTCTTTAGCGCGAGCTTCAGTTGTTACGATGTATTCGTTGATGATCAAGTCAGTCGTCAAATCGCGAAGCATTGCTTTACGTTGATCAGATTTACGTCCAAGTTTACGGTAACCCATGATTCCTCCTATTAGATTTTAATTTAGTCTTTTTTAAGTGACAAGCCAAGGCTTTCAAGTTTATCTTTAACTTCCACTAAAGATTTACGACCCAAGTTTTTCACTTTGAGCATTTCTGGTTCACTCATATCCGCAAGATCAGCGACGGTATTAATACCAGCACGTTTCAAACAGTTGTATGAACGAACAGAAAGATCAAGTTCCTCGATGACTTTATCCAAAGCACGCTCTGGTTTGACCTCATTTTTATCAACCAATGTATCCGCAGCTTGCGCCACTTCAGACAGATTGACAAAGAGACTCAAATGGTCAGTCAAGATTTTTGCAGATAATGACAAGGCATCTTCTGCTGAGATTGTACCGTTGGTAAAGATTTCAAGTGACAATTTGTCAAAGTTATCTTTTTCACCCACACGCGCTGGTTCAACTTGGTAATTGACTTTGTTGACAGGTGTGTAAGATGAATCCACAGCGATTGTCCCGATAGGTGCGTCTGATTGTTTATTATCTTCTGCAAGGACATAACCACGGCCTGATTTCACAGTCATACGAGCGTTCACAGAGTGACCTTCCGCAAGTGTGAAGAGGTAATGATCTTTGTTGACAATCTCGATATCGCTATCTGTCAAGATATCTCCAGCTGTAACAACTGCAGGACCTGTGACGTCAAGTTCAATGATTTTTTCCGTTTCAACATATGATTTGATTGCAAGTCCTTTAATCGCAAGAATCACTTGAATCACATCTTCATGTACCCCTGGAATGGTTGTGAACTCATGGAGGACACCCTCAATTTGGATGCTTGTAACAGCAGCCCCAGGAAGTGACGATAGAAGAATACGACGCAAAGAGTTGCCAAGGGTTGTCCCATATCCACGTTCTAACGGCTCTACGACAAATTTGCCATAGGTATTAGCTTCATCAAATTTTGTAATTTTTGGTTTTTCAAACTCAATCATGTGTATATCCTTTCAGTGCAAAATGTTAGAGTAGCAACAAGCACTCTAGAAATTATACACGACGACGTTTTGGAGGACGTGCACCATTGTGGGGTACAGGCGTCACATCGCTGATTGCTGTTACGTTAAGACCTGCAGCTGCAAGTGCGCGGATCGCAGATTCGCGACCTGGTCCAGGACCTTTAACAGTAACGGCTACAGTTTTCAAACCATGTTCTTGAGCAGACTTAGCAGCAGCTTCAGATGCCATTTGAGCAGCGAAAGGAGTCGATTTTTTAGATCCTTTGAAGCCAAGAGCACCAGCAGATGACCAAGCAAGCGCGTTACCATGAACGTCTGTAATCATCACGATTGTGTTATTGAAAGTTGCATGAATGTGGACAACACCAGATTCGATATTTTTCTTGACACGACGTTTACGAGTAGGTTTAGCCAATGTTTATCTCCTTTCTTATTTTTTCTTGCCTGCGATAGATTTAGCAGGGCCTTTGCGTGTACGTGCGTTGTTCTTCGTGTTTTGACCACGAGTCGGCAATCCACGACGATGACGCATGCCACGATAGCTACCGATTTCCATGAGACGTTTGATGTTCAGGTTGACTTCACGACGTAGGTCGCCTTCAACTTTAAGTCCATCAACTTCACGACGGATAGCATCTTCTTGGTCAGTTGTCAAATCTTTCACGCGAATATCTTCTGCAACGCCAGCGGCGGCAAGAACTTTTTGTGACGTTTTGAGACCGATTCCGTAAACGTAAGTCAGTGAAATTACAACTTGCTTATCGTTTGGAATATCAACTCCAGCAATACGAGCCATTCTTTATATTTCCTTTCTATCCCTGACGTTGTTTGTGTTTTGGATTGACAGGGCAAATTACCATAACACGACCGTTACGACGAATCACTTTGCAGTATTCGCACATTGGTTTAACCGATGGTCTTACTTTCATTGTATATACCTCCTATAAAAATGTTTGGACTACTTAAAGCGGTATGTAATACGTCCACGGGTCAAATCATACGGCGACATCTCAACAGTAACACGGTCACCAGTTAAGATGCGGATATAATTCTTTCGCATTTTGCCTGAAATAGTCGCCAAAATTTTGTGTCCATTTTCAAGTTCAACTGTGAACATCGCGTTAGGCATTGTGTCAATCACTTTGCCTTCAATTTCGATTACGTCATCTTTTGCCACGTCAACTTACCTCCTCTTTAAATTTGTCCATTTTTGATAAATATCTAAAAGTCGGACTAGGATATTATACCATACTAGTCCGACTTTTACAAGTTAATGATGCGAATTTATTTTAACTTTTAATGCAACGTTTGTTTAGCCTAAAATAGCTTTAATGGCTGCTGAGACTTTGTCAATATCTTGTTGTCCGTCAACGTCTTTAACTAGACCAAGTTTGCCATAATGCTCAAGAATCGGTGCCCCTTGTTTGATGTTGATGTCTAAACGATTTTTAACCGTTTCAGGCTTGTCATCTTCGCGTTGATAGAAATCATGCCCGCCACATTTATCACACGTGCCTTCAATTTTAGTTGGGTTGAACACTTTATGGTAAGTCGCACCACACGTCCGACAGATAAAACGACCAGACAAACGCTCAACCAAGATAGACGGGTCGACATCAATATTCACAACCGCATCCAGCTTAATCCCTAAATCAGCCAACATGGCATCAAGCGCCTCAGCTTGTTCAATCGTCCGTGGGAAGCCATCCAGCAAGAAACCTGATGCTTGGATGTCATCTTGTGCCAAACGTTCTTTTACAATCCCGTTTGTGACATCATCAGGAACCAATTCTCCCTTATCAATGAAAGATTTGGCTAATTTGCCCATCTCAGTTTCGTTCTTCATTGCAGCACGGAACATATCTCCAGTTGAGATATGTTGTACCCCATACGTTTCAACGATTGTTTCAGCTTGCGTTCCTTTACCAGCACCTGGTAGGCCCATGATTAGTAAGTTCATTTTTTCTCCAATTTGTCTATTTTTCTCTACCTTTCTATTTTAGCGTTTTCGCTGCCTTTTGACAACATTAAGCGGGGTTTCTTTTTGGGTATCAAAAAAGCTAGTCTTTCGACCAGCCTTTTATCATTTAATTGGATCGTCCATGAAGCCTTTATATTGGCGTTTAAACATATAACCTTCCAACTGTTTCGCACCTTGAATCGCAGTAGAAATCAAGATCAGAAGGCTCGTCCCACCAAGGGCTACCATTTTAGGCAAGTCAAACAAATTAGTCGCAACAATCGGAATAATCGAGATTAAGCCGAGGAAGAGCGCACCAACCGTTGACAAACGAATCAATAAACGTGAGATATATTTTTCTGTGCCCTTACCGGGACGAACAGACGGAATATAGGATCCTTGCTTTTGTAAATTCTCCGCCATTTTTTCAGGATTGACCTGAACAAAGGCGTAGAAGAATGTAAAGAGCGCAATCAACAAGGCGTAGAAGACCATCCCTGTCCAAGTATTATAATCCAAGGCATTCTTGACAGTTTCAACCCAAGCAATATTCTTATTTGAATGTTGCAAGAGCTGTAAAACCGTTTGAGGTGCCGTTGAAATCGAACTGGCAAAGATGACCGGAATCACGCCCGCAGGATTGACCCGCAGTGGCAAGTAAGAACTTGTCGGCGCACCTTGTACCAGTTTCGTATATTGAACTGGAATTTTACGCTCAGCTTGTTGGACAAATGTTGTGATGAAGACGATAGCTGCCATGGCAACCAGCAAAATCACAACAAACACGCTAGAGTTGAACAATTCTCCTGGGCGAATATTGACAAATTTATCTTGATAAACTTGACTAATGGCACCAGGAATTGAAGAGATGATCCCCGCAAAGATGATGACAGAAACCCCTTGACCAAACCCACGATCGGTAATTTGCTCACCTAACCAGACAACGATCATCGATCCCGTCGTTAAGATAGCACCGATAAACAGATAGGTCTGCCAAGTTGGATTGGTCACGATATTTTGCGCACTCATAGCTTGAAAGCCTGCTGTAATCCCAACGGATTGGAGCATGGCTAAGACCAGCGAAATGTATCGCGTGGCTTGATTGAGTTTTCGGCGGCCAATCTCACCTTGTTTGCCCCATTCGACAAACTTGGGGAGAATATCCATTTGCAGGAGTTGGACGATGATAGAAGCCGTGATGTACGGCGACACGCCCATGGCAAAAACCGAAAAGCTCTGCATCGCATTCCCTGATACCATGTTCATCATTGACAAAAATGGCAGGTCGCTCAAGGCATTTAAGTTATTAACGTTAATCCCGGGGACGGTAATGTGCGCCCCTAAGCGGAAAACGAAAAGGATGCCAAGCGTGAACAAGATTCGAGCTCGAATCTCTTTAACCTTGAACGCTTGAAACAAGAGTTTAAAAAACATAGAACCCCTTTATTCTGATTTTAAATCAGCTTTATCTCATAGTATTCTGAAAATAAGTTTCATTCCTTTAACT
The DNA here is from genome assembly GCF_002260845.1 of Pseudolactococcus reticulitermitis. Classification (GTDB taxonomy): domain Bacteria; phylum Bacillota; class Bacilli; order Lactobacillales; family Streptococcaceae; genus Pseudolactococcus; species Pseudolactococcus reticulitermitis. The sequence continues at coordinate 215,420 of NZ_BEDT01000004.1, read as the reverse complement.
ATACTATAATTTAAGCTAAAATTCAAATGACTGACTAAAAGTACCAAAAGTCTGATGGGAATTCCCGTCAGACTAATGATTGTTTTTAGGCTTCAGGAGTTACAACTGAACCACCGTTAGCTTCGATAGCAGCTTTTGCAGAAGCAGAAACTTTAGCTACCTCAACTTTAAGGTTTTTAACTGTGAGTTCGCCGTTACCAAGAACTTTAACACCAGATTTCACATCTTTGATGATTTTAGCTGCAAGCAATGTTTCAGCAGAAACAGTTGCGCCATCTTCAAGACGGTTCAAAGTGTCAAGGTTGACGATAGCGTAATCTTTACGGTTAACGTTCAAGAAACCACGTTTAGGCATACGACGGAACAAAGGTGTTTGACCACCCTCGAAACCAAGACGGACACCGCCGCCTGAACGAGATTTTTGACCTTTTTGACCACGACCAGATGTTTTACCATTACCAGACGACGTCCCACGACCAACACGATTACGGACTTTACGGCTACCTTCAGCAGCTTTGAGTTCATTTAATTTCATTATAAATTTCTCCTATTATGGTCTCTCTTTTCAGAGATAACCTTTACTAAACGCCAAGACACTTTCGCGGGAAATCGCGGAAGTGTCAGGCTCGCTTTATTTTTGATTAATAGTTAGCCTATTAAACTTTTTCAACTGTTACCAAGTGTGCGATCTTAGTGACCATACCGTTGATAGCAGGTGATTCTTCTTTGATGACTGAGCTTGACAATTTGCCAAGGCCAAGCGCTTTAACTGTTGCGCGTTGGGCAGGCAAGCGGCCAATTGGAGACTTAGTCAAAGTAATTTTAATTTGAGCCATGATATCCTCCTTACGCTAAGTCTGCCACAGATACGCCACGCAATGCAGCAACATCTTCAGCACGTTTAAGTTGTTTCAAACCGTCAACAGTTGCGCGAACAACGTTGATTGGTGTGTTTGAACCAAGTGATTTTGATGTGACATCAGCCACACCAGCAAGTTCGAGGACGGCACGTACAGCACCACCAGCTGCGACGCCGGCCCCTTCGACAGCAGGTTTGATCAAGATCTTACCGCCGCCAAATTCGCCAAGGACTTGATGCGGTACAGTTGTACCAACCATGGGTACTGTAATCAAGTTTTTCTTAGCTGATTCGATAGCTTTACGGATAGCTTCTGGTACTTCTTGTGCTTTACCAGTCCCAAATCCAACGCGACCGTTACGGTCACCAACTACAACAAGCGCTGCAAAACGCAGACGACGTCCGCCTTTAACAACTTTAGTAACACGGTTGATACCAACAACGCGTTCTTCGAATTCTTTTACTTCTTCGTTTCTAGCCATTTTAGTGTCTACCCCTTTCCTTAGAATTTAAGTCCATTTTCACGTGCAGCCTCAGCGAGTGCTTGCACACGTCCATGGTAAAGGTATCCACCACGGTCGAAGATTACTTCAGAAACACCAGCAGCGACTGCTGCTTTAGCTACTGCAGTACCAACTGCTGTAGCTTGTTCCGTTTTAGTACCGTTTTCTTTCAACGATGAGGCACTTGCGAGCGTTACACCTGCTATGTCATCAATTACTTGTGCATAGATGTTTGTGTTAGAACGAAAAACATTCAAACGTGGGCGCTCTGCAGTACCAGAGATTTTACCGCGTACGCGACGATGGCGTTTTTGACGCGTTTTATTTTTATCTGGTTTAGAAATCACAATATTTACCTCTTATTTTTTCTAGTCCCTCTTAGTAGCTGTCAAGCCACTTTGCGCAGCCAAACTCTCTCCAAGAGGTTATTGTTGGTTGTTTTAAGCCAAACAGTAAGCCGTTAAGTTGCGTAAGCCAAAGCTACAAAACTTAAAACGAGCTTATTTACCTGTTTTACCTTCTTTACGTCGTACAAATTCGCCAACGTAACGAATCCCTTTGCCTTTATAAGGCTCTGGTGGGCGTAAACCACGGATGTAGGCTGCAACTTCGCCGACCACTTCTTTGTTTGAACCAGACACGTTAATTTGTGTGTTTGATGGCACTTCAAAAGTGATACCGTCAGGTGCAACGACTTCATCTGGGTGAGATTTACCGACTGACAAAGTTAATTTGCTGCCAGCAAGTTGCGCACGGTAACCAACCCCGCGCATTTCAAGTTCTTTTCTGAACCCTTCAGATACACCAACTACCATGTTGTTAAGGTTAGCACGCGTTGTGCCATGGATTGTTTTCATTTCTTTCGAATCGTTTGGACGATGCAAAGTAATTTCAGTACCTTCGATTTTGATTTCGATGTCCTTAGAGAAAGTACGTGTTAACTCGCCTTTAGGACCTTTTACTGTCGCTGTATGGCCGTCAAGTTTCACCTCAACGCCAGCAGGGATAGTAATAATTTTATTACCAATACGTGACATGTTTGTCTCCTGTTAAATTGTCAATCCGCTTGACAGCGAACTGTTTTCACGGGTTTCGATAGCTAAACTATCGAATTTCCAGTTGCAGATAGAATTGAAAAGCAATTCTTACCAAACGTAAGCGAGAACTTCTCCGCCGATGTTTTTAGCGCGAGCTGTTTTATCAGTCACAACACCTTCAGAAGTTGAAATCACAGCTGTACCAAGACCGTTAAGGACTTTAGGCACTTCACCAGATTTCACGTAAACACGCAAACCAGGTTTAGAGATACGTTTCAAGTTAGTGATAACTTTTTCGCCATCTTTACCGTATTTAAGGAAAACACGGATGATCCCTTGTTTGTCATCTTCGATGAATTCTACGTCTTTAACGTAACCTTCAGTTTTGAGGATGTTTGCGATATCGCGTTTGATTTTTGATGCAGGTGCTTCAACGACTTCGAATTTACGCATGTTAGCGTTACGAATACGCGTGAGGAAATCTGCGATTGGATCTGTCATTACCATTTTAATTTTTCTCCTATTATGAATAGTTTGATGCGAACATCACTTGTTCATTAACGACTCTACTAGCAACATTGCCAGCAGATTTATAACTACCAGAATTCAGCAACTTAAGTCAAACCTAAGCCCATCATTCAAAAAGCAAGGTTTTTACGAAGCAAATGCTAAGTAACGTTTTTACGACGCAGTTGCGAGGCAACGCCGACTGAGCTAGCCTTGCGGCTGCGAAGAAGGTGTTAACGAAGCAAATGCTAAGTAAAAGTTTTTGGCGTTGTCTGCGAGGCGGTGGAAGCGAAGCAACCTTGCGGTTGTGAACTGAATACCAACGAAGCAGACAGCGTCAAAAATTACCAAGATGCTTTGCGAACGCCTGGGATTTGCCCTTTATATGCCAATTCACGGAAGCAAATACGGCAAAGTTGGAATTTACGGTATACTGAATGTGGACGACCACATTTTTCGCAACGTGTGTACGCTTGCGTTGTGAACTTAGCTGGACGCTTGTTCTTTGCAATCATTGATTTTTTAGCCAAGATATTTACCTCCTATATTATTTAGCGAAAGGCATGCCAAGTTTAGCAAGCAATTCACGTGATTCTTCGTCAGTGTTAGCAGTTGTGACGATCACAACGTCCAAACCACGAACTTTATCTACGTTATCATACGTAATTTCTGGGAAGATGAGCTGTTCTTTCACACCTAGCGTGTAGTTACCGCGGCCGTCAAACGCTTTGTTTGACACACCATGGAAGTCACGGACACGTGGAAGAGAGACAGATACCAATTTATCAAGAAATTCGTACATACGTTCGCCACGGAGTGTTACTTTCGCTCCGATCGCTACGCCTTCACGCAAGCGGAAACCAGCGATTGATTTCTTAGCTTTTGTAATCAATGGTTTTTGACCAGAGATCAAAGCCAATTCAGCAACTGCTTTATCAAGGTTTTTTGAGTTATTTACAGCATCACCAACACCCATGTTGAGGACGATTTTATCAACTTTTGGCACAGCCATAACAGATGTGTAGTTGAATTTTTCAGTCAACGCTGGGATTACTTCGTTAGTGTATTTTTCTTTCAAACGATTAGTCATTATATTCTCCTTTCCGTGTCTATTAATCTAGGATTTCGCCAGATTTTTTGTTGTAACGCACTTTTTTGTCGCCTTCAACTTTATAACCCACACGGCCAGCTACACCATTTTTGTCAAGGACTTGGACGTTTGACACATGGATAGGCGCTTCAAGTTCAAGAATCGCACCGTTTGGATTTTCGTTGTTTGGTTTTTGGTGTTTTTTGATCAGGTTAGCACCTTCAACAACGACTTTGTTAGCTTTTGGCAAAGCTTTAATGACTTTACCGGTCAAACCGCGGCTTTTGCCTGCGATGACTTTGACAGTATCACCTGTTTTGACAAACATTTGAATTTTCTCCTAATTTTCTTACGTCGCAAGTTGCGACACCCTTATTGTCATAAGGGGACTGTGTTTGTGTTTTGTTGGTTTAAGTTTTAAAACGAAATTTAAAGCTTAAAGTACTTCTGGTGCCAATGATACGATTTTCATGAAGTTACCTTCACGCAATTCGCGAGCAACTGGGCCAAAAATACGTGTTCCACGAGGCGTTTTGTCATCTTTGATGATGACAGCAGCATTTTCGTCGAACTTGATGTATGAACCGTCTGTACGACGCGCGCCTGATTTAGTACGCACGATAACCGCTTTGACAACTTCACCTTTTTTAACAACTCCGCCAGGAGCTGCAGCTTTTACAGATGCAACAATAACATCACCGATACCAGCGAATTTACGACCAGAGCCACCTAGGACTTTGATAGCAAGAATTTCTTTGGCACCGCTGTTATCAGCAACTTTCAAACGAGATTCTGATTGAATCACAGCAAATTCCTCCTTTTAGAATGTTAGATGATGACTGCTTCTTCAACGATTTCAACAAGACGGAAACGTTTGTCTTTAGACAAAGGACGAGTTTCCATCACGCGAACGATGTCACCAGTTTTTGCTGAGTTGTTTTCGTCGTGAGCTTTTAATTTTTTAGAGTAGTTAATACGTTTACCATAGACAGGGTGGTTACGTTTTGTTTCGATGACAACAGTGATGGTTTTATCCATTTTGTCAGAAACCACGCGGCCTTGATAAACTTTACGTTGATTACGTTCCATTTTAAAGGTTTCTCCCTATCTATTATTTCGCTTCGCGTTGAACAGTTTTCACGCGAGCAATTGTTTTCTTAACTTCGTTGAGGCGGACAGTGTTTTCAAGCTGACCAGCAGCTGCTTGGAAACGCAAGTCGAACAATTCTTTTTTCAAATCTTGTTCGCGTGTTGCGAGTTCTTCAGCTGAAAGACCACGAAGTTCTGTCAAAAGTGATTTTACTTCATTAAGCTTCATTTGTTTCCTCCTCAGCACGTTTGACAAACTTAGTTTTTACAGGAAGTTTGTGTGATGCAAGACGTAATGCTTCGCGAGCGATTTCTTCAGAAACACCTGCGATTTCGAACATGACTTTACCGCGTTTAACTGGAGAAACCCAACCTTCAGGTGCCCCTTTACCAGAACCCATACGGACCCCGATAGCTTTTGCAGTATAAGATTTATGAGGGAAGATTTTGATCCAAACTTTACCACCACGTTTCATGTAACGTGTCATGGCAATACGAGCTGCCTCGATTTGACGGTTTGTGATCCAGTGAGAAGTTGTTGCTTGGAGACCAAATTCGCCAAATGCGACTTCTTTGCCGCCTTTAGCTTCCCCACGCATTTTACCACGGAATTCGCGGCGGTGTTTCACACGTTTAGGTACTAACATTATTTGTCTCCTTTCACTGATTTTTTAGTTGGCAAGATTTCGCCACGGTAAATCCAAACTTTAACGCCAAGTTTACCATAAGTTGTATCTGCTTCTTCCCATGCGTAGTCGATATCAGCACGGAGTGTGTGCAATGGCACAGTTCCTTCTGAATAGCCTTCAGCACGGGCGATATCTGCACCATTCAAACGACCAGATACTTGTGTTTTGATACCTTTGGCACCCGCACGCATCGTCCGTTGGATAGCTTGTTTTTGAGCACGACGGAAAGCCACACGTTGTTCAAGTTGACGCGCGATACCTTCACCGACAAGGTGAGCATCAAGGTCAGGTTTTTTGATTTCAACGATGTTGATGTGAACTTGTTTACCAGTCAAAGCGTTTAATTCAGCACGAAGTGCATCAACGCTTGCGCCTGATTTACCGATAACCATACCTGGTTTAGCTGTGTGCAAAGTCACGATGACTTTGTTGACAGCACGTTCAGTTTCGATAGTTGAAACTGAAGCATCCGCAAGTTTAGTTTGAACAAGTTTACGGATTGCAAGGTCCTCATGGAGGTAACTTGCGTATTCTTTTTCAGCATACCATTTTGCGTCCCAGTCACGAATAATGCCGACACGCATACCAATAGGATGTACTTTTTGACCCACGATTTTACCTCCTTATTTTTCTGTCACAACCACAGTGATGTGGCTTGTGCGTTTGTTAATTGGTGAAGCAGAACCTTTCGCCCGTGGACGGAAACGTTTCATTGTTGGGCCTTCATTGATGTAGGCTTCTGAAACGAAAAGGTTTGCTTTTTCAAGACCAAAGTTGTTTTCAGCGTTTGCGATTGCAGAGTTCAAAACATTCTCAATCTCATTTGCTGCTTTAGTCGGTGTGAATTTAAGTGTTGCGATAGCATCTGCAACGTTTTTTCCACGAATCAAGTCGATTACAAGACGTGATTTACGAGGTGAAACGCGGACTGTACGAGCAGTTGCTTTAGCTGAAGTAATTTCTGCCATTTTTTTCCTCCTCTATAAATTAACGACGTGTCTTTTTATCGTCTGCTGCGTGGCCACGGTAAGTACGTGTTGGTGCGAATTCGCCCAATTTGTGTCCGACCATGTCTTCTTGGATATATACTGGCACGTGTTTGCGACCATCATAAACTGCAATCGTGTAACCGATGAAGTTAGGGAAGATCGTAGAACGACGTGACCAAGTTTTAATAACTGTTTTCTTTTCGTTGCCTTCTTGCGCAACAACCTTTTTCATCAAATGTTCATCGACGAAAGGGCCTTTTTTAAGACTGCGTCCCATGTGTTATGGTTTCTCCTTTAATATGAGTTGAGTTTCGGCTCCTTGAGTTTAGGAAAATAGATATTTTGGCCGCACGAACTGCGTTCGCTTACGGCAAAATCCTAATTTTATACAACTCAGAACAGTCGCCTCAACATCCTGATTTACCACTACCGGTGCTAAGCCGGAGCTGGCGGATAGATTATTTTTGGTTTTTACGACGAACGATAAGCTTGTTTGATTTCGCTTTCTTGTTACGTGTTTTAAGACCAAGTGCTGGTTTGCCCCATGGTGTAGATGGCGATTTACGACCAACGGGTTGTTTACCTTCACCACCACCGTGTGGGTGATCGTTCGGGTTCATAACTGAACCGCGGACTGTTGGACGGATACCCTTCCAACGGTTACGACCAGCTTTACCGATATTGACAAGGCTGTGCTCACCATTACCGACAACACCGATTGTTGCACGTGCAGTTGAGAGAATCATGCGAACTTCGCCAGATTGCAAACGCACGAGTGTGTATTTACCTTCTTGACCAAGTACTTGCGCAGAAGCACCCGCTGAACGTACCAATTGACCACCTTTACCAGGTTTCAATTCGATGTTGTGAATCAATGTACCTACTGGAATGTTTGCAAGTGGCAAAGCGTTACCAGTTTTGATGTCGGCTGTTGGGCCAGAAACGATGGTTTGACCAACAACAAGACCTTTAGGTGCAAGGATGTATGTTTTAACACCATCAGCATAAACAACCAAAGCGATGTTTGCTGAACGGTTTGGATCGTATTCGATCGTCGCAACTTTAGCAACGACGTCATCGTGATGACGTTTAAAGTCAATCACACGGTAATGACGTTTGTGTCCGCCACCTTGGTGACGTACAGTGATGCGTCCGTTGTTGTTACGGCCCGCTTTACTTTTAAGTGATACCAACAATGATTTCTCAGGTTTGTTAGTCGTAATTTCAGCAAAGTCAAGGCTTGTCATGTTACGACGACCATTTGTCGTCGGTTTGTATACTTTAATACCCACTGATTACTCCTTTCTTATTCCCCGAAAATTTCAATGTTTTTAGAATCAGCCGTCAGGGTCACGATAGCTTTCTTCACTTTATTTGTATAACCTGTGTATTTACCTACGCGTTTCGCTTTAGGTTTCACATTGACAGTGTTAACAGAAGCAACTTTAACCCCTTCAAACGCAGCTTCAACAGCTTGTTTGATCAAAAGTTTGTGGGCACGCCCATCAACTTCAAAGGTATATTTCTTTTCATCCATTGCAAGCATAGAGCTTTCAGTGATGATTGGTTTTTTGATTACGTCGTACAATGACATTATGCAAGAACCTCCTCAATTTGAGATAGAGCTGCTTGTGTCACCAAAATTTTATCGTTGTTTACGATATCAAGAACAGATGCTGAGTTAGCAGTTGTGACTTGAACATTTGGAATGTTACGTGCAGACAATTCAGCGAATTTATTTCCTTCGTTTTCGAAGATGACAAGAACTTTACGTTCAATGGCAAGTGCTTCAAGAACTTTTACAAATTCTGCAGTTTTTGGTGCGTCGAAGCTCAAAGCATCAACTGCCACGAGTTTGTTTTCTGCAACTTTTTCAGAGTAAACTGATTTAAGTGCCAATTGACGAACTTTTTGTGGCAATTTGTAACCGTAAGAACGTGGTGTTGGTCCGAAGACGACGCCACCGCCACGCCATTGTGGTGAGCGGATTGAACCTTGACGTGCACGACCAGTTCCTTTTTGACGCCATGGTTTTTTACCACCACCGCGTACTGCTGAACGGTTTTTAACTGCGTGAGTACCTTGACGAAGGCTAGCACGTTGGCTTAGGATGACGTCGAAGACTACAGATTCGTTTGGTTCAATACCAAAGACTGCGTCGTTCAATGTGATATCGCCAGCTTGCGATCCGTCTTGTTTAAATAATGATACGTTAGTCATTTTTAACTTATCTCCTTTCCTTATTATTTAGCTTTAATAGCTGATTTAACTGTGATAAGTGATTTCTTAGCACCTGGGACATTCCCTTTAACGAGGATAACATTTTTTTCAGGGACAACTTGGACGATAACGAGGTTTTGAACTGTTACGCGGTTGCCACCCATGCGACCTGCAAGGTGTTTATTTTTGAATACACGGTTAGGTGCAACAGGACCCATTGACCCTGGACGACGGTGGTAACGTGACCCGTGAGCCATTGGCCCGCGTGATTGTCCGTGGCGTTTAATAACCCCTTGGAAACCTTTACCTTTAGTCGTACCAGTGACGTCAACAACATCTCCAGCTTCAAATTGTTCTACTGTCAATTCAGCGCCCACTTCCAAGCCTTCAATATTTTTGAATTCACGAATGAAGCGCTTAGGAGCAGTGTTTGCTTTTGCAACATGGCCTTTGGCAGGTTTGTTACTCAAAACTTCACGTTTGTCATCAAAACCAACTTGAACAGCTTCATAGCCATCAGTTGCGACTGTTTTGACTTGAAGTACAACGTTAGCTGCAGCTTCAATGACAGTGACTGGGATTAATTCGCCAGTTTCGGTGAAAATTTGGGTCATTCCCACTTTTTTCCCTAAGATTCCTTTTGTCATTAGAGTTCCTTTCCTTATAATTTAATTTCGATGTTGACACCACTTGGTAAGTCGAGTTTCATCAAGCCATCAACAGTTTTTTGTGTTGGGTTAATGATGTCGATCAAACGTTTGTGTGTACGCATTTCGAATTGTTCGCGTGAGTCTTTGTATTTGTGAGTCGCACGGATGATTGTGTAAACTGAACGGTCAGTCGGCAGCGGAATTGGACCTGCTACAGATGCGTCAGTACGTTTCGCAGTTTCTACGATTTTTTCAGCCGCTTGATCAAGAATACCATGTTCGTACGCTTTCAAACGAATGCGGATTTTTTTGTTTGCCATTTTTTCTCCTCTCGTCTATTTCTTAGAATAGGCTAGCTCCACGAGAAAACTAATACAGGATGCGTGGCAACGCCTCCGGGTGTATCACAACCTCTCGCTTCACAGCTACATACTACGCTTTACGCAGTACTTATCTATGGTAACAGAAAGTTGATGAGATTGCAAGAGGATAGTCTAAGTTTTTAATTTAAGTTTATGAAACGTTTCTGTTATAATGAAGATAGATTAATTTTTAGGAGGCTTTTGTCGTGTTAAAAGAATTTAAAGCATTTATTTTAAGAGGTAACGTCCTTGATTTGGCCGTTGGTGTCATTATTGGTGGTGCCTTTACTGCTATCGTCAAATCATTAGTTGACAATTTAATCAATCCACTGATTGGCATCTTTGTCCATAACGGGGCGCTGGCTCAACTCAGTTTCAAGCTCGGCAATGCTAGTTTTGCTTATGGCAAATTTTTGAACGACGTTTTGAACTTCATCATCACCGCCTTTGTCATTTTTATCTTGGTTAAAGCGATTAACAAACTTTTCTCTGCCAATCAAACAGAAGAAGCCGAAGAAGTTGCCGCAATCAACGAAGAAGTCGAAACATTGAAAGAAATCCGTGATTTGTTGAAACAGAAATAAATACTATAATATAGTAGAAAGACCCCAGAAAATAAATCTGGGGTCTTTCTTCTATTCTTATTACTTACCTAGTGATAGATAAGCCTCAACTGCTGCTTGCATTTCGGCTGCTGGAATGACCGTATGATGCAAGACTGGCGCACCAAATAGCTCCGAAACAGCTTTTGGCAATGGCGTGCCTGAAATTGCTTCTAGCTTTTTAACCAAATCAAAGTCATCTTCTTGCCCGGTCAATGTCGTCAAACTTTCGACAACGACTCTTGGAAATTTATAAGGACTAGCTGTCGAGACGATGACAGTTGGGGTTGGGTCTTGCGTTTCAGCAAGGTATTTTTGATAAACAACGCTTGCGACCGCTGTGTGTGGATCTTCGACATAGTGGTCAGCTTTAAAAGTCGCTGCGATTTGAGCAGAAATCTCTGCTTCATCTGCAAAATCTGCATAAAAACCAGTCAACTCTGCCAACATGTCAGCCGTAATTTTATAAGTACCTGTGGTATTCAGACTGGTCATCAATTCTGACGTTGCCACATCACTATCACCTGTCAAATGGAAAATCAAGCGTTCAAGATTAGATGAGACCAAAATGTCCATTGATGGCGAACTGGTCACGAAAAAGTCCCGGTTTTTATCATAAGTGCCTGTGCGGAAAAAGTCAGTCAGGACATTATTTTCATTTGAGGCACAGATAAGCTTACTTACTGGCAAACCAATTTGCTTGGCATAGTAACCCGCTAAGATATTTCCAAAGTTACCTGTTGGGACCGTGAAATTAATCTTAGCACCATTTTCAATCGCACCTGTTTTAACAAGCTGCGCATAGGCATAAACATAGTAGGCAATCTGTGGCACAAGTCGCCCGATATTCATCGAATTGGCACTTGAGAACTGCTTACCATTAGCCAGCATTTTATCGCGCAAGGCTTGATTATTAAACATGGCTTTGACATTGGTTTGGGCATTGTCAAAGTTACCATCAATCGCAATGACCTTAACGTTGTCGCCAACTTGAGTCGTCATTTGGCGTTCTTGAATTTTTGAGACACCATCTTTGGGATAGAAAACAACAATTTTCGTTCCCGGAACATCCGCAAAGCCTGCCATGGCAGCTTTCCCAGTATCGCCAGAAGTCGCTGTCAAAATGACAATCTCACGATCCACACCGTGTTTTTTGGCAGCTGTCGTCATCAGATAGGGCAAGATAGACAGTGCCATATCCTTGAAGGCAATGGTATTCCCGTGGAACAATTCAAGATTATATTGACCATGTAGCTTAACGAGTGGGGCGATAGCCGCATCGTCAAATTTACTATCATAGGCATGACGCACACAATAAGCAATTTCTTCAGCAGTGAAATCATCCAGAAAAGCCGATAAAACCAGTGTTGCGACTTCTTGATAGCTGGCATTTTTCAACGTCTCAAAATCTAATGTGACATTGGGCGTTTTAGTCGGCACATAAAGGCCGCCATCTGTCGCAAGACCTTGTAGAATGGCCTGACTAGCGGTTACTCGATTGGTTTTATCGCGCGTTGATTGGTAAATTAAAGTCATGTTCGGCTCCTCATAATTGGCATTTGGTTAGTCATATTGTAGCATAATTATCAGAATATTTCAAAAAAACTTCCGAAATTGGAAGTTTTTAACGCTCTTTTTCAAGTTGACAAATTAATAACCAAGCTCATCGATTTGTTGCAAATCAAGTTCAACTGGCGTTTCACGACCAAACATATCAACGGTCACTTTCACTTTATCGCCATTGACTTCTGTAATCGGGCCTTCGAAGCCTGAGAAAGCCCCGTCAATAATTTTAACCCGTTTGCCAACATAGACATCAAAGGTAATTTCTCGCACCAGTTTGCCCATGCCTTGCAGAATTTCTTGGATTTCTTCTTCAAATAACGGCGTTGGTTTTGAACGGTTACCGTGGGATCCGACGAAACCTGTGACATTCGGCGTATTCCGCACGACAAACCACGCTTCATCGGTCATGTTCATCTCAACCAAAACATAACCTGGGAAAAGATTTTCTTCAACTTCTTTACGTTTGCCGTTGACTTCTTTATCAACCGTTTCCGTCGGAATTTCGATGCGCAAGATATTATCCGTCATGTTGTAAGTTTGCGCGCGTTCAAGCAAGTTTTCTTTCACTTTGTTTTCGTAACCAGAGTAGGTTTGGATGACAAACCACCCTTGATCAAAGTTAACCGTTTGTTCTTGAGCTGCTGTTTTTTCAATGTTTTCTTCAAATGCGTCTGACATGATAGTTCTCCCTTATAATATAAATAGTAAATAGACGATTCTGAGTGCCTTTTTGGTACAAGAAAAAGGCTTTTCGCCCTTTTCCCATATTATACCACAAAATAAAAATATACGCCAACGTCCGCTAATAAACATCAAATCAAGTCAATTTAAAGGTTGCAAACAAATTAATTAACTATGTCTATTAATTAAAAACATTTAAAAGTTGACAAAAAGGCTAACAAAATTAAATATTTAAGCCGGGCAGGGGGCGCTAGAAATAGCGTTTTTTTATGTGCTATTAACCCCCTGTAAATGCTAGGGTTTAAACTATTCTAATGAAAAAGAGCACACGAATAAGCCCTAAAAATGCGGGCTTTTTTCATTAGAATACAGTAAAACACAGTTGAATACAGCAGCTACTATAAACTACTCTAATTTACTCTAAACAACGCTAAAAGCTCTGCGAGCATTACACTTACAGAGCTTTTAGGTATTAAAAATTCAAGGTTTGTCCCGAGTAAATCAGATCAGGGTTACTGAGACCATTTACCGCTGCTAGATGTTGCACGGTTGTGCCAAATTGTGCTGCAATCGATGACAAAGTGTCTCCACTTTCCACGATGCAATAGTTCGTCGCTGTGGCCACTGACGTGCTCCCTGTGACGTTTAAAGTTTGTCCTGGGTAAATTATATCAGGATTGCTTAACGCGTTCACACGTGCTAAATCTTGCCATGTCGTGCCGTATGTTGCCGCAATCCCGCTGAGCGTTTCGCCATATTGTACAATATGCACTTGCGAGCTCGTACTTGATCCACTTGTTGATGCATCCAATGTCTCAACATCTCGAGAGTTAAGCCAACTCATGATACCGTCAAGCAAAACTGTATCGCCTGTTTTTTCAATAACTTTATGCGGCACACCTTTAACCCAATCAGGGATAGCCTCACCCGTCGCATAGTTTTGAGCACTAAAATTCACTTTGACGCTCATACCAAATTCCTTGTTGTTCCCTTTGATTTTATCAGCCTCCTCGCCTGCCTCAATCGATGGTGTTTCGGTGTTAGGTTTGCTTGGATTGCCTCCAACTCTAACTTTTCGCCAAGTCGCTTGCGAGATACCAATTTCTTTCGCTATCTCTCGATTAAGCAACTGCTTGTCCGCTTGTTTACGGCGAATAGCTTTCGCTTGTTCGTCTGTAATAATCAAAATATCCACCTCCTAAACTTACACGTTTTGTAAGTAAATTCATTATAACTTACAAAATTCGTAATGTAAAGCGAAAACTTGAAAAAAATGTAAGTTATTTGTTTTTTATTGCATTTTTGTATTTTTTTTATGGTATAATCGTTGTTGAAAGGTGGTGAGACAGTATAAATCATGAATAAAATAAAATTTTTACGCAAAGAAAAGAATCTGACTATGAAAGATTTAGCAGAACTTATAGGCGTTACAGAAGCGACAATATCACGTTGGGAAAACGATAAACCAGCACCCAGAGTAAATCAAGTTAAAAAATTAGCCGAATACTTCGACGTGCTACCCGAGTATATCCTCGGATTAACAGATATTAAAAACTACGACCAAATAGCCGTGGAGTCTTCAAAAGCGTTTGATGAACACAAAGATTTCACAACCCCCAGCTACCTAACATCTGCCATAGATGATTTGCCTCGTGAGTTCCACCGAATCAATAACATCTACCGGACTTTGAATGATGATAGTAGAATCAAAGTTGTCAATTACGCCAACGACCTGCAACGATTGCAGGAACTAGAAACTAAACTTAAAGAAAATTAATCGTGCAGATCCACGTTAAAAGCTGATAAGGAATTGAATTATGATCCCAAATTATGTTGTTTTAGAAGTCGTTCTAAAAGAAAAATTTATCGGAAAAGGTTCCAAGAACCTGTCCGAGCTTGAAGGTGTTATCAACGCACAATGTGCCAAAGGCTTCCGCCTGCACACGATTACCACCGCTAATGGTGGCAGTAAAGGTTTCGGGGGCGGCGACCGTCTCCAAGCTACACTCGTATTTGAAAGCGTTTAAACAAAAGGAGTTTTTGAATGAAAGCGACTAGCGGGAATGAATCCCAAAAACCAATTTATAAAAAGTGGTGGTTTTGGCTGATAATCGTGATAGTTGTTGCCGGCGGTGTTGGTGGTAGCCAAGAGAAAAATAAAGATACTACCGAAAAATCTAAAACGACTGAATCAAAATCTGTACCAATTGAGTCCAGTACCGAAATGGCCAAGGAATCAACTGTCGCCAAAACAAATCAATACTTTGAAACTGATGAAACAGTGAACAATTTTTTTGAAAAATATAATGCTTTAAATGGGATTAAAATCCCAGAATCTGAAATAAAACAAGGAAATATCAAAACAAAAGCGCTTGTTAATATCGACGACATCACTCTTGAAGTGATAAACTCAGGCGAAAATTTACACGTCTCGATTGGAACTTCAAAAGAGAATGAGGATACAAAATTATTCCCGATTTTCAAAGACTCACTAAAAGCTGTCGATGGCTCTTTGACTGATCAAGACATCCAAAATGGTTGGAATGATATCCATAAAACAGGATATCTGGTTGAGGGCTATGATCTAAAAGGTGTTAAAATTACCTACCTTAACAAACCAAGAATTGACATCATCTTTAAATTAAAATAAAAAAAGCGTTACACATGGCCAAATTAAGGCTATGCGTAACGCTTTACAACTAACTTCATTTTAAAAACTTTGCTCCATGCCTTGCCCGGCGGATGAAAGGTTTGAAAAAATGAATATAAAAGAAATTACCAAAAAAGACGGTTCGACTGTCTATCGCGCGAGTGTTTACCTCGGTGTTGACGTTTTAACCGGCAAAAAAGTGCAGACCAACGTGACTGCGAAAACAAAGAAAGCCATCAAGACCAAAGCCCAGCAAGCTATCACTGACTTTAACCTTAATGGCTGCACTCGACTAGAAAATACCGAGTATAAAACTTTCAACGACTTGTTGACTTCTTGGTGGGATAATCACAAACTAACCGTTAAGAAATCAACTAAAAGTAGTTATCAAAATTTTATTTATAACTACATTGTACCAGAAATAGGAAGTTATAAACTTGAAAAGATTAGCCCCAGAACAATACAAAACGCCGTGAATAAGTGGGCAAAGAATGCAAACAAGACACATGGTCATGAAGATGGTGCCACAAAGTCTTATCCGACCATATACCGCATCATTAAATCAATTTTTAAGTATGGCGTTAGCGTTGGGGCAGTTTCGAAAAATCCGGCTAGTGATGTTATCTTGCCAAAGATAAGGAAAAGCGAAAATAAAAAACTGAAATACTTAACTAATTCAGATTTGAAAGTTTGGCGAAATTACTTAGATGGTTTGGCAGTAACTGACAAAAATATAATTGACCTCACTCTTTATCAATTTTTGCTCGCTACAGGCTTACGGATTGGCGAGGCTTTGGCTTTGAATTGGTCTGATATTGATTTGGAAAAAGAATCGGTTCAGGTTGATAAAACTTTGTATCTGGATTCAGTTCAAAGTACTCCGAAAACTTCATCAAGTGTTAGAAATGTCACTTTCGACAAAAAAACTTCTCTAGCCCTTAGAGTTTATAAACAACGTCAAAATTTAGTGTTTAAAAGCAATGGCGTAAAAAGTGATATTGTCTTTACAGATTCTTTTGGGGATCGTGCTAAATATTCAATGCTTATTTACAGGCTTGAACGTGATTTTTTGAAAGCGGGGTTATCTCCGATAACATTTCACGGTTTTCGCCACACTCACGCCAGTATCCTTTTAAATGCAGGCGTTGGCTATAAAGAAATATCTAATCGCCTTGGTCATTCTCAAATATCTATGACGATTGATATATATAGTCATCTCAGCAAAGAAAAAGCAGATGAAGTGGCTGGGGTTTTTGAACAAGCGATATCTAATTTATAAATTAAGTTGATAAAAAGGTTGACAAATTCAAAAAAAGCCAAAAATAAAAGGCTATAACCCTTTATTTTAAAGCTATTTAGTAAAATCCTTTAAATTATACCACATTATTTGATCATTGGTACCAATAATTTAACAGCATGTGTGACGCCGCTCTTAATTAACCAGTCAAAAATCATGATGAAGACCATGAAAAATACTGAGTACTGAATGACCATACCAAAGTCTTTGACTGCTTCTTTGCGTGTTGGCCATGTGACCAAGCGCATTTCAGTCACAATTGAATTGATAAATTTAAACATTATCTGGTCTCCTTATGCAGGGTATATTTTCCACATGTTTTGCAGAATTTGTTGACTTCAAGACGTTTATCGCGTCCGTTTGAGCTGACAGTTATCGAATAGTTGCGCGATCCACAGACCGTACAAGCTAGACTTGCTTTTTTAATCATCTATTTATCTCCAGTTTATTATTCTACCAAAATATAGAACATTAGTCAAACCACGACTTGACACGATCCCAGATATTGCCGCCAACTTCTTTAGCCTTTTTACCTGCTTTGTCTGTGAAAGATTTGGCTTTTTCCGTCACATCTTTGGCTTTCTTTTTAGCATCTTCGACAACATCAGTCGTAGCTGGATCCTCCGTTGCTGTTGTGACAGGGTCTAGTCCTGCTAAGCTATACGCATTTTCTGCTTTGAACTGGGTGTTATTGGTGTAAGGTAAAATGGTACTTGCCATCGTTCTGAAAATTTCCGATGCCGTGCCAGCGGATGTCCCGTCTAATCTGTGCAAGTTACTTTCAGGGTTTTCATAACCTAACCAGAGCGACATCACAATATCAGGGGTATAACCGATGACCCATTGGTCAATGTCTTCATTCGTTCCCGTTTTTCCTGCTAGTGTATAGCCATAAGGCGCTGCATAAACTCCTGTTCCATTGGTATAGGTGCCTAGCATCATCGACGTCATTTTTTGCGCTGTCTTGCTGTCAATCACGCGCGTTGCTTTCACTTTTGCGGTCGCAATGGTCGTGCCTGACGCACTCACGATTTTCTTGATGAGATGGGCTTCATTCATAATCCCATCATTTGCAAAGGTCGCATAGGCTTGCGCCATCTGCCATGGATTTGTCTCGACACCTGCCCCAAGCGCTGTCGTCAAGCTATCATTTTTATCCGTCAAATTAAGACCGAATGCTTTACCTTTTGCGATACCAGTTTTGATGCCGATGGCTTTAAAGGTATTAATCGCTGGGATATTGTAGGAATTGGCAAGCGCCTGATACATCGGCATACTGCCGTGCCACTGCTGGTCAGCGTTTAACGGTTTCCAACCATCATAGTCCATCGGCTCATCTTGCACGGTTTTATTAATCGACCAGCCCGCTTCAATCGCTGGGGTGTAGACAATCAAAGGTTTAATCGTCGAACCCGGACTTCGACCAGCTTGGGTCGCAAAGTTAAAGCCACGGAAACTGTCATTTTCAGTTGTTGGCACGCGACCAATCAGCGCTTCGACTTCTCCTGTACTGGGGTTAATGGCAACTGATGCCGACTGTGCGCTGACACCATCCGCGGCGACTGGAAATTGATAAGTATTGGCATAAGTCGTCTGCATCCCCGTCTGCATATTTTGATCCAGACCGGTGTAGATTTTATAGCCATTATTTAAGATGTCATGCTCAGTTAGACCGTAAACATTAATCGCCTCCTGAATGACTGCGTCAAAATAGCTCGGATAGTTGTAATCATCATCTTTCCCGACATAGGCATCCGCCAGATTGCTAGTAATGCCGATTTGCATGTTAGCAGTCGCATCTGCCTGCTTGATATAGCCTGCATTGACCATGTTTTGCAGCACCGTATCTCTACGATCCTTGGCAAACTTGCCTTCCTTATAGAGCGGGTTATAGACTTCTGGCCACTTGAGGATGCCCGCAAGTGTTGCGGCTTCCTCTACAGACAAATCCTTTGCCGACTTACCATAATATTTCATGCTGGCATCTTGAATGCCCCAAATCCCATTGCCGAAATAAGAATTATTCAGGTACATGGTTAAAATGTCTTTTTTATCGTACTTTTTATTAATTTCAAGGGCTAGGAACAATTCCTTGGCCTTCCGATCGACGGTTTGTTTCTGCGTTAAGTAAGCATTTTTAGCCAACTGCTGGGTGATGGTCGAGCCACCGCCGAATTTCCCTAGAGTTACAACTGCTAACAGTGTCCGCTTAAAATTAATCCCATTATTATCGTAAAAGGTCCGATCTTCCGTCGCAATCACGGCATTTTTGAGATGATCTGAAATCTCGTCAAACTTGACTGTTGTGCCTTTTTGACCATACATAGCGCCTGCAGACTGCCCATTTTTATCAATGATTTCTGTCCGTGCTTCCATGGATTGTTTGAGGGTTTCAACATCGGCTGTTTTGGCTAGAAAAAGGAGATAGCTCGCAATCGCCAGCACCAAGAAAAGCACCACGGCAATCATGATTTTAGTCAGGTTATATCGTTTCCAAAAACGCTTGATTGGCGCAGGAACCCATTGCCGTTTTTTTGCATTGGCTTTTCTGTCTAATTCTGGATCAACATTTTTTCGCGATCGACTTAAACTCGATTTTTTGAGGTCATTTTCTGTCATAGTCTTATTTTACCATATTTAGTTGCTAATCTTAAACTAAGGCGCTAGTCGTGCCCCATATTGCTCGTTTATATTATTTAAAAAATTTAGGGTAAATTTCAAAATAGAGGTGCACTTTTTGATATAATAGCTACATGAAATTCACGATAAACTTGCCTGCCGACCTAGAGGAGATGTCGGTAGAGGAACTTTTAACGACTGAGTGGCTGGTGCCCAAAAAGCAACGCCATTTTTTAAGAAGCAAACGACACATTTTGCGAAATGGTAATGTCGCCAGATTTTCTGATGTGGTTCATGCTGATGATCAAATCACGGTCTTATTTGACAGTGAAGATTTCGCCGTTAAACCATTGACTTTCGGTGATGAACAACTTGGCAAGTCCTTGATTTTATACGAAGATGAGCATCTCGTGATTGTCAATAAACCTGAAAATATGAAAACACACGGCAATGACAAAACTGAAATCGCCTTGCAAAATCATATTGCAGCAGCGTGCGGTGCGCCAGTTTATGTCGTGCATCGTTTAGATTTCGAGACTTCTGGTGCTGTTTTGTTTGCTAAAAATCCTTTTGTCCTGCCGATTTTAGACCAGATGTTGCGCGATAGAAAAATCCATCGCACCTATCAGGCTTTGTGCGCTGGACAGTTTGCCCAAAATAATTTGACGATTAATCGAGCTATTGGAACGGATCGCCACGATAAAAAACGGCGAGTGGTGGTGTCACGAGGTGGGCAGCGGGCAGTCACGCATATCCAGGTCTTGAAACATTTCGCAACTGAAACTTTGGTGCAATGTCAGCTTGAAACGGGGCGGACGCACCAAATTCGCGTTCATCTCAGCAGTCTAGACCATGCCATTCTTGGCGATCCCGTTTACAGAGGTCGCAAAGCCTCCCGTCTGATGTTACACGCGAAACATCTCGAACTCAGACACCCATTTACCAAAGAAAATATCCGCATCACGGCTGTCTCTAAGTCCTTTGAGCGCCTGATGAGAAAAATCGCAACAGACTAAAGCTGTCGCGATTTTTATTTGAGCAGTATTTTGAGTTTGCCGATGGCTAGCGTTAAGATAAAGACAGCGACGAAGACAAGGGTGATGGTGGCGCTGGCTGGTGCGCCGGTTTCAAAGGAAATGACCAGCCCCGCGAGCATGCCGATAAAACCGATGATGACGGCAAGCACCAGAACACGCTTGAAAGTCAGGCCGACCCGCATGGCAATGGATGCTGGCATGACCATAATCGCTGACACGAGGAGAGCACCAGCGACGGGAATCATCAGGGCAATGGCAATCCCTGTGACGACATTGAACACGGTTGACATGAGCCGAACGGGCAGACCGTCAACAAAAGCCGTGTCTTCATCAAAGGTCATTACATACATGGGACGCATGAAGAGGACAAAGACGACAAGCACAACAACCGCCAAAATCGCAAGCAAGATGACTTGCGTTTGGGAAACGGTCACAATCGAACCAAAGAGATACTGATCGAGGTTGATGCCATTACCACGTCCTGTGTTGGCAAAAATCAGAGCTAAAGATAGCCCTAGACTCATCAAAATAGCCGTGGCGACTTCCAAGAAGTTTCGGTAGAGTGTCCGCAAATATTCGAGGAGAATTGCCGCTAAAATCACGACGATAATCGTTGATAGGTTGGGAGAAATGCCAATAAATAAACCGAAAGCAACACCTGCCAAGGAAACGTGACTGAGCGTGTCACTCATCAAACTTTGACGGCGGAGAACGAGGAAAACACCTAAAAGCGGCGCAAATAAGGACATGGCAACGATGGCGAAAAAGGCACGTTGCATAAATTCATATTGAAAGAGACTAAGCACCACGCACCTCCTGATTTTTCAGGGTTTCGCTATCTTGTTCAGCAGTATTGTCATGCACACTAAAGCAACGCCAGTGGGTATTTTGCTTGCGCGCCAGATGAATATTGCGATCTGAAAACGCCTTGACATCTTCAGCATCATGCGTAATCATGAGCACAGCCTTGCCGTGTTTATGCGCAGCGTGGCTCATCAGTCGATAAAATTCTGAACGGCTGACATCATCCATTCCTGTCGTCGGTTCATCCAAAATAAATAAATCTGGGTCACTGGCAAACATTCTGGCGATGGCAACACGTTGTTTTTGCCCGCCAGACAAGGCGCCCATCCGCTGATCGCTCTGTTCCCACATACCAACAGCGCGGAGTGATTTTTCAACATGTGCCAAATCGTGCTGGGTAATCCGTTTGAACCAACCATTGCGCGGAAAGCGCCCGCTGGTCACGAATTCTTTGACTGTGCTTGGAAAACCGGCATTAAAGCTAGCAATTTGCTGGGGCAGATAGGAAATTCTCAGCTTTTTGCCCTTTATGTTTTGCTTGGCAATCGTCACTTCGCCTGTTTTAGGCTTGATAATGCCTAAAGTCGCTTTGACGAGCGTCGACTTAGCTGCACCATTTTCACCTGTCAGCGTGACAAACTCGCCAGCGCTAATTCGAAAGGCAACATTTTCCAGAACAGGCTCAGCATCATAGACGAAACTCAAATTGTTGACTGTGATGTAATCCATCAAAACTCCTTTTCCAATTTTTCCAGAAATCTTGCGATGATTTGCTGTTCATTTTCTGAAAATGCGTCAGCGATTTGCGCATAGGTTGCAAGCGTGGCTTGATGATGCTGGGCATGTTCTTCTGCAATCGGCCGACCTGTTTTGGACAGACGCCAAAGCACAATCCGCTCATCAGAAGCTGATTTTTCCGAATGCGTTAGATGCAATTGCTGTAATTTTTTCAGCGCCTTGGTCACAGCGGCTGGGGAAATTTTGAGTTTCTCAGCCAGTTTTGCATTGGTTAATTTCTCATGCAAGAGCAACATCAAAATATGCTCTTGCGTGTTGGTCAAGCCCGCATCTGATGCACACTTGCCTAGCAAAACTTCTTGTTTGTTTTCAGCCAGTTGCATGATTTTAGTCAATAACACATCAATTTGTTGGCTGACCTCTTGTGTCTTTTTTTTCATATCTTGTGATTTCCTTTACCAGTTAAGTATATCATCCTAGCTAAAAATGTCAATCAAAAAACAGCCTGTCTTCACTCAACAGCTGTTTCTTTGAAGAAATCTTGATAGATTTTAGTTTGAAGTTGCTGCAACCTCTCATCATCTTTACCGCCGACGGGACACCCATCAATTTCTGAGACTGGCGCACAGAGCGCTCCCGAACTTGACACGATAATTTCGTCTGCTGCTAGCATTTCTGCA
The DNA here is from genome assembly GCF_002260845.1 of Pseudolactococcus reticulitermitis. GTDB lineage: Bacteria > Bacillota > Bacilli > Lactobacillales > Streptococcaceae > Pseudolactococcus > Pseudolactococcus reticulitermitis. The sequence continues at coordinate 192,751 of NZ_BEDT01000004.1, read as the reverse complement.
ATCGTGAAAGCTTGCTCTGAAACACCAAAACCAAGCGCTTGGCTTGCTAATAATAAATACTTTCGAGCAATCCCCGGTAGAATCCAGTGATCTAATGGTGCTGTTTGAAAGACGCCGTTCGTCAAGATACTAATATTGCTGTGGGCACACTCTGTCACGCGCTGGTTGCGATGGAAAACCACTTCATCCAAGCCTTGCAATGTTGCTTTTTGACTGGCTAGAACATTCGGGAGAAGGTTAAGGGTTTTAATATGACACAACTCAAAACGTTGGTCTGGCAGGGTCATTAATCTGAGACGGTTTTGACCAGAAAAATCGCCTTGCCACGGTGTCATATAAATCGCTAAATTAGGTTTGAGCGGTTGAGGGTAACTATGATTTCTGATGGCTGTCCCACGACTCACTTGAAAATAGACAAACAATTCGTCGGCGTCCAATTTTTGACATAGGTTGCCTAACAACGCTCTTAAATCATCTTTTGCAAAATCAGGCTGAATATCAATCAGCGCCATGCTGTTAAAAAAACGTTCAAGATGATCGTCTAGTTTAAAGATTATCCCATTTTTAGCGATACTTGCGTCATAGACACCATCGCCGAAAAAATGAGAGCGATCATTAAAAGGTACCATCATATCTGATAAGCGTGTGATTTTCCCGTTGTAATAAGCTAAATCTTCCATTTTAAACGCTCCTTTTGGTCGCATCACAAGCTTGAGGCGACTGTTCCCGATGAAACGCAGACAATTAATTCCTCAATTCCCTACGATTTGCCATTCTAAAGCATTCTCACCAGATAGACTTCGTCACAAAAACCCTTGATACTGTTGCAAATACGTTGGGCTTTCTTCTCATGTTGACAGAGGGCAAAAACGGTTGGCCCACTGCCACTCATTAAGACACCGTCCGCACCGCTTGCCAATAACCTGTCCTTAATCTTCGAAATCAAAGGATGCTTAGCCAGTGTAACAGCTTCTAGTGAATTGCCCAGATTTTGAAGCAGGGCATCAAAATCTGAAGTAACCACGGCACGTTCCAAGGCATCAATATCGGGATGCGGCATGGTGGCCAAATTAACGTGGCGGAAAATTTCGGGTGTTGACACACCAAATGAAGGTTTGACCAGAACGACCCAGGATTTTTTGGGGTTCTCAATCGGTCGGACATGCTCGCCGCGCCCTGTCACGCGTGCTGTTTGACCGTAAACACAATAGGGCACATCTGAGCCAATTTGTTCCCCTAATTTTGCCAATTCTGGGGTTGTTAAATTGAGCTGCCAAAGTTGATTAAGGGCACGCAAAGTCGCTGCAGCATCCGATGAGCCGCCTGCTAATCCTGCTGCAACTGGCGTTTTTTTATCAATATAAATCTCCACGCCTTTTTTGATGCCGAATGCCTTTTTAAGGACCATAGCTGCTTTATAAGCGTGGTTTTTTTTGTTGAGTGGCACAAAGCTAGAGTTAGACTGTAAACGAATGACGTGCTCTTGCTCGAATTCTCGCACGGTAATCCGATCCGCCAAATCAACACTGGTCATAATCATATCCAGCTCGTGATAGCCATCTTCGCGCTTGCCTAGAACATTCAAGCCAAGATTAATCTTAGCCGGTGCTTTTTCTGTAATTTCCATGTTTCTATTTTACCACATTCGGTAATTCAAAATGGTAAGTTCTTGTATTTTCTAAATGAACGGTTACTTTGAGCGTCGTTTCGGTTTGTTGATACTCGGAAATGCCCGCATTAAATCGAATCTGTCCCGACTTTTGCGTGCCAACCCGCGCCTGCGTCATTCTTGCCATAAGCTGTGCACTCAAAAAAGCTTTCTGACTCAGAAGATTTTTCTGATTGTCAACCACAGCACTCAGATAAAAACTTAAAATCATCCCGAAAATGACCGCCATCAGCATGGCATAAAGCATAATACCAGCCTTCACTTGACATTTGAAAATGCGTAGATGAATGTTCGCTCGCCTCCTTTGCTAAACTTTAGATGGATGGTGACAAGGTTGCCTTCATTTGAAATTTCGGCAACAGATACCCCATAAATCATGGGTTGGTAACCTTGTCCTTGCGCATTGGTTTTACGAAAATCATCCGCGCCTGCCCTTACACCAAACCTTAAGCCTCCCTTGGGTGTGGTGACATAGAGAAAATTATCGGATACTTTGTCGAATTCTGCGCTCTCTAGCTCACGCCTCAACAGATTCGTAAAATTTTGCCAATTTTTCTCATCTGAATGACGAATGACCTCAAACTCTTGAGAGATTAGCACCGTCATCCCTTGCATCACAAGCATTGATAAACTCATCGCCAAAAGCGCCACCAGACATTCCAGTAAGGTAAAGGCTTTAAGGCGTTTCTTGTAAAATCTCAAGACGTAACACCTCCTGTCCCGAACTCTCTAGCACTAATTGTTTGTCCGTCCTGGTCAACGTCACGCTAACCCCGTTTTCTCGCAGATTGGTTTGCTTGCTATCAAACGCCATCAGTCCCACATTTAAAACTTCAATGGCTTGATTTTGTCTCGCCACTTGTGCGCGATGTGCCGAAACTTCTGTTAAGACCAGACTTGATAAGATCGCCAACAAAGCCATCGCCATGATGCTTTCTAGTAAAATGTAGGCCTTAACTTGTTGTTTTTTTATATTGACCACTTCCTAGCTGGAGCTGATAGGTGATTTGCTTTCCCCCTTCATAGGGCAGTGAAATCACGATTTTCGCCTCCTTGATGGACTGAAGATTCCCATTTTCTTTAAAGGTGATGTCAAAATCTGAGAACTGCGTTTCTTTGGGGACAGGTTGATTGGCACCATTGACTTTGACTATCCCATTCAGCGCCGATAGACTTCTAGGCTCAGCGTTTGTAACGGCCTGTGTTTGTTGATTTTTTAAAATCATTTCAAATTGCAACACAAATAACTCCCCTCGAATGACATGAACCGTTTTTTGAAAAGTGACTGAAAATGTCAAAATTAGAAAACATGTGACCGATAGCGTGAGCAAACTTTCAAGTAGCGTGAATGCTCTAATTGGCGATGTCACGTGTTTCCGTCGTATTTTTCGTATAGTACTCATTGTAGGTATCCGCCTGCTTTTGCGTAATATTACCATTGCTGACTAATTTAGCTAGTGTAACATCGTCTGTGTGGTCCAGCTTATAAAGCTCGGCTTGTGAATTAACCACTTTTACGACTGCACTGTTGCCTGTATTCTTAACCGTCTCTTTTTGCTTGGCTAGATTGGGGACGAACAGTAAAATCAGGACACTGATAATCAGCAAAACGACAAGCATTTCTACTAAAGTAAAGGCTTTTACAATTTTTTTCTTCATCTATTTTCTATCTTCCTTTCTGCGCGAGTTACATCTCCATTTGAGCATAAATTGGCAACAACATGGCTGCGTAAATCAAAACAATCATCAAGGCGACAAATAAAAAGACCAACGGCTGAATCAAATTCATGGCTTTTTCAACCTTTTCAAAAAATGTTGACCAAGCTTCATCTGCATAAACGAGCAATTCGTCGCCTAGTTTGGCTTTCATTTCGCCGTACTCAATCATCAAGGCTAATTCTGGTGTGAAAAAACTGTAGTGATGAATTTTATCATGAAATTCTTGTCCGAGCTGCATGGCATTTAACAAATCTTGCCCAATTTCTCGGAAAAGTTGATTATTTTGCGTGGTCATCATCTCTAGAATTTGCCGCATTTCTAACCCTTGCTTGATCAGATTTCCCCATTCTCGGGCATAAAAGGCCGTCAAATAAAGTTTTAAGTAGGTCTGAATCAGGGGCAAATGACCTAATTTTTGAACATTTGCCAATGGTGAGGTTGTTTTGAAATAACGGATTAGCCCTAATATAAGGAGCGCAAACACGACGCTCAGTCCGAGAAAAAACCAAGGCAAAACGGCGATGATAGCCCCCGCAAAATTATTAGTCTCAACTTGCGGTAGCAGATAAGTTTTTAAGCCGAGCACGATGACAATCAGGAAGACCAGTAGGATGACAGGATAAGTCGCTACGGTTACCAATTTTTGCCTGACTTTTTGCAACTTTGTCAGATTTTCTGTTATCAAACGTAACGTTTGCTGTGTGTTACCGTGATAATCTGCTAGGGCGACTTGTGTGACGACTGAGTTTGAAAAGCCTAGCTCATTTAGAATTTGCGAGAGAGTTTGACCATTTGATAAGCCGGCTCGCATGGTTGTCACAAACGCTGTTTCTACCAACTTCGAACGTTCTAAAAAATGAACAATTTCTGCTAAATGAAAGCCACTGGAAAGGAGATTATTCATGAGTTGCATCAACTTCACTTGCTGTTTAATCGCTAATTTTTTCGGGCGCCGCCTGATCAGGTGTAAGATGTCCAGCCGTAACCAATTTTTTAATTTTGTCATGCCACTTGTCGTTGCTGTGCGTTTTAAATTTGCCATTGGCACTGTCTAATACCCCCTTTCCAGCAATCAACCGTTGATAGACAACACCTGACAGCGAATTTTTAATTTCTTCTTTTGTTACCCCAAGCTCTAATAATCGCGCATAAACACCCGAAATTGACTTGGCATGAATCGTTGAAAAAACAGTATAACCTGTCAAACTTGCGCGCATAACGGCTCGCGCCGTTTCCTGATCTCGAATTTCTCCAACTATCACAAGGTCAGGCATATGGCGCAAGGACAGTTTAATCAAACTATCATAGGTATTACCAATCGTTTCATTTAGTTGAAATTGGAGTAGCTCGGGTGCAACAATCTCAACCGGGTCTTCAATCGTAATCACTTGCTGACCTGAGAATTTCTGTTTGGCGATATGGTGCATCAGCGTCGTTTTGCCTGAGCCAACTGGCCCTGAAAATAAGTAAAGCCCACGCCTAGCTACTAAATTTTCAACCTGTGATAAATCAGCATCAAACCAAAAGGCGAGTGGTTTATCCGCACTATGCAAAAGCCGAATCACTAGGCTTTCGCGACTCTCAAAGTCGCCTGCTGAGGATAGTCGCAGTCGAAATTTTTTATCCCCAAAATCATACAGGCAAGACCCGAGCTGAGGTCGTCGCTTTTCGCCAACATTCATCCCAGCCGTAAACTTAAAATGAGAGATGAGACTTTGACCATCAGCCTCTGACAATAATTGAGCAGTCTCACGCTGCGTCGACTTTCGAAAAACAACTGAAAAGCCTTGTTTGACTGGCAAGATGTAAACATCGCTTGCTCCAAAATCGCCAGCTTTTTCTAGTATCGTCTTTGCCGTTTCTTGTATCATCTCATCACCTCCTACTTTTATATACGAAAAAAATCCGTGATTGCTCACGAATTTTTATTTTTTTGGATATTCCTGAATAACTAAAATTAATTCTTTATATTTTCAATAATGTTTGAAATTTTTTCTTTGCAAATTTCAAAGTAATATTGTACGTCTACATTATTCCTGTCTATATATAGATAAACCAAAATCACTAATAATATGATTATTATAGAAATAATAGCGCTTAAAATTCTATTCATTAAAGCTTTATGGTAAGCCACCGCCCATTTTGGTTCGTTTTTTCTTCTCTTTAAGAATTCATATGTATGGTATGCCATAATTGCTCCTTTATTAAATTACATTTATTATAACATAAAAAACCTTGTAAGCTACATACTCGCAAGGTTTTAATTTCAATTATTTAATATCACAAATTTTATTGACTTGTGCAGTCAATGTACTATTTAGATTTTCTAAAATCTAAATAGTAATGTCTAATTAAATACTGAGGAAACATCGTCTTTTAAAGCAATTTATAAACAACTGCCTTTTTATCAAAAATTTTGTCATAATAGACGAAATTAAACTTCGGTTTCTAATCCTAAAACAAATCATCAAACAAACTCAACTGATTATCCTCTGGCATATTGCCGAGAATGCCCATTTCGTCCATTTTTTCGACCAAGGTTTGGGAAACGCCGGCGCGTTTTCTGAGTTCGGTTTTACTGAGGAATTCTCCTTCTTTTCTCGCCTCAACGATTTGCTTGGCGACATTGCCGCCAAGACCGTCCATGGCTGAAAATGGTGGAATCAAGGTGTCGCCTTCAATAATGAAGTCATTGGCTTCACTACGATAAAGGTCGAGTTTGCCAAATTTAAAGCCACGCTCTAACATTTCATTACAGAGTTCCAACGTCCCAAAGAGGGCATTTTCGACATTGCTGGCCTCAAAGCCCTTGGCCTTGATTTCTTGCATTTTAGCCTTGACGGCATCCAAACCATCGCCCATGACCTTGAGGTCAAAAGCATTAGCACGAATCGAGAACCAAGCGCAGTAATAGTAAATCGGCATATGCACCTTGAAGTAGGCCACACGAAGCGCCATCATGATATAGGCTGCCGCATGGGCTTTAGGGAACATATACTTGATTTTACTACATGAATCAATGTACCACTCCGGCACGTTGTTGTCCCGCATGGCAGCGATATAAGTCTCACGCTCCTCGTCGTCAATCTTATTCCACAAGCCCTTACGCACACGCTCCATAATCGTAAAAGCCATGGACTCATTTAACCCAGCATGAATCAGATAAACCATGATGTCATCCCGACAGCCGATCACGTTTGCCAGAGTGGCGATTTTTTGCTTGATTAACTCTTGCGCATTGCCCAGCCAAACGTCCGTCCCATGGGAGAGACCGGAAATTTGGAGTAATTCTGCGAAAGTGCTAGGCTTGGTTTCCTCTAACATCCCGCGAACGAAGTTAGTCCCCATTTCGGGCACACCTAAAGTGCCGGTCTTTGAAAAAATCTGCTCAGGTGTGACACCCAGAACTTCTGTTCCCGCAAAAATTTTCATGACATCTGGGTCATCCATGGGAATGGTGGAGGCATCCATGCCGGATAAATCTTGCAACTTACGAATCATGGTCGGGTCATCATGACCCAGAATATCGAGTTTGAGAATATTATCATGGATGGCATGGAAATCAAAGTGAGTCGTTTTCCACTCAGCATTGATATCCTCGGCTGGATAGGCCACTGGACTGAAATCATAAACATCCATATAGCCCGGAATAACGATAATCCCGCCCGGGTGCTGACCCGTTGTCCGCTTAACACCTGTACTGCCTGCTGCCAGTCGCTCAATTTCAGCACCACGATAGAATTTGCCATAGTCCCGCTCATAACCTTTGACAAACCCAAAGGCTGTTTTCTCGGCAACCGTGCCAATAGTGCCGGCACGAAAGGCATAGTCTTCTCCAAATATATCGCGGACGTCCAAATGGGCGCTCGGTTGGTCAGCTCCAGAGAAGTTCAAATCGATATCGGGGACTTTATCCCCCTTGAAACCTAGGAAGGTTTCAAATGGAATATCGTGGCCGTCTTTTGTGAGCCTATGGCCACATTCTGGACAGCTTTTCTCCGGCATATCAAAGCCTGAGCCGAATTGCCCCTCGGTAAAGAACTCCGAGTACTGACACTCAGGGCAGACATAATGGGGTGGCAGTGGATTAACCTCAGTAATACCAGTCATGGTCGCAACAAATGAGGAGCCGACAGACCCCCGCGAGCCAACGAGATAGCCTCGTTTGTTGGAGCGCTCAACGAGAATCTGAGAAATAAGGTAGATAACGGAGAAACCGTTACCGATAATCGAATTGAGCTCTTTTTCAATCCGCAAATCGACGATATCAGGCAAAGGATTACCATAGATGGCGTGCGCTTTTTCGTAGGTCAGCTTGGCCATTTTTTCCTCAGATTCAGGAATGTAAGGTGTATAGAGGTCGTCACGAACTGGCGTTAGCACATCAAAGGAGGTTGCCATTTTTTGCGTATTTTCAATGACAATCTGGCGCGCCGTTTCTTCTCCAAGGAAGGCAAAATCGTCCAACATTTCATTGGTGGTGCGAAAATGAACTTCTGGCAATGGTGCAGGCATGGCGTGTTCACCACGACCGACAGGTCGGTTGATGATGGCGCCAGCGCCTAGAGAACGGACGATGATTTCACGATAGATGGCATCTTCTGGATTGAGATAGTGGACATTGCCTGTCGCTAGGACTGGCTTGCCTAGTTTATCCGCAATCCGCATCAGGTCTTTCAAAATCCGTTGGAGTTCTACTTCGTCTTTGATGGTTTCTTTGGCAATCAACGGGCGATAAATGGCCGGTGGCATGATTTCGATGAAATCATAGTAGTCAGCGACTTTCAACGCATCATCAAAGGATTTATTAGTCACCGCCTCAAAAACTTCGCCTTCTGAACAAGCTGACCCAACAATCAAGCCTTGGCGATGGGCTTCAAGGACTGATTTTGGAATTCTAGGTACACCTGCAAAATAGTTGACATTTGAATAAGAGATGAGTTTGAAGAGATTCTTCAAACCGTCCTGCGTTTTGGCATAAATCGTGGCATGTTTCACCCGCGCCCGTTTGTAGGAGTCCGCATCGACAACCTTGGTATTCAAGTCGCTTAGCAGTTCAATGCCAAATTTCTCCTTGGCATCATTTAAGAAGATAAAGAGCAGACGACCCGTCGCTTCCGCATCGAAATTGGCCAAGTGATGACTTTCAAGGGAAACTTGAAAACGTTTGGTCAAAGGCCCCAAGCCATGACGCTTAAACTCTGGATAGAGATTCCGCGCAAACTCCAAGGTATCAATCACTGGCTGGGTAATCTCAGGCAACTCATGGCGCTGATAGTTCATATTCATAAAGCCAACGTCAAAAGTTGCATTATGCGCGACGAGAATGCTGCCCTGACAAAAGGCTTGAAATTCTTTTAAGACTTGCTCTAGGGGTTTAGACCCTCTGACCATGTCATCGGTAATGCCCGTCAGCTGTGTCGTAAACTCACTCAGCGGATGCCCTGGGTCGATAAATTCATCGAATTGTTCGATGACATTGCCCTTGTGCATTTTCGATGCCGCGACTTGAATCAGTTTGTTATAAACGGCAGAAAGGCCGGTCGTTTCCACGTCAAACACAACGTAGGTCGAATCTGAAAGGCTACTGTCATCTTCATGATAAGTGATAGGTACCCTGTCCTCGACTAGGTTAGCTTCAATCCCATAAATAATCTTGATCCCATTTTTCTTACCGGCAGAATGGGCATGCGGGAAACTCTGCGCCCCCGCGTGATCGGTGATGGCGATGGCTTGATGCCCCCAGCGCGCAGCCTGCGCGACCAAATCAGACACATCAGGGATGGCGTCCATGGTCGACATGTTGGTATGGGCGTGGAACTCGACCCGCTTTTGCCCCTCAGACATGAGATCCTTGCGGACATTTTTCGCCTTGATTTCGACCATATCACGCGCACTCATGACCAGCTCGTGCTTATACTGATCCATCTGAACGCTGCCTTTAACCTTAATCCACATGCCTTTTTTGACCAGATCAAACATGGCTTGCTCTTCAGGCTTGCGCCCCCATTTTTGGACGATAAAAGAACTGCTGTAGTCGGTCATCTTGACCTCCAGCATATGACTTTCCTTGCCCGTCGTGCGGTTCTTAAAGACCTTATGCTCCGCCGCAAAAACATAACCCTCGAAAACGACATTGGCCTCCTCAGTCACGACATCCTTCATTTGGAAAATGGTGTCAGACGCCTTGATTTCTCTGCCTAGCGCGAGGTGGTTAGGAGATGCGACCGCTTCTTTTGAGGCAGGCGCTGGTACATCAGGCTGAAACGGTGCTTCTGGTTGGTTAGCCAGAATATCCGCTAAGGCTTCCTCAGATTTTTTTTCATACTCAGCGACTAATTTATCGGTCAGCTGATAATCAATCTCTGGCAAAATCTGCAAATCCGTAAAGCCGAAATCTTGGAAATGTTTCGCCATGACAGGAAAATAATGTTTGACAACATATTCCAGATTTGACAACTCACCGACGGATAACTTAGCTGTTGCGCTATCATCCGTCGCAGTAAATTGATACTTCTTGAAAATCGCCGTAAAACTGGGGGTGTCACAGCCGGGTAAGTCGAAAACTAATGGCAGATAGGCATTGAGCAAAACTTCATCAAAATGACCATCCTCGGTTAGAATCGTCACTTGCGTTTTGGCAATATTTGAAAAAGCCCGCTCTAGCCGATAGACCAATTCTCGATAGAGGTCAATCGGTAAAATCGCTGGAAACCTCAAATAAAAATGCCAGACCTTACTGATGGCATGAACTTCAACTTTGTCAATATTGCCACGAAATGCCGGATTCTGACGAATTTCCGCAGGCATCTCGAGCTGATCCATGAGTTTTTCAAATAAATCGTTCATTGCACTTCTTTCTTGAATTCTTGAATTCGTAATAAGTCTATTATAACAGAAAATATGTTGTTGCTTTAATTTTTCTTGGTCGGCTTTTTTACGAGGTGTCCTTGGCGTTTCGGATTGTATTTGTCAAGTAATTCTCGCACAATGCGACTTTTCGACCATAACTCAGCCACGATGACTAGCTTGTCATTATCATGCTTTATTTCCATAAATCGAATTAATTCGAAAGAGATTCCTGAATTCACCTTTTATCAGTCACTTCTGCTATAGTCATTTCTTATAATACACCTACAAAAATTTGTATTTTGCTAGCCACATCAAGTATAGTACAATCATAGTTAAGGAGATTTAACAACTATGACAACTTTAACGTTTAAGAAAACTGTCACAGTTCTAGTGGCAACTGGATTTACTGTGGCTTTAGCAGCCTGTGGCAACAAGGCCGAAACACCAAAGAAGAGCACCGTTGCTCAAGATACAGCAACCATTACGCTTGATTTTGAAAATGATAAAAAAATAGATGCGACGAAAACAATCAAGATTAACAAAAGCCAAACCTTGCTTGATGCGCTTAAAGACAATTTTAAGATCGAGGAAAAGGGTGGGTTTATCACATCGATTGACGGTAAGGCTCAGGATCAGGCAGCCAATCAATATTGGCTGTTTGATATTAATGGTAAAATAGCAGAAAAGGGCGCAGCGGACATTCATCTGAAAAAAGGGGATACGGTTGCTTTTTATCTGGGGAGTTTTTAAGGTAAATAAAAAAAGTTCTATGCCTTAAAACTTTTTATCAGTTTGTTATTTGCTATCCAGATAGTAACTATTGTATAGATGACAGCTGCCAAAATATAGATGCTTTGAACGCCAAAATGCTCTGCAAAAACACTTGCCAATAAAATCGTCAGCATAGAGATTAGTGTCGTTAAAAACTGTCTAATGGCAAATACTCGCCCCATTGAAGCATTGGTAACAGATTCCTGTAAAATTGACTGTTCTACAATGTCACGAATTTGATAAGGAAAGCCTATCAAAAAATTCAATCCTAATGCAAGCACAGCAAGTCCATTAAAAGTATATATCCAAGTAAACAAAGCAACAGATAAAGAAGAAATAAAAATAACTTTCCCACCATATCTGCCAATTAGCTCAGCAAAATGAACCGAAACAATCCCGCCAATAATTGAACCGATGAATATAGATGCTACCTTGGTAGCCCCACCATTTTTCATCCAAATGCAGGACTGTGACTGTAAACGTCAACAAAAAAGTTTGTGTCCAGATAACATTAGCAACCGTTTCACTGAGATCCAACAGCGTGATGTTTTTAACAACTGGATTGTTCCTTAAAGCCTGCCAGCCAGACTTCATATTTTTAAAATAGCTGATTTTTGAGGGCTCTAGCTTAATTTCGTTTAATCGAAGCTTTTCGATTAAAATAAAACACCAAACAAGCAGTAGCATCGCAAGCATCAAAGCCTTGTTATAGTTCAAATATTTAACAACTGGAATCCCTACTACCCAAGCAGCGGTTTGAAAGACTTGTAAAGTCGAGTAAAAAATACCATTCGCTTTCACGCGATTACCATGGTCATCAGATAAAACTCGCGTTAAGATAACGCTTTGAACGGGGGAAATGATGCTATCTGACAAAGCAAGTAAAAATTTCACGACAAATAGCACGCCTACACTGCTAAAGAAAAGGTAGCTAACGACTAACAAAACAACTTTCAAACACAGGGCTAATTTATAAAGTTGTTTCCTGTCGTAGCGATCAATGATGTTTGTTAAGATAGCCGAGCCAAATAACTTAGCCAAACTTGAGGTTACTAAAATAAGACTAGCCTCAAAGATAGAGGCGTTTCTAGCATAAACGGCTAAGATAAACACCATATCCGTGACAATGTTAGATAACGTCAAGCTAATCTGTGAGCATAAAAAATAGCCAAATTGATGTTTATGTCGCAAAATTTTCCTCTTTCACAAGTTTTGTTCTCAATATTATTTTTTAAAAAAAGCTCGCGGGCTTTTTTTCTGACTATCTTTCTTGTCTCAAACCACTGTAAGCGTACTCGACTTTGATACAGCGATCCATGACGATTTGATTGCGACCATTGTCACGCAAAATTTGTTCAGCCTCTTCGTTTTGCAAGCCTTGCTGCGCCCAGAAAACATCGGCATCCGTTTCGATAAAGTCACGCGCCACGTCAGGCAAAAATTCTGACCGACGAAAGACATCTACGATGTCAATGTGTTCAGGAATCTCTTTGAGATTGGCATAAACTGTTTCGCCCAGAATTTCCTGACCAGCAAGCCGTGGATTAACTGGAAAGATGCGATAGCCGTCAGCTTGTAGGGCTTGTGCCACCATAAAACTTGCGGTCTCTTTTCGATTTGACAGACCAACGACAGCTACTGTTTTTGCTTTTCTCAGATAATCAAAAATGACTGCTGGCGAACTGTTTTGAAATGTATAGGTCATCTGAACTCCCTTCAATCTTTAGCCCTTGCACGATGTCCGCCACCATTGCCCCGGAAAAACGCACTTTTACAAAATATCCGTGATGTCGTCAACGGGCAGGCGGTAAGAGGCTGTCCCTTTATCCTCGGAATAGCCCATGGTGATGATTAGTTCTGGCTGGAATCGGTCTTCAATCGCCAAAACTGCTTTAGCTTTAGCCTTGTCGAAACCAAGGATAATGTTGGTTTTCAAGCCCGTATTATTCGCCGCAAGGACGATGTTTTGAGAGACTAAGCCGATGTTGAGGGCGAGATACTCTGCCAGCTGTTCTGCCGTAAATTTCTCGAACATGCCGGGCAATTTTTTCAGCAAGTCTGCTTGATGGTCGACTGGCAGGAAATCGGCGCCGATTTCGACCATGTCGCGGACGCGCTCTGGCAAATCTGTATCTGAAAAGACGACGAGTGTGGCACCCGCTGCTTCATTTTGAACGGCATTTTTGCCGTGCATGGCGGTGGATAATGCCAAGCGCATCTCTGTCGAATCGACAATCACAAAATGCCAAGGCTGAATGTTGTGTGCTGAGGGTGCGAGAATGGCCTCAGCCAAAATCGCCTTGACCTCATCAACGGTGACTTTCCGACCGTCAAACTGGGTGACTTTATGGCGGCTTTGATTTAATTTTGAAAATTCCATTAGGTTGTAACGCTCCTTATCAATCGATAAAATAGGTAGGCGAGCAACCCGCCCAAGGTATTGGTAATTAAGTCATCGACTTCAAATACGCGATTGAAGTTGAACAACAAGTCCAAGATGACTTGTGTTGTTTCGATGGCTAAACTCATTAAAAAGCTCATGAGCAGTACTTTCTTAACCTGTCTGACGTTCGGTTTCAGCAAACATAGCGCGAAAATCAAAGGAAATAGCAGAAAGATATTGGCGACATTTTGGAGGATAATAAAGATAAGATCCACCAAATCTGGGATTTTACCAAAATGCACCAAGGTATTAAAAGGTGTCAAAATCGCTGTGATGCGACCGAAGTGCTGAACACCTGGCGTTTCCATACTTTTTAAGGTCGGGTAGACGCTCTGAGGTAGAAAACACATCAGACAGATAGCAATAGTGTAGCATACCGCAAGCCCTTTTACAATTTTTTGAAACGGTGCTCGCAGGTTAGCTTGTTCGTCAAAGAATTTCATAAATTTATTGTATCATAAAACGCTAGAAAGATGACTCCCTAGCGTTTTGATGTGATGTTTCATCACGCTAACTTATCGTTAGATTTATTTAATCTTCACCTCAAACCCAACCGTTACAGCGTCAAATGCTTTCGTGTCTGGCTGGGCTTTTTTGTCTGCTTTCATCGTCTTACTGCGAAGTTGACCACAGGCTGCATCAATATCCGTCCCATGTTCTTGACGAATGACACAGTTAATGCCACCTTTTTTCAAAATATCATAGAATTTGAGGACATCATCTTTTGATGATCGGCTGTATTGGTCGTGTTCGCTGACTGGGTTATAGGGAATCAAATTGACGTAGACTAATTTTTTCTTGTCTTTCAGGAGCGCGACCAATTCACGCGCGTGTTCAGGGCGATCATTGACACCGCTGAGCATGATGTACTCAAAGGTCACACGACGATTGGTCACTTCGATATAGTAGTCAATGGCATCAAACAATTTTTCAATCGGAAATTGACGGTTGATGCGCATGATGCTTGTTCTGACTTCATTATTTGGCGCATGAAGGGAAATCGCCAGATTGATTTGGAGACCTGTCTCCGCAAATTCACGGATTTTAGGTGCCAAGCCAGAAGTTGATACGGTGATATGACGGGCGCCAATGGCTAGACCATTGTCATCATTAATCGTTTTGATAAAGTTGATAACATTGTCATAATTATCAAAAGGTTCGCCAATCCCCATGACAACCACGTGGCTGACACGTTCTTCCAGACCGCGTTCATCAAAATATTTTTGAACGAGCATGATTTGCGCTGTGATTTCGCCCGCAGTCAAGTCACGTTGCTTTTTAATCAGACCCGAGGCACAGAAAGTACAGCCAATATTACAGCCGACCTGAGTGGTCACACAGACGGACAAGCCATACTTTTGACGCATCAACACTGTCTCAACGAGCATACCGTCAGGCAGTTCAAAGAGATACTTCACCGTGCCATCTTTCGCCTCTTGGACGAGGCGTTGTTGCAAGGGATTGAGGACGAAATTATCTTTAAGGACTTCGATAAAATCCTTGGCAATATTCGTCATCTCATCAAACGATTGCACCCGTTTTTTGTAGAGCCAATCCCAAATTTGTGTCGCGCGGAATTTTTTAGCCCCATTCTCTATCGCCCAAGCAATCAGCTGGTCGCGCGTTAAATTATAGATAGATGGTTTTGTCATGTCAGTTTGGATAGTTTTACTCATGCTACTAGTATATCATGTTTTGAAAACTTTATGGCAACAATTCAAATTGTCACAACGGCTTGAGGGACTGGTAAGTTGCTATAAAAAACTATCAGATTGATACTTTCATTAATAAAATAAGCTCAGCCTTATTTTTTCCGAGTTCTAACCACAAAAGCTGGTCGAGTCGTGCCTGGTGTCTGATGGGATGCCTTATGATTTTCGGTCTTGATAATCGGTTCATGTCTCTTGACTGACTTTTCTTTTTGAACAAAACCAGCCTTGTTTGGCTGCCGTTTTTTAGACACCTTAGACGGCTCGCTACCGACCTCTTTTTTAGTCCCTTTAGCGACACCAGCTGGCGTTTTAACTTCATAAACTTTCTCGCCAATAAATGCCTCTTCACGTTTGATGTCTTTACTTCGCATGCGTTTCAAGACAAAAAAAGCTGCCCCGAAATTCATGTATTCCTTGATGTAATCTTCCAGATGCGAAATCTTCAAGTCATCTGGCATTTTCTTGCGCGAAGTTGAGAAAAAGCCTTTCAGTCGCAACTGTTCATGCCCCCAATCACCGACGAGGTAGTCATACTTGGCGAAAATGTCGGAATAACGTTGTTCGAGTTTCTCTTGATTGAAACCGTCACGATGATTATAAATCAGGTGAAAGACCTTGTCACCAATCGTGACCACATCATCAAGGACGATAACATGCTCTCCTGGGAATTTATTATAATTTTTTTCTTCTTCTGGAATTACTTTTGCCATACGATTTCTTTCTTTTGAGTTTTTGTCTCTGTCAATTACAAGTTATCACGATGTGCTAAGGCATCTGCTACTATTTCTCGCATCAATCTTGGAAATTGAATCTCTGCGCGACCCGAACTTTTTAAAATCGGAAAATATGAAGCGAAGAGATATTGGTCGGGTATCAAGACGACATAACGCTGTTCTGCAACAACTGGACTGCCCTGATAGAGAACTTGCACATCTTGATACGTTAAACCTACTGTCACAATGTTGCCAAACTCTTTGCCACGAAAGCCCATGCCCACGATGCGCTGGGTTTTCAGATAGTTGCCAACACCATAGACTTCCCGCAGGACAGCCTCAAGTTCAGTTCCCGTCACAGTCACTTTAACCATGCGGATACTATGAGGTAGAATGTCATGCAAGTCATCTAACGTTAAGTTTTTCGGGATTTCCTTAACAATCATACCACTATTGAGAATGACCGCAGGCACTTGGTAATAGTCGCCCATCAGTTCTGCGACAAAGCGTGTCGCTGGATATTCTGGCGGATGATTGGTCAGCGGTTGTGCTAACTGTGCCACTTGACAAGCTTGGAGCAACTCATGACCTTGCTCTGCTTGACGCTGAATCCACTCCTTATCACCTGCGACCGTCGTCAAATGACGGACATCCTCAGCCATCATTTCAGACTGGATACACTGATAATCGTCATCAAATCTCAGCGTCACCTCACCGACATACTCACCATAGCGGCCTGCAGCCGCCAGCATTGTGTCATTGATATACTTCCCATATTCATACAAATGATGGGTATGCGCGCCTAAGATGAGATCGAGGTTGTCAAAGGTCACGGCGGCTGTTTCATCGAAACGCCAGCCTAAATGGCTCAGGAGAATGGTAAAATCAGCATCTGTCTCGTGCAACTGCTGGGCTAAGACAGGCTCAGGCGCCAAGATATCCCAGCCCATCGGGGGATAGGCGAGGGGATAAGGTGCCGTCAGACCGAAAATATCAATCGTCATCCCAAAGCTGGTCGTGACCCGCTTTTTCTCGACTGCCCAACTGGGCTGCTTGCCCTGATCTTTCAGGTTTCCTAAGATGATATCAAAATTAGCATGGTCATAAAGCCTGTCTAACTTTTCCTTGGGCAGACCCAAGCCTTCGTTGTTACCAATCGTCGCTGCTGTCAAATCTAGCGCATTCATCAGTTCAACATTTGCCTGACCTAGCGTCGCTTCACTAAGGGCATGTGAACGGTCAACATTATCCCCGATGTCAAAGCGCAGCACATCTGAACACCCCGCCGATTTGTCAGCAAAAAAGCGTTTGATTTTCGGATAATTTTCGAAATGCGAATGCAAATCATTCAAATGTAAGATTTTTAGCACATTTTCTTGAGAGGTCATAGTCTCATTATATCAAAAAAAGAAACTCTGAGCGATTGCTATCTGATAAACTTGCAGCTACTTCTTTTGTCAACCACCCATAATAACCAAAAAAAGCGAACTGATTCGCTTTTTCCGGTGTTTAAAATTAAAAACCAAATTGACTCGTGCGTATTTCTGCTGTCTCAAATGTGTTCGAACGACTTTTTACAGCTTCTTATTGACGATTCAGACGCACTGGCTGGATGACTATTTCTGATGTGATTTTTCAATTTTCTCACGCTAATCAGCCTCAGCCGCCCTCATCGTCTTACTTTACTACTTTACTACTTTACTACTTTACTACTTTACTACTTTACTACTTTACTACTTACGAGTCATAAGGTTTGGTTCTCGCACAACAATCATCATCTGTCATTGGCATCACCTCTTTCAAAATCTCCTAAAGGAGTGGGGCTTAAAGCCAGTCGGCATAACTTACCACCAACTTTTCGCTCAGGTCAGAAACATGTTTATCCAACAACGACCTTTCATCGGGGACAACTAAGCTCCCGAACGGTTGCTCTACCCCTCTGTCTCTACACTCTTATTATAGCATAGTCAGCAGAAAAAAGAAAGCGTTTTCTTTTTGTTTTTTAAATATTTTTTCGTTAGTCTAGCAACAGATTAAATATCCTTCCGACGTTTCTTGAGCGTTCCTCCCAAAACAACTATCAAGAAAGTCATAAGTCCTAATCCTGAATTTACCAGTCTTGAATCTGAAGTTTCTCCTGTCTGAGGTAGTTCTTTCAAATCCTTTGTAGCGGGTTTAGATGGTTGAGTGTCAGTATTCGGCAAGTTTTTTACTGCGACAACATTGCCAGAATTCGAGGCTGATTTTTGAGCTGCATTCCCTTTTTCAAGTGTCTCTTTATCTGGTGTCGTAGGCGTTGCTTTAAGTCTCCAGACGTTGACCGTTGTGGTGGTCGTTGCTGTGTCGCCATATGGATTGATTGTGCTCACGACAGCTGGTTTGACGGTACTTGAAACAAGTTCATAGCCGGTTGTATCGTTTAAGACTTTGCCTTGCTCGTCCACATTTTTTGTTTCGTTAATGTCTGTATTAACTGGATTTTTGGTGTGGTGATAAATTAAGGCGTTATTTTCAGTCAAGGTAACGTCATCACCGGCTTGGACGATGACACCATTAAATGTAATCTTGTCTAGTTGGTAGCCTGTTTGATTATGCCCTGTCACTTGTGAAGCTGCAGGAATTTTCACGGTATCACCGACATTTCCGGCAAGCGAAATAGAGTTATTAGGCGTTAAAGCGTCGCCATTGTTCGCCTTGTGGTCAATGGTGGTTGTGGCTGGTGTGATGGCTGTGATGATCAGTTGTTGGGTGACGGTATCGTAGCCAGGAGCTGTATAGGTGATGGTATAAGTGCCAGGTCTTAATGCTGACAGGTCTGCATTGTCAGAAATCCTAGCCGTTACCGTCACTTGATGGCCACTTTGATCTGTTAATGTCGTCTCTGGTGTGAAAGTTGTCGCTGTTTGCGTCACGTCTTTAGGTGCTGTCAATGTGCCATTGTTGACTGTGATTCTTGCGATAGCTGTGACTTGAAGGCCTGAGTTGGCATCACGATAACTATATTGAATGTGATAAGTCCCTGACTGTGTTGGGGTCCAATTTTCCGGCAATGCTGTGAGCGTCTGATCTGCGTTCACTAGCGCATAAGCAATGGTTTGCGATGTCGGTGCGCCTGTGGTATCGGTCTTGTCTGTGATGAGTGCTGCTAAGTTTATTACCGTACCCACTGTACCTGTGCCATTATTGACCGTCAAATTGGAAACATAAACCATCTGGGTCACTGAAATTTGGAACTCTGTGCCATAAATCGATGAGTTTGTGTGATTTGAGTGCCAACGGTCACTGTAACTGTAAACGTAGGTTGCTGTGTAGGTGCCCGCTTGGAGTTTGTCAAAATTGGCTGGTGAAATCACTTGGCCGGAGGCATCTGTTAGCGTTTTAGAAGTAAAGTTGCCTGCATCTGACATATTGCCATCCGAAGCATTGGTGTCGTACCCGACATAGTTTGGATTTCTAACATATCCCGTGCCATCTGTCTTCCCCCCATTTTCGGCATCCACGACTTGGGGTGTGTCAAATGTAAAGGTGTCTTTGCCTGCTTGTAAGCCGCTGGCATCTGGGGCAATCACTTGGGGCTGAACAAAGATTGAGCCTTGCGCCGAAATGCTCAGCCCAGTCGTCGGATCGGTATAATCATAATTAATTGAATAATAACCGTTGAGACTGGTTGTGAAACTCGTGCCAGTCAAGGTAACACTTGCACCAAAAGGATCCGTTACGGCAATGGTTAAACTGCCATCGGCAAGGGCACTGACTAGGTCAACTGCCTGACCATTGCTGTCTGTCAGGCTAACATAGGCAGCGCCGTCTGAACTAGCCAAATTCAAATCAACGGTTTGCCCACTAGGGACTAGGTCGTATTGATTGGCAGAAATCGTCGGGGCAACTTTTCCAGCTGGTAAAATTTGGATGACCATAACAGCTGTGCCATTTGCTCCAGCATATTGCCATTCGACCGTATAAGTTCCGATAGTCAAGGTGGCGGGGTCAACGTCATTTCCATCAGAATCTAGCACGAGCATCCCACCTACTGGAAATTGGCTCGAATCAGTAACGCCAGTGGCGGGGTCTGTATAGGTGACAGGCATATAAATAACATTAGCTACTGAATTACCATCAACATCATAGCCTTGATTAATACCCGTAATGCTTATGCTTGGGTTAAAATGGTAGCTGCCAGATGCATCTGCATTGACAACTAGCGTATTGGCTCCATCTGCTGACATCGGTAAGCCACTCGCATCAATGGTTGGTGCAGGCAAAACATTGACTGTCTGCGTCGCGGTCTGAACTGTCCCTGACTGATTGGTGTAGCTATAAGTTATCGTGTAGATATCCGCATAGCTTGGTGTAAATGTCGTGCCCAAAACCCAATAGTGACCCTGATAGCTACCGTCTAATGGGATGCTATTGCCTGTACTATCTGTTACAGTGATGGTCGCATTTGTAATTGAGACAGCAGAATTGCTTGGATCAACCAATGTTTCAAGGCTTGCTGCGTCAAGTGTTGTGCCAACTTGTCCAGTTGACGTCCTTGCTGGCGTTAAACTCATGAAATATGCGACATACGTGTAGACCAATGCCCCCTTAGCAGTTAAGGTGATTTTATCCCCAACCTGAACAGATACGCCGTTATAGGTCACACCCACAAATGATTTTCCTTGAATTTGAGGGGCGTCTGGGACTTGAATTTCATCACCAACATAAGCTGCACTCAGATCAATCGGTGTCGTTGGCGCAAGTGCTGTGCCATCGGTGTAAGACACGTCGGTGTTGGCAAGTGTTGGGGTGGCAGGTGTCACCTTACCTGTGATGGTGCCTGTTACACCCGTGCCATCAGTATAAGTAACGACATAAGTGCCAGATGTACCGAATGTATAATGCGTCGCGCTGCTACTGTCAGGCTTGACAGGTTGCCCATCGAGTGTGACAGAGACAATCGTTGGGGTCAAACTACCGTCTGAGCTCGTAACGCCTAGGGCAGTCGCTGACAAATCTGTCGAGATACCCGATACAATATCTTGACCCTTAACAGGTGTGGTAATGTGATTCGTGACAGCTAGTGTTTGTGTCGCTTCCACACCATAGGTTTGCCCTGCTGCGTCGGTATAACTTTGCTCATAGGTGACAGTGTAGACGCCAGCAGATGTGGGCAAAAAAGTTGCCCCTGACATGGTAACAGCTGCACCCTTAGCATCTGTCACACGGTAAGTCAAATTCCCTTGTGTCAAGGCTGTTGTGGCATAAGTTGTGGCATAAACAGGCTGTGCCTGAGCTGACAAATCATAGCGCATTCCTGATACACCGCCTGACAATGCTGGTGGCGCTGTGAGCGTTGGCGCACCTTCCTCTTGAACGCTTGACCCATTGACCGTGACAAAGTGATAAGTCGGAAGAATGCCAGTCACATTCCCTAACCCATCTGCGACTGGCATATTACCACGCTCTCCAGGCCAACTTGTCCCAGTTTGCCCGTCAATGTCACTCAAGGCAAGCGTCAGTGCACTCGGTGCTGCTCCTGAATAGGTATAGGCATAATAATTGTTCCCTACATAACTCATCTGCCCATCAATTGAGCCAGTATTCTGGTTCCAAATATAAATATACTTGGCGCCATTCATGTGAGCTGAGTTGACTAAAATCGTTGTACCAGATTTAGCCACATCTGCCTGGGCAACAATTGAGCCAAAACTAGCGTTTGTAACAAACGTTGGTGCAAGGCCAAACACAAACAAGCTGGCTAAAATACTGGCACCGTAAAGCCAGACCTTACCCGATTTCCAAACTCTGAAACGTGATACTTTTGATTCCTGTGTTACTTTGTTGCTTTTTTTCATACGAGATAAAGACATAAAAACCCCCATTTTTATAAATTACAAGCTAACACCATTTAACTTTTAAAAGGTGTTAGCTCCCTTAAACTGCTAGCTGTGGCCGTCATATGACATGATTTCTTTCAATCCTGTCAAGAGTCGCTAAACTTACTGAAGTTGGATTAAAGCAAGACTGTAATTCCCCAAAGACCATGCCTGACTTAAACTTGTCCCTGACGCGAGATGACTGTCACTTGAAAGTAGGATGCTTTTACCCGCAAGACTGTTGTCATAGTAAGTATCGTTTGCTGTAAAATTCAGACTGCCACCAGAGGCATTGATAATGACTAAATATTTGTTCACACCATTAGCCATAATATAAGATACGATACCTGAATCATAGCGCAAAGGTTGAATCAAAGTCCCATTATAAATCTGGCTATAATCATCCGGCCAGAAACTCGGATTGGCCTTTTTAAAGTGAATTAATTGTCGCAGGAAATCGACTTGTGCCGCATAGGTACTTGCCAAATCCCAGTTGGTATTAGACGACTCATCGCCCACAAAATATTTGGTATTGTTCAAGGTCACCACGCCATTGTAAGGATTCCGAGCTAATTCAATCTGCGCATCTGCTATATCCTTTAGACCAGTATCATGATTGGACTCGATTTTCGCTTGTTGAATCGTTGCTAGGGCAGGATTGCCAGAAACATTGACATAGCGACTCATGTTAAATTCCTGACCATTTTGCATCACCGTCGTTCCCGCAGCCAAGATATTGATGGCTGACGCAAGTTCAGACCGGGCCTCATGCGTTTCTTGAGCGTCATAAGGATTATAGAGCCATTCCAGATCAGATATGGTTTGACCATCGTGACACTCTACATAATTCACCGCTTGGGCAGGTGTGCCATACTGCATCAGACCATCACCAGAGCCACGGATGGCACTCAGAAGAAGGCCAGAACTGTTCTGATCCCCAGCAACAAAATTTTGGATGGTATCCCGTTCGCCATTGTTAAAATAACCAATGCCCGGGGTCTGAACAGCTTTCGACACATCGACTTTCTGATCATCAGGCACATCTGTTCCCATATACCAGCCCTCACCGTAAGTCAAGATATGTGGATCAATGGTGTTGAGCATGGCACGAATGGCATTCATCGTATCTTTATCAAAACTCGCCATAATATCAAAACGGTAGCCATCTATCCCATAATTCAAGGTATAATACTTAATCGAGTTCAAAATAAATTGACGGAACATCAGATGATTGGTCGCTGTATCATTACCGCAGCCTGTTGTGGAAGACCGACGGAAATAATAGCCGGGTTGCGTCTTCTCAAAACTCGAAGTGGCTTGATCATAGACGTGATTGTAGACCACATCCATAACGACACCCATGCCCTGATTATGAATCGCTTGGACCATCGTTTTCATTTCATTCAGTCGCGTATTGGGATTCGTCACGCTTGTCGCATAGGAACCTTCTGGCACGTTATAGTTCAATGGATCGTAGCCCCAATTATAAACGCTTGGGAACGTCGGACTTGCAAGTCCAGTATCAGAAATACTGGCAAAATCATACATCGGTAAAATTTGGAGATAGTTGACCCCTAACGCTTTCTCATAGCTCAAACCCGTGGTCAGACCCGTATTGGGGTTGGTCGTGCCGGTTTGGGCAACACCTAAGAATTTCCCGCTATAAGCTGGTGTAACCCCAGAAGTCGGCGAGTTTGTAAAGTTTTTGATATGAATCTCGTCAATCACCGCTTGCGTTGAGCTTGCTTGTCGCCAAGTCGCCTCTGTTCCTTGTTTCACGGCAAAACCACTTGGTGTGACACTTGCAGGCGATACGACAACTGAGCGAAGTCCGCCTGAAACCGTCGCAATGCTGTAAGGATCTTGGGTCGTCATCGTTGTCGATGTGCCATTTACCGCACCATAATTGCCAGCATAGTCACTTATCGTGCCATTGCCAAAAGTTAATTGATAGGTATAGACCAGACCGTTTTGGTCACCTGGCATTGTCACCGCCCAGACCCCGATTGTATTTTTAGTCAAATCTGATGGATTGGCAACTGTCCCCCGCGTCATGGTATAGGTTGCAACTTGTGGTGCTGTGGCATTGCTCCCTGATTTGCCATAACTGATGACTTTAACACTCGTTGCCGTAGGCGCCCAGACTTTGAGCGTTGTGCCACTCGTTGTATAGTTTGCCCCTAAGTCACCCGCAGTATAGGCCCATTTCGCATCAAATGGTGCAAAATAATTGCTGGTGGTTGCAGTTTTTAAATCGGCATTCGCAGCTGTCGCATAGGTATTGCTGAGCGTTGCAGCATTGGCATGCCCTAGCGAAAATTCTGCAGGAAACGGCGAAGCAATTGGAACATGGGGTTGAACGCCTGAGAATGTCCCCAATAACCCAAGCGAAAGCAACGAAATCGCAGCTATTTTTATTTTTCGATTGATTTTTTTAAATTGATTAACCATCTTTCTCCCTTATTAAGATGTTGAGCGACTGCCTCGGTGTGTCACATGCTTTTCCTAACACCAAGGCGCCGAAACGCCGGCAGTTTGTTAAAAGTAAATAAATTCTGAAAGCGATTGTGTCATTTTACCGCCAAATAGATCACCTCCCCTTTTTAAACGCAAACGTTTGCATAAACGTCCAGCATTTCACAGATGCAAATTTGCAAAAGACATCTTTTCCTTAGGACTTGTTTCACGCAACAAGCCTCATCAATTATTGGTATCACTCCTTTCAAAAACTTCCTAAACCTTATAGATAACAAAGGCATTCAGCCTTGTTTCACTAACTTAAGACTCCGAATCAGAAGAACAACTTAGCCGTACCGATTTGACACAGTCAAGGCTATCCATCCTGATCATCATTTATATCCCCTATTTTCTCTACTCTTATTTATAACATACATCCGCCTAAAAAGAAAGCGGTTGCATAACTATTTTTAAAATAAATCAAAATATGTTATAATAACTTAAATAGTCGTTCACTTTCTTAAATCTAGGTAGACGATGGATTGACCTGAAAAAACACTTTCAACTTATGAAAACTTACTCATTTTCTCTCCCCTAAAATCTCTGAAAAGGAAAAAAATGTCTGACAATTTTTCAAATCAACAGAATTATCTGGATCAAGCAACAATACCAACTACAACCCCACACGCAACTGGTTTGTCTATCGCTGCCCTAGTTTTAGGTATTCTTGCTATCCTTGGTAGCTGGATTCCCTTTATTAATCTCATCTCAATTGTGATGGGGATTTTAGCGATTATTTTTGACGGTTTGCCTTGTCAAGGCTAACCGTCAAAATATCAGTAAATATTTTCCGATTGTCGGCATCGTTCTGGGCGGTCTGACCATTGTCCTCAGTCTTGTCATTACGATTGGCACCTTCTATTTAATCAGTAAGATTGAACCAGAGGCAAAGCCTGCCATGAGTTATGATCTCAAGATAGATAATTTGCCCTATAAACCGATTAAAGAGATGACGCCTGAAGAATTTTTAACTCTCTATGGGATACTTGCCGATGACTATGAAAACTTGGTGGAGGTTTTTGAACAAGATCCTTACGATATCGAAGTTAATGATGAAATTATCACTTTGTCAACATGGCGTTTAGAAATGCTAGCACGGCTTCTTGATATTCATCAAGAGTTATCTAAAGAAGAGTACAAGCAAATTCTTGAATATAATCAACGCATCTCACAAGCAACAGAAATTTTCAATCAAGAGACGCCATAAGATGATGGCCCAGATAAATCTTTCGGGGTCTCAACTACAAAAAAAGAGTTCTGATGAGAACTCTTTTTTGTTTTATTTCAGCAAATTTTCATCATCGCCATTGCTTGCGATAACGTCTTTGTACCAGTAGTAAGAATCTTTCGGAATGCGTTTCAGCGAGCCCGTCATCGTTTCGTCTTGGTCCACGTAAACAAAACCGTAGCGTTTTTGGTAGCCGTTGAGCCAGCTCAGCAGGTCTGTGTAGCTCCAAGTTGTGTAGCCAATGACATCAACGCCATCAGAAATCGCTTCTTTGATGGCTAGGACGTGTTTTTTCAAAAAGTCAATCCGGTAATCATCGTGAATTTGACCGTCTTCAAGTTTGTCGTACTCGCCCAAGCCATTTTCAGTAATCAGGACTGGCAAGCGATAACGTGAGGCAATGCGGCGCAAGGCAATCCGCAGACCAATCGGATCAATCGTCCAATCCCAGTTAGTCGTTTCGACAAATGGATTGGTCACCGTTTTTTGCAAGCCTGGAATACCAGAATCTTGAGAGGTACCTTTTTTACCTGTCGTGTTCATTTGATAGCTGTCTTTGTTTTCAACGCCACCAACGACTGGATTCCAAGCATTGGTCGCTGTTTGATAGAAATTCAAGCCCATGAAGTCTGGTTTAGCAGATTTGAGCAATTCAGCATCACCAGCTTCAAAAGTTGGTGCAATGCCCAGTTCCTTCAGATAATTGAGGGCAACGATTGGATATTCGCCATAGACATAGACATCCATCCAGAAATGCGCCATCATTTCTTCAGCATTTTCAGCCGCCAAAACATTGAGCGGGTTTGAATCAATCGCATACTGTGGTGTGTAGGCAAATGATGGCCCAATTTTACCGGCAATGCCCATCTCATGGAATTTATTGATGACCGCAGCATTGGCGAGATTGGCATGGTGGTTAACTTGATAGAAAAGTTTAGGGTCTTTTTTACCCGGTGGGTGTGTGGCAATTTGCCAGCCCATGTGTGTGAAAATATTTTGTTCATTGAGCGACACCCAGTATTTCACACGATCACCATAGGCTTTAAACAAAGTCTCAGCATAGTTCACAAAATCTGGAATGATTTGACGTGATTCCCAGCCACCATAAGCATCTTGGAGGGCTTGTGGTAAATCCCAGTGATAAATCGTGACCAGTGGTTCAATCCCATTTGCCAGCAAATCGTCGATCAAATCACTGTAGAATTTCAGCCCAGCTTGATTGACTTCACCCGTCCCGTTTGGAAAAATACGTGTCCAGGCGATTGAGAAACGGTAGGCTTTCATGCCCATATCAGCCATGAGTTTGACGTCTTCTTGGTAACGGTGATAATGATCGACTGCAATATCCCCATTTGTGCCTTTAAATGTTTTGCCAGGAATGCGAACAAAATTATCCCAGACTGACAGACCTTTGCCGTCTTCATCGTAAGCGCCCTCAATTTGGTAGGCAGCTGATGCGCTCCCCCAAAGAAAATCACTTGGAAACGCTGTTAATTTTTGATGTTCCATGTTCAATCTCCTTATTCTTTATAGTTAAAGTATATAGTTATTTACAGAAAAAGTCAACTATTGGTTGACTTTTTTCTTATTTTTAAATAATAAACACGCATAAAACTATATATATTATTATTTACCATTATAAGCTGCGAGAATGTTATTCAAGATAGCTTTCATTTGACGTTTTTTAAGCCAGCCCAGACCAATTTGCATCATCATATCATTGAGATTTTGGAAGAATCCGTGTGATTCCAGTGTTTCTGAAATGACAACTTCCGTTGTCGTGTCATCAATCTTGTGCAATTCCCAACGTGTCACAAACGTATTTCTAATCGTCTTTGTTGTAAACGCATAGACTGAAGGCTCTAGCACGTCATCAAAGATGATTCTACCTGCCTGATTTTGTTTGGCACCAAATTTTTTCTTGTATTCAAAGCCAGTCAAACTTGAGATTTTAGGCCGCTTACCCGTATTTTTTTCGATATCATAGAGACCAGATTCGATTATTTTATCAAAAATAAATTGGCGCGGTACCTTTAAGGTTCTGATAATTTCCATTACTTAGGCTCTCCGTTTTGATCTGATTTATCTTTTTTACCACCCACAATGACCATGCCAAGGCCAAGCGCGAACAACAAAATGCTGACAATCAAAAAGACGCCTTTGCCTTGCAGCGTTGAGATAAAAATTAGCAAGGCTAAACTGATGAAAGCCCATCCCCATTTTTGCAACATTATTTAACCACCTCTACGTTGAAGTACAGCGCCATGCCCCACGGTTGCGCTTTAATTAGCGTTTTAGCTTCTGTTGCTTTCGCTGCCAAATCACCAGCTACTTCGAAAAAGAGACGAATGCCTTTTTTCTCTACAAACTTATAGCCATTTGCCTCTAAAATTGCGATAACATCATCTTGTTTCATTGCCATATTTACGACGATCATGTGATACCTCTTTCTTTTTGTAGATATAATACACTATCATACTATTTTATCATTTTTAATAGAAAAAGACGACTTTCGCCGTCTTCTTCGAGCATAAGCTCAACAAAGTGAGACTTATCTTAAGCTTCTTCTTCCATTGCGTTCGCTGCGATTACAAATGGGAACCAGATTGCGAATGATGCGACGAATGTAACTGCTGTTACAACGATTGCGCGCCAGTCGAAACCAGTTGCCATGAAGGCATTGATAAATGGTGGTGTTACCCATGGCACTGGCAAGACAACTGGTGAAACCAAGTGCAATGCAGTTGCGACATAGGCAATGGTTACTGATACCATTGGTGCAAGTAAAAGTGGGATAAAGAAGAGTGAGTTCAATACCAACGGCATACCGAACATAACTGGTTCATTGATGTTGAAGAGACCTGGTGCGATAGAAAGTTTCGCAACTGTTTTGTAGTCTTCACGTTTAGAGAACCAAAGAATGGCAATGATCAGTGTGATTGTACCGGCAGTACCACCAAACCATGCAAAGGCATCCCATGACCCACGTACCCAGAGGGTAACGAATTTACCATCGACAGCGTGTGCTTTGTCTGTTGCACCTTTAGCAATGAGGTCTTTAACCCCTTGCAAACCAACTTTGCTGTAAACTTCATTGTTAGCAAGTTGAAGTGGTTGCCAGATACCATCGAGTACAGCGCCCAATACGTTTGTCCCGTGGATACCGAAGAACCAGAAGAGTGAGACGAAGAACGTCACGATCAATACTGAAACGATAGATTGTGACAAGGCTTGGAATGGCTCAGCGATGTATTTGCTGATCAAGAAGATTAAGTCGTTACCAGTCCATACTTTGATGAAGTAGTAAATGATTGACACAACATAAACCGCAACGATTGTTGGGATGATGGCCAAGAAAGCTTTAGAGACTGCTGGTGGTACTGAATCTGGCATTTTGATAGTGATATCAGCAAGCATCAATTTTGCATAAAGGATAACGGCAAGGGCACCCATGATGATAACAGTGAAGTAAGCACCAGCGTCCAATTGGCCTGCTGAAAGACCCATTTTCCAAGTTGCAATCCCTTGCGCAGCAATGTTGGCATTAACAGTTTCCATTGCTTTTTCAGAAAGGCCAGCTGTTGCGATACCGATAATGTTTGGCAGACCTGAAACGAGAGCTGCAACCCCTACGATACCACCTGCGAGTTCATTGACTTTGTAAGCTTTTGACAGGTTATAACCCCATGAAAAAGCGAAAATAAGACCGATAATTGTCAATGTCCCTTGGCTGACAAGGCCTGAAATACCAGCGATTTGTTCAAAAACTGGTTTGTCCGAAAGTGTCCAAGAGCCATCAGAAGCGCTACGTTGAACAAATTGTTGGACGGCACTTGGTACGGTACCAATCAGTACTGATACCAATGTTGCCATCGCCCCTACCATCGTCGCTGGCAACATCCCAACGAACGAATCACGAAGAGCAACTAAATGTTTTTGCGAGCCAATTTTAGCCGCTACTGGGACGAGATGTTTCTCCATCCACTGTTGCAATGCATTCATAAATAATTCCTTCCTTTTACGATTAAGGGTTAAGCCTTAATCAAATTTCCTAAAATTAAAATAAACGTGACAGCTTGTCAGCATTATTTTTCATTTTTAACAACTTTGTATAATTCGATGATTTCTTTTGCCAAATCAACGAATGCAATACCTGTCATCAAATGGTCTTGGGCATGTACCATGTAAATAGATACCGGTACATCTTCACCATTTGCAGCCTTAGTCAATAATTCCGTTTGACCATGGTGGGCTTCCACGATTGCTTTGCTAGCTGCTTCGATACGTTCATCAGCTTTTTCGAAGTTGCCTTCTTTAGCTGCACGAATCGCTTCAACTGCTGAAGATTTCGCTTCTCCACCATACATAATCAAAGGCATAATGACTGCCATCTGTGCGTCGTCCATGTTTCTCCTTTCTTCGATAAATTTTTCTAACAATAAAATAAATACGTGGATAACTTGTCATGTTTTTTTGAAACCGCATACAAATCACCTACTCAATTATATTAACATGGAACATAATATTTTGCAAGCATTTTTTGAATAAAAATATATAGTTATAAATGCAACAGAAAACGAAGCTAGAAGCCCTATATACCGGTATCCAACGTATACAATCAATCATCATGACCGACACCCAATTAATTTTTCGATACAATATCATATAGTTTTTAACGATTGTTAGGCAACTCAGATAACACTGTATCTCGACCTTTTCAGCAAACGCTTTCAGTGGTCTATACCAATATAATATCATTTAATTTTCATTTTTGCAAGCGTTTTACAAACAAAACTATTAATTATTTTATTCACAAGGTAAATTTTAGGGATGCTTCTCCTCATCTGATTCAAAAAAAGCGACGCAACTCCTGGTTTACGTCGTTTTTGTTAAGTCATCCATTTAAAATCAAGTTAGCCCATAATCGTGAGCACAACCATTAAGACCGCTGATACAAGGTAGATGGCGAAAAATGTTATTTTCTGTGTCTCTGAAATCTTAGACTGTAAGATTTTCGGGGCAAAAGGCGCAGCCAACAGGACACCGCCAAGTGCACCACCGATGTGACCGATCATACTAACGCCTGGCTGAAAGAGATTAATCGCCAAATTGGCAATAATTAAAATCGCAAATTGCTTGCCGACTGCCTGAAAAGAAGGATTTTTAGTCAGATAGCCCAACATTGCCATAGCCGCAAAGATACCGAAAAGGGAGGTGGATGCCCCCGCTGACAAAGTATCTGGATGAATGAAGAAGGTTAAGATGTTACCATAGATGCCAGATAGGAGATAGATGGCAAAAAATCGGCGGCTACTAAACACACCTTCAATCTGCCGACCGATAAAAATCAGCGAAAAAAAGTTGAGCAAAAAATGTTCCCATCCGATATGAACAAAAATCGGCGTTACCAGCCGCCAAATATGGCTAGGATGCTCAATAATATCTGGGCCAAACAAGGCACCGAAATGAAAGAGGTTGATGAAATCTGTCGCCTGTGCACCATTTGCCAAAAACTGGGAGAGCCAGACCCCGAGCGTGATGGCTGCTAAACTATAAGTCGCCGGATAGCGACGGAATTCTTTTTGAAAATTAGTCATGCTTTTATTATACCTTAAAAATGTGTCTGACTGGGATATCGAACTTGTTTCTTTCTATGGTAGGAAGCATCTGAAAATCATAAACAAAACTGACCGTTTGACCTGTAAAATCAGCCAAGTAGCGATCATAATAACCACCACCATAGCCGATACGGTAACCGTCAGCTGTCCACGCCAAACCTGGCACGATAATCAAATCTGGGGTGACTGCAATATCAGACTTGCTCTCTCTAACACCAAAAGGCGTGAGAAAAAGCGCATTTTCATCATAATCCGTGAAAATCATCTGTCGCTGGGGCAAGGTTTTAGGAATGACAAGCCGTTTGGTCGTATCTGCTAAAAGCCCTGTCATGTCAAATTCAAAAGACATGGGCATGAAAGCTGCAATCGTTTCTGCTTGCTGATACAGGTCTGATGCCAGAAATTGGGTCATAATCGCCTGAGTTTGCCTCTGTTTGTCAGAAGAATCAAACGTTTTTAAGGCCAATTTCATCTTTTTGCGAATTTCCGCTTTCTTTTTCATATCTTTTATGATACCATAAAGAAGTAGTTTGTATACGATTTAAAAAGTTTGGTTCATTTTGTTTCATCCTTTCTAAGCAGTTTCAGAATTACACAAAATTAAAATGCCCCCAAGGGGCGAAGGAGATTCAAAATGGCACAAGGTACAGTTAAATGGTTTAACGCTGAAAAAGGTTTCGGTTTCATCACTGGTCAAGACGGAAAAGACGTTTTCGTACATTTCTCAGCGATTCAAACTGACGGTTTCAAAACACTTGAAGAAGGTCAAGCAGTCAACTACGACGTTGAAGATGGCGCTCGCGGTTTACAAGCTGTCAACGTAACTAAATAATTATTAGTTGCTCATAACACGAGACGATTTCTTGCGAAATCGTCTTTTTGTGTTAAACTATAACTGTCACACAGAAAACGGTTTCAAAAGAAAGGACGATGCAAAGTGAGCTGCTGTTTTGATAACAAGCTAGATTTTGCAACTTATCATGATAGATTTAACCAAAGGCAAGCCGATAAAAGTTATCCTGCTCTTCACATTACCATTGCTTCTGGGTAATTTATTCCAACTTTTTTATAACTTTATTGATGCCATTATCGTTGGACATACCCTCGGCAAGGAGGCTTTTGCTGCCGTTGGAGCGACGAGTGCCCTGAATTTCTTGATTATGGGCTTTGCAATTGGGATTACCAGTGGTTTTGCCATTATCATCTCTCAACGCTTCGGCGCAAATGACGCCGACGGTGTCAAACACTCCTTTGCCATCGGCCTTTTTCTCACGCTGATTACGGCACTGATTCTAACCATCATCGCCTATACCATGGCGCGACCTTTGCTCGAGATTATGCAGACGCCTCCTGAGCTCATCACAGATGCTCACGACTTCCTGAAAGCTATCTTTGGCGGGATGGTCTTTACCGTTCTGTTTAACTACCTCTCCAACGTCCTACGGGCGATAGGCGACTCGCGGACACCTTTGATTGCCCTGATCATCTCGACCATTCTCAATATTATTTTAGAGTTCGTCTTTATCCTCGGTCTCCATGCTGATGTCTTTGGGGCTGGGATTGCGACGATTATCGCTCAGGCTTTCTCTGTGGTCTTTTTGGTCATCTATATCAAGCTGAAAGTACCCATGCTCCATCTGCACAAGCAGCACTTTAAGTTTGACAAAAAAGAGATTACCAAACATGCCGCGCTTGGCTATCCCATGGGTTTCCAGTCTAGCATCATCGCCATCGGTAGCCTGACCTTGCAAATCGTACTCAATAAACTGGGAACTGATGTGGTCGCCATGCAAGCCATTGGTCGGCAGATTGATCAGCTGGCCATGTTGCCCATGATTAGTCTTGGCCTTGCCGTGACGACCTTTACCGCGCAAAACTTCGGTGCGCGCCAATACAAGCGCATGCTCATCGGGCTCAAACACGCCGTGATTATCGATGTCCTCTGGGGCATCGTCTTTGCCGCCGGCCTCATCATCTTTAACCGCTTCTTCTCCGGCCTTTTCATCAGCCACAGCGAGACGAAAATCATCCACCTCGCTTTCGAGTATTACTTGGTCAATGGTCTCTTTTATTGGATTTTAGCCATTCTCTTCGTTGTGAGGTCTTTCATTCAAGGCTATGGCAACAGTTTAGTGCCGACCTTAGCAGGCATGGCAGAACTTGTCATGCGGGCTGGGGTTTCCGTGCTGAGCCTCGTTACCGTCGGCTTGATTGGCGTCCTCTTTTCAAGTCCTGCCGCTTGGATTGGGAGTGTCATTATCCTCGTGCCTAGCTACTTTAAGATTACTAAGGACTTGCGGGGGCGTAGTGATGGTGAAATTGATGAAGCTGATGATGCCAAACATCCAATAAAACTAGACTATCATCAAAAATAAAAAAGTTGGCTAATTTTAGCCAACTTTTGTTTTTAAAAAAGCTGAAATTTGCTTTACCCCAAAATCAAGCGCCGCTTCATTGGGCGACATTTTAGGGTGGTG
Organism: Pseudolactococcus reticulitermitis; assembly: GCF_002260845.1. Taxonomy (GTDB): domain Bacteria; phylum Bacillota; class Bacilli; order Lactobacillales; family Streptococcaceae; genus Pseudolactococcus; species Pseudolactococcus reticulitermitis. Next base: position 159,174 of record NZ_BEDT01000004.1, on the reverse strand, counting down.
TAGCGCATAAGGCGTGTCAATGCCTAACCAACACATGACGCCAGGAATTTTCGACAGGATATAACCGAAATCTTCCCCTGTCATGGCTGGCGCGATGTCAATCAAATTCACGCCATCTCGCGCATCAAAGAAGGTCATCAAGTCCTGCGCCAACTCAGGATGATTTTCGACTGGCAGATAACCGCCTTGTTTAAGCTCAATGTCAACTGCCAGACCAAAGCTCAGGGCAACACCTTCTGCAATGGCTCTGATTCTTTTTTGGGTCAACTGATTCATTTCCTGAGTTAAGGTCCGAATCGTCCCATGAAGAAAAGCCGTTTCTGCAATCACATTATTTGTTGTCCCCGCATGGAGGCTACCAAAAGTCACGACTGCCCCTTCAATCGGGTCGACATTCCGGCTGACAATGGTCTGAACTTGTGTGATGAAATAACTGGCGGCAACCAGCGCATCATGGGCTTGATGGGGAAAGGCAGCGTGACCACCAGTTCCCTTAAAGTGAATCTTAACCTCACAAGTTCCCGCAAACAAGGTATGGGTATTGGTCGCAATGTCACCAACTTTGAGATCAGGTCTGACATGAAGCGCATAAAATTCATCAGGTCGCCAGTCGCCATCAAAGACGCCAGCTTCATACATGAGCATCCCACCAGCTTCATTTTCCTCAGCTGGCTGGAAAAGAAAAATCAGATTATTTTTCGGTTGGGTTGCAAGCATAGTCTCCAAAACGCCAAGCGCTAGGGTCATGTGCATATCATGACCGCAAGCGTGCATCCGACCTTCATGGCGCGAGGCAAAAGTCAGGCCCGTGTCTTCGACAATCGGCAAGCCGTCAATATCCGTCCGCCAAGCGATTGTCTTGTCAGGCGCAAAACCATTGAGCTTGACGACAATCCCTGTCTGCCAAGTTTTAATGTCAACGAAGGATTTGTCCGCAGTCAACTCACGGATTTGTGCCATGAGATAGGCCTGCGTCTCAAATTCTGCCAAACCAATTTCGGGAATCTGATGGAGCTCCCTGCGAATTTTGATTAAATCTAACATCTTTTCACCACTTATCTGCTAATAAAGGGACTATCTTAAAGTTAAAGTGTTCTCAACGCCTCTTCAAGTGCTGTTTTCTGCTTGGTCTTCTCATCAATTTTCTTAATCACGCGCGCAGGAACGCCTGCCACGACAACATTTTCAGGCACATCTTGTGTGACGATAGCACCCGCCGCAACAACAGCCCCATTGCCAACTTGAACACCCTCAATGACCACGGCGTTAGCACCGACTAGGACGTTATCCCCCACACGAACAGGTTCAGCACTCGCAGGCTCAATCACCCCCGCAAGCACAGCACCCGCACCGATATGTGAGTTCTCGCCGACAATGGCACGGCCGCCTAAAATCGCACCCATGTCAATCATCGTCCCCGCACCAATTTCAGCGCCGATATTAATCACTGCACCCATCATAATCACGGCATTATCGCCAATTTCGACTTGGTCACGAATCACAGCACCCGGCTCAATTCGCGCATTAATTTCACGTTTATCCAGCAAAGGCACCGCAGAATTTCGCCCGTCTTGCTCAACGATATAATCCTTATTTTCAGTCAAATTGACCAGAAGCGGCGCAATTTCCGCCCAGTCACCAAACAAAACATTGCCAAGTTGAACGACCGATTCAGGCTTAGCACCCGCTAAGGCTCCCTCGAAAGTCACTTTCACCGCTGTTTTTTTCTCAGCATTCCCGATAAATTGGATAATTTCTTGTGCTGTCATTTTGTTCGTCATTGTTTTCTCCCTTAGGTGTGTGATACTATCTATTTCAATAGGTTCCATGCGACCAGAATAGCCGCAACGACCACCAAACTGAGTAAGAGCATGGTATCAGAACGCTGCCATTTGAGCACGCGATATTTACTGCGCCCTTCTCCGCCTTGATAGCCACGGCTTTCCATGGCAACGGCTAAATCATCTGCCCGTCTAAAACTTGAGACGAACAGCGGAATCAAAATCGGAATGACCGATTTGACTTTTTGAACCAAGTTACCCTCACCAAAATCCATGCCCCGTGACTTTTGGGCATTCATAATCATCGTCGTATCATCCATCAGCGTTGGAATGAATCGCAAGGAAATGGACAACATCAGTCCGATTTCATGAACGGGCACCTTGATTTTTTTTAAAGGCGCAAGCCCTGTTTCAATCCCATCTGCTAAAGTCAGAGGTGGGGTCGTCAACGTCAATAGCGTTGACATGAAGATAATCAAGACAAACCGCATGAAGATGTAAAAGGCATTTTCCAGCGAGTAAGTCGTAATTTTTAAAATCCAGATTTGAAAGAGGACTTCTCCACCTGTTGTGAAAAGCATTTGGAAAATGACCGTAAACAAGATCAAGCCTAACATGGGGCGCAAGCCTTTAAGGAAATAGGAGAGTTTGATCCGGCTCAGTGCCACACCGAAAAAGGTAAAAACGGTCAGAATGCCGTAGCCCATCGCATCATTTGCCAGAAAGATGATGAAAACAAAGGCAAACATGGCAAGGAGCTTGCTGCGCGGGTCTAGGCGATGAATGATTGAAGACCCCGGAATATAGCGACCAATAATCAGTTTATCCATGATTTGCCGCCTCCCTAATCATCTCAACGAGCGCCGGACGTGTAATCGGCAAGTGCTCAAAATGCTGCCCCCGCTCCTGTAAAAGTAGCGCAAACCGCGTCGCTTTTGGCACACCGAGTTGATGCGCAGTCATAAAAGCGACATCCTGAAACAAATCCTGCGGTTTACCCGATTTGACGATGCGACCTTTTTCCAGAACGTACATGGTATCGGCATAATCTGCCACATCATCCATAAGATGCGTCACCAAAATCGTCGTCACACCAGAAGCATGAATCGTTTCAAACAAGCGCATCATGTCAATCCGCGCTTTGGGGTCAAGACCCGCAGTCGGCTCATCTAGGACAAGAACGCTCGGGTTCATCGCTAGGATACCAGCAATCGCCACACGGCGCATCTGACCCCCTGAAAGCTCAAAAGGTGAGCGTTCAAACAGCTCATCAGAAATCCCAACAAGATGCAATTTTTCACGCGCAATGGCTTGGGCATCTTCTTTCGACACACCAAAGTTTTGTGGGCCAAAAGCGACATCTTTTAAAACCGTCTCGTCAAATAACTGGGTCTCAGGAAATTGAAACACAACCCCGACTTTTTGGCGAACAGGCTTGATGGCTTTTGCCTTACTGTCAGGCTGAATCACGGTTTCACCGACTGTGACTGTGCCCGAAGTCGGAAGCAACAAGGCATTTAAGTGCTGTAATAAGGTTGATTTGCCAGAACCTGTATGCCCCACAAGCGCTGTGAAACTCCCATCTGCCACCTCTAGGTCAATATCAAACAAAGCCCGGCTTTCAAAAGGTGTGTTGGGCTGGTAGGTATAAGTTACTTTGTCAAAAGAGATTGCCATAAGAAGTCAGCCAACTCACTTTCTGTATAATATTTTTCGGGAATCTGCAAGCCATTTTGGCGCAATTCTCTTGCGACATTGGCTGAAAAAGGCACGTCCAGACCAATATCGACCAGATTGTCATTTAAAAACAGGACATCTGGTGTTGCAATCTGCTCAATCTTACCGTCTTTCATGACGATGATTTTATCAGACAAACTCGCCTCGTCTAAATCATGCGTAATCGAAATCACGGTCAAACCATACTGTTCCTTGATTTCACGGACAACTCGAATGATTTCCAGTCTGCCTTTTGGATCGAGCATAGACGTCGCCTCATCAAGGATAATGATGTCAGGACGCAAAGCAACGATCCCTGCAATGGCAACTCGTTGTTTTTGACCACCCGACAGACGAGCGGGTTCCTTCGTTTTGAAGTCTGCCATATTGACACGTTCTAGTGCAGCTTGTACCCGTGTCAACATTTCCTCACGTGGCACACCATGATTCTCCATCCCAAAAGCGACATCGTCCTCAACAGTTGAGCCGACAAATTGATTGTCAGGGTTTTGGAAAACCATGCCAATTTTTTGGCGCAAAGCCCAAACATTTTCTGCCGTTAAAGTCTGCCCATCGATGATAATCTCGCCTGAGGTCGCTGCCATCAGACCATCTATTAAGCGTGCCGTTGTCGATTTCCCAGAACCATTGCGCCCGATAATCGACACCCACTCGCCACGAAGCACCTCAAAAGACACGTCATTTACGGCGTAAATATCGCTTGCTTCTTCGTATTGATACGTTAAATTTTTTATTTCCAGAATTTTCTGCATGACAACATTATACCAAAAAAAGCCGAACTTGTCGGCTTTTGTTCATGATTGATATATGGGCACTTCTAAAAACTCAGATTTGCCACTTTTGGCTACATTTCCCTATCGCATCGTTATTACGCCGCACCTTGCAGTAGCAAGCCTTGTCGCAATGCCTAGCGCTAGAAAAATTAACGCAAAAGTCACAAAGTACTTCAGGCGACGAGTCATCGCAGGAGCAAAAGCAGTTTTTAGAGGTACCCACATCTTATTTCATTTTTTATTTTTGAAAGAAAGGCGACTTAGCTGAATCAATCGCAACACTTTCCAAATCATCGCCGTTTGACAAATGACCGACTGAGCCATTCATGTGTTTCACACGTGATGAAATTTCTTTGTGACGACCTTTGACCATTGGACGTGCTTGTGGATTACCAAGATAACCACAAGTCCGTTTGACCACATCAACTGTTTTCGGGTCGCTGTTGCCACAGTTTGGACATTGGAATCCACGTTCAGTTGGCGTGAAATCGCCCTCAAAGTGACATTCATAACAGTGATCAATCGGTGTGTTGGTACCAAGGTAGCCCACACGATCATAGGCGTAATCCCAAACAGCTTCCAGAGCTTTGGGATTTTGTTGGAGGACTGGATATTCACAGTAGTGGATGAAACCGCCACTCGCATAAACTGGATAGTCTTTTTCAAAGTCTAATTTTTCAAATGGTGTTGGATTTTTACGGACATCATAATGGAATGAGTTAGTATAGTATTCTTTATCTGTGATGTCTTGAATCTCACCAAATTTTTCAGTATCTAGGCGACAGAAACGGTCAGTTAAACTTTCAGATGGTGTTGAGTAGATTGAGAAGTGATAATCATATTCGTCAGACCAGTCGCCTGCCGCTTTTTTCATCTCACGCAAAATATCGAGCGTGAAGGCTTTAGCTTCAGGATTACTTTCCCATTCGCCACCATAAAAGACAGTTGCGACTTCATAGAGACCGATATACCCCGCAGAAATCGTCGCACGACGATGTTTGAAAAGCTCATTAACAGAGTCTGTTCGGCTGAGGCGTTTACCGAAAGCACCGTTTTCATAGAGGATAGGCGCATTGGCAGGCACTGCTTCTTTGACGCGTTCCACACGGTAAACAAGCGCATCTTTCATAACCGCCATCCGCTCAAAGAAAATTTGCCAGAATTTATCTTTATCGCCTTTGGATTCAAGGGCAATTCGTGGCAGGTTAAGTGTGACAACGCCCAAGTTCATCCGACCGTCGACGACATCTTGACCGTTTTCATCTTGCCAACCTTGCAAGAAACTGCGGCAACCCATTGGTGCTTTGAAAGAGCCTGTCAATTCAACGATTTTATCGTAGCTGACAATATCTGGGTACATGCGTTTTGTCGCACATTCGGCTGCCAGTTCTTTGATGTCATAGTTTGGATCTTCAGCGTTCAAGTTCAGACCACGTTTAATGGTAAACACGAGTTTAGGGAAAATGGCTGTCCGCCCTTCTTTACCCAGACCTTTAATGCGGTTTTGAAGAATGGCTTTCTGTATTTCGCGCGCATACCAATCCTCACCTAGACCGAAACCAAAGGTTGTAAATGGCGTTTGACCATTGGACGTGAACAAGGTATTAATCTCGTACTCCAGACTTTGCATGGCGTCGTAGATGTCTTTAGCTGTCTTCGTGCGGGCGTAAGCTTCGCGTTTTTCAGGTGCCACCCACTCCTCAGCGTCTTTCATGTGTTTGGCGAAGTTAAGCGCTGCGTAAGGCGCCAGCACTTCGTCAATGCGGTTGACAGATGTGCCACCGTATTGGCTTGAGGCCACATTGGCGATGATTTGCGAGATTTGTGCCGCAGCCGTTTGGATTGATTTCGGGCTGTCAATGACCGCATTGCCAAGTTTGAAACCGTCACGCAACATACCTTTGACATCGACCAAACAACAGTTGGTCATCGGCGCGTAAGGCTGATAATCCAAATCATGAAAATGAATATCGCCTTTTTGATGGGCATTCGCCACATGCGCCGGCAGCATTTTCAAACCAATCGATTTGCCAACGATACCAGCCGTCAAGTCACGTTGTGTATTGAAGACATCACTGTCTTTGTTGGCATTTTCATTGACAACAGACTGCTCTTTATTGATTAGCTTATCAATGGTAAAGTTAATGTCTGTCGCCTGCGAACGCTCAAAATCACGGCGTGTCCGGTAATTAATATAGACTTCCGCTAATTTGTACTCATTCGCATCCAGCAAAACGTGTTCCACAATATTTTGAATTTCATAAATTTTGATATTATCATCAAAACGATCAAAAATGGTCGCAACGATTTTGTCCGTCAAGTGTTCTAATTTCACTTCTTGAACGGGTGACATCGGAAAAATTTCATCAGAAGCTTTTCTCAAGGCATCATAAATTTTCTCCGGTTCAAAATTTAAATGGCGACCATCGCGCTTGACAACTTCCATCGTGTTGTCGACTACCTCTGTTTTTTCCCATACCATCATAACGTGTCTCTCATTTCTAAAAGTGATTGTAGGTATATTCTACCACTCAAGAGGTGGTTTGTAAATAGAAAAAAGCACAATATATTGTGTTATATGTTCCTAATTTAGACGACGAAACACTATATATAGTTTTTAGAAAATTTCCTTTTTCATGTAAAAACCCGCTGGTTAGCGGGTTTTTGAGTTATTTTACGTCAAATCAAACACCAAAGCACCATCTTTCAAACCAACCAAAACCACAGAATTTGGTAAGACTTCACCAGCCACAAGTGCTTTCGCAAGTGGTGTTTCAAGCGCCTTCGTCACAAACCGTTTAATCGGGCGTGCCCCATACTCGGGTTCATAGGCATTTTTAGCAATCCAATCGAGGGCTTCCGTCGTTAATTCTAAACGAATGTCTTGATGCACCAGGCGTTCAGAGAGTTGCGCGACGATTTTGTCGATAATTTGTTTGACGACAGACAAGGTCAACGGCGTGAAGACAACGGTGTCATCAATCCGGTTGAGGAACTCAGGTTTGAAGTGCAACTTGAGTTCGTCTAAAACGGCTTCCTTGGTCGTATTGTCAAGCGTCCCATCGTCAGCAATGCCATCCAAGAGCGTCCGTGAGCCAATGTTGGATGTCATAATCAAGACGGTGTTCTTGAAATCAACCACAACACCCTTAGCATCAGTCAATCGACCGTCGTCAAGCACTTGGAGCAAGATGTTAAAGACATCAGGGTGGGCTTTTTCAATCTCATCGAGTAAGACAATCGTGTAAGGATTGCGACGCACAGCCTCAGTCAGCTGACCGCCTTCGTCATAACCGACATAGCCCGGAGGTGCCCCGACCAAACGTGAGACACTATGTTTTTCCATGTACTCACTCATGTCAAGCCGCACCATATGGCTCTCGGAGTCAAATAAGTCTTCTGCTAAGCTCTTAGCCAGTTCTGTCTTACCAACACCTGTCGGTCCGAGGAAAAGGAAACTGCCCAGCGGTTTGTTAGGGTCTTGCAGACCTGCACGACTACGGATAATCGCATCCGAAACAGCATTGACCGCTTCGTCTTGACCTACGACACGTTGATGCAAGGTGTCAGCTAGATGCAAGAGCTTTTCTTTTTCACCCTCGACCAGTTTGGTCACCGGAATCCCAGTCAAACGACCAATCACCTCAGCGATTTCATTATCTGTCACGGATTCTTGAACCAAGTGATTGCTGGCATCTGCTTCTTGGGCATTTTCTAAGTCCGTCACTTCTTTTTCCAGTTTTGGAATCGTACCATGCCGCAGAACGGCAGCCTGCTCCAGATTATAGTCATTTTCAGCATTTTCCAAATCAAAACGGGCTTGTTCTAACTCCGCACGTTTGGTGTGAATGGCTTCCACTGCCTCTTTTTCAGTTTCCCAACGCATTTTCAAGGCATTGGCTGTTTCACGCGTATTGGCAAGTTCTTCCTGTAAAATCGCCAACCGTTTCTTAGAGCCGTCATCCGTTTCCTTCTTCAAGGCCTCTTCTTCGATTTCAAGCTGCATGAGTTTACGCGTGATTTGATCCAGCTCGGTTGGTGAAGAATTCATCTCAACCCGAATCGTCGCACTCGCTTCATCGACAAGGTCAATGGCTTTATCTGGCAAGAAACGATCCGTGATATAGCGATTTGACAAGGTTGCCGCCGCAATCAAGGCATTATCGTGAATTTTCACACCATGGTGGACTTCAAAGCGATCTTTCAGACCACGCAGAATAGAAATCGTGTCTTCAACCGTCGGCTCTTGTACCAACACTTTTTGGAAACGACGTTCCAAAGCCTTGTCTTTCTCGAAGTTTTGGCGGTATTCATCCAGCGTCGTCGCCCCAATCAAGTGCAACTCGCCACGTGCCAGCATCGGTTTCAGCAGATTGCCCGCATCCATCGAACCCTCTGTTTTACCCGCACCAACAATCGTGTGAATCTCATCGATAAAGAGGATAATCCGACCGTCGGACTGCTTAATCTCATTCAAAACAGCCTTGAGCCGTTCCTCAAACTCGCCACGGAATTTGGCACCCGCAATCAGCGCACCCATATCCAAGCTGAAAATCGTCTTATCTTGCAGATTTGTCGGCACATCTTTCTTGACAATCCGTTGCGCCAAACCCTCTACAATCGCTGTTTTACCGACACCAGGTTCACCGATTAGCATCGGATTATTTTTCGTCTTGCGCGACAAAATCCGCACGACATCTCGCACTTCCTCATCACGCCCAATCACCGGATCCATCTTACCCGCGCGCACCTTCTCGACCAGATCCTCGCCGTATTTCTTCAGCGCCTCATATTGTTCTTCCTGATTTTGACTCGTCACCGAACGACCTCCCCGCATACTCTCGATTTTTTCCTTGACCATTTTCTCCGTCATGCCATGACTTTTCAGATATTGGGTCAATGGGTTATGGCTTTGAGAAAAGAGTGCTAACAGCACCGTCTCAGTGGATAGAAACTCATCTTTTAGAGCTTGTGCCAGCTTTTCAGCCTGACTGAATAAGTGAAACAGATTTTGGCTCAAATTTTGACCATAAGCGACATTGCTACCCCTCACGACTGAAATTTTATCTAATTCCTGATCAATTTCAGTTTCAAAACCGACTAGATCTAGTCCTAAATCTTGATAAAAGTCATGCGCAAATTGCCCAGGTTGGATTAAAAATTTCCAGAGATGGGCGATTTCTATATGTTGATGTTGGCGAACTTGCGCAATTTTTTGCGCCTCTGCCAAAGCCTGTTGTAACGTTGTTGTCATTTTTTCGATATTCATTGTTTTTCGTTCTCCTTTTTCAGAAGTAGATTAGAGACATATCCTATCTCTAAATCCTATTATACCGCTTTAGTCAATAAAGGTCAAACTTTTTATCTTGGGAATTTGAACATCAAAAAACCTTGCCAATTTAGCAAGGTTCTCAAATCATTTCGTCGGTTGGATATAAGGTAGAATTTCAGTTTGAAGACCGACATTGGTTGCATAAACGAAAGGTAAATCATCCAGTTTCGCCAGATTTTCCGTTCGACCACTGACGATAAGCCCTGCAAACTTGGCGGTTTTTAAAGTTGGATATTTTTCGACCTGTTTTAGGGCATCTTGATAGAGGTCAATACCCGCAACATTATAGCCGCGTTTTTCAGCTGCTGTTTTTACGGCTGCCACAAAAGATGGATAGTTGGCAGATGACCAGCTACTTGAAGAGGGTGTCTCCAATGACTCATCTTCCAATTTACCAGCTTCATCTGCATTAAGCCCAATGACTTTGCCAATGGTATCCGTGACCGATAGTTGGTCACTTGCCATGCCCAACCAATACCAGTTAATCAGTAAATGATCAGGAAGTTTAGCCTGAATTTCAGCATAAGTCATCGGCTCCTTAAATGAAATAGCAACTTCTGCGACATGATTTTTCAGTCCAGATAAAGTTCTTGCCTCGTGTGTCGGCTTTGCCTCCTGTTCAGTTGATTTTTGCTTGTGTTTGGGATTGAAAAACATCGGCAATTTTTCGCCATTTTCTCGGCTAAAGGCACCTATGTCTTTGGTTTTTGTAATCGGAATGGTGAGCGGTGAGTTTTGATCCCTGGCATAGCCCACATCAAACAGACTGAAATTGATTTCGAGTGGTACCGCTGCGACTAGGTACCCATCAATGTTTTTAAAACGCTCACTTTTCAGCTGAGACGTGACCCAGCCAGTTTTGCTCAAATACTGGGACCTCGAAATCAGGTTAGGAGACTCAATCATATCTATGATATTGGCCATTTCTTTTGCTTTTTCGTATTGCAAGGCCATGCCTCTATTGCTCACAGTATAGCCGATGAACAATAAAACAAGCGTTGTCACAAATGAAATGGCGATTGTCTTAACGATTTTTTTCCATTTTTCTTTTTTAATCAACTTGTCGAAGTTTTCATCTAGTTGCATCATTTTGCTCCATTTCTTGTTTGAGTTGCTGCCGTAGGCGATACAAATCCGTCTTAACCTTAGCCTCAGAAATTTGATAAATCTCTGAGATGGCTTTGACAGACTTATCTTCTTCATAATACAAGGTCACAAGACCTAACTGGTAATCAGTTAGCGCCTGCAAAGCCTTTTCTAGCTGCCAACTTCTGTCGTCATCCAAGTCAACGACATTGCCATAAATCAGATAAAACTGCTCAGATAAAAGTGCCCGATACCGCTTTTCACGTCGATAGAGGTCATAAAATCGGCTCAGCGCTACCCGATAAAGCCAGGGTCGTAACTTATCAGAGGCTAGCACAATATCAGCCTGTATCAGCTTGACTAACACATCTTGGACAATGTCCTGTGCATCTGCTGGATTCGCACCGGTTTTGATCAAATAGCGCTGAATTTCTAATGCGTAGGTCATCAAAATCTGCTCATATTTGCTGATAATCACGCTTACCTCCTCTCCTTACTTATATAACGAATGAAAACTAAAATGGTTACATAAAATGTTAATTTTTTATTTACTGACTTTATCTCATACTAGAAATGCGACTAAATTGACAAAAAACCTCTGTCCACTTTCAATCAGACAAAGGCTTTTTAAACTATTTGATTATTTATCCAATCCCATAGCGCGTTGGATAGCTTTGACAATCTCAACGATGACAATCATGGCAAAGGATGCCCCGAGGACAATCGCCCATTGATAGCCATCAAGATGTGTCACGTGGAAGATGTCATTAAAGCCTGGCACAACAATGGTTACACCGAGCAAGATGAATGACACTAAAATTGACCAGTTGAAGGTCTTGCTGCGGAATGGTCCGACGGTCAGGATAGATTGGTAAACAGACTTAGCATTGAAGGCATGGAATAATTGAATTAAACCAAGTGTCGCAAAGGCCATCGTCAAGGCATCCGCGTGCATTTCAGCACCTGTGTGGACCGGCCATGTAATCGCTGCACCGTAAACACCGAGGACAAGCGCTGCCTGCAAGAGACCTTGATAAATCGTCGCAAACAAGACACCACCTGAGAAGAAGCTGGCTTTACGACCACGTGGTTTGTGGGTCATAATCCCCGGTTCAGTTGGCTCAACACCAAGCGCAATCGCTGGGAAAGTATCCGTTACGAGGTTAATCCAGAGCAAATGAACGGGCTGCAAGACATCCCAACCAAATAAAGTCGCTAGGAAAATCGTCAAGACTTCGGCAGTATTGGCAGAAAGCAAGTACTGAATCGTTTTTTGAATATTTGAGAAGACTTTACGACCTTCCTCAACGGCAACGATAATCGTCGCAAAGTTGTCATCGGCAAGCACCATATCAGATGCCCCCTTAGACACCTCTGTGCCGGTAATCCCCATACCAATTCCAATATCCGCCGTTTTAAGCGCGGGCGCATCGTTGACACCGTCGCCGGTCATGGCAACGACTTTACCTTCGTTCTGCCATGCTTTCACGATACGAACCTTATGTTCAGGCGACACGCGCGCATAAACGCTGTACTGTGTCACCACTTTTTGGAAATCTTCGTCGCTCAGTTCATTCAGCTCAGCGCCTGTAAAGACGTGGTCTTCGGTATCGCCTTCGTCGATGATGCCCAGACGTTTGGCGATGGCTTCAGCCGTGTCTTGGTGGTCGCCGGTAATCATAATCGGACGAATGCCCGCCTCTTTGGCAACGCGCACGGCCTCAGCCGCTTCCTTACGCTCTGGATCAATCATGCCAATCAAACCAGCGAAAATCAAGTCATTTTCAAGGCTTTCGCTTTCAAGCTCAGGCACGGCAGGCGCATATTTGTAAGCCATCATCAAGACTCGAAGGGCTTGTTTGGCGAGCGATTTATTGAGCGCTAGAATGTCATCGCGGTCAGCCTGTGTCATGGCCACAACTTGCCCAGCCACGACTTTCTTGCTAATGCGTTTGAGGAGTTGGTCTGGTGCGCCTTTGACAGCAACGAGAAACTCTTCATCCGTGATTTTGTGAACGGTACTCATGAGTTTACGGTCAGAATCAAACGGTAATTCTGCCACGCGTGGCTCAGCCTTCAACATCTCGCGCAGGTCATAGTTATGGTCGATCCCGTATTGAACGAGTGCTGTTTCTGTCGGGTCACCGACTAATTTGCCATCACGTGAAATCTTGGTATCATTGGCAAAATTCATGATACGCAGGGTCATATCATCGAAAGCAATCTCATCTGTCGCATCTTGTAATTGACCGTTGGTGTAAACTTTTTCGACCGTCATCTGATTCATGGTTAATGTCCCAGTTTTATCAGAGGCGATAATTTCAGTTGACCCCAGTGTTTCAACCGCTGGTAATTTACGGACAATGGCATTTTTCTTAGATAAGACTTGTGTACCAAGCGCAAGGACAATCGTCACGATGGCTGGTAAGCCTTCTGGAATGGCGGCAACCGCAAGGGCGACTGATGTCATCAACTCTTCAAGTGGTGGGTGGCCTTGAACAAAGACACCAACAACAAATGTCACTGCTGCAATGACTAAAATCGCATAAGTCAAGATTTTCGACAAGTTGTTGAGGTTTTGTTTGAGTGGTGTATCTGTTTCCTCAGCATTTTGGAGCATTGAGGCGATTTTACCTACTTCGGTTTGCATCCCTGTTGCGACGACAACCCCCAAACCACGACCGTAAGTCACGTTTGAGTTTTGATAGGCCATATTGACACGGTCACCGATGCCGGCATCCGCAGCAACGGCAACAGCTAAGTCTTTTTCGACTGGGACAGATTCGCCAGTCAAAGCAGCTTCTTCGATTTTGAGGGAATTGACTTCGAGCAAACGCATATCTGCTGGGACAACGTCCCCTGCTTCAAGCGATACGACATCACCCGGCACAAGCAAGTCTGATGAAATTTCCTCAACGTGACCATCACGACGGACACGTGCTGATGGTGTTGACATGGATTTCAAGGCATCGATGGCAGCCTCGGCTTTACCTTCTTGGTAGACACCGAAAACGGCATTGATGATGACAACCGCCATGATGATGATGGCATCACTAATATCTTCGCCACCACTTGTCACCACAGATAAAACCGCCGCAATCATCAAGATGATAATCATCAAATCTTTGAATTGCTCTAAAAATTTAGCGAGTAGTGTTTTTTTCTCGCCAGCATCTAGCTCGTTTTTTCCATATTTGGTAAGACGTGCCTGTGCCTCAGTTGACGTCAATCCTTTTTTGGTCGTTGCCAAATCTAACAAGACCTCTTCTGGGGATTGCGTATAATGTTTTTTCTCTGACAATATCGTCTCCTTACTTAATTTAATAACGCCTGAAACTAGGCTGATTTTTGACAATAGCTCCGTTCTCAAGATGACTAGCTGATACGCCAAAAGCAATCACAGCGGATAAAAAAGAGACCTGCAGCTACAGCTACAAGTCTCGCATATTAAGCAACTACCGAGCCGAAACACGGCCGTAATGGCGATAGTTGCGCAGAAAACTGCTTGCTACTCCCTTGAGTTCTATTTCATTATAACAAATTCTGATAGATTTTCAAGTTTTAACTCTCTTCAAACAGAGGGCATAGTTGCGTTTTTTAAACAAGATCCTTAATCTGGCATTGGTGTTTCTTTTGTTGGATCTTTTACAACACCGGGCATTACCTTGATATCGCCAACAAGTCTAGCACCTTTTGGCAGCCTTCTGATTAGGTCGTCGTATTCTTCTTGTGTCAAAGGAGGATTTTCCTCTGCAACACCTTCTGCTCCAGGTGTTGCGGGTGTATCCCAGAATAATTTAAAGTCTTCTCCTTCCTCTACTTTTTCGACATCAGCTACAGGGTCGACTTTCCCCTCACTGGCTGCATCTTCTGCCACCACAGTTGACAATTTTAAGCCGATGCCAACCAAGAAAGCCATCGCAATTACTGATATGGTCACTTTCCTTTTCATGTTTTTACCTCCTTCATTTAAAACATTTGTTCATATATTATAAATCTTACAGCTTCTAAACGTCTCGACTGACCTATTGTTCCAATATAACTACCAAATAATGTAGTCTCAGAACTACTAATCCAGCCTCCCCAACCAATTCCTTGCATATGTCCTTGATAATAGACACCAAATCTTCCTGAAGTCGTTATTTGAAAAGCCTCCATTCTCAATCCTTGACCAGTGGTACCCGTAGTAGCCCCGTTTGAACCCCAAGACTGCCAGCCAATGCTTTGAACGTGCGAACGATATGAAATACTCGTTTTCATATTAGCAAATGTTAATTGGAGTGCTTCAAGTCTTAAACTCTTCCCTACAGTCCCTACATAATACTGTTTAGAATTAAGTGTATCTGACCAACCATAATTTTGAATATGAGATTTGTGAAAAAAGCCTGTAACTGCTCGTTGCCTGCTAAGTGCTTCATACCTTTCGTTTGAAACTATTTCATAGCCCTCTGGAAGTCTATTGACTAAGTCAGCTCAGCATCTGTTAGGCTTGTGCCTTGAACGACAACATCTGCCTTGACAGTTGTCGTAGGTAGCAGTACAATCCCTATCAGCAAACTGGCTATCACTAGAAAAAGTCGCCATTTGTGCTTATTTTCTCCAATAAAATAAGAGGAACGTAAAGAAAAATCTTTGGTTTTCATCATAAAAACCATCCTTTCAATCTTTTTAATTTCCCCTCAATCTATGTTGACCCAATTATACCACGAAAAGAAAGCGCTGTCATTGAATTTTATATTTCAATTGTATAACATTAAAAAATTGATTATTTCATTTTCTAGCGACTACAAAAAAACACCATCTTTTTCAATGGCATTTTTTTCAATCTCATTTTAGAAATTCGTTTGATCGGGATCACTCGTCAGACGTGTGGCACCGTGGAGGGTGTCAATCGTTGCAATATCTTCAGCGGATAGCTCAAAATCAAAGAGTTGTCCGTTTTCAACGATCCGACTTGGAGTCACTGATTTTGGTAGTGGGAGATAACCTTTTTGTAGCGACCATTTCAGCGCGATTTGCGCTGGTGATTTACCGTGTTTGTTAGCGATTTCGACCAAGGCTGGGACGCTCAGGACTTCGCCTGTCCCGAGTGGCGAGTAAGCCTGTGTCAGGATATTGTGTGCCTTGTTATAAGCGACGACTTCTTCTTGTTGGTCGCTCGGGTTGACATAAAGTTGGTTGACGACGGGTAGAATTTTCGCCGTTTTCAGCAGGGCATCGATGTGGTGTGGGCGGAAGTTTGAGATGCCGATAGACTTGATTTTGCCAGCTGCAACGCCTGCTTCCAACGCACGCCAGACGTCAGCGTTGCGTTTTTCATAGCCGATTGTTTCGCGAATCGGCGCAGGATTTGGCCAATGGATAAGGAACAAATCAACGTAGTCTAACCCGAGTTTCGTCAGACTTTCGTCAATCGCAGCGATTGTTTCATCGTAGGTCGTGTTCGTATTCCAAACTTTTGTCGTCACGTAGATGTCTTCACGTGGCACACCAGAATTGGCAAGACCACGGCCGACAGAGGCTTCATTTTTATAGACAGCCGCCGTGTCAAGATGACGGTAGCCCGCTTTAAGCGCTTCGATGACTGATTTCTCAGCGACATCGCCATCAGGTGTTTGCCACGTGCCGAAGCCGACAACCGGAATTTTTTCACCATTGTTGAGAGTGTAAGTATCTGTTAAGGTCATGTGTTTCCTCCTATGATATGAGCCTAAGCTCAAGTTCGTGTGCAATACGATGATTAACTCAGATGAAGGCTGAACAATTCACGCTTTCATTATAATATAGATAGCATTTTTCTGCAATGATTTGAAATGGTATTTTCTACGCCGTTCTTCTTGTCAAAACATTCACATTACAGTATAATTAAGCCTATATCCAAACAACCACACTTAGCTAGAGCGCCAGCGTAAGAAGGAGAATCAATTTATGGCAGAAGTAGAATCTTTCCAACTCGACCATACCAAGGTCCTTGCCCCCTATGTCCGCTTAATCGGGACTGAAACTGGTCCTAAAGGTGATATCATCACGAACTTTGACGTTCGTTTGGTGCAACCCAATGAACAAGAAATCCCAACTGCTGGTCTTCATACCATCGAGCATCTGATGGCGAGTCTCATTCGTGATCGCATTGATGGGATGATTGACTTTTCGCCATTTGGTTGTCGCACCGGCTTTCACATGATTATGTGGGGCGAGCATTCATCAGAAGCCATCGCTAAAGTCATCAAATCTTCATTAGAAGCCATTGTGACTGTCGTTGAATGGGCAGATGTGCCTGGGACAACGATTGAGTCTTGCGGGAATTATCGTGACCATTCTCTTTGGACGGCTAAAGAGTGGTCTGCACTCATTCTTGAACGCGGTATTTCGAGCGATCCATTTATCAGAAAGGTAATTTAACCGATATGAATCAGACACGCAAACGCTTATCAATGCTGACAACTGCTGCGCTTTTGACAGCGCTCGCCATTCTCATTCCGCAAGTCATGCCCAAAATCGTGATTCCGCCTGCCAGCTTCACGCTTGCTAGTCACGTACCGATTATGATTGGGATGCTGATTTCACCAGTTGTTGCGGTCATCGTCGCACTTGGCTCGACGCTTGGTTTCTTGATTTCAGGTTTACCGATTGAGATTACCTTCCGTGCTGCGACCCATGTTATTTTCGCCCTTATTGGCTCACTTTTCCTCTGGAAACACCGCGACTACACGGAAGGTATCAAATTCCAGATTTTCAATGTTGTCATTGCTTTAATCCATACCTTGGCTGAGGTCGCCATTGTCTATATTCTGTTGACAACTGGTTTTAGCCATCTAGATGGTCGAAATCTCGTCTCCCTGCTGTTGATTTTGGGAATCGGTGGCTTTATCCACTCACTGATTGACTTCAATATCGCCATGTTTATCGCCAAAACAATCAATAGAGTTTACAAATTTGATATTTTTAATCACTAAAAAAACGCCTCAGTCCACAAGCGTGTGTCTGAGGCGTTTTTTACTTGTCTCAATCTGGATCATCAACATCAAATTTTCTAGCTAAGACTGGCACACCTGCGAACGCGCCCGCATCTCTTCATAAATTTGTTGCGCTATCTGCTTGGCTTTTTGCACCTTATCTTCTTGTTCGGTGGGCGTTTCTGCTCCCGATTGCTGTGGTGGAGCTGCGTTAGCTATTTCTTCTGCCTGACCAGCTTGCTGCGCACTCAGCTCTTGTAAGGCGAGCACTTTTTGCTGATAGGCTACTTCAAGTTGACTTTTTAGCGCTTCAAACTTCTTCAATGAGACCAGAAGATTGGCATTTTCAGTTTGACAACAGGCAATCTCTTTTTGACTTTCAGGCTGACTATTGCGACACTTGTCTTGAAGGTCAGATTTTTGCTGTGATAAAGTCGCTTGTTGTGCTTTCAACTGCTCATTTTTAATTTTGACTTGTGCAAGACGCCTTGTTTGGACAGCTGATTTTTCCTTTAGCTGCTCTAAAGAAAGACCTATGGCAGATAATATCTTTTGACCCTCTACCAATGTTTCTGAGCTTTCAGTCACTGCACCTGTCTGTTGATTCAAAATGACGGCACTAAGCAGAATGAGCAAGATGATGATAAAATCAGAGACAAAAATCAAATCCCCAATTCGAATCTGGTAAAATAAATTGCCATTTGGCGTACTGAGATTACTAACTGTGGGGATTTTGTCTGGCAAAAAGACAAAATGTTTCTCAACGCGATAGTAAAGTAAGCCAAGAAACAACAAACTACTCCCAAAACAAGCAATACCAATTAAAGTGCTCTGGTAGAACTGCTTATCCCGAATGAAGGAGGCAAAGCCCATCAGCACAGCGATTAATAACACAGGCATGAGAACGGTCAACAGAAAGCCCTGTAAGATATGCTCAAGGTAAAACATCTGTTGCGCCGCAACGTAAATCGTCAGCGCCTTAATCCCTAAGCCAATAATGAGTAGCCAGTAGAGGAAAGCTCTGGAGTTGAGCATGTTGGCCAGCTTTTTGATATGTGTCACGCTACTCCTCCTATTCTAGCTGTTTTTCGTTACGACGACTGTTGCGACTGTGTCCAACGATTTTTTCGGTGCCGATGTTTTCAAATGAATGAATAAATCCGCAATCTCTGCTTGGGCGCTCAGGAGCGAAGCCTGTAACTGCTCTGCCTCATCTTGAACTTGCGGACACGGTTGGGCTTGTTTTAAAGCATTCAGCTCTTGTTCAAGTGCGTCATTCTTAGCTTGTTGTGTGGCGATAGCTGCTTTGATGGTGTTCAAAGTCTGATATAAGCCTTCTTTTTCTACCGCCAACTGTTGCAGACTTGTCGCAATCTCTTGCTGATTTTGTTCAAAAACTTGTGTTCCAGCCGATACGTCATTGGCCAGCACCTTATTGGCTTCCTTGAGTTGCCTATTATCTTGTTCTACTTGCTCTAAATGATCAGTAGCCTGAATCCAATCATCTGCTGACTGGACATACTGGTCTCTGATTTGGCTCAAGTCACGTTCAAGCACCCTGTAGTCATCATTTTTTTGATGTTCCGGATGGCTCCCCAGTAAATGGGTGAGGCTTGCAATCGCTGACAACATTTTATCACGTTCGCTTTTGACAAGGTCCCGATCACGATGACTTGATGAGGTCGCATTTAAATTATCCATAGCCATTAAGTCTCTTGATCAATTTCATCTCTTAGTCGCTTCAAATTGTTCTGAACTTGTTGCAACTGGTCAGAATAATCTGGTGTCTCTTTTGCTACTGGCGTTGGCGTCTCTTCTGTCATCATGGGAATAATCGGCGCAGTCAGGGGGGTGTCACACTTTTCTGATGCTGGCATTTCTCTAGACCCACTCCAACTCAAAACAGCATATTTATAGAAGCCACGCACATTGGCCAACTCAGATGAAGAAATGAAGACGAGACGATCAAAGTAGGCTTGACCGATTTCGTCAAGCAAGGCTGTTTTGTCAATAATATTGGCGCCACCACCCGTCATAACGATGAAGTCCGCATCTTCAATATCAGGAAAATTTTCTGTGATCAGGGGCGCGACCGTAAAGCGTGTATAGTCTTCAATGGCTTTTTTGACCAGACTCGAAATGTCTCTTGAATCCGCTGTATTGCGGCTTGGTTGATAGAGATAGCTGCCACTGGTACTGCCTTCTCGGAGCAATCTTTCAATCGTGAAGAGTTTGGTTGAGTTGATTTTTTCAGCGATGCGTTTAATCAAAGTCTGAACGCCTTCAAAACGCTCAGCCCCCATCGGTGCTGGGTTCAGATGATTTGACGTATTGACTAAAATCGTACCACCACCGATGTCTAAGATGCCCATTCGCCCATTTGCGAAGGCATCAATGGGGTGCATCGCTTCATCATAGGCCAACTCAAAGGCTGTCCCCATGTACTGGGGCACAACAAGGAGGTAGTCTTCAGAAGGAATCTCAACAATCAGCTCCTCCCCATCAACTTGGATATAATGGCGGCCAATCATCAGCTCTTTCAAAGTCTGAATGGTATGACTGTCTTGGTGCATGTCAGTGATCGGCACACCCAAGACTAAGTTGACAACCAAAGGTTTCGTCCGTGATTCTTTATAATCAAGCGCCAAACGCCCCAAGGCAAATTCCAAAATACGCTGAGCTTTTTTCTGCTCAATCCGACCAGAACGACCGTAAGTATCAATCATTTTTTCTGATAAATGATAGGCATCTAGCTCAGTCCCCCAGACAAAACGGTTGTCTTCCTTATCAACTGCGTAGACCTGGTTTCCTTTCAGCTGCCAGCCACCTAGAACACCTCGGGTAACAGTTTCAGCCACCAAATATGAGGCTGGGTAGACATACTCACCTCGATCACTTTTCATCTTAACGCGTTTGTTGCCCAAATCTATGGCAAAAATATTCATCTTTTTCTCCTTGTTTTAAACTTTTAGCTGATTTCAGTAGCCTGTGTTTACGTTAGCCTGTCATCACTTTACAAATGGCTGACGCTGCTGAGTAAGACTTCAATCGTTTGCGCCGCATCATTAATCTGACTTGAATAGTAGTCTATGCGTGTTTTCAGTCGATTGAGTTCTTCCTTAGACTGCGCTTCTTTTTCGGCGATTTCTGCCTGTGCTTGCTGCATCATTTGTGACACCGTTGCTTTGGCAGTCTCAATCATCTCGGCTGCTTCATCTTGTGCCTGCCGTGTGAAAACTTCACAGGCCTCAAGTTTTTGAAGTCTATCCGCATCAGCTTTTACTTTTTCTTGCGCTAGCAACTCACGCTCTGTTTCCAATAAAGCTGTTTTATAATCGAAATGTTCCTGTAACTCTAAGAGGACTTCTGAAACTTGCGATTTGATTTCTAGCTTTTCTTTGGTCAATTGCTTGATTTCGGCATCTTTAGTGCTTGAACTTGTCTCTAATGTCTGTGACAGGCTTGTGACCTTCTCTTTTTCCACTTCTAGCGCTGCTTCAACTGTGCTTAATTGCTCAGTCTTAGTGGCAAGTTCTTTTTCTAAAGCTGATAGCTGTTGCTTAGATTTATCCCGTTGTGCGACTAACATTGTGTCAAACTGCGCCGTTTTTTGTGCCAGTTCGGCTTGGCTTTCTTTTAACTTCCCTTGTTTTAGCGCATCAAACTCTAATTTGATATTTTCTTTTTCTTGTTCAGCTACCTTTAATTTTTGCCTTAAAGTAAGCACCTGTCGACCAATTTCCTCAATTTGTTGGGTCATCAGCGGTGTCCCACTCTCAGAAGTCTTAAATGTTGCTTTTCTTTGAAAAAATCCTTTTTTCTCCACCATATCTCCTTATCTCTGTCTGATAAATTGCATTATAAAGCCAAACTATTACACTGATTTACCGTATGTCAGTTTATGCAAAACAGACACTTTTTATGAGTGAAAAGTACTCTGCTTCCCCCTCTTCGTTAGCCAATCTATTCTTTTAATGAGGATATGCCTAATATTATAAATATTATAACAGAAATAAATATCTATTTTCTTTGTCATTTTGTGTGACACCTTCAAGAAACCTTTAGTTGCAAGCACCCAGACGCACTATCTTTATTTTTTCCATTTTCAGGGAATTAATTAAGAAGTTTTTCCGCTTAATCTTTCAACTGCTCTTTAATCGCTTCAATTTGTGATTGAAGGGTTTCCGTCTCAGTTCCTTCAATCTCATCTTCTTCGTCATCTTTACGGCGTTTCCATAAAAGGAAGAAGAGGAAGAACAAGGCTAATAACACCAAAATTATACCTGCCCAGATTAGCCAGTTTTTATACCACGGTTCTGGTTTTATCGTCACATCCTTGGCATTTAATTTCTTAGCTGTTTGACCAGAAATCGTGAACTCTTTCGTGAATTGCCACTGATAATCAAATTTCTGCTCTTTTCCTTGCGCATCTTTATAAGTGTACTTCCCGTTATCACTTTTTTGACCATAAACCGTCATTTCTAATTGATACTTACCAGCCTCTATCCGCTTGCCTTCCCCGATACTAATCGGATAGTCAAAATTCGTGTTCGGCGCCATTTGCATCATTTCTTTGTCAACGGTATAAGACAATTTCGTATTACTCAAACCTTTTACCGTAGCTTGCACGTACATCTGATTGAGGTAGCCAGCGTTTGGATTTTGAAGATTAGCATTGACGACATTGCGATAGTTGACCTGTCCCGGCACAACGCTCATCAATTTTAAATCTGGCGCAACAGGTGTTGGATCTTGCTGCATCAGCAAAGCGACAACGTAGGCATATTTATTTTGAATACTAATCCCTTTAGATTTTGAGCTGGCTTCATCTGAACCTTTTTCCTTAAAGGTAATACCACCCGCTATCACACCAGAAAAAGGTTCGTTAGGCATCGTTACTTCGACTTTAACCTGCTGTGTTGATTTAGGGGTCAGTGTAATTTCCGCTGGCATTTTGGCATAATCCGAGATGTTATATTTTAAACTCTTATCTGCCTTAATTTTGTTGGGCGAATACTCAATCACACCGTTAATATTCGTCGTTGCGCTAGCAATTGATTCCTCAACTACGACTGTTTTTTCTGTCGAATTGGTCAGGGTTACCGTCAAAACTTGCGACTGACCCGGTGCCATTTGTAAGTTGAAATAACCACTGTCCCCGATTTGATTTTCTGGACGCACTGGTGTTACTGAAAAATTGAACTCGTTAGCAGAAACTGCTTGACTCATACCACCAAAGGTCACGATTAATCCAATTAATACTAAAACTTTTTTTAATTTTTTCATTATCTCTTTTCCTAAATACCTGCTATTTTTTGTTTAAATGTTATCCAATATAGATAACTAATAAGTCCGGTGCCCCAAACGAGAAACCGTTTAGGACACAGTATCCATCAAGTAATTAATAGATACTAAGGTGTTGGAACATTATTGAGCGTCCAAGTTAATTCACCTTGGTAAACGCCTTTAATTTGACTCTGAACAGGAATATTCAATTGAATCCCTTGTCCAGTGCTAGCATTCCAATTTTGATTTAAATTGAAGCTACCTGTTGTTGGTGCTGTATTAGCAAAAATTTGCAATGCTGCACTTGTGATTTGTTGACTGCTTCCACCTTCCTTGAAGAGAAGATACGGACTCAAATTGTTGCCATTTGAGATGCCTTGCAAGTCTATTGACTGTTTGACCGTAACTTGCCAAGGTTTAAGACCACTTCCTGTCCGTGTATCGGTAACCGTCACATCACTTGAAGGGGTTTGTGCCCAAGCAAGCAAAGGTTTCGGGCTAACATCTAAAGTACCAAAATCATAAGCTGTCGGTGTCGCCATATCAATGAAACCAAAACTGATATTGAGCGTAATATCTTTCGATACACCGTTATAAGTATAAGTGACTGGATCAATATTATCATTGACATCAATCAGCGGATCCCCAGCTACAATCGTTTGTAACGTACTAATCAAATTGACTGGCGCAGAAATATTTGGTGCAGCTACTGTGCCGTCTGCCTTAAAGCCTAACGCATAGGTCCAGTTAGCATCAAAATCTGCTTGGTCTACCAAGGCATGGGCATCATCACCTGTCATACCTGCATCATAAGCATTAACAGCTGTCTGATGATCGGCTGAGATAACCGCAGCTTGTGGTACAACGACAAGATTGGTTTTAGCCGTGCTTGTTCCCAAAGTCCAAGTCATTGGAAGCTGAGCATAAGATTTGTCTGCCCCATTGCTTGCTACTGAGATTGGATTTTGAACCGTTGTTCCTGCGTTATTGATAGCTGAAACGATACCATTTGTCACACTGATATCAGACATGACACCTGTACCTTTCAAATCAGCAATTTGTTGCAACTGCGTCAAATCAAGCGATGCCGCATCAGTAGTTGGTAAGATATAATTACCAGCACTTAGTGAAGTAACATTATCAGTGACGACATTTTGGATAATGTAGCTACCAAAGGTTGCTTGGTCATTTGAACCGTTTTGTTGATTGCCAACGAAGTAATCTGCTGTTGCAAAGGTACGTGTCGCACCTGTTTTAGTCGCATCATTGATATCAAAGTTCGGATTGACAGCTGGATAATCGTTCAGGACACGACCGTCAAAGCCTGAAGCTGAACGTGATTTGATATAGGCAGGTACTTGACTTGTAAAGCTAAAAGGATTTACTGTACTATCAGCATACCCCATCACATACATGACCTGCATCGTACTTGCATCTGTATCTGCGCCAACGGAAGCCCAGGCTTGCATGGCTTGACCTGCCACAGGCGTTCCTGTTGTGATATTGGACTTCAGATGGTGTTGCCAGAAGCCAGAATTCGTCGGGCTTGTCGTGTTGTAAACGCGGATTTGACCGGGAACAACGTAACCAATCCATGTTGGATTACTAGGTGATGTCAGTGAATTCATCGTATAGTCACCTAGAAAAGCATAGTTACGCGTGGTATCAACACCTGAGAAATTACCCGGTGTGATATTAGCTGCCCCAGATTTCGTGTTACTATCTCCACCGTTAAAGGTCAGCACTGGGAAACCTTTTTGACTGCCCCAGTAAGCACCACCATAGGTAGTGGTGATATTTGTTGGTGGTGTGCCTGTTGGTTCCCAGAAAAGATTGCCATTATGGGTGGTCATATCTAAATCTGACAGATTGATTAAGCCAGATGTTTGGACATAAGGCGTCGAAAGTGACGCATTTGGATAGACGATGAGTTGGCTACCAGAAATCAGTGATGATGTGGTCGTCACAGCGAGTGTCGCATTTTCATCTAGCTGAATCGTGCCATGTTTCGAATAGGTTGCTGCGTGGTTGCCTCCCGTTGCACCTCCCCCATTTTTAAAGGCACCTGCGACATTGACTGTTGTCCCTGAAGTGATTTCTGCACTATTGAAATTAATCAAAGAGCCTTTAATCGTAATCGGATTGTGAGAGGTGTCATCCCCTAAAGTCACGATGGACTGTTTGGTATTGGCTGCAGCAATCGCATCTGTCAGATTATCACTGCTACCTCCCGCGGTCACCGTACCTGAAATCGTCGTCCCATCTCCAACCTCAATATTGGCATTATAGAGTTGACCTGCCGCTGGCATGGCAGTATAGTTGGTCGCATAGATAGACCCTACTGTATTACCATCCGCATTGATTGTCATATTAATCGTCCCAACATTGGTATAGGTATTATTAGCACCATTGGACTGACCATCTCCATAGATGATAGCCCCATTCAAGACGTTACCAGAGTTCGCATTGGCAGCGATAGTAACGTTAATGTTGTTCGAGTTACCTGAACCGACATGCGTAGCGGTATTATTATAACCTGCGCCGCCTGATAGATAGGTGCCCGAAGGCAGTTGGAAAGTCGAGCCTGTCGGACCCGTTAAATCAAGATTAAGGGTCGTATTCCCTAGGATAGAAGAACTCCCATTATAGAAGGGACCGCCACATAACTGTTTCGTACCCGTCCTTGGCGTTCCTGAGAAATCTCCCCCGTAAACATTGACGGTCGAATCGCCAGCAATCGTTTCATTACCAGCTTGACCATAGTTACCACCGGCAATGGCATTGACGAAACCATTGTAAACATTGACAGTGGCATTACCCGTATTATACAAGTCCCCCCATGAACCGCCTGATAAGAACCAGTTGACTTGACCCATATTGACTTGAGAGGTTGTCGAGCCCCATCTGGTTGTGCCAGTATAACCACCACCCTCTAGGGTATCAACAATCCCCCCATTAAGAATGCTATAAGAATCCCCGACTTGGCTACCATTTGATTGACCACCGTAAGTCCAACGCGCAATGTCGTTATTGTGAATTAAATAACAATCACCGTTTTGTAAGAAGGCTTGCCGATAAGTATAGACCGTCCCACCACCGCCCCAGAGATCCCAAGCAGTGTTATTAGCTGCAGCAGTATCTGTTTTACCATAAGCGACTTTCCCCTTTGCAGCCAGCGTTGCCACTGGTCCTCCCGCTGTACAGTAAACAACGCCCGCACCACCAACAGAATTATCTGAATTAGAGGTGCCCGCTTCAAGAACAGATTGACCTTGGAGATAACCGTTTGAACTCGCACCATAAGCAAAGCCCGTCCAGTCAACATAACCACCACCGGCAGTTGTCGACATGGCGCCAGATTGCATCCAGGTATAGATGTCACCATAAATCGCATTGCTAGTAATCGCTTGGGCATTGGCGATAACTGTACTAGCTGGCATCTGGGCGTAAGCCTTAGCCTGTGTCATCCCAACACCCGCATCCAAACCAGTCTCGCTGCCTAAGCCCCACTGAGCTGGCGAAATTTTTAAGGAGTCATGACCGTTGCCACCAACCACACCATAAACAGCACCTGCTGTCCCAGTCGTAAAGGCTGATTTGATATAATTGGTAATATTCGCATAAGTCACTCCTTGCGCTGCAGTATTGGGAGTTGATGCAGCGCCATAGGTCTGTATCGTGCCGCCATTCCCCCCTGTAAAGAGTGCCTGACCGGTTGTAAAAGCTGAGGTATCATAACTGTTAGAGATAACATTTCCCGCATTCTTTTTCCCGATATTCCCTTGGAATGAGCCACCATTGTAATTTGAAAATGTCCCTTGAGCACCATTAATGTTGCTTGAACTACTCGTCCAACCCCCAAGACCTGTTAAGGTATTATAAATTGAACCCGCAATCTGACCATAGCACGTGCCACCTTGATAAAGCTGATAACGTGCGCTGCCATTTGTTGAACTCACATAAGTTGTCACCGTCCCATTGACTGTAACAGGAGATGCTGATGTCCCGATGCCACCACCATAAATGCTGGTCACTTGGGCTGCAATCGCACCATTAATATCAAGATTGGTATCCCCAGAAATCGTGCCACCTGCAGCGTTACCACCTGTAATCACATCAACCCTAGATGAGACTTGTGTCAAAGTGACATGGGTAGTTCCTGAGATTGTACCGCCTGAGGCATTACCGCCATAGATACTCCAACCCGCTGTATTACCAGTTGCCCCAATATAGAGATTGGTATCGCCAGTAATATCAGTCGTGTTCGTCCCACCATAAATATTGACCGCACCCGTAATCCACGACCCATTGGTCGTCGCAAAAGCATTTCCTTGCGCATAAATACTACTCGAACCAGCTGCAACCGTCACGTTCCGAAAAACAGTTGGCACGCCGAAGTAGGTATTAGTATTGGTGCTGGTGGGTAGAGTAACCGTGTAGTTGGTACCTGACGCTTGCCCTGTGTTAGAACTTGCCAAATTATCTGCGGGATTAGAGACCCAGGTCAGACTTTTGGCATGACCTGCGAGCGTGCTAAAAGTCATGTTGCTAGCAGTTGGTGCTGTAACAGGCGTTTTGGCTGTCGCATTACTTAAAGTTGTGTTGCCGCCAAAGTAAAGGACAAAATCCGATGTTGCAGCACCTGTTGCGCTATACATCGCATATAAGGCCTGTTGCACGCCAGCATCAGTAGCAGGATAGCTCCCCAAAACTGTCCCATCTTGTATTGCCGTTACCTGATTGCTTGGTAAGGCTAAGCTGCTGATGCTCTGCTGCCAGCCAAAAGCTGAAGGTGCTGTCGCATCAACCACTGCTCTTTGGGGCAGTGGTGTACGGCTAGGCTGTGAAGCTGTTTTACCATTAAAGAGACTACCCGTCGGCACAATGCTCTTAATCAATGTCCCTTTACTGGTCGTTGTAGCTCCCACTTCTTGAGGCGAAAATAGTTTACCAAGAGATGCTTGCTTAACATTTCCGCTACTAAAAGCTTGAGAAACTGCCCCAAAGTTCATAGACGGTAACAATGCCAGCAACATTGCAAAAGTCACAAGTTTAAATTTGTTTTTTCTTTGCATAGTATCCCCTTACTTGTTTCTCACCACTAAATAAATGAGTCATCTTAATTAGCTGGTGTATCATCAAGAATCCAAGTAAAGTCTGCTGTATAAGTCGCAGCCCCAGAGACACCTGCAGGAACTGACAATTTGACTGCTGAATCTTTCGTTGCACCAGCTTTGCCACCAAAATCAAGCAGGTTATTCCCTGAACCATGTCCTGATGTTGCACCAAGAATCGTTGCTGATTGTACGCCTGGCGTCAAGGTAGTTGTTGCCGCAAATCTGTCTGCTGGATTTGCTGTGCCATCACCTTGAATTTCGGCATCACCAAGCGTCACTTTAGCTCCTGTCAGTGTGCCATGACCATTGGCAATCAACGCTGCGTTTGTCGTCGTAAAGTCAGTCATGGTCACTTTGACATTCCAACCTGAGAAAGTGCCTCGGTTATCTGCGACTTGGATATAGTTAGTACGTGTCGTACCATCGTCCAATTTTTGAGCTGCCGCATTATAAACTTCGGCTTGGTTACTTACCGCATGACTACCAAAATCAAAACTTGACGCATAAACAATGGTCAAGCCATTATCTGGCATAGTTGGTCCACCAGGTGTTACCCCTGGTGGTGGTGTCGGTGTGACTGGTGTGTCTGGATCCTGTGGGTCTACTGGCCCTGTCGTATCCGTACCTGCGGTAAATGTTGTCGTACCTTTTGAGTTATAGTTTTGTGTCGTGAGCGCACTAGCACCTAGTGGCGCGATAGATGCCGCCAATAAAGCCAGTGTTGCTACTGATAAATATTTGATTGATGATTTTGACATAATATTTCCCTCTCTTATGATACATCTTATTTCAATCTACACGTGACATTAAGCTGGTGTATTTTTTGGTAAATCAGATAGTATCCAATTTAATGTGGTTTGATAAGCTGTCGCATCTTTCGGCGTTGCTCCTGGCACAAATAATGTAACCTCTGGATTCAACCCCTCTTGCGTGATATTCTCTTGACTTCCCCAACGAACAACCCAAGTGCCTGCTCCCTTACCTGAAACCGCTAGTGCAATCTGTGTTTCTACACCTGGAATCAAGCTCTGGATGGCTTGCGCACTCGGCGCATTATCGCCATTCAGGGAGGCTGGTATTGGATTTTTTAAAGAAATTGTCGACCCTTTAAGCTCTCGATACTTCTGAGGTCCTGTCGAAATTTGTGTAAATTGGGTCAGTTCCATCACTTTTAACTCCCAACCCGAAAATGTTCCGCGTCTATCTGTTACTTGCACATAATTGGGCGTTAAATCTCCCGAATTAAAGTAACGTTGCGCTTTTGCGACATAGGTTTGATCTTGATTTGAAATATCATGCGTTCCAAAATCAAAGCTTGAGGCAAAATCAATGGTCAGCGGGCCATCTCCACCCGGATTAGGTGTTGACCCATCCGGATTTTGTGGGGTAACGGGAAGTGTTGGATCTGGTAGATTTGGGTCTACCGGTGACTGCGTGCCACCACCTGTGCTAAAGCCTACAATGCCTTGTGATGTAGAGGATTGCGTGGTTGTCGCGTCAGCTTTAACAGCTAAACCCAATGAAATCAGGATGAGTGGCACACTTAACAAAGTTGTTTTTTTCACAGCACCCTCCTTTCTGCGATTTCATTTGATGAAATCTTGAAACTTGACCTCCGCTTGCGTTACGTCCAAGCGGGGTCAGTCGCGAACTGATGTCCGCAATTGATTAAGCAAGGACTTAATTCCCTGGTGTATTGGTTAATTTCCACTGGAGTTCTGTCGTGTAAGCTGTTGCTTTATTGGTACCAGCAACGACTTTAAGCGTAATTGGCGATGCGGTAGAGACATCATCATTGCCTAAATGGGCACCACCATTTTCAACGTAATCAGCATTCCCTCCGAGACCGTAGACCCAAGTTCCCATCCCTTCATTGACACCTGCACCTAAGAGTTTAACTTCTGCAGTGCCGATGACAAAGTTACCCGTCTTAACAAAGCCTGGTGTTGCGGTTGTTGTGCCGTCTGTGTAGCCGTTGTCAAAGGCGAGTTCTGCGCCTGCCAATTCGTCACCAGCTGCATTTTTAAATTGATCCGCTTCAGCGACTGTCAACGTCCAGCCTCCCCAAGTTCCGCGGGTATCGCTGACTTGGACATAGTTAGGACGCGTGATGTCAACCGAATTGCCATCTTTATCTTTGCTAATCCACTGCGCATGTGCATAGTAGGTCGCATCATTAGATGAAATCTGTTGTTTCCCAAAGCTCAAACTTGACGCAAAGTCAATTGATAACGCACCACCTGTTCCTGGCAATGGCGTTGTCCCATCTGGATTCGTTGGCCCTACGGGAATCGTCGGTGCCAAAGGATCGACTGGTGTAATTTGGGCATTATTGCCTTCTTCAAAATTAACATAGCCATTAGATGTCGTGTCGCCGCCTACACTTAAAGCGTTTGCAGAGCTCGAAAAGATTGGTGCCGCAATGAGACAGGCTGTCAAGACTGAGGCTGATTTTAATAATCGTTTATCCATAGTTTCCTCCCCTTATGAATATCCTTTTTTACCTTACGGTTTAGTGATGGCGCCTGAGTTCCCCGTCCAAGTGTTACCCGGTACAGCTTGGAGACTCCAGTAGAGTTCTGTTGAATAAGACGCTGCTTTTTGGATTAAACCAGATGGTACAGTTAGGCTAATCGGTGATTGGCTGGCAATTTTTGATTTGTCTGTTGGTGTTGCGGTATCTACTGAAGACGCATCATAGTCAGTCACCCCACCAAATTTATAGAGCCAAGTCCCTGCACCTTCGTTGGCACCTGCGGCTACTAATTGAGTTGCCACACCTGGTGTCAGTGTCCCAGAAGCAGCAACACTAGTTGGTGCACCTGTTGTGAGGTTATTCCCACCGACAATTTGCCCACCTGTGAATTTGATTTGCGCACCTGTCAGGGCATAGCCTGGGTCTGTAGAAGTACCCGTTGCCAAATGCAAGTCGTCTTTCTGCGTCAAAGTCAACGTCCAACCTGCTAAATCTCCTGATTGGTCAGTGACCTGAGAATAAAGTGGCACAATTTTCGTAGTTGACGTTAGTTTGTCCACAACTAGGTCTGGATGAGCATAGTAGGTTTCTTCTTGTGTTGAGATGAATTGGGTCCCAAATTGGAAGGTTGACCCATAGTCAACAGTGATGTTACCAGGCGTCCCTAATACCGGATCGTCTATTGGATCAACTTCCTTATCTGGATCATCTGGATCCAATGGCGTATTGGGTCCTGTCCCTGCTTGTAACGTCAGGTTGGCACTGGTTGTGGCATCGCCACCAATCGTTGTCGCACTTGCAGCGGGTGCTAGTACTGAACCTGTGATTAAAAGCGTTGCGAGTAGTGCTGAAGATTTTAGCGTTATTTTTTTCATGGTTTGCCCCTTTCGAATTCGCGCCATCTAAAAAATTTTTCAAATGACGTTTCCAAACATTATCATGATTCCCCCCTTGTCATCACCCCCTTTCTTCTCAACTTGTTATACACAGTGATGAGAAGTAAAATCAAGATGCCAATAGCACTCGTCGCCATTGAAGCCGTCACGCTGTCTCCCGTTCTCGGAAGACTGGTAGGCGTTGCGGCTGCTTGCCAAGTTCCTGGTAGTGGCACTTCTGGATTTTCTGTGGGTTTCGGTGTTTCCCAAGTCCCTGTAAAGCCAACCTCTCCTTGCGTTTGATAAGCCGTATCATCTGCACGCGCAGTCGACACGGGGATGAGCAAAAGCACAAGAAGTAACAGTAAAGTATGCTTTTTCATTCTTTCCCCCTTTTTTTAATTTGCGATGACTATCGACAATTTTTTATGAAACACAAATCACTTGATTTCCTAGAAAATCAGGGTTATGAGTCGTCATAAAAACAGGGCTGTTTATCTGGCTTTTCTGCTAAATAATTGAACATGGCTCCCCCTCCTTGTCAAATTCTACGGCAGTTTTGGTTTTTTAATTTTGTACGCAACTTAATTTAACGTTTTGTTTATAAACTAAGTTAAATATAATATCTACACACAAATAATACCACAATTCTTGTATTTTTTCAATATTAAATAAAAAAAAAGAAACGACTTCCGTAAATATAACTCTGACATGTTTTCTTAATTTTAAATAGAGATGTCACAAACGCTTTATTATTTGATTTTAGTCGTTTTTTACGATTAAAATAACCACTTTTTTATTTCACAAATTGTTCAGCACTTTCTATCAAAATTATCCAAATAATTATTTTTAAATGATTTATTGATGTTGCTAACTATGCAAAAAAAGCAAGACAAGTCGATCTGCCTTACTTTTCTTAGCTTAAAATGAGATTAACCTGCTACTTTTTCTGAGTTTTTGTCAGCTTTTTTGGCTTGTTTTTTAGCACTGTCTTTTTCTTCTTCGTCATCTTTCCGGCGTTTACCTAGGAGGAAAAATAGGAAGAAAAGGGCTAGGAGGACGAGGACTGCGCCTGCCCAGATCATCCAGCTGTGGTACCAAGGTTCGGGGAGGACGGTCACGTCTCGGGCGTTTAATTTCCGAGCGGTTTCGCCTGAAATGGTGAAATCTTGCGTGAATTGCCATTTGTATTCAAATTTTTGGGTGTTGCCTTGGGCATCTTGATAGCTGTATTGACCGTTATCATCTTTTTGACCGTAGACTGTCATGGTAAGCTGATACTTACCCGGCTCAATGCGTTTGCCTTCTCCGATACTAATCGGATAGTCAAAATTCGTGTTCGGTGCCATTTGCATCATTTCTTTATCTGCCGTGTAGACTAAGCTCGTGTTGCTCACGCCTTTAACCGTAGCTTGCACGTACATTTGATTCAGATAGCCTGCCTTAGGATTTTGCAGATTGGCATTGATGACATTGCGATAATTAACCTGACCCGGTGCCGCGCTGGTCAGTTGCAAATTGGGTGCGACCCGTGTCGAGTCTTGCTGCATGAGTAGGGCGATGACGTAGGCGTATTTATTTTGAATACTGATGCCCTTGGCTTTCGCCTTGTCGGCGTCGCTGTCTTTTTCTTTAAAGGTAATGCCACCCGCTATCACGCCACTGAAAGGCACGTTTGGCATGGTCACGTCAACCTTGACTTGCTGTGTTGACTTAGGCGTCAGGGTAATTTCCGCTGGGATTTTAGCCTGATTTGCCAGATTGTAGGTTAAGGTCTTGTCCTGCTTGATTTTGTTGGGTGAATACTCGACTACGCCGTTAATATTGGTCGTAGCACTGGCAATGGCTGCCTCGACCACGACGGTTTTCTCTGTCGTATTGCTCACTGTCACGGTCAAGGTTTGTGACTGCCCGGGCGTCATTTGTAGGTTGAAATAACTACTTTTCCCGATTTGATTGTCGGGGCGAACGGGTGTCACTGAGAAATTAAACTCATTGGCACTGACCGTTTGTCCGATTCCCCCTAGTAGCACCATCGCAAAAATAGCTGCGATGACCATTAAACATTTTCTAATTTTTGTCATATTCCCTTCTCCCTTTACATTACTATTGCATACTTTTTAACACTTCTTCAATAAAATAAGTCCGTTGTCCTCAAAAACCAAGCGCTGAGGACAAAATCACACGTTAAACTTGTTGTGTGCTTAATTGGTTGGGACATCGTTGAGATTCCAAGTGATGTCGCCTTGGTAAACACCTTTGACTTGGTGCTGCACGGGGATGTTTAAGTAGACACCACCCTTTCCAGAACTATCTTGCCAAGTATCGCTGATGTTGAACGTCCCAGCTGTTGCTGGATTATGAACATGGACTTCCAAGGCTGCAGTGGTTATCGCTTGGCTGCTGTCGCCATCCTTAAAGCGCAGATAGTCGCTGAGATTTTTACCATTAGTGACACCTACTAGGTCTGTTGACTGTTTAACGGTCAGAGACCAAGGTTGCACATCGCCGCCTTGGCGCGTATCGGTCACTTGCACATCAGCCGTTGACGCTTGCGGCCAGGCAAGCAAAGGTGTTGGCTGAACCATCAAGGTGCCAAAATCATAGCTTGCTGGTGCTGTCAATCGGAGTGAGCCAAAGGTTAGGCTCAGCGTGATATCTTTAGACAACCCACCATAGCTATAGGTCACTGGTGTAATCCGATGATTGCCATCTAGGATGGCATCGCTAGAGCCGATAGTCTGCAGACTGGCAATCAAATCAGCTGGCGCAGTAAGCGTTGGTGCTGCTACTGTACCATCTGCCTGAAAACCTCGCGCATAGGTATAGCCATTGTCCAAGTCGGTTTGATTGCTCAAGTCATGGGCAGCATCATCAGAAATCCCAGCATCGTAAGCATTGAGTGCCGTTTGATGATTGCTTGCGATGACTGCCGCAGCTGGTACAACGACCAGACTGGTATCCGCTTCGCTTGCCCCCAAGTGCCAAGTCACGGGCATTTGGGCATAGGCTTTTCCAGCAATGTTGGTCGCAGCTGATGTCGGATTTTGCACCCTTGTGCCGAGACCATTGATGGCGGTTGTAACCGCATCTGTCGTCATCATCACGCCACTGGTGGCAGTGAGG
Organism: Pseudolactococcus reticulitermitis; assembly: GCF_002260845.1. GTDB lineage: Bacteria > Bacillota > Bacilli > Lactobacillales > Streptococcaceae > Pseudolactococcus > Pseudolactococcus reticulitermitis. The sequence goes on along the minus strand of NZ_BEDT01000004.1, from coordinate 124,629 downwards.
TCAGACATGACTCCGATACCTCTCAGACCAGAGATGCTTTGCAGTGTGTCTGATGTGAGCGAGGTCGCTTCTGTCGTAGAGAGGATATAATCTCCTGCGTTAAGGGATGTGGTATCGTCGGTAACGACATTTTGGATAATGTAGCTACCGTAGGTGTCGCTTGCATTCCCACCGCCTATCTGATCGCCAACAAAGTAGTCGCGAGTCACAACTTTTCGGGTCGCCCCCGGTTGATTGCTTGGATCATTGACATCAAAGTTGGGATTGGTTGCCGGATAGGCATTCAGCGTCCGTCCGTCAAAGCTAGAAGCCGTTCGGGACTTGATGTAGGCTGGGGTTTGACTACTAAAGGTAAAGGGATCAACTGACACATCGGTATAGCTCATCACGTACATGAGTTTTATCGTACTGGCATCGGTATTAGCAGCAACAGATGCCCAAGATGAGATGGGGTTACTGGGGACAGAGGTCCCTGTGCTCACCCCTGACAAATGATGCTGCCAGTTACCTGTCGTGCTGTTCAAACCAGTCGTATTAAAGACACGGATTTGTCCAGGGATGACGTAGCCAATCCAAGTTGGATTCGTCGGCAATGTCAGTGAGGCTGTCGTATAATCGCCTAGGAAAGCATAATTATTGCTGGTATCAACACCTGAGAAATTACCCGGAGTGATGCTGGCTGCTCCAGATTTTGTGTTGCTATCTCCTCCATTAAAGGTCAGCACTGGAAAGCCTTTTTGAGTGCCCCAGTAAGCGCCGCTATAGGTATTGTTAATACTAGCAGGCGGTGTCCCTGTCGGCTCCCAGAAAAGGTTGCCCTTGTTGGTCGTCATATCGAGGTCTGACAGATTGATGACACCCGTTGTCTGCATGTAAGGGGTCGAAAGTGTCGCATCTGGATAGACGATAAGTTTGCTGCCTGAGATGAGGGAGGTCGCACTCGTCACCGCAAGTGTCGCATTTTCATCTATCTGAATGGTCCCATGTTTTGAATAGGTTGCTGCATGGTTGCCTACCGTTGTCGCTGTCCCGCCGTTTTTAAAGGAGCCTGCGACCTTGACCGTCGTCCCTGCGGTGATTTCTGCACTGTTGAAATTAATCAGTGAGCCATTAATGGTAATGGGATTGTGCGAACTATTGTCGCCTAGGGTCACGACAGCTTGCTTATCAGGATAAGCGGCAGCGATGGCATCAGTCAGATTATCAGTAAGATTGCCCGCTGAAACGGTACCCGTAATCGTCGTCCCATCGCCAATTTTGATATTGGTATTATAGCGTTTACCGCCTGACGTTGGCATGGCGGTGTAATTGGTGGCAAGGACTGAGCCGATGGTATTGCCATCGCCGTTAATGTCGAGATTGATCGTGCCAACATTAGAACGTTCAGGGGCAGTTGTGCCATCGCCGTAAACAACGGCGCCATTCAGGAGCGTGTCCGCGGACGCATTGGTGTGAATCTTCAGATTGATGCTATTAGCAGCACCTGAACCAGTGTAATTATTACTGTTGCCATAGCCGCCTCCACCTGATAGATTCGTGCCTGTTGGGAGTTTAAAAGTTGCTCCCGTCGGCCCCATCAAATCCAGATTTAGAGTGGTATTCCCTAAAATATAAGCACTTTTATCGGCGAATGTGCCTCCGCAGAGTTGTTTCGTCCCATCTCGTGGTGTGCCTGAGAAGTCGCCACCATAGACATTGACCGTCGAATTGCCGGCAATCGTTTCACTGCCTGCTTGACCATAGTTACCGCCAGCAATGGCATTGATTGTGCCGTTGTAGACATTGACGGTGGCGTTACCCGTATTGTAGAGGTCACCCCATGAACCACCTGATAGGAACCAGTTGACTTGCCCCATATTGACTTGGGCATTGGTTGACCCCCATCTAGTCGTGCCAGTATAACCACCGCCTTCTAAGGTATCGACAATGCCACCATTGAGAATATTATAAGAGTTACCGATCTGACTGCCGTTAGACTGTCCGCCATAAGTCCAACGTGAGACATCATTATTGTGGATAAGATAACTATTACCATTTTGCAAGAAAGCTTGCTTATATGTCCATACCGTCCCGCCACCGCCCCATAGATCCCATCCTGAACCATTACCTGTACTCTTATCTGTTGTACTATAAGGAATAGTCCCCTTGGCAATCAAGGTCGCTTCTTTCGTGCTATCCATTGCCGTGCAATAGACAACGCCCGCACCACCAACAGAATTATCTGCGTTAGAGGTGCCAAGCTCTAGCACCGATTGCCCTTGGAGGTAACCGTTAGAGCTGGCACCATAAGAAAAGCTCGTATAGTCACTATAGCCACCACCTCCTACCGTGGACATGGCGCCTGATTGCATCCAGGTATAGATGTCACCATAAATGGCATTGCTGGTGATTGTCTGAGCATTAGCGACAACAGTACTGGCTGACATCTGGGCGTAAGCCTTAGCCTGTGTCACCCCAACAGTCACATCCAAACCACCGTCGCTGCCTAAGCCCCACTGGGCTGGCGAAATTTTGAGGGAATCATGACCATTGCCACCAACGACACCATAAACTGCGCCTGCGGTTCCGGTTGAGAAGGCTGACTTGATGTAGTTGGTGATATTGGCATAGATAAGACCTTGCGCTGAGGTCGTCGTATTCGTCGCTCCCCCCCAGCTTTGTACCGTACCACCATTCGCACCAACAAAGAGCGCCTGACCTATCGTAAAGGCTGAGGTGTCGTAACTGTTAGAGATGACATTGCTGGCACCTGAGGTACCGATATTGCCACGGTAGGAACCTCCGTTATAGTTTGAAAATGTCCCATTAGTGCCATTCACATTCGTCGAGCTGCCTGTCCAGCCACCCAGACCCGTCAGGGTGTTGTAGATAGAGCCTGTGATATTCCCATAGCAAACACCGCCTTGGTAGAGTTGGTAGCGAGCGTTGGCGTTGGTTGAACTCACGTAGGTCGTCACCGTACCATTGACTGTGACGGGGGAAGCTGATGTACCGACCCCACCTCCGAAAATACTGAGGATTTTATCATTAATGTCACCTTTGATGTCTAGGTTGGTATTGCCTTGAATCGTACCGCCTGCGGCGTTACCGCCAGTGATGGTCGTAAAGGTCGCACTAGATGTCTTTTGTGTGACAGTCACATGGGTATCACCCGAAATCGTGCCACCAGTCGCATTGCCACCATAGATATTCCAACCCGCTGTATCACCAGTTGCGCCGATATAGAGATTGGTATCGCCAGTAATATCCGTACTATCTGTCCCGCCATAAATGCTAACCGCCCCTGTTACCCAAGAGCCATTCGTTGTCGCAAAGGCGTTGCCTTGGGCATAGATTGTTTTACTAGCTGCCGATACAGTGACATTACGAAAGACTGTCGGTACACCAAAGTAGGTATTAGTATTGGTGCTGGTGGGTAGAGTAACCGTGTAGTTGGTACCTGACGCCTGCCCTGTGTTAGAGCTTGCCAAATTATCTGCGGGATTAGAGACCCAGGTCAGACTTTTGGCATGACCTGCGAGTGTGCTAAAAGTCATGTTGCTAGCAGTTGGTGCTGTAACAGGCGCTTTAGCTGTCGCGTTACTTAAAGCTGTGTTACCGCCAAAGTAAAGGACAAAATCCGATGTTGCAGCACCTGTTGCGCTATACATCGCATACAAGGCCTGTTGCACGCCAGCATCAGTAGCAGGATAGCTCCCCAAAACTATCCCATCTTGTATTGCCGTTACCTGATTGCTTGGTAAGGCTAAGCTGCTGATACTCTGCTGCCAGCCAAAAGATGAAGGTGCTGTCGCATCAACCACTGCCCGTTGTGGCAGATTTGGTCGAGTGGGTTGGGTCACGGATTGCCCACTAAAGGCTGTTCTCGTTGGGACTTGACTCCTTTCTATGATAGGTGACTCAGCGCCTACTTTTTGAGGGGATAGCACCTGACTGACAGGCACTGGTTTAACATGGTCTATCCGATAGGCATGATAGATGGCCTCGAAGTTCATCGACGGGAGCAATGCCAACAACATTGCAAGAGTCACAAGTTTAAATTTGTTTTTTCTTTGCATGGTATCTCCCTTTCTGCGATTTTCCTTCGGCAAAGCTTGAAACTTGACAGTCTCTGGCGCACTGCCAAGCGGGGTCATTCGCGAACTACGTCCGCTCAAAGGCTTGCTGCGATTTTCATCGGCAATTTTATATTGATTTAATTCACGGGCGTGTCGTCAAGTTGCCAAGTCAGATCTGCTGTGTAACTCGCTGCCCCAGCAACGCCTGCGGGTACGGATAGGGTTACTGCCGTGTCTTTGCTTGCCCCATCTGTGCCGCCAAAATCTAGCAAATTGGTGCCTGAGCCATGACCTGCGGTTGCCCCGAGTAGCGTTGGGGATTGTACCGTTGGCACCAAGACAGTTAAGGGGGTATAAATATCTGCAGGATTAGCTGTTGCAGCGCCCTGAATGGCTGCATCACCAAGGGTCACAGTTGCACCTGCTAGTGTGCTATGACCATTGGCGCGAAGCGCCGTATCGGCGGTTGTAAAATCCGTGAGGGTGACTTTCAAGTGCCAGCCTGAGAAAGTCCCGCGGTTATCGGATACTTGGACGTAGTTGGTTCGCGTGCTGCCATCGTTCAGAGCTTGTGCCGCAGCCTTGTAGCTTTCGGCGCGGTTGCTGATCGGATGCGCCCCAAAGTCAAAACTTGAGGCATAGACAATGGTAAGACTGGCATTGGCGATAGATGGCCCTTCAGGCGTTGTGCCTGAGGGATTGACCGGGGTGACAGCTTCCGTGGGATTTTGCGGATCCACTGGACCTGTCCTATCAGTCCCTGCGGTAAAGGCGACATAGCCGTCTGAATCGTAGGTTTGTGTTGTCGTGGCACGCGCGGCTTGCGGTAGGATGGTCAATGCTAAGCCTGCGAGTGCCGTAACTGTTCGATAAGTTACTGATTTTTTTGACACGATAACCTCCTTTCTGCGCTTTCGCTTTCTGTGATCTACCAAAACTTGACCTGTGCTGGTGTGCTGGGCAAGCGGGGGCATTCGCGAAATTGGTTCGCTCAGAGTCGATTAATTGGTAGGCAATTCAGCCAATATCCATTTTAGTGTTGTCTGATAAGCTGCCGCATCCTTGGGTGTCGCCCCTGGGACAAATAAGGTAACATCTGGGCTGAGCCCATCCGAAGTCAGATTGATTTGGTCGCCCCAACGGATAACCCATGTGCCTGCACCCGCGCCTGAAGTGGCGAGGGCGATTTGAGATTCCACACCCGGAATTAAGGTTTGGGCAGTGGTTGGCGCTTGTGGTGCGGCTTGCCTCGTGTGCGAGACAGGGGTGTGATTACTCAATGAAATCGCAGCCCCTGTCAATACGGGATATTGCTGTGGTCCTGTCGCTACTTGTGTGAACTGAGACAGCTCAACGACCTTTAAGACCCAGCCAGAAAATGTGCCACGTCTGTCCGTCACTTGGACATAGTTAGGTGTCAGGTTTGTCGCATTGACATAGGCTTGAGCTTTTGCCGTGTAAGTTTGGTCTTGGTTTGAAATCGCATGACTGCCAAAATCCAAACTGGAGGCGAAGTCAATGGTCAGCGCGCTGTTGCCACCGGGACTAGGGACTGAGCCATCTGGGTTTTGAGGGGTGACCGGAAAGGTCGGGTCAGGTCGATTAGGGTCTACCGGCAGTTGCTGACCGCTGCCAGCGTTAAAGCCGACAATGCCTTTCGAATCATAGGTTTGATGCGTTACCGCCTCAGTATGTGTCGTTAAACCCAGAACCATCAGGATGAGTGGCAGGCTTAACAAAGTTTTTGTTTTCACAGCACCCTCCTTTCTGCGATTTTACTTTGTAAAATCTGGAAACTTGACCTCCGCTCAAGTTTCTGGAACATCGCTCAATGTCCAGATAAGTTCTGTTTTATAGACTTTAGCCATCGCAGCACCGCCAGGAACTTTCAGGGTAATCGGTGACTTAGTTGAGATGGCATCTATTGCGAGATGCCCCCCACCATTTTCTTGATAATCGCTGTTATCTCCCCAACGGTAGGCCCATGTCCCCATCCCTTGTGCAATGGCAGCAGCCATGATTTTAGTCGCTGAGGTTGAAATTTCTTGTTCATTGGTCGCCACATATTTTGGCGTGTAACTGTTAGAACCTAGCGCTCTACCTTTATAGAAGAAGAGTTGTGCACCGTCCAATTCGGCAGCATCTGAATCATCCGATGTAAATTGCGCTGCTTCAGCGACAGTCAAAGTCCACCCCGCCTGAGTCCCACGGTTATCTGTGACTTGCACATAGTTAGGTCGCGTTTCATCAACATCAGTCCCATCTTTATCTTTACTGATATACTGGGCATGCGCATAGTAGGTCGCATTAATCCCTGAAACGGCTTGCTTACCAAAGCTCAAGCTTGACGCAAAGTCGATGGATAGCGGTGCAGCTGTCCCAGGATCTGGATCAGTCCCATCAGGATCTGTTGGTGTAATCAAGTCCTGTGGATTTAGCGGGTCAACTGGTGTCACTGTACCACCGGCTTCAAAGCTCACATAACCACCTGAGGTGTAAGCGGCGACATCAGTGGCACTAGCAGTTGTTGCAAAAATCGGTGCGAGAATCAGACCAGCAGTCAAGACTGAGGCTGAGGTTACGAGTCGTTTATTCATGAGTTGCTCCTTTCTGCGATTTCACGTCCTGTGAAATCTGGAAACTTGACCTACGCTATGCGCCGGCCAAGCAGGGACATTTGCGAACTTGCAGAACTTGCATCCGCTCAAAGGTTTTCTAAATTGCTTACTAATTTGACTGCGAAAGTTTGTGATGGCGTCACGACACTTTGACAACACCTGCTCTAATCATCTTGATAGACGGCTTATGGCGCTGGTATTACATCCTTTGCGTCTGTCTCACCTGTCCAGTCACCACCGGGTACAGCTTGCAAACTCCAGTAGAGTTCTGTTGAGTAAGCTGCGGCTTTTTGTACCACGCCTGCTGGAATAGTTAGGGTAATCGGTGATTTTGTGGCTTTGCCTGTGTGGTCTGATGTATCTGCCGTATTGACTGCGCTTGTATCATAATCGCCTATCGCGCCAAAGTGATAGAGCCAAGTGCCGGCACCTTCGCCATTGCCTGCACCTACGAGCTGGACTGCATGACCAGGGATTAATGTTCCAGACTCGACAAAAGTACTTGGCACGCCATCTTCTAAACCATAACCACCAACAATCGTCCCACCACTAAAGTTAATGGTAGCGCCGTTCAGGGCATAGCCTGGATCAGTATCGCTACCTGACCCCAGATGCAACTGCGCAGCTTGGGTCAAGGTCAAAGTCCATCCCGCTAATTCTCCTGACTGGTCTGTGACTTGCGCATAGAGCGGTACCGCTTTCACATGACTGCCTGAATCCCTAACCAAATCTGGGTGAGCATAATAGGTCGCTGCCTGTGAGGAAATGCTCTGCTTCCCAAAGAAAAGGGTAGAGCCATAGTCAACAGTCAGATTGCCACCTTCACCGCCTGTCCCAGGGATTTCTGGTGTGATGGGGTCGTCTGGATTTTCTGGATCAAGGGGCGTTGTGGGTCCCTCGCCAGCTTCTAGGGTTAGGTTGGCACTTGAGGTGTAGTCGCCACCAATCGTCGTTGCGCTGACAATCGCACTTAACGCTGCGCCTGAAATCAAGAGGGTTGCCAGCAATGTTGAGGCTTTCAGTATGGGTTTGTTCATCCTAGTTCTCCTTCTACGATTTGACTCCGTCAAATTTTGAACTTGACAACCGCTTACGCGCCTGCCAAGTGAGGTCATTTGCGAACCTTGTCCGCTCAAAGTCTTGATGTTGTTATTAGACATCGACTGCTAGTTATGGCTGTGTGCCCTCCTTTTTTCCTAAGTCCTGACCGACTTGATGATGTCGGGGACTACTCTGCGTGTTGTGCTGTTTGATTGAACTATTGGCGTGAGCGTTGCGACTGCACACCTCCCATCACAAGTATGACCAACATCACCCCTAGCAGGGTCGTCAACACCGGCGACTGCTCAGCCTCCCCCGTTGCCGGAAGATTGATTGCTGTGGTTCCTGTGCCGTCGACTACTGTCACTGGTAAATGGCTTGCAGGAGGCGGTTCTAGCGCTGCCCTATCACCTGTTGCTGCGGACGGTTCTTGCGATGACGGTGGCGACTCCCACTTTCCAGTAAAGCCAACATTCCCCTGTGTGGTCACATCCGTTTCATCTGCAAAAGCAGCAGCCGCTGGTAATGTCAAAAGCAATAGCATCAAAACTAAAACGTTTTTCTTATTCAAACCTCCCTCCTTTCTGAGCTTTCACTTCGCAAAAGCTTGACAACTTGACCTACCTGACGGTCAATCAAGGATTTTCTCATCTATTTCTTGTGTATCTTATCAAAACGATCCTATGCTTCCTGTGTTTTACTTCATCTGCTGATTGCTATATTTCATTTTTAATATATCTACCGCTTTATTATTATTTTTGTTAATTTATTTATACCAAAATGCTTATTTTTTTGCAAGTAATAAGATAATTCCCACAGCATTTTTCCCCAGCACGCCAAAAAAGCACCTAGCAGTCGTCTGCTAAGTGCTTTTCTTAGTGTGATGATTGCTAGGTCGACCTAGCCCATCAGAAGCTTATTTTTCAGTTAATGACGCCAAACCTGGCAAGACTTTACCCTCAAGAAGTTCCATTGAGGCACCGCCACCAGTTGAGATCCATGAGAATTTCTCAGCGTAACCAAGGTTGATAGCTGCTGCTGCTGAGTCGCCACCACCGATGATTGATTTAACGCCTGGTTGTTTCACGATTGAATCCATGACGCCGATTGTACCCGCTTGGAAGTCAGGGTTTTCAAATACGCCCATTGGTCCGTTCCAGACAACTGTTTTAGCGCCTGTCAATTCAGCGTCAAATTTCGCGATTGATTTCGGACCGATGTCAAGACCAAGGAAGCCAGGGTCGATCGCATCGCCGTCAGTATCTTTGATTTCAGTGTAACCAGCAAAAGCGTTGGCTTCTTTTGAGTCAACTGGCAAGATCAATTTACCGTCAGCTTTGGCAAGTAATTCCTTAGCGATGTCCAATTTGTCAGCTTCGACAAGTGAATCACCGATTTCGATGCCTTGTGCTTTCAGGAAAGTATAAGTCATGCCGCCACCGATAATCACTTTGTCAGCTTTTGACAAGAGGTTTTCGATAACACCGATTTTATCTGATACTTTTGAACCACCAAGGATGGCAACAAACGGACGAACTGGTGCTTCAACTGCTTCTTGGATGTAAGCAATTTCGTTTTCAAGCAAGAAACCAGCCACTGCTTTATCAACGTTAGCAGAAATCCCTACGTTTGAAGCGTGTGCGCGGTGAGCTGTACCGAAAGCGTCGTTGACAAAGATACCATCGCCAAGGCTAGCCCAGTATTTACCAAGCTCAGGGTCGTTTTTAGATTCTTTTTTACCGTCGATATCTTCAAAACGTGTGTTTTCAACCAGCAAGATTTCGCCGTCTTTCAACGCGTCAATCGCAGCTTCAAGTTCAGCACCACGAGTTGTACCCGTAAAGACAACTGCTTTACCTAATTTTTCAGACAAAGCTTTTGCAACGGGTGCAAGAGATTTACCTGCTTTATCAGCTGCTTCTTTAACACGACCAAGGTGAGAGAAAAGAATTGCGCGTCCACCTTGTTCAAGGATGTAATTGATGGTTGGTAACGCTGCAGTAATTCGGTTATCGTTTGTAATCACGCCGTCTTTCAACGGAACATTGAAGTCCACACGTACGAGCACTTTTTTGCCTGTCAACTCAACGTCTTTTACAGTAAGTTTAGCCATTTGGTTGTTGCCTCCATTAAATTGTATTCTATAAATCTACATAGTACATTATATCACAAAAAGTAGACGGGTGGCATATTAAATCACTTTTTCACGCGCCTCATCCGCCCCTAATTTTGATAAATGCTGATATGTTCCCTTTGGTGCGTCCCATTAAGCGCGATGTCACGCACAGCACTTGCAAAATCTGCCATCGAGAGATAACTTTCCCCAGACCTATTGACCGTGAAAATGTCGGTGGCTAAGCTGTAAGCCCCCGTTTCAGAGCCTGCTGGATCAAAGTAAGCTGCGGGCGAGACATAAGTGTAGTTGAGGTCACTCGCCTTGAGTTCAAGGGCCGCGTCACTCATCGCTTTAGCGACTGGATAGAAAGGCGCTGTCACAGAAACAAGGTCAATCTGACGTTTGGTGCGGGTCGCATCGCTATAAAGCGAGCTGGTTCCTCCCACGGCAATCAGGCGCGTCTGACGACCTGTTAGCAAGCTAATCAGATGTCGCATGGCTTGCAGGTGCTGAATTTCATGCCCCTCAGGCGCCCGAAAGGCTTCGATGACGACATCAAAGGGCGCTAGGTCTGCTTGTGTTAAGGCGAAAATATCTTTTTCGATGACAGGGATATCGACTGTTAAGCGACTGGCATTTCTCACGAGTGCGGTGACATTTGCCCCCGCAGCGACTAATTTTTGCGTAATCAAGCTACCCGCCTGACCTGTTGCCCCGATAACTGCGATTTTCATGCTTGTACCTGCTTTCTGAGTTTTGATTTGAGTATAACATGTAAAAGAGGGGGTCGTAAAGGAATTAGTTTTGACCGCCTGAGGGCAAGCAAAAAAGCAACCTCAAGGCTGCTTTTCCATGCTAATGATTAGAATTTTTTACGTTTACGAGCTGCTTCTGATTTACGTTTACGTTTCACAGATGGTTTTTCGTAATGCTCGCGTTTACGAGCTTCTTGAAGGGTTCCAGCTTTTGTTACTGAACGTTTAAAGCGGCGAAGCGCGTCGTCAAGCGATTCGTTTTTACGTACGATTGTTTGTGACATAGGATTTCACCTCTTTTCCGTTTCATAGTTATGCCAAAAGCATACCATATTAGTTTACCATGTTTTGGGTAAAAGTCAAGGGATTTGCTGATGTTTTTATCAATTCCTGCACATCCTATTTCCCAATCACTGGATATGGATTATTACTAGAAAATCCAGTATAATAAACCCAATAAGCTAGGTTAGAATTGGAGCAGACATGAAGAAAATAATCGTAGTATTAACCTTGATAACCCTTGCCGTAGCCATCTCTTTAAGCATGTTATGGATCACGACAAAACCAAGACGATTAGATAAAAAAGCGACTGGCAATTACCAGACGCCTACTTTGTTTGTCCATGGTTATGGGGGGAACTATGGCTCTGAAAAAAATATGATAGCAGACCTAAGTCAACATGCTGGTTTTCGTCAAGTCCTCAGATATAATATTGACAGCAAGGGCAAATTATCAGTCTCCGGTCACTGGCAACCAGATGTCAAACACCCTTTAATTGCTGTGGTCTTTAAAGATGGTAAACCCAACGCTAAAGACTTAAGTACGGTGCTGACCCAACTCAAAAACAACTACAAAATTCAGACCTTTAATGCTGTGGGACATTCGGCTGGTGCCAATGCTTGGGTCAATTGGGCCGTGAGTGCTGACAAGGAAAATAGGCCTGAATTACAACGCCTCATCACTATTGCTGGCCCATTTAATGGTTTTATGGAGATGTCTGAAAAAACTGATGAGACAAGTAGCCAGCTTAATGATGATGGTAAACCTAATATGATGGTTGATTCCTACAAATATCTGGCTGATAACAAAGCGCATTTTCCCAAAACGACACGCGTCTTAAATCTATTTGGCAATACAGGAAAAGAGAGTGATGGCGTAGTTCCCGTCAATTCTGCACGTGCTTTAAGCTATATCGTCCAAACAAACGCTAAAAGTTACACCGAGCATGAGATTACAAACAACAAAGCGCAGCACAGTCAATTACACAAACACAATCAAGTCGTCAATCACTATCTGTATGATTTCTTAACAGCAGATTGACAGTAGGCTAAAGATTAGCCAATCCTAAACAAATGAATCAAAAGGAGTGCTGCAAGCGTTTGAACGATCCCGACAAGTAATCCATAGGTTAAAAAGCTGAGCCCTGCTTTCATGAATTTTCTAAAATCAAGGCGTAAGCCAATGGCAGCGAGTGCAATCGTTTCAAACCACGTGCCAATTTGATGTGCACCCGCATTGAAAAAATGGGGTAGCATCACACTACTATTTAAGATACAAATGATTAAAAAGGCGATGACATACCACGGCACACTGACTTTTTTGAGAGTTTGCACTTGCGCCATCCCTTGCTTTCTCGCCCGCTGTTGAAAAATGAACACAACGACGACCAAAAAGATAATTCGCGTGATTTTAAAAAGCATGGCATAGCTAACCGTTTCGTGATTGATTAAACTAGCGCCTGCAACAACCTGACCGACCGACTGTAGCGTCCCACCTAATAAAGCACTACGCGCTAATAGCTGGTTACCATAAAGTAGCGTGCCTAAAAAAGGCAGCGTCAACATCATGACAGTTCCCATTAGATTAACGAGGGTAATGACCTGCCCTTTCTCTTCATCATTAGCCCCAATACTTGGAGCAATGGCACCAATGGCCGAAGATCCACAAACAGCGTTGCCACCTGCCATCATTGTTACTATACTATCGGAAAATCCCAAGCGTTTTCCGATAAAAATGGTTGAAACGATGACGATTGTCATCATCACCATAATATAGCCTAAACCATTCAGCCCTAAATGACTAATCGTCTGAAAGGTCACTGTAAAGCCTAGTAAAACGACCGAGTACTCTAACAACATACTCTCAGAAAACTTAGTCCCAACGTCTAAAGCTTTCTGTTTGAAAAAAGTATTTCCTAAAACAATCCCGAAAAGAATGGCAAGCGTCGCCCCACCTAAATTGGGTATCAAAATGGCAGCTATCTTGGCAATGACTGCGATTAAACTTGACAAGACCAATCCCGGTAGAATCGGCACATATTTTTTTAGCAAGGCATCCCTCATCTTATTTTATCTCCCTTACTTTCTTCTAAATGCCATGACATTTTAGCAAACCAACTAAAAAAGCGGTCAATCATGAACGCTTTTTATTGTCACTATCAATCAGAAATCTGCCACATTGTGATAAACTTTTTGCACATCTTCATCGTCTTCGAGGGCATCAATCAATTTTTCAAAAGTTTCTAAATCCTCGCCTGATAAGTCGACTTCACTTTGCGGGATCAATTCAAGTTCAGACACGGTGAATTCAGCAACACCATTTTCACGAAGCGCTTCTAAAGCTTTATGCAAGGCTTCTGGCTCTGTATAGACGATCACTTGATCTTCTTGTTGCTCAACGTCACGCACGTCGATTTCTTTTTCTAAGAGATATTCGAAAATCTCGTCTGCGTTATCCCCGATAAAACCGATGACACCTGTGTTATCAAACAGGTAAGACACTGAACCAGATGCCCCGAAGTTACCACCATTTTTGTTATAAGCCGCACGAACATTGGCAGCCGTCCGGTTGACATTGGTCGTCAAGGTGTCCACGATAACCATTGATCCGTTAGGACCAAAGCCTTCGTAACGTCCTTCTGTAAAGGTTTCATCGCTGCTCCCTTTAGCTTTATCAATCGCTTTGTCGATAATATGGCGTGGCACTTGCGCTTGTTTGGCACGTTCAATCGTAAATTTCAGTTTTGAGTTTGACTCAGGATCTGGATCTCCTTGTTTCGCTGCAGCGTAGATTTCCACACCAAATTTTGCATAAACCTTTGAGTTTGCGCCATCTTTAGCCGTTTTCTTTGCGACGATATTCGCCCATTTGCGTCCCATGATAAGTCCTTCTTTCGTATCCTTTTAACTTTATTATTCTATTTTATCACAATTTGACCATTTGTCAGCTATGCGCGTCATTTTTGACACTTTTTTCCTTTTGGGCTGCGCCATGCGTCTGCCTGAGCGGTGGTCGACCATAATTTTGTTCAGGGATGGCTGGATTGCCCAGACGATAGATGGCGTCTGCCTGAAGCGTGAGCCTATCCTGATAGGTTTTTCCGACCTTAGTCACGACATCCAAATTTTTTAGATAGCGCTGACCCGCTGCTGAAAAGCCTAACACATGCGGTTTGGGTTGGTCAAAACCCTGTGATTTAGGCACATTGACCAAAATATAAGTCAGCAACCGCCTAACTCGCGCCTTGGTATAGCGCTTGGTCACGACCGCATCGACTAAGGCTTCAAAATCTGTCGCTGTTTTAATGGCACTTGTCAATCTGACAGCCAGCTCGTCATTGACCTGAAAAATGTCGGTGAGATTTGCCGAGAGTAACTGATAGTTGAGCAAGGGAAAATAATCTGACCACTGAACTTTCGGTGCTGCCTGAAAACTGGCAAAATCTGGCATAAATCTTGATAAGTCTTTCTCTGCGTGCTCTCGAAGTGCTGTCGCTGACGCAAAATCTGACAAGGTGTCATCGTGAAAGCCTGAACCAATCCGCTTGACTGGGTGTAACTGGATTTCTGGCGCGACAGTCGCCACTGCCTTGGTATAGGCTAGAGCTAAGATATGATTAGGCGTGTTGCCATCAAATTGAACCTCGGCAAAAGTCTGCCACATCTGTTGCATCTTTTGCGGATAGGATAGATTTTTAGGTAAATCTGCTATAAATGTCTGAATCTCTGGCTCTTTTTCATGATAAATCTGACGTAACCTGTCATAGTCAATGGCATCAGAATCCGTCCCAAATACCAACTGGTCAATGCCTAAGTCAGCTAGCATTTGCACCGCATATTGGGCGAAATAGTCCGCACCCTGAACACTAGCAAAAAAGGGCAACTCGACGATGATGTCCGCACCATTTTTTAGCGACATTTGGGCACGTGTCCATTTGTCCACGATTGCGGGCTCGCCTCGCTGCATCCAGTTGCCACTCATGATGACGATTTTTAGACCTGATGCCTGTGACAGCAAATACTGATGCCCATGATGAAAGGGATTGAATTCTGCGATGACCCCTGAAACCTTGCCCAAATTTTCGCCTGAAAGGTCGCTCAAGGTCATGCCTTGTCCTGCCATTTCTCATAGACTTGCATGGCGATGTCAATTTCTTGTTTGTGCTGGGCTTTCAATTCTGCGTTGATGGCTTGTTTTTCGACCATTTCTGCCCGTTTCTTCTTGGCAAATTTGGCAAAAATCGCATCCAAAATTTCCCGCATCTGATGGCCAGCATTATCACGGACATCGTCGTCAAACTGATCAGACTGGTCTGTATAAATGACAGACATCTTCGTCCACTCATTCATGAAAAAGGTGTCAATTTCCTGATGAATATAGGCTGCCAGCTCTTTGGGTGTGCTGTCTAATTCTGCCAGAGCTTCCTGACGTTTAGGCGTTGAGACATAGCGTTTGATCGGGTCTATCGGTTGCGCTGACGCGTTTTTAGCACGCATGGCCTCAACTTTTGCTGCTGCCTTAAGCTCTTGCCTTTTTTGGCGACTTGGTCGTCTGACAAACCACCAAACGAGTAAAGCGAGTACCGCAATCCCAGATAATTTTTCAGAAACCATCGCAAGATCATACAAAACGACAAGTATTAAAATCACTTTTAACCACAAGGGCATTTTTCTTTGGCCTTTATCTTGCATGAAGTAGGCAAGCAAGCCAATGATAAGTGCGATACCTAAGTAGAACATAACATATCCTTTCTGCGATTTTATTTCATAAAATCTTGAAACTTGACCTGCGCTGACGGCTCCGTCCAAGCAGGCATTCTTTACTCCGATTTACTTGCCACAAAGAACCAGCGAGCGCTGTCGTCATCTGCATCAAGGGGAGCAAGGTCTTCAAAGTCAGCAAAGACTTGAACTGAGACAAAACCAGCATTATCTAGCATGGTCAGATAGTTATCAATCGTATAAGTTCGCTCATCGTGGACTTCATCACGGCGCTCAAATTTGCCGTCACTGTCTTTGACAAAGAAAGTCAACTCATGCGTGATACTGTGGGCTTTTTCTCCCGGAAATGAGTCCCAGATAAAAGCAAAATCTTCTTCGTTTTCATGATAGGCATAGCCCGGAAAGACATGATCGATTTGATGCACGGAGTGCACATCGAAGATAAAAGTCCCCCCCGCATTCAAGGCGTTGAAAACGCCGTCAAAAACGGCTTGAACCGCCTCGCGATCAGGCATGTAGCAGAGGCTGTCGCTATAACAGGTCACGGCATCATAGGTACCGACATCGCTCAAATCACGCATGTCGCCCTCGATAAAGCCGATACCGACCGACTCGTCCAGCTCGTCAAGCGCACGGTTATAGGCAATCGTCAGCATTTCTTCTGACAAATCAAGCCCCGTCACCGCATAGCCATCTCGCGCAAACTGCACAGAAAGCTTGCCTGTACCACAAGCAAGCTCTAGTATGTCCTTAGTTTCTGCCGGTAAATGGCGACGCGAAAAATCATGCCAAGCATCATAAAGCGTGCCATCCATAATCGTGTCATAAACGCGGGCAAATTCTTGATAATTATCCATAGCTTATGCGCTCAACCATGCGTCAACATCAATATCCGGTGCATCATGCCACAGTTTTTCAAGGCTATAAGTCAAACGCGCATCGTGGGTCATGACATTAATCACGACATCAATCAAGTCAATCAAGACCCAACCATCTGCGCCAACGCCTTCAACACCATGGATGTCGCCGCCATTTTTCTTAATCGCTTCTGTGATGTTATCGACAATGGCATCGATTTGGCGCGCATTCATGGCTTCCATCACGACCAGCGTATCCATCACACCGCTCACGTCGCGCATATCTAGGGCAACGATATTGAGCGCTTTTTTGTCATCTGCAGCTTTCACTACGGTTTGGAGTACAGTTTGAATTGTCATATTTTCTTATCTTTCTATTTTTCCGTTTGAATCAAAGCGCCACGAGGCGATACCGTGGTAAACAAAGGGCGTGCGTGCGAGGAAAAAACGGCGATTGCTAAACACTTCAGCACCCGTGCCGTTACCCGCAAAATTGCCCATGGCATCATAAACATGGCGGTAGTTTTTGAGTTCAAGTTCTTGTTTTAAGGACATGTCGCCTAAGAGTTGGCAAGGGTCAGGCGCATTATAAACGGTGGCGTCGAGGTTCTTGCGACAAGCGACGTACAGGGCTAAAAATCCGCCTAGTGAATGACCGGTCAGCGTGATGGTCAGGTCAGGATAATCAGCTTGGACAGCCTGATAAAACAGCTCTGCCTTTTGATGCTGCTGATTTTCTGAACTCGGCAGATTTTGCTTGGCGACAATCGTCGTCATATCCATCTTCAAGTCTCTCGCATCGAGTGGGTTCGTGCCAGCATAAGCGATGACAATCTGAGTCCGACTGACTTGTACAGCCATAGCCTGCATGCCAGTCTCATCATCAATCGTTCGAATGACCTGAAAGCGCTCATCTAAAGCATCACCCGCAACAATCGGCTCGAAAAAGTCTTGCTTGGCCATTTGATCATCGACATAGTAAGCAAAATCGCTGAGAAAATTATAGTCGAAATCAGTGATGGCATAGCTTTCAGGCAGGGTCCAAATCTGAGCATGCCGGCGAACGATAAAACGTTCATCTGAAAGCTGTCTCACCGCAAAATAAACATTTTGAGAACTTCTGATGTGTTTGTAGCCATAGACTGAGCCACGATGAAAATTGCCAAACCTAACCTCGGGGGCGTTCTTCAAATAAGTCCGAAATTGTCGCTTGCGTCTGTTCATCAACAAAGCTTGATAGATGCCTTGCCCACCATTGATTGCCAGAAAACCTGCCGTAAAACCTAGAAACAGACGTTTTTTAGTCCTATTTGAGTTGGTCAACATAGGCATTATAGGTCAAAATCGTTTGCGGATAGATGGACACATGCTTGCTAGCAAGAAAAGCGACTGTCTGAACGGTTTCATACGCCACCGCAGCATCTAAATCTTGTTCATAGGCAAGGAGCCGTGCAGTCTCAACACCCTCGAAAGTGCGCCCAGCTTCGACATAGTCTGCCACATACAAAAGCTTATCCAACAGCGTCATCTCAGCACTTCCGACCGTATGAATCTCAATCGCCCGCAGAATTTCTGGGTCAGTCAGACCCAAGTCTTCCTGAATTTTATAAATCCCGACAAGACCGTGCCAGACATTATTGTTCCAGTTGAGGAGATCTGAGTCTAGCTGATATTTCTTTATCAACTGAATAAAAGTCGCATCCGTTTCTTCCTTGGCATAATCATGCAGGAGACCTGCTAATTCTGCTTTTCTAGGCTCAGGATACTGCCAGCGCTCAGCTAATTTGACAGCGGCTTGGGCGACGTTTTGGACATGCTGAAAGCGTTTTTCAGACATATTTGCTGAGATTTTGTCCAACAGCTCCACTCGCGTCAGCCCAACTTCAGGATAAAACTCAAAGCCCATATAAGCCCCTCTCCTTAATCATCTCAAGCACCGCATCCGGCATCAAAAACTTTGGCTCAATGCCGTGACGCATCATATCTCGCAGATTTTTGGACGAGATGTCCATCTGTGGCACATCCACCCATAAAATAGGTAGCGATGTGCCCGTCCTGAATTTCGGTCGCTGTACGCCCACGAGTTGCACCAGTTGCGCGAGTTCTGACGCATTGTCCAGCTGTGACAGCCGACCAATCTCGTCACTGCCGGCAATCAAGTAAAAATCCGTCTCAGGATGATTGGCAATCAAGGTTTTGAGCGTCTCAATCAGCGGTTCTCTCGTGTGATGGAGCCGACCAGTCTCAATCCCAAAGCCTGGATGACCTTGCAGCCCCCGCGCCAAGAGGCTGAGAACCGTCCCATTTTCATCATCGTGCTCAGGCATGAACAACACGCGCTCAAGGCTGAGCTCCCGCCACACCTGATCCGCAATCACCAGATGCGCCAGATGAATCGGGGCAAATTTCCCGACAAAAAGCCCAATCTGTCGGCGCTCTCCCGTTTTTTGCGGCTCAAGTTCAACTTTCGTATAGGGGGTGAGAAGTTCAATGCCCATGATAACTCCTTTGACGTTAAAACATGCGTGAGGCTTTTTAGTCTGGTGCTGAGCCTGTCGGCTTATCTTTAAAAATCAGGCTTACAAGTCTCTAACTTTGAGGGAGAGTTTACGATTTTCGCGTTTTTCAGCCACTTTGAAAACGACTAAAATACGACCAATTTTTTGTATCACATCAAATGACATTTCTTCGATTGCTTCTGCCACATCGTTGATGTCCGCATCAGAGTTTTGGAGAATCGCCACTTTGATGAGTTCGCGGGCGTCCAAAGCTTTACGAATACTGGTTTTAATTTCATTGGTTAAACCACCTTTTCCGATTTGAACAATCGGTGTCAAATGGTGCGCCTCAGCGCGCAGATAGCGTTTTTGTTTTCCTGTTAAGTCCATCGTGTTCTTTCTTTATTTAGCGATAACCGCTTGTGTGCTGTCGATTTAAGTTTTAAATCTCTAAGTTTAATTTTACCATAATTTAGAGGAAACAAAAAGCACAAGCCCGCGTGTGAGACGACCTCATACTTTTAACGCATTACTTATTTTCACTACCACGTATTCTGTTCAGGGCAATCGCTGCTGAGTTGATACGCGCTTGCGCTGCCATCAACAACTGATTGTGTTCCTTAGTGACCTTGTCTACCATCTCTTTCTGATTGCCTTTAACCGTCTGAATGTCTGTCAGCATGTTCAGGCTAATCTTAATATTTGCTTTAACCGCCGCCACATAATCACCGTAGGCTTTGGGTAATGTGTCTAATTTTGCTTTCGGTGCTACTTTATCAATCGCTTTTAGATAGCCTTTCCCATTGGCAACTAAGGCGTCAATTTTGGCTTTATGATTATTAATAATTTCTTGTCCTTTTTCAGGCGAAATATCACCAGATGCACCCCACTCATTAATCATCGAGGTTGTCAGCTGGTTAGCCTCTATCCCATAATTTTGATAGTCCCGATTGTCATTCATTTTATTCATGACCGCAATCATCGGATTTGGTTTGGGCATTTCTACGGTCAGCGCCGTATACATGAAAGCGCCTAGACTTGTGAGCACAACAAGCAAAGCAAGCAAGAACACGCTCAAGTCGCGCTTCTTATTTTTTCCTCTGAGGAATTGACCTGAACAAATTAGCATCACCACAGCAGCAACTACTGCAATGCCAAGACCGATATAGGCTAACAGTTTTTCCTGAGCCAACAAACTCATCGTATTCATCATTTTTCCTCAGTATTCTCTTTTGTTCCCATTAAAAAACCATCATACCATAAACTGATGATGGTTTCAAACTGTATTAGGTTGCGGTTTACTGCAGTCTTAGACTTATTAAATTAAACTTTTTCTAACCACCACATCAACACCCTCAGGCACCCAAGCCGCAATAATCGCTGGCTTCGCAACACGAATCCAGCCTAAGCCTGAGAAGACAATGTCTGATTTACCTTTAATGGCAAATTCTTTCCGGACAAGTTTAGGGAAAGTTTCCATATCATCCTCACGTGGTGGCACTAAGAGACTGCCCTTGTGTTTGACATAAAACTCGTCTGCCTTTTCAAGCTTGGTTCTGTGAATCATCAAGTGATTATCAAAAAAACCTGTAAAGCCTTGCTTATCGCCTTTGATGAAATCAAAACGCGCCAAGCCCCCCATAAATAAAGTCTGACCTGCATTGAGCTGGTAAGTTTTGGGCTTAATTTCTTTCTTCGGACTGACTAATTTCAAGTCTTCAGGCCCGATAAAATGTGCCATTTGATGGCGATGAATAATCCCTGGTGTGTCAATTATAAAGCTCCCATCATCCAAAGGAATTTCGATTTTATCAAGGGTCGTGCCCGGAAAACGACTGGTCGTAATGACATCGCTATCCCCAGTCGCATTCTTAATAATCGCGTTTATCAAGGTCGACTTCCCAACATTGGTCACACCGACCACATAGACATCGCGACCCTCGCGGTAATTTTCAATCTCATCTACGAGGTCGAGCGTGTCATCGCGGTTATAGGCGCTGGTCAAGACGACATCAACAGGTCGTAAGCCCTCTTCATGGGCGCGTTCCCGCAACCAATTTCTGACCTTACTTTCCTTGACCGATTTCGGCAAAATGTCACGTTTATTGCCAACAAGCAAGACATCATTTCCCGCCACAAAACGATGCAATCCCGGAATAACTGACCCATTAAAGTCAAAAATATCAATGACATTGACAACCAAGGCATTAGTATTGCCGACTTCCGTCAAAAGACGCAAAAACTCGTCATCACTGATATTGACCGCCGCAATCTCGTTATAATGACGCAGACGGAAACAGCGTTGACAGTACAACTCGCCAGTTTCCAGCCCTTTTTCTAGCGCTGACTTGGGCGTATAGCCCACGCCGTCTTTGTCTGCCGTCTGAATCACCGCCCCACAGCCAATACAATGTAAATCTTCTAATGCCTCTGTTACTAAATCGCGTTCTGCCACTCGGGTTCTCCATATTTTTCTATTAACTTGCGCCACACGCGCCGTTCACGCGCCCGATTAAACTTCGTATTCCAGGCATCCGACTCGACCAAGGGCTGCACCAGTACACTGCGAACGCCCGCCCGCTTCGCCGCGCGAATATCCGTCATCAGCTGATCGCCGACCATGACCACATCCTCAGGCTTTTCACCCAAGACCGCCAAGGCTTTTTTGATGCCCATGTCGAAAGGCTTCATAGCACGACTGACAAATGGCACATCGAATCGCTCGACAGCTCTTTTAACGCGATCGTGATTATTATTGGAAACGACGATGACTTTGATGTTTGTTGCTTTCATCTCTGCCAGCCAAGCCCGCATCTCAGGCGTGCCATCAGGATTGTTCCAAGCCGTCAAGGTATTATCTAAATCGACCAATACAGCACGAATCCCATGCCGTCTCAAACTTGCTGCGTCCAGCTGATAAGCAGCCGTCAACAGAAAATCCGGTTTGTAATTTTCAATGCTCATATTTCCATTATAACACAATAACACAAAAGCTCGCCAAGTTTGGCGAGCCATGTAAAAAGGGGAAGGTTATGAAAAATATTTTAGGAATGACTTTATTATAAACTTGCTAACTTAACTGAGCCTTATCTGTCAAAAATAAAGCGGGTAAACTAATCAAGGCAAGGATAATAACCGATACCAGAAAGCCCATATGAAAACCTGAAAGTATGCCATTTGTGACAGTGACCGAGGCAACGACTGTCGCTAGTAACGCTGTGCCAAAACCAGAACCGAGGTTTTCAATCACATTGGCACCGACACTTGCTTGCGGTAATTCTCGCTCATCAAGACCTGTATAAGCATCGCTTGACAGGGGAATGGTGATGCCTCCAATGCTCATGCCACGAATAAAGAGAAGCACAGATAGCCAAATCAGACTGGTGTGGGACGTGACCAAAATAAGCGGAAGAGAGCCAATGATTGAGAGGACGACACTAACTAAGACAACTTTTTTCGCACCGACTTGATCAATCATCCGACCGATATAAGGCCGGGTGATTAGCATCCCCAGACCTTGTGGCATCAGCGCGAGCGCTGCCTCAATCGTGGTCAACTCTAGCATGTTTTGGAAAAATAAAGGAAGAATTAACATCGGTCCCATAATAGCAATGTTGGCGAGAAATAAGCCAATGCTGGTCGCTTTGAATGTCGTGTGGCGAAAGAGCGTGAGCGGCAGAACGGTTTGATGGGTCGTGCGACGGTCGTAGACGATGTATGCCAGCAGCAGCGCAAGACCGAGACCAAGCCAAATGAGCGTTGTGGGATTGGTAAAACTCGCTTGGTCTGCTGCCTTGGAAACGCCGAAGATGAAAGCCACGCTCATGGCTGCCAAAAGGAGAATACCGACAATATCCAAGCGACTTTCGCGATTGAAAGCGGGGAAATCAGGCAAATTTCTCATCATCAAGGGAACGGTAGCTGCGACCACTGCGATGTTGATGTAGAAAATCCATTGCCAAGAGCTAAATTCGATGATAAAACCGCCAAGCACAGGGCCAAAGATAGGGCCGAAAATCATGGGTGTTGTGACGATGGCGATTACTTTGCCGATATTTTCAGGCCCAGCCGTTTTAACGAGTAAAGTGGCCATTAATGGCGTGATAATGCCTGCGCTGAAACCTTGCAGGAGACGGAAGAAAATGAAAATCTCGACTCGCCAGCTCAGCCCCGCTAAGACTGAGGTGAGACCAAAAGCGAGGACGGCGAGAATTAGAACGCGCTTCCCATTAAAATGGTTCATCAACCAGCCAGAAATCGGGACAGCGACAGCAAGGGCAAGGATATAGCCCGTCATCCCCCACTGGATGACGGAAAGACTGGTTGAAAAATCCTGCGTGAGTGCTTTGACTGCGATATTGACCATGGTTGCGTCTAACATAGGGGCAATCGCTGCCAGTGTCAGTGTCCAAGCCGCTAGCATGGTTGGGCGGGGAATTTTATTTGGAGTACTTGTCATTGTTATTGGGTTACCTTTCAGAGGTCGATGATTTATTGTTTCCTTGTCAACATCATCAGTTTACCTTATTTTTGTTTCCTTGTCAACTATGTTCGCTCAAAAAAAAATAAAACCCGCTAAAGGTTTTATTTTAAATCTTGATCCAGATGCTGATTATAGGCCTCGACAAACCGTAGAATCGTTGTTAAGTCACAATCTGAAAAAGCCGCAAATACCTCTTGATCAGCTGCGATAAAGTCTTGGTGTAACTGACGATGAACAGCATCAATCTTTTGCCCTTCAGCTGTTAAAGCAAAATAGAGTTCTTTCTTATTATCAGGCTTCTGGTAACTGGTAATCATGCCTTTCTGTTCCAATTTTTTCGTGATTTTGCTAATCGCCCCTCGCGTCATATAAAGTGCAGCCGCAAGCCGTGTGACATTGGCATCTGGATGTAAGGCGATATATTCCAGATAAGCAATTTCTGATAAGCTAAAGCCTGACATCGCTTTTTCCATAATCGGCTTGCGCAATAGCAAGAGCTTATTATTCAGATCAGTAATGCCAGCCATGATGTGTTCTGATTTTTCCATAGCTTTATTATACCATATTTGTTTCCTATGCAACATAAAACCTCTCATCAAGTTTGGGCTTGATGAGAGGTTTTAAAAAGATACTGCTTGCTGAAATTGGCGGTCGCACCGCTGTCAGTATCAGGTAATTTGAACTTCCAGCTAACTTCCATAGAAAATAGACGGTTTGTCCGCACAAACTTCGTTTGCTTACGGCAAACCCCTAATTTTCTACAGAAGTTTACGGCTACGCCGTATCGCTATCAGTATCAGCAATCACTTAAACTCTTTCTTCAACTTATCAAAGAAACCTTCTGATTTCTGAGCTGAAACACTTTGACCGCTAGCTTTAGCAAAGGCTGCCAGCGCTTCTTTTTGTGCGTCATTGAGTTTCTTAGGTGTGACAATATTAACGATGACGTGTTGGTCACCATTCCCTGTCCCACGCAGTTTAGGCGCACCTTTACCACGCAAGCGGAAATTTTGACCGGTTTGTGTGCCTGCTGGGATTTTCAACTTGACATTGCCATGAACGGTTGGAATCTCAACTTCATCGCCAAGGGCTGCTTGAACAAATTCAAGGGGCATCTCATAGAAAATCTCAGAGCCATCACGTTCAAATTTGTCAGATGCCGCAACATCGAAAACAACGTAGAGGTCGCCATAAGGGCCTTGATTGACGCCAGCATCTCCGCCGCCCTGCATGCGCATTTGTTGACCTGTTTCAACACCTGCTGGGACTTTGACCTTCACTTTATGCTCTTGTTTTTCATGACCAGCCCCATGACAAGTTGGACATTTTTCTTTGATTTCCTTACCAGTGCCATGACAAACATCACAAGTCGCTGTTGTCATCACACGACCAAGTGGTGTGTCACGCGCGACTTGGACTTGACCTCGACCGCCACACTTGGCACAAGTAACAGGCTGCGTACCCGGTTTCGCACCATTGCCATGACAGGTATGACAGGCTTGCTCGCGATTATATTTGATTTCTTTTTCAACGCCAAAAATCGCTTCTTCAAATTTCAACTTCATGCGATACTGTAAATCTTGACCTTGACGTGGGGCAGTCGGATTGCTTTGCGCACCACCGCCACCACCGAAAAATGACGAAAAGATGTCGTCAAAACCGCCGAAGCCACCGCTTGAGAAACCATCAAAGCCTCCAAAACCGCCGCCGCCGAAGCCACCATTGGCACCGGCTGCGCCATATTGGTCATAGGCTGCACGTTTTTGTTCATCGCCCAGCGTATCATAGGCTTCTTGAATTTCCTTATATTTGTCCTCAGCACCCGCTTCTTTATTAATATCTGGATGGTACTGTTTTGACAATTTACGATAGGCTTTTTTGATTTCGTCTTGGCTGGCAGACTTGCTGACGCCCAGACGATCATAGTATTCTGTATTATCCATTTAGGTAAAACCTCTTTTAGTTTAATTAGTATTTTTAGTGTACATCTATTTTACCATGTTTGACCAATTTTGACAAAAAAATTAGCACTCTTTTTTTAGAGTGCTAAATCTTATTAATTTTTCAAGAAATCTCGAACATCCTTATCAAGGATAAGTTTTGCGAAAACAGTGAAAACGCCAGCAATCATGACCAGATTAATCACCACATCAAGTGGTGCTTCCATCACGCGCCCCATCATAAAGAAAGGCAGAACAAAATCAAGAATTGTCAAGATGACCACGCCGATATAAAACGGCAGACGCAAGGCTTTAAGCTTGATATAAAAGGAATCTTGCTCTAATGACTGTCTTTTCTGTAAGATAAGGATAATCGGAATGGCAATCACAGCAAAAACGAGCAGATAAACAAAAGAAGGGGTTTTTACCAGAATATCCGAGATGGGTCGATAAGTAATCAGCTGACGCAGATTGGCTATCCCCATTGCCAGAGCTGGTACCGCTAAGACTCCCGTCATAATCTTGTAAACAGGCTTGCCAACCAGCGCATTGATCAGGCTAACGCCAATCGCTGCTATTAAAGCAACGGATAAGCTTTCGCCACTCACTTGCAAAATTCTCTCCCCTGATATCGTCACATACTGAATCGGGATAAAAAATTGCCGCGTCAAATGTGTGATCAGAGATAAAATACTTGCCATCACTAAAGGAATACCTGTCCAATAGATAAATTGAACGACATGAACCTTAGAGATACCACCGATCCGTGCGCCAATAAAAGCCGTCACATTTTTAGACTGGTCAAGCACAATCGCTAAGGCAAAGGCGCCTACAAAAATCAGCAGGATATTTAGATCCATCAAAGCAATCAGATTAAACTTGACAAAGACATTCTTATCATCTCTACCAGCACCCGATATATTGCGATAGTCTTGGCTAGTATAAAGATATTTAGGCGCAGGATAATAGCGCAACAAGTCTTTTTTAAAGGTTTGATAGTCAGCGGGCGCCGATTCATAAATCATATGCCCCTTAATCCTATCTACCTTATAAAATTTGGAATTAATTGGTGTTAAATTTAAATACATCCGCTTTGATTCAGGTAACATGTTAGCGTAGACATCCATATCAGGATTTTCTTGATAGTATGTCCTAAATTTTTGATAATCTTTTTCATTGGTATATTGCGTCACAGCAGTTTCCCACTTACGCCATTGGACACCGTCATTGACCATGCTCGCCAACCCCCCCAACAAAAGCAAGGCATAGAGTGTGATAAGCCAGCCTTTACGTAACTTAAAATACGCTTTAAATACTTTTTTCATCCGAACTCCTTAATCTCATTTATAAACCGCAACTCTGGTCAATGCCGAACCGTGTGATTGCCTATTTTCATACGGCGTTAAGCGCGGTTTAACACCTTTTCCCTTTATCCCAGCTCTTTACGGAAAATATCCTCAGTCGTCACTTGAAGAATTTCAACAAATTTATAGGTTAAATAATCACTAAAGATACAGTCCAAAACATCATGTGGCACGAGCGCCAGATAAACACGCCCTCGCTGTTCCAAGATAATCGCCACTTCCAGTAGATTGCTCGGCAGTGTCTCCCCCTCGTAAACAAACTGAATTTTGACAATATCACTATCTTTTTCTTGCTCGACAATTTTGCTGTCTTTAATCAAGAAAACGCGATCCGCAAGGCTATCCAATTCCGCCAAATTATGCGTCGCAATCATCACACTTCTGCCCTGTTCAACAACTTCTAGCAAGAGCGTTTTGAAGTAATCTTTCACAAAAACATCCAAGCCGTCCAATGGTTCATCGAAAAGTAAATAAGTCGCACCACTCGCCACGCCAGCAGCTACTTCAATCAATACCCGTTGACCTTTTGAAAAAGAGGCAATCGTTTTAGTTTCTGATAAATCTTGATTGGTCAAAATATCAAAAAAAACTTGTCTATCAAATTTGTCGTAGAAAATTTCGAAAACCTCTGCTGCCTTGCTCGCATTGTAGCCAGTCATCCAGTTGGTTAAGGTATCCAGATAAAAAATGTCATTTAAATCTGCCGAATCTAGACTGATATCCCCTGTGTCTGACTGCATCTCACTTGCAATCAGGCGCATTAGCGTTGTCTTGCCAGCACCATTTCGACCAACTAGCCCAACAATGCTCCCAGTTTGTATATCCAGATTGACTTGCGACAAAATCTGCTGTCCATTGATTGCTTTACTAACATTTTCAATTTTCAAACTCATGATACACCCCCTCAACGATTTCTAAAATCCTGCTTTTCTCCACACACAGCAGCCGCATTTGCTCTAGCAAGTCTTTAAGTTCTTTTGTAAAATCATTGATCTGAATTGATTTGAGATTTTCAACATCCTGACTGACAAAATTTCCCTTACTGGGAATGGAGGTAATGACCCCTTCATTTTCTAAATTTTTATAAACCTTAGCTGCAGTATTAGGGTTGATTTTCTTCTCCAAAGCAAACTTTCGGACACTCGGTAATTTATCACCCGAACGCAAAATCCCTGACGCAATGTCGCCTTTGATTTCAAGCGATAGCTGTTCGTAAATGGCTAATTTATTCATGCTTATCCTTTCTTTTGCGTTATGTCATGTGTACTATTATAGACAGTACACTTTGTTTTGTCAAGAGAAAAACCATGATTGCTCATGATTTCTTCAGTTTTTTATGAATGGGTGCTGCGATTATTGTAAAAAGCACGGTTAGTAAAGTGATGATAATCGCTGGGATCAGCAATATCAAACGTGGGATATAGCCTAGGAACATCCGGCGATGCGGAACTTTTGTCGCTTCTAATTCAGCATCCAGGCGGTCAAACTCAGTTTCAATCCGACGTGCCACTTCAGCAATCCCCGCGCCGTCCATTTTCTTAATATCTGAAATGTCAATCGCTTTCCCGAAATTCATGTCGACCTGCTCGCGTTTCGCCAGTGCCTTGAAACTCATCGGTCCTTGATAAACAGCAGGTAAAATGCGGACTTTCGCCATTTTGGCAATGACGGCAACACCACCTTTGACGTCTGTCGAATGCCGAGAGCCGGAAGGGAACATAATCAGCGAACGGTTAGAGGTTTTCAGCACCTTTGTCGGATATTTGATGGTGCTAGGACCCGGATGGTCTCGGTCAATGGGGAAAGCACCACATTTTTCAATCCAATAGCCGAAAAAGGCGTTTTTGAAGAGCTCTTTTTTCGCCATAAAGATAAATTGCTTAGGCTTGGTTGCAAAGGCCATGTAAACGGGATCCCACCACGTTCTGTGCGGAGCGACGAGGATGTAGTTTTCAGATGGATCTAAAATTTTATCTTGATTGTGATAGTGAGCGTTACCATTGAGCATCCACAAGAGGAAAGCAACGAAATTTCTGAGGTAAGTGTAAAACATATTTTTTCCTTAATCTAGTTTATAAGCCATAAAAAATAGACTTATTCGTCTATTTTATCATATTTATCTGAAATTGCGCATGATATGCCATTAACTAAATAGCGTTTATCTCACCAGCTTGCTTTCCGTTTCATGAATTTCGTCAACTTCAAATCCTGCTGCGACTAGAGCTTGTTCGATTTCATCTGAACTGAGTGCACCTGTCAACTGGATTTCAACGACCGTCTTTTTATTTTCAGCATTGATTTGAACGATACTTCTGACATCCAAGGCTTTGTCTGCTAAGAGATCCGCTACTTTTGCCAAAGAGCCCATGACATCAGGCATGAGCAGACGCACACGAACGCCCGCTTCGCCATAGCCTGCAATTTTCAAAAAAGCACCAAAGACATCTTTGTCTGTAATCACACCGCTGATGATATCATTGTCAACAACCGGCAAGACACCGACATTGTTTTGACGCATGCGATAGACAGCATCTTCGAGTGAGGCGTATTTCGAAATCGTCAAGACTTCACGGATCATCACTTCACCAACGGTCGTTTTGTTCAGTAAATAGTTCATCTCGTAGACTGATAGTGATGTCGCCACAGATGGGCTCGCTTTCTCAATCGTACCAGCCGTCACCAGACCGACTAATTTATCATTTTCAATCACGGGAAGTCGATGAATACCCTGCTCTTTCATGATATCCGCAGCTTTTGCTACTTTAGTCGTTGGAGAGACGTAGATGACTTTTTTAGTCATAAAATCTTTTACTGCCATAGTTGTTTCCCTACTTTCTTATAGTCCTGTTCCTATCGTTAGCTCCATTTTACCACGATAATTAGCAAAAAAGCACGCCATAACTGCGTACTTTTTAGGCAACAGCCTTATTTTTTCATTAACCACCCAGATAAGCCTTACGAACTTCATCAGACGCCAGCAATTCTTGACCTGTACCAGACAAGATGACCTTACCGGTCTCCAAAACATAGCCACGGTCAGCAATCGAGAGCGCCATATTGGCATTTTGCTCAATCAATAAAACCGTTGTGCCTTGTTTTTGGATATCTTTGATAATCTCAAAAATTTCTTGAATAAAAATCGGTGCCAATCCCATTGATGGCTCATCTAGCAATAAAAGTTTGGGTTGGCTCATCAAGGCGCGACCCATGGCAAGCATTTGTTGTTCGCCACCTGATAGGGTTGCGGCATCTTGCGTTTTACGCTCTTCCAGACGTGGAAAACGTTGGAAAACGTGTTTGAGATTTTGGGCATTTTCTTCCCGATTTTTACGTAAGAAAGCACCCATTTCAAGGTTTTCCAAGACAGAAAGTCCGGGGAAAACGTGACGACCTTCTGGCACTTGAGACAGACCACTGGCCACGATTTTCTGAGCAGGTGTTTTTTGAATCTCTTGACCCTCGAAAGTAATCGTCCCATTTGACGGTCTCACAAGTCCTGAAATCGTTCGAAGAATGGAGGTTTTCCCAGCACCATTGGCACCAATCAAGGAAACAACTTCGCCTTGATTGACCTCAAATGACACATCACGCACACCTTGGATGACACCATAATGGACGTCAAGGTTTTTAACTTCTAACATCGCCATTATGCTTCTCCTCCTAGATACGCCTCAATCACGCGCTTATTATTTTTAATTTCGTCTGGCGTGCCATGGGCAATCAGACGACCATATTCCAACACATAAATCCGTTCGGTCACATTCATAACCAAGCTCATATCATGCTCAATCAAGAGAATAGTGATGTTAAATTGTTGCTGAATTTGCTTGATTAAAGCCGTCAATTCCGCGGTTTCCTGCGGGTTCATCCCAGCTGCTGGCTCATCTAAAAATAGAATTTTAGGCTGTGTTGCAAGGGCACGCACGATTTCCAAACGGCGTTGCTCACCGTAAGGTAAATTTTTCGCCAAACTATCGTGTTTGACATCCAAATCAAAAATTGCCAGCAATTCAAGCGCTTCTTTTGTCATCTCTGCTTCTTGCTTATAATAGCCCGGCAAGCGCAAAAATGATTCAATTAATTTAGATTTTTTTCGTGTCCCCATGGCAATCAGGACATTGTCCAACACGCTCAAATCTTTGAACAAGCGGATATTTTGGAAAGTCCGAGATAGACCTGCGGCTGCGATTTTGTAAGTCGGCATACCGTTTAGAATTTTACCATCTAAACTAACC
Source organism: Pseudolactococcus reticulitermitis (assembly GCF_002260845.1). Taxonomy (GTDB): domain Bacteria; phylum Bacillota; class Bacilli; order Lactobacillales; family Streptococcaceae; genus Pseudolactococcus; species Pseudolactococcus reticulitermitis. The sequence continues at coordinate 93,664 of NZ_BEDT01000004.1, read as the reverse complement.
GTCCCTTCTGATGGCTCATACACACCGGTCAAAAGGTTAAACAATGTCGTTTTACCAGCACCATTTGGCCCGATTAAACCGACAAGCTCTGATTCCCCGAGTTCGATATTCACATCACCGACTGCCGTTAAGCCACCGAAATTTTTCGTGAGATTTTTAACTTCAAGAAGTGCCATTATTTAGCCTCCTTATTTTCTTTTTGATTGAAAAAACGTGAGAGTTTGAATTCCCATGTGCCAAGCAAACCACCCGGACGGAAAATCATCACGAGAATTAAAACAAGTGAGTAGATAATCATTCGGATGGCACCGAAATCTTGGAGGAACATGTTGAGCAAGCCTAGGATAATGGCTGCGATAATCGTTCCTGTGATAGAACCTAAACCACCAAGTACCACGATAATCAAAGCATCAACAGATTTCATCCAAGTGAAATCTTTCGGTGTGACCGTTCCGATAAAGCCTGCGTACAAACTTCCTGCAATGGCTGTGACCATGGCACCGAGCGTGAAAGCGATGACTTTGACACGTGTCACATTGACCCCCATGGATTCAGAGGCGATTTCGTCTTCACGCACCGAAAGTGTGGCACGGCCTGACGGTGAATTGATAAAGTTCAGAATCAAAACGATAATCGCAACGGCAAAGATAAAGGTCATGCCCCAGTCTGTAAAGAGGATAATATTGGACAGACCTGCTGCACCATTGGTCAAATCGCCACCATTCATGATGAGGATACGGATGATTTCAGACACACCCAGGGTCGCAATCGCCAAGTAGTCCCCCTTCAAACGCAGGGTTGGATAGCCAACGATAACTGCAACAACACCAGCAACAAGTGCGCCAATCAGCATTGACAAGAAAATCGTCCCCCAAGTTGGTGCCATGCGTGCAGTGACGATAGCTGACGTGTAGGCGCCAATCGCCATAAACCCAGCAGAACCAAAGGAGAATTGCCCGGTGAAACCGATAACGAGGTTGAGCCCGACGGCAACGATGAGATTAATGCCGATTTGCGTGATGATTTGTGCGACAAAGGCATTGATAATGCCCGCACTAATCAAGCCGAAAAGAATGCCATAAATGACAGCGATAATCGCCAGCCAGATGCCATTTGTTTTGAGATTTTTTTTCATCAGCCTACACCTTCTCTTTCACGTTTTTGCCGAGAATGCCGGCAGGACGGATTAAAAGAATGATAATGAGGACAGCGTAAACCACCGCATCCTTGTAACCTGCGACCCATGAGAGTTTACCAGGTAAGGACTGCGCCACTGTTTCGAGCAACCCAATGACAATCCCACCAAGCGCAGCACCAGGAATAATCCCAATCCCACCAAGAACGGCAGCAACAAAGGCTTTCAGTCCCGGCGCCATACCCATGAGTGGGTCAATCGAGCCATAGTAAAGCCCAATTAAAACACCCGCCGCACCCGCAAGCGCTGAACCTAGCGCAAAGGTAAATGAAATCGTCCGGTCAACATTAATCCCCATCAGACGTGCCGCGTCAGCCTCGACTGAGACCGCACGCATGGCTTTCCCCATTTTCGTTTTTTTGACGATGAGTTGCAAAAGCACCATCAAAATTACAGCGGTCACCAAAATCATCAGCTGAACATTGGTGATGGTGATACCCGCAAAGCCATATTTGGTGACTTTAATCGCACTTGGAAATTGACGAGAGGCAGAACCTACGAAATAAATCATGACATTTTCAAGTAAAAATGACACACCAATTGCTGTAATCAACGCCGCGACTTTAGTCGATTTACGTAGCGGACGATAGGCTAAAAATTCAATCGCCATTCCGAGTAGGGCACAACCCGCCATTGATAAAATCAAGGCGATGAAAAAGTTCAGGTGTAAACTGTTAATCAAATAATAGCCCATAAAAGCGCCCATCATATAGACGTCGCCGTGTGCAAAGTTAATCAGCTTAATAATCCCGTAAACCATGGTGTAACCCAGCGCAATCAGCGCGTAGACACTCCCGAGAATCAAGCCATTGACAATAATTTGCATTGCTTTTCTCCATTTTTATATTTATTTATGTTTATGTCACATCTCCAACGTTGCTACTTGATGATTATAGCATCGTATAGCGTTGTACTAGACAATTATCTTACTTATTTTACCACAATTTTCAGAAAATTCAAGTTGCTAGCCGTGATTTAATTGATTCTTAATCAAAAGTTTATATATGATTTCTCGTTTTGGACAATCTATGATATAATATAAGGTATTATAGTAAGACTATAAACCATTACCTCAAAAGAAGGGACATCATCTATGGGCAAACACGACCAAGCCATGACAGATAATTATAATAAAACCGCAGCGAAACTAGCACTTGGCGCTAGCACTGTAGCGGGAGTTCTAGCATTTTCAAATACAGCTTCAGCAGATACCTATACCGTTGAGGCAGGAGATAATCTTTGGCATATCGCTCAAAAATTTAACACGAGTGTTGAAACACTCACTGCACTGAATGGCATTTCAGATCCAACTCAAATTGCTGTTGGGCAAACCATCGAAACCAGTCAACCTGTGCCAACTGCCGTCAAACCAGCGGCTGCTAAAACATCCGCGGCACCCGCTAAGGCTCAGCCTGCAGTCACTTATACTGTTAAAGCTGGCGATACCTTGTCGGACATCGCCCAAACACATCAGGTGTCTGTTGAAGACATCATCACAAATTCTAAGCTGAATAACACTGATTTCATTTATATCGGTCAAGAACTGGTGATTAAACCTGCTGTTGCTGCTAAGCGCCCTGAACCCATCATCATCCCAGCTGTAACCTATACCGTTAAGGCTGGCGATACCTTATGGGACATCGCCCAAGCGCAAAAGGTATCCGTTGAAGATATTATCAAGCATTCAAAACTCACAAATACGCAACTCATTTTTGCTGGTCAAGAACTAATCATCAAACCTGCCCAGACAATCAATGGGGGTGTCCTCACCATCTCAGCAGAGACCTTAGCCAGCGAAGCTAATCTATCTGTAGAAAATGCGCAAAATGCCATTGATATTGCCAATCATTTGATGGGACAAGAAGGTTTCACACTTGAAGGGGCATCTGGCGCCTTGGCAGTAGCTGAACGTGAATCAGGTTTCAATCCTGAAGCGGTCAATGATTCAGGCGGCGTGGCCGGTATCTTCCAATGGTCTGGTTGGTCTAACATGATCAATGGTAATCGTTGGTCTAAAGCTGAAGATAGAGCCTTGTCACTCGATGTGCAACTCAACTTAGTTTCTACAGAATTAAACGGTGCATTTACTAACGTCAAAGATATCGTCGGCAGTGCAACCGATCCAGCTCAAGCCAGTTTAGACTGGTCACTTTATTACGAAGGTGTCGCTTTAGATGATCCTCAAACAAAAGTGAGCACCATAGAAGCAAATGCTCAAAAATGGTATGACTTGCTCAAAGATTATGTCGATTTTGATGGCGTCATCGCAGTCCCAATTGATGTCAATGACGGTCCTTATACGACCAACAATACCTATGCTGCTGAAAACTGTACTTGGTATGTCAAAGACATCTTTAAAGCACGCATGGGCGACTGGTGGGGCAATGCGAAAGACTGGGCAGCAAACGCAAGCCGTGAAGGTCTCCGTGTTGATGACCAGCCTGTTGCTAACTTGACAATTGCAGTCTTTGCACCAGGTAGTGCCGGCGCTGATGCGACTTATGGACACGTCGCAGTTGTTACCGGTGTTTCTGGTGATACGGTCACAATTAAAGAAATGAACGGTGAAGCTGGTCTAGGAAAAGTAAGTACACGTACCATTCCTAAAAATGCTGCATCATATATCCACATGGATTATTAACTCAAGAAAGCCCATTCAATTTAAGAGTGGACTTTTTGCTTCCCAAAAAAGCATGAGACTCACAGTCTCTCTACCCTTTTCTTACCCAGTAACAAAGTATATAAAATTTAAGCAAATAACACTCTCAATCTGAATACTCGATTGAAAGTGCTATTTTTTCATCTTATTTTAGTAAACCGGCTAAAAGGTTCAGCGTTGCATCAGTTACTGGCTTGGTCCTGCTCCCAATGTCCATGTTAGAACAGTCGAATAATCTCCTGCCTGCAATTTACCATTATCTTTAAGGTAGAAACCAGCACCATCCGCTTTTTTGTTCCAACTACTTGTTGGTTTAACTATTTCTTGAAACCCTAAAGCTGCTTGGGATACATCGTTATAAACAGCTAGATCACTGCCACCTTCTAGAGGCTTTAGTGTGCCACCATCTACTTCACGAAAGAAAATGGCGTTTCTTAACACCGTTTTACCGTCTGTTGATGTGAGAGGTGCTGCTTGCTGAACTGATAAATGCCAGCCATCTTTAACATTTCTACGGTCATCAGTCACGGTTAAGTCATCTGAAAAAGTTGCAGGGTAGAGTTTGCCTCTGTTTTCAGGTGAAATTAATTGGTCACCAAAATCAAGATTCGGTACAGCAGAAAGTGTCAAACTTCCCTTATAACTAGGATTATAGACATAAATAATCGTATTTGATGGTGTTACAGCATCCTTGACTTCTGTCGTTGTTGGCTGTGACATAGTCGGTGGCAACAGACGACTTGGGACGTAAACATAACCTGTTGGGACATTCGTTTCGGTATAAAGTTTATTTGTCCAATCAATCGTATTACCCACATGAGCTGGCACATAATTCCCAACTTTCTCACTACCAACCGTTACTTTATCTGACTTAAATGACAAGCCTGTCCACGGGTCAACATAAGTATAGGTGGTATTGGGATTTGATTCACTATAAACATAAATGTTATAGGTGTAGGTTTCACCTTGCATTGGCACAATGGCGAAATTCGCTTGACCGAAACCATCACCATTATCATCAGCGTCAGTGTTATCCCCACCTGGTTGTCCCTGATCGCCTCTGCCAGCTTTCTCATAAACTTGCTCATCAATCGCCCATTTATAACCTGTGGGCATGTTGTCAATGGCGAATTCTTTGGTCGCAAGGTTAAAACTCTGACCAACAAAATTAACATTGTCAATCAACGGATAATTGGCATCGCCAACTTTATTACCATTTTGGTCAATATAGTTAATCTTAATCTCACCAACACCTGTTGCGACTGTTTGGAATTCACGTGTTGTAGCACCAAATAAATTAGTATCCGTTCTATTAGAACCGTCAACTCTGGCACCATTATCCAAGACCTTTAGCTCTCTAAAAGTACTGCTGAAATTTGGTGAATTTGGTCGCGCATTAGTACCTGTCCAACCTTCGATAACGGAGTTAGTAATATACATCGCACTTCCGCTAGTAGCATAATAAATTTTACCAGCTTTAACTAGACTACCTGGAGTTTCTATCGCAAAGTGTAAAGTCTTTGGTGAAATAAATCTAATCGCTCCTCCCGAATTTTGAATAGGAGAGTAATCGCTGCTTAGTTTCTGGGTAATATCTAAAGTAGTTCCTGCATTAAAGACGACATCTTTACCATAACCAGCCGTCATCATATTCCCGTTGATAGTTTTGGGAATATCAATCGTATTACTTTGACCAAACGTAAAGGCCGGAGAATCGTAACCGCCTATCCTTGTAAAATAGCCAAAATTCAGTAGTTTCCAAGTGACATAATCTCCAGTTTTAACCATCTCTGCATTACCACTTACAGGTTGAGCATTTGGTGCATTACCAGTGCTAGCATACTGAGAGGCATCATTTGTAGAACCATCCCCCATCTTCAAGCCGCTAAACTTACTCACGCTACCCGATGGTAATTTATCAAAATTGAACTCCGCTATAAACAAATCAGAAGGATTACGCTCTAGTTTCACAACTGCATTATTGGCAACTTCAACGCTGCCGGCTTTATGTGTAATTGACCCTGCAATCTTAAAGGTATTCTCACCAGACAAAACAACTCTTGCGCCAATACCATAGATAACATTGATTGGCCCCTTAGTTTTGGAAGCTACTGTACTTTGAGACACATTAAAATCATGTAGATTGACCGTCAGTTTCGTTCCGATCCCATTATTGGCATTAAGGAGGGAAGTTGACACCGTTTGGATAGTTCCTACCGTTAGATCTTCTTTCAATTCAATGTTATTGAAAGTAGTCGTTGTTTCTGATTTAATTTGACCTAATTTTAGTGTATTATTTCCTAAATCGACTGTATGACCATTACCTTGCACGATGACACTCGCACCGTTTGGACGTTCACCGTTAGTGAATGTTGTATTAGGCAAATCTTTTTCAACTTCGATATAGGTAATATCAGCATCTCGCCAAGCACTGATAAAGTCAGACAATGAGGAAACTAACCGATACGTATTATTGGCTATTGCCGTTGCTTTATAAGCCGCATCATTTGTTATTTCGTCCGGTTGCTCAATCTTAATCGAAGTAAACGACCTATCAGCATCTGGATGTGTTGCTGCAGCTTCAAAATCAGCACGCTTGTCATCTGGGTCGATACCAACTTTCTCAAGTCCCACATTGGGTAAAACAAGCGCATTCGCTTTCGTTTCAATTAACACCATACTTAAAACGATGGCAATAGCCATTGATACATAGACGTAGTGCTTTTTATTTTTCAAACACATCATCTGCCACCCTTTCTTTTATTTTTCTCAGAGCAAGAAGGAGAAGCACAAAAGCAAGCAGGAGCAAACCACCAAATATAGCCCAGGTAGCTATTTGTTCTCCTGTCACAGGAAGTTTATTTGCGGCGTCAACACCACTTCCGCCACTCGGTAACGGTGTCTGCGATGGTGCTCCTTTTTCTACTTGAAATTCTCCATAAGTTTCAGCTGAAATATGGAGCGACCCCGTAGATACGACCAATATAAGCGTCAATAACAGACACTTAACAATTTTTTTCACCATACGCTCCTTAGCTCTGTTAGCTCTAAGACCAATCATTTTTCTTCAACTTCTTTCTTTTTACGACGTTTCTTTAAAATGATCAACAATAAAATAAGTAACAGAATTAATAATGTTAATCCACTAATCGCAAAGTAGACCCACATTGGCACTTTCTCAGGTCTTGGATCATTAATCGCCTGAGAATTGCCCTTTTTAGCTTCATCTGGTAAGACAGTGAAATCTTTATTCCATTCCCAAGTCTTACTTGACCATTTTGGATCATCTGTCGTTGCTTTGATGCGATACGTATATTCCCCAACTTTAAACTGATCTGTACCTAAAAATACTGGAAATTTATAGTTAGAATTTGGTGCGAAAGTAAGTCCTTCTAATTTATTTTCATATAGTGTCTCAAATTTCCCCTTAGCTGTTACTTTAGCCTCAATGGTCATCTTTCCTGTGATTGTAGGCATATCATTTTGTAACTCTGCCAGAAAAGCTTTTCTGTAGTTAACCTCGCCAACTGAAATGTTTAAAAGATTCAGATTTGGTTTTTCAATTTCTTTGTCTACTGTAATTTTAATTGCAAGCGCATAGGCATACTTAGAGTTAATGGTAACGCCCTCTTTTTTACCTTCGGTAGCCACTTGATCTTCTTTTTCAAAATGCCACGATCCTAAGATAACGCCTGTTTGCGCATCATGAGGCACCGTAATATCCACACTAACGGTTGTTTCTCCAGTTGGTGGAACTTTAGCGTTAATATCACTTGCTTTGACTTTTGCAATGTCACTCATTTTGATTTTCAAGCTTTTATCGTACTGATCGGCCTGTTTTGTATAATCAATTTGACCATTCGCATTCGTAAAAGCTGAAAAAACTTGATCTTTAACCGTAATTTCTTCAGAGCCTTTATTGAGAATTTTAGCTTCAATTGTTTTGGTTTCACCGGGTGCCATCTTCAAATCATAGTAAGAAGCATTTTCCTTGATTTCCCCAGTTTCTGGGTTTATCTTTTGAATAGAGTAATTACCTTGCGTTGTCGCACGCGATATAATTGCGCCCGTGAAAATTTGACTAGCCGTAAGCATTGTCAGTATTAGAATAATTGATAGATATTTAATTTTTTTGTTTAACATACTTGTTCTGTTTTTTCCTTTCAAGGTTCACAAATTTTACATTATCTTGATACTCTAATACTAAACTACGATTTTTTAAATTTACCATTATTTAAAACAAATTTTCTAAAGGTTTATATGACAGAGTATGACAGGACAAAAACCTTCATTTCTCTTACTATTATGGTGTTGCTGCTGCAACCAAAGTCCATGTAACCGTTGATGAAAAGTTACCAACTTTAATAGTTGCCTTGGGTATAGTCAGGGCAACATCTTCCGAACGAAAGACAATATCAGATTCATATTTTGCATCAGTTGTTCCCATAACTATAACAGGGGTGTCATCTGTTGTAAGTGTAAAATCCGCTCCTGTCAGGTTCTTATTGGTACCTTTTCCAGCATCCACATCATCATTCCAACGCATCGTGTTAGCGACTGAAATTGTTGCACCTGTCAATTTTTTCGAGGCAGCAGCGACATCTGTTAGCTCAGTTGCCGAAGCACTTAATTGCCACCCATCTGAGGCTGTGCGACCATCATAGACCGTCACATATTGCACATATGAACCGTCTCCATATTTGTCTGCAAAATCTGTCCCATCTTTATTTTTAGACAAAGCTTTAACGACCAAATCCTTTCTTTTGCTATCTGGTCTAAGAATTGTTTCGCCAAAGTTAAAAATTGATGGATGTTGCACAATGCCAAGTTCATTTTTGCCAATTGGCGTGTAAATAGTGGGGCCTTTAGCTGGATTTAAAAGATCCGCTGGGGCTTCTGGATCACTTTTCCCACCACCAATTTTACCTGGCAGTTTGGGATTAGTAGGCGATGTATCTTCTTTAAAAGATGCAAAACCGTTACTTGTTTGCGTATCAGCTGAAGCAACCGTTCCAATAAGAAATATTGCAACGATTAGAACTATTGCCGTACACAATAATGTCTTACTTTTCATTTTAATGTTACAACTCCTTAAACTAAATCGTTCATCTTGAAAAGACAAAAATGACGACTTGCGTATCTCCAAGCACATCATTTTAGTCATTATACATCAGGTGTTCCTGACAAAGTCCATGTAACCGTTGAACTATAGTTACCTGTATCAATAACAGCACCAGGAAATTCTAGCGTTACTTTATCAGTAGCCCATTTAAGATCTGATGTGAACCGTGCTTCTGGATCTGCTTTCAAAATGTCTGAGGTCACGGTAGCACCATCTGCTTCAATCTTGAATTTTGCCTTTGCTACTACTTTCCCCTTAGGATCAGATGTATATTCAGTTGCGTTGGCAATATTAATACTAGCACCGGTCAATGATTTTGTACCATTTGTAAAAGGTGTTGCCTCTGCAGAAACTGTCCAATCTTTTGTGTTTAATCGTCCATCTTGAACCCGTAGACTTTGAAAATCCCGTTGATGAAGTTTTGCTGGATCTGTTGTATCAGTGCCATCGGAATTATTATTGATCGTAGCCCATTTCTTTTGGGTCAATACGACTGTGGTTTTCTGTTTGTCAGCCGCAGAGATTTTTGTGATACCAAAGTTAAATTCAGTTGGATAAGCATATAATGCTAAATCACTCGCTTTTACTTTCGGATCTACTGTATCTGGATTAGTTGGACCAGAAGGTAATGTATCAACACCACCCCCACCAGGAAGTTGTGGATCAATGACAGTTGTATTATCTGTGACAAAACCAGCTGAGTTAGCTGTCGTTTCTTTTGCTTTTCCTGTTGCATCAACAACTGCAGCTGAAACAGCACCTGATGTAGCTGTCAACAAAGCTACTGAAAGTGCTAGGGCACTCCATACTTTAGTCTTTTTCATATTTGATTCTTTCTCCTAATTCTTATTTTTAATTGAATTAATCTTTTAAATTTTAAACTTCTGGTGTGTTGGTTAACGTCCACGTCACATCAGCAGTATGGGTACCAACTTTTAGTGAGCCTGCAGGGATAGAGATTTCTAAATCATTAATATCACGCCAGTAAGCAGAGCTATCACCTTTAGATTGTGTCCCTGCGCTCAAGAAGTTTTTTGCCCCAGCACCCTCAGTTAATGTGAAGGTTTTGGCTGTTACATTGTGATCTTTACCTAATCTAATCGCACCACCCGTGTACTCAGTGTTCACTTTAGTGTTCCTAAAAGTGATGGTAGCACCTTTAATATTAGGTAATGCTCCCAAGTCCGCTGCTACATGCCAATCGTCACCAGTAGACACACGTCCATCATGAACTTCAACTGCTTGAACGTGACTAAAAGGCTGCGCTGATTCTTGTTTGTAAGTCACACCTTTTTGTTGGTCTGCCGCATTAACCTTGTGCGCACCAAAGTTAAATTGTTTAGGAATCAATGAGAAATAAAGATCTCCGGCATATCCTGGAACAACTGTATTCGGATAGGTCGTATTCGTTACAATCTCTTTCCCTTTAACAACTGATGGATCAGTAATGTCAGGTTTTTGACCACTTGGATAGATTGTACCTGGCAAATCAGTTCCTAGTTTTTCAGGGTCAGTTGGTAGAATCATTGTTGCACCATTACCAGTATCAGTTAATAATTCAACTGATGAGTTTGTTGTTTCTGCAGAAGCTACTGTTGAAACTGCTGTTGCTGTCGCGAGTGTCAACGCCAAAGCCGAAAGTAATTTAATCGTTTTCATAATTCGGATTCCCCTTTTAGTTATATCTTGATAGTTTTATTTGATACAGGTATATTTAGATTGAAACAATTAGTTAGCACCCGCTACCAAAGTCCAATCAACTGTTGCTTTGTGCACACCCTTAGTGATTTTATCTGCAGGGATATGGATTTTTACATCTGAAGCATCTGTCCATACTGCAGAAGTGTCACCTTTTGCTTTGGGATTAGATTTTAAGAAATTAACCGGACTAGTTTGTGTGATTTCTGTTTTTGCACCTTGAATCAACAATGGTTCTTGATTTGCAAATTGAGAAACTGTTTTGACCTGATCAATTGTAATTGTTGAACCAGTTAATTTACCAGAATCAAATGCTGATAATTGCGCAGTTAGCATCCAATCATGTTTTGAAATCCGACCATCGTGGACGCTTACTGCTTGTGAGTAAGTTTTATCATCAAAACTTGCTTCTTGAGCATAAGTTAAAATACCCCCAGAAAAAATATCTGTAGCACCAATCTTATGGCTACCAAAATTGAAGGTTTTAGGGATAGTCGCTAAGAACAAGCCACCGCTAGGTCCAGGAATAACGTCACCTGGATACGCTGGGTCGGTTGGTGTAACTGGCAATACTGAGCCTGGATTTTCTGGATCCGTTGGCGTAATGATTGTCGTTGTATCATCGTCAAATTCAATGCTTCCTGCTGTCGAACGATCAAGAAGTGGATCTGCCTTAACAACTTCGTTTGCTACAGTTGTTGCAAACACTGCTAAAGCTAATACCGAAAATAATTTTAGGTTTCTCATGTTTAAATCTCTTTCTATTTTTAATAGTTATATATCTGGTGATACTGCTGCTGTCCAAAGCAGTCTAAATGAATATTTCTCATTTAAAAGTCCAGCATCGTCAGGGATATGTAACTCTATCGCGTTAGCATCCCAAACATAAGTTGAAACAGCTTTCCCGCGTGTTTCTAAATCCCCCTTTGTACGCCAAACTTCTAACGGTGTTGTATCAGTGACGTAACCACCAAAATTTTCAAAATTCGATGTGTCAACTGTTGCACTATCTTGATTCAACTCATTTCTTGCGTCACCTTTTGGAAACCAGAGCATTGCGCCATCCACTTTATGGGAACCACTAGCAGAAGAAATCTTGTCTTGCAGTTGCACACTAATGTGCCAATCAGTAGATGATTGATCACGATTATCCACCATTTGTAAAAAAAAGTTGTCATCTTCGTAAAATGCAGCATTCCCATGCGAACGATAAACTGAAACACCTTCTGTATCTCTAATCACACCAAATGATAAATTCGCAGGTACATGAGACAAGCCGAAGTCTGTTGCCTCATTGCAACTTAAAAGTTTCGGATTCGCTTGTGTCGCTAGCGAATGATTCTGTTCATTATCATCTTCGAAAGTGTCGATAAGGCCTTCCTTCCCTATAAATGGTTTTCTCGGATCCTTTGGATTACGCGGAGAACTGACTACTTTTTTTTGTGTAAACACAATGCCAGTTTCAGTTGTTTCTTGATTTATCGCATCGGCGTTAGCAAGTAATGACCCACTTAATAATACAGAAGATAGCACAACCAAAATTGTCTTTTTCATCCTAATCCCCCTTTTTTAATAGTAGTTTTTTTAATAAAACAATCATCTCATGGCTGTTATTAATTGAATACACAACCTAAATATTGTAATTTTGTGTATGTATATTAGAATACCACTTTTTTTTAAAAAGAGTTTCCATTAAAAGACCCCAAAAAATCCCTGAAAAGAGGTAAAAAATAAGGTCTCCATTGAAATAAAGGGCTGATTACTCAAATCCCTTAAAATAAAAAGAAGTACTAATAATAAATATTTCCCCTTTTTATAAAAATTTTATATACTAATTTAATATAACCAGAAATGATGGAGACACTTTATATGGAAACTTTTCTATTAGACAAACAATATAAACATATTTTAGAAATTGTTAGTCAAGTTAGCAAGAAGCCTACAAAAGAGATCTCTTTTAACGACTTAGAGACTGAACTTAATCTCACCAAAAAAACAATCAAAGCTTATCTTGATACCTTATTAACATATTGTGAAAAAAATGATTTAAAAACCTTTATACTGGAAAAAGGCAAACTCAAAATGTTATTGAAAACAAACTTTAACTTTTTTGACTTATATCATTATTTTATTCAAAAATCTGTCAAATATCAGATTATCATGAGTATTTTAACGAATCCAAAAATCACTTTTACAGAGTTATATCTTAATTTAAAACTCAGCAGATCCAACGCTTCTCTCCACATCAAACAATTAAATGACTTTCTTAAACCTTATCACTGCAAAATTAGTTTTCTTCAAGACAATCCACTCCAAGGTGAAGAACACCAAATTAGATTTCTATATTACAACCTACTTCTAGGTTGTAATATAGATCAGATTATCACGACTTCCTCAAGCCTTGATCAAGTTATGCAACTCATATTAGACGTTGTCCCACATATCACGCATACTACCCTATCAAAAATAAGATTAGGTTTTTATATTTTTCAAATGTCTAGTAAATTTGGCTTTTTTATAAACTCAGAAGAGGATTTTATAATACAAGACTCTCCTTTTATTAAATATGATGACTTTTTCAAAAAAATAGATAGCTTTGCATTTTTAAACGACTGTCCTGATTTGCAAACAAAACAAACAGAATGCCGCTACTTATATTTTCTCTTTTGTCGTGCCAATATACTCACGCCAGAGGAGTGTGAGCAATATCTGCTTCAAATCCCATCCAACCATTCTCCTAGCATTCAATATTTCCTGACGCAATTTCAAGAGAAATCTCAGCTATCATTAAAACAACATGAAATCAAATACCTAACCTATAATTTAGCGCTTTTTCATCGTGAAGCTACTATTTTTAGAGGTCGCGCCAAAACACTTGACTTGGTGAGAAGTGTCGAAAAGTTTAATAGAGTTGATGACACTGTCCCTAAACTTATCAAAAAGTTTACTAAAAGTCTCCCTAAGGAAAATGACGAAATTAAATCACTTATCCAAAACTTCCCCAGTTTATGGCATTACTATACAATCTTATTGTGGATTCTTTCAGCGAAGCATCACCAACCCATCAAACTTCTAGTACAAAGTAGTATTTCCTCGCTTCATCGACAAGCACTTATCACTCAAATTATCAATAGCACCTCATCTCCAATCGAGATTTATACTTATGAACAGTTAGATGGTGAAAAGCCTGATGGTATTGTTTCTAATCAGCCACCTGAAAAAACTCTTCAAGATGTTCCCTTTTTTCCAATCTCTTTGTTTTACATGGACTGGCATAATAGAGGTAACTTGGCGCTCTTTATTAAGCAGCTCGAAACGAAAAAACGAGCTGATAAAGGATAGTCAAAGATACAATATGGTGCCTTGATTATTTAATCGGCAAATCAAAGAAAACTAAAAGGACGAGCAAAACAGCTCATCCTTTTAGTTTTCTTTGATCTACTCTATAATAAAGATGAATGAAACGCCACTACTCGTCTGCTTTATGGATTAACAATCTCAGCTGAGACTTCTTTTCCTTTCTCCAGTTTAACCAGATAAGCTGATTTGACTGGATCGTGATTTTGATCGACGGTGATAGTACCAGTCACACCCTCGAAATTCTTGATTTTAGCAAGGCCAGTGGCAACATCTACTGAGGTTTTAGCTTTTTCAGCGGTTGCAGCGCTCTTGACCATCATGACTGCGTCGTAGGCGCAGGCAGCATAAGCTGAGGGCTCTTCGCCGTATTTAGCCTTGTAGTTTTTGATGAAGGCTTCCGTTTTGGCATTAGCTGGCTTCAAGCTTGAAAACCCTGAGACAAAGTAGATGTCGTTCGCCGCATCAGGTCCTGCTAGCTTCGAGAAAGTTGGATCAGCGAGGACGTCCCCACCGATGACCGGTACGTTAATGTCTAGTTCACGCGCCTGTTTGACCAAAATCCCAGCCTCTTGGTAGTAGCCTAGGACAAGCAAAGTGCCAAATTTTTCTTTCGATAGTTTAGATAATTGCGCTTGAAAATCTTTGTCGCCCGCCTGGTAGGTCGCGACATCGACAATCTGACCCTTATAATTATCTTTGAAATTTTGGTAGAGACCTTTGGCATAATCTGACGAATTATCATAGTAAACGGCAACACTGTCCGATTTCAAGGTATCTGTGACAAAATCTGAAATGACCTTGCCTTGGAACGAGTCTGGGAAAATAGCACGAAAAACAAATTTTTCGACCTTATTACCTTGATGGGTCAACTCATCATTGGTTGAAGTTGGCGCAACGATAGGCACTGCGAACTTATTAGCGTTAGGGATCATGGCCTTTGTTTGCGATGAGGCGTTGGTCCCAATGACGGCATTGACCTGATCATTTGACATCAAATTAGCGGCGACTGTCGCAGATTCAGCATTATCAGACTTGTTATCTTTCTTAATCACTTCGACTTTTTTACCGTTAATGCCGCCAGCTGCATTGATTTCCGCGACAGCCATATCAGCCCCACGCTCGCCAGCTTTCCCATAAGCTGCGACGGCACCTGTCATTTCAATGTCATAGCCCAGTTTAAACGTTTTCCCAATTCGATTACCCGTCGTGTTGGTTGAGGCACCAGGCGCTGCACTACAAGAAGTCAGAACGAGAACTGCTGCTACAGCCGTTAAACCGACGAGAACTTTTGACAATTTTTTCATGATTTTCTCCTATATAAATCGGGCAAGACATCCGTAAATATTTTAACTATTATTTTATCAATTTTCAGAAAGTTGTCAAGCAAATTTCTGTATATATCAAAAAAACGTTTAAATTTCACTTTAAACGTTCGTGTTTTACTGCCATTTTATCTCTATTTTTTGACAAAAGATAAGATTCCATAAAATTATTTGACAATCTCAGCGGAAGCTTCCTTACCATCTTCTAATTTCACCATAACTGCTGATTTAACAGGATTATGATTTTGATCGATGTCAATCGTGCCTGTCACACCAACCAATCCCCTGACTTTAGCCAAAGCCTGAGCCAATTCTGCAGAATTTTTGACTTTGCCATCTTCTGCCGCTTGCTTAATCATGTAAACCGCATCGTAGGCACAGGCCGCAAAAGCTGATGGTTCGCTATTATAGGCTTTTTGATAGGCCTTGATAAATGTTGTTGTTTTATCGTTAAACGGTGCTTTTGTCGAGAAGCCTGCAACATAATAGACATTTGTCGCAGTACTACCTGCTAACTCGGTATAAGTCGGGTCAGAGATCCCATCTCCACCAACAATCGGTTGGTCCAAGCCCATTTCACGTGCCTGTTTGGTAATAAGACCACCCTCAGCATAGTAACCGATGAGCACAATCGCATCAAATGATTTATTTTTCACTTTAGTCAAGGCTGCTTGGAAATCCTTATCGCCTGCTTGGAAGCTCAAAGTATCAACAATATCGCCTTGATAATTAGACTTGAAAGTCTCTAAAATCCCACGGGCATAATCTGACGAATTATCATAATAAACAAGGACTTTACTAGCTTTCAAAGTCGTTTCAGTGTAATCTGCAATGACTTTCCCTTGGAAGGCATCTGGGAAAATCGTCCGGAAAATGTAAGGCTGTACTTTACCTTTTTTAACCGTTAAACTATCATTGGTTCCTGTCGGTGTGATTAATGGCACTTGCGCTTTGGTCACGTTTGGTGTCGCAGCAAGTGTCCCACCAGATGACATTGGGCCAATGATGGCAGCGACCTTATCATTGCTGGTCAGGTTGGCAGCAACCGTTGCAACTTCGCCGTTATCAGTCTTGTTGTCTTTCACGACTAATTCAATTTTTTTGCCGTTGATGCCACCTTTAGCATTGATTTCATCTGCTGCTAATTGGACGGCATTTTTTTCGGCATTACCAGGTGCTGCATAGGCGCCTGACAATTCCATGTCTAAACCGATTTTAAAGGTTTTACCAATCGGATTTCCTTTTGCTGCGCCATTTTTTGCCGCACCTGGCGCACTGCTACAGGCAGCTAAAGTCAAAAGTGACGCCGCTGCAAGTCCTAATATTGCAATTTTTTTCATTTCTTCTCCTATTGTAACGCATAAATCACAAAGCCTTTGACTTTGTGAGATAGATATATTTCGTGATTAATCTGGTTTGACAAGTGTTGCTGATGCTTCTTTACCGTTTTCAAGTTTCACGACAACGGCATCTTTGACAGGGTTATGGTTTTTATCGACGGTAATGTCGCCAGTCGCCCCTTTAAAGTCTTTGAGTTTGGCAAGTCCGTCTTTAACATCCACTGACGTTTTAGCTTTTGTATCTTCGGCTGCTTGTTTCACCATGTAAACCGCATCGTAAGCCAGTGCGTCAAACATTGACGGCTCAGATTTATATTTGGCTTGGTAAGCCGCGATAAACTTCGTTGTCGTCTCGTTAGCGAGGGCTTTAGCTGAATAGCCTGATACATAGTAGACATTGGTCGCTGCCGCATCGCCAGCAAGTGTGATGAAAGTTGGATCCGCAAAGCCATCACCACCTAGGATGGCTTGGTCTATCCCAAGTTCACGCGCTTGTTTGGTAATCAAACCTGTTTCATTGTAATAACCCGGCATGACGATGGCGTCGAAATCTTCACCTTTAATCTTCGACAAGGTTGCTTGAAAATCCTTATCCCCAGATTGGAAAGTTACTTTATCAACGATTTTACCATCATAAGTTTTCTCAAATGACTTGGCAATCCCTTTGGCATAGTCAGACGAATTATCATAGTAAAGCACGACTTTTTTAGCCTTGAGTTCATTGGTGGTATAGTTAGCCAGGACTTTCCCTTGGTAGCTATCTTGGAACGTCGACCGGAAAATAAACTCATTCACTTTGCCATTCGTCACGGTCAGCGTGTCGTCTGTTCCTGCCGGTGTGACCAATGGGACTGCACCTTTTGTAATGTTTGGCGTCATTGATTTAACCGCACCTGATGTCATTGAGCCAATCACAGCATTGACCTTATCATTGTTAATGAGGTTAGATACAACCGTTGCGGCTTCGGCATTGTCAGACTTGTTATCTTTTGAGACAACTGTGATTTGTTTGCCGTCAATACCGCCTGCTTTGTTGATTTCATCAACTGCTAGATTCGCACCATTTTTACCGGCATTACCATAAGCTGCAACACCACCTGAAAGCTCAAGGTCATAGCCTAATTTAAAGGTTTTGCCAATTTCTGTGCCTTTTGAAGCTGCTGAATTCGCACCTGGTGCTGCCCCACAAGCTGTCAATGTCAAAGCAGCTAAACCTGCTGCTGCGACGATGCCTAAAGATTTAAATTTCATACTCGTTTCTCCTTAATCTAGTTCATAAACCGCAACGCCGGTCAACGCCGAACCGTGTGATTGCCTATTTTCATACAGCGTAGGTGCGGTTTAACACCTTTTGTCTCGTCTCATTGACTTAAACAAATAACAATCATAATATTCAGAAAATTCTCTCTTACTTACTATACAAAATTATCTGAAAATTGTCAACAATAATATCCCATAAATTTTAAACGATTAATCTGCCAGCATTTCCGATAGATTGTCCGCAGGTTTGCCAAGCACGCCCATTGTCAAAGATAAGAGGGGAATCACGATGAAAAGCCAGTGCCCAAGCTGCGGTTGAAACCAAGCGAAAAGTGTCAGAAAAGCATTTGCCATGAGCGTTGTCATCAAGCGTACTCGCGCCAGTTCCCGCTGGAGTTTCCAAATCGTAGGCGTCTTTTTATACTGGATTTTACCCACTTCATAGCCAATCAAAACCTGCAACAGCCTGACGGCAAGCACGGTCAGACCGAAATTTAACATGGCAAAGGAAGTCACATCATCCATAATCCATTTGGTTAACAAAGGAATCATGGCAAGCATGCCCAGCTGCACAAAATCAATGACGATAATCTTATCTGAAACCTCACGAACGCCATCAAATAACCGATGGTGATCAAACCAGAGGTCTGCGACGATAAAAAAGCTAATCAGAAAGACGATAACAGCCGAGACAAAGTCCTGATAGGTATGCCCTTCCCTAGGCACCGGAATCTCTAAGAGCATAATCGTGATGATAATCGCCACCACCGCATCGGTAAAGACCTCCCAATGCTCTTTCAGCCGCACGCGCCGCTCTGTTTCACGCGCCTTATCGTGCTCGCCTATCAGACGGTGAATTTCCGCATCAGACTTACCCGCAAACTCGGGATTGTTGGTGATAAATTCATTTTTAATCGCCTCTCGCATCGCTGCAAGCTCTTTCCCATGCGCTTTTGCTAGTCTTGGATAAGTTTCTTTTGACATTTCTGACCTCTTTCATCGGCTCACTTTATCTCTTTTTCGTATCTAGGATAATGGTGACTGGCCCATCATTTTCTAATGTGATTTGCATATCCGCCCCAAAGACACCCGCTTTTGTTGGGATTTCGGCAGACAAACTCGCATTGAACTGTTCATACATGGCCTGTGCAAAGTTCGGCTTACCCGCACCAGAAAAACTCGGTCGATTGCCTTTTTTCGTCTCCGCAAATAGCGTAAACTGAGAAATTGACAAAATAGCACCATCAGGAATAGCTTTGACGGACAGGTTCAGCTTATCCTGCTCATCCGAAAAAATGCGCATATTGACAATCTTTCTGACTGCATAGGCCATATCTTCAACCGTATCGGCATCTTCGACACCGACCAAAAGCAACAAGCCTTGTTGGATTTCTGAGATAATGGTTTGATTGACAGAGCAGCTGGCACGTTTCACGCGCTGAATCACGATTTTCATACCTTCTATTTTATCATGTTTTGAGCGCCAATCAGAAAATAAACCTAAAAATCTAGAAACTGGACAGATTAAAACACTCCGATGCGTCCATCAGAGTGTTTTATGGTAAAAAAGGGAATTTGATGAGGTTCAAAGGGGGAAAGAATCCTCACCATTCGTAATGAGCTCACTACTACACTATTAATTATATCTTATTTGCTAAGTAATTGCTAATAATAAGTTAACTTTTTTCGATTTTTTTCAACTTAACCATTCGTGCGTTTGACGCTATAAACATCTGGTACCATTTTGATCTTATCGACAACGGTTGTCAGCTCTGACAAATTTTTAATGCCAAGTTGAACGTGGATATTCGCCATCTTCAAATCCTTGGTCGGCTGCGCATTAATCGAAATCAAATTTTTCGTCGTGTTCGACAGGACTTGCATGACATCATTGGCGATGCCTGTCCGGTTAAAGCCAAAAATATCAATATTCGCCACGTAGTCCTTATTCCCCGTCTGTTCTTCCCACTCAACAGGAATCAGACGATTCTCATAGTCTTCTTGGCTTTTCACGTTTTGACAGTCGCTACGGTGAATCGAGACGCCACGGCCTTTGGTGATATAACCGACAATGGCATCACCTGGGACTGGATTACAGCACTTGCTCATGCGAATCAGCAGGCTATCAATCCCAGCGACATTGACCCCGCCATCATGGCGAATCTTCATGACATCGCCCTTGGTTTTCACCTCGCCGTTCATCAGCTCTTCCGCCTCTTTACGGGCTTTTTCGCGCTCGATTTCGCGGCGCTCATTTTCGGTCAATTTGTTAAAAACGGTCACAACACCCGTTTCACCGAAACCGATAGACGCATAGAGAGACTCCGCATCTCTGAAATTGAGGCGATTACAGAGCGGCTCGAGGTGTTTTCTATCCAGATATTGATTCGCGACAAAGCCATGCTCTTGCAGATATTCCTGCAACATCTCGCGACCTTTGTTAATCGACAACTCCTTATCTTGATTTTTGAAGAATTGCTTGATTTTATTGCGGGCTTTATTGGTTTTAACCAGCTTAATCCAGTCACGACTGGGGCCAAATGACGTTTTATTGGTCACGATTTCGACGACATCACCTGTTTTTAAGACATGGGTGAGTGGCGTCATCCGACCGTTGACTTTAGCACCGACGGCTTTATCTCCGACCTGTGTATGAATGGCATAGGCGAAATCAATCGGCCCTGACCCTGCTGGCAATTCTTGGACAGCACCTGCGGGTGTGAAGACGTAGATTTTTTCAGACAGGATGTCTTCTTGAACGGCTTTGACAAAATCTTGGGCGTCATTTGACTCGTCTTGTAATTCGACTAGCTCATGGATCCAGTTAAGGTTTTGTGTGATTTCATTGGCAGAGACTTTATCCTTACGACCTGCTTTATAAGCCCAATGGGCGGCCACACCATACTCGGCAATCTCATGCATTTCCCGTGTCCGAATTTGGAACTCCATGGGGCCTTTGGGACCGTAGACGGTCGTGTGCACCGATTGGTAGCCATTGGCCTTAGGGTTGGCGATGTAATCCTTGAAACGCCCCGGCATGGGTTTCCAGAGGTCATGAATATAGCCCAAGGTCGTATAGACATCGCTCGTCGTCTCTAAAATACAGCGAACAGCAATCAGGTCATAAAGCTCGTCAAAGCGTTTTTTCTTGTCGTGCATTTTCCGGTAGATGCTGTAAATATGCTTGGGACGACCATAAATTTCGCCGACGACGCCTGCTTTTTCAGTATAATCTTTAAGTTTTGATGTGACTTCTTCAACCAAACGTTCTCGATCCGCACGTTTTTCCTTCATTAAACCTCTGATGCGGTAAAACTCGATTTCATCAAGATAGCGAAAAGAGAGGTCTTCCAGCTCCCATTTGATCCGAGAAATCCCGAGTCTGTGGGCTAAGGGTGCATAAATCGCCATCGTTTCTCGGGAAATGCGTTTTTGTTTGTCGGGGCGCAGATGTTTGAGCGTCCGCATATTGTGCAGGCGGTCAGCTAATTTAACCAAAATCACGCGCATATCTTTGGACATGGCCATGAGCATTTTGCGGTGGTTTTCTGCCAATTGCTCCTCGTGGGATTGATACTCCACTTTACCGAGCTTGGTCACGCCGTCCGTGATAATTCTGACATCATGCCCAAATGCCACCTCCAAGTCATCTAAGGTGCTTTCTGTATCTTCGACGACATCATGCAAAAAGCCACAAGCGACGGTAACCGCATCAAGTTTCAGCTTGGCTAAAATCCCCGCCACTTGAATCGGATGAATGATATAAGGTTCGCCTGACTGGCGATACTGCTCTTTATGCGCATTGGTTGCGTATTTGAGCGCTTTTTTAACCAGAATAATATCGCGCTCATTCATATAGCGTTCAGTTAAAGCGACAACTTCCGCGCCGGTAAGATTTGGTTCACTTGCCATATTTTTAAATTTGAGCCAACTTAGACTTAGTCGAAACTCAATCCTTCCTAAATTGATGATAATTATTACCATTTTAACACTTTTTGGAGATAAGAAAAAGGCTTGCGCCTTGATTATGATTCTTTTGGACTAACAAGTATTTTCCCTTTTTAATACAAAGAGGTCAGCGTTACGTGGATTTCAGTAAATCGTAAAGTGTCTCTTCTTCAGTTGCTTTATGCTTTTTCTGATGATAAATTTTTATAGCATTAAGTAATTTGTCCGGATCTTCAAAGTATTCTTTTACAAATTGATAACTTTTTACACTTTTCATTTTTAATTTTTTTTGGAAAAGTCACTTGGCTTCTCTTTAGATTTCAGAAATTCTTGATACTTATCTTCTGAAATAATGATCAAAATTTCTATTTCAGGTGCCGTAATCACATTGTGAATATTAAGCTTTTCTTCGTATAATTTTGCTTTTCTGCGCGTCTTAAAACTAAATTGTTCTCTCCTTGAATCTAGTATTCTATACACGTCAACTTTTCCATCAAAATCTCTACCCAAATATTTTTCACAAAACTCATCAGCTGATCGAACCCTAATCGGACCATCTTCTAATAAATTTTCATCCGATTCTATTAATAACAGGGAATGATTGAGTAAAATTTCAATAATCGCTTCTTCTGCGGCTCCTTCACAGATGATCGCATTTCTATTCAATATATGCTCCTACTCAGAATATGCTCCTACTCAGAATATGCTCCTACTCAGATTTAGAGATTTTCTTGATCACTCTTTTTAACTTCATTTCGGCATCATATTTAGGAGCAGTATGACTGAGAATGCCTTTGATGAATTGATCACTTCTTCGAATATCGTTTCGTTTAAGTTCATCAGAAAGTTTTTTCAAGAAAATATTGTTATCTTTAGACACAATATAAATAGAATCATTTCTATCTAATGTATCAAGAAGTTCTGAATAATGAGTGGTGTAAACTAATACAGCACCTTCTGTATTTATTTTTCGATCAGTAAACAAATGAATTAAAGTCAATGCAATTTCTCTATTAAAATGATTTTCAAGCTCATCTATCAGCATAATGCCACCATTTTTCAAGGTTAAAATAGCACTCATAAAAACACCCAAGCCTTTTACTGTCCCAGAAGAAAGGATTGTATTTAATTCTGTTGGAGAATCCAGTATTACTATTTTTTCATCCCATTTAAACTTAAGCTCAATTTTAAAATCTTTTTCTCCTCGTTCTTCAACAATATCAAATTTCAAAAATTCTATGCTAGGATCAAGGAATTGAATGACTTCAAGTGGGACAGTGACAAAAGTACTTAGCATATTAAAATCAGTAAATCTTAGCATATTCCTATAATATAATTTTTTGTAGGTTTTAAGATTATAAAAAACGTTTAATAAACTGACATCTGAACTCAAAGCTAAGAAATCTTCCGACTTTCTATCTAGGATTTGGATTTTTTCATTTTCTTTCTTGTTAAAACAATATAAATCTTTCTTTGATCGAATACCTGCTGTGCTCTTTCTATAAAGTATTTCTTCGGATATAAAATATTTGTACTCATCATCAGAACTATCTTTTGTCCTTAATATTGTTACCTCTAATTTGTTTACAGATGCTTGACCATCAATATGACTATAAAAATAAACACTAATTTTCCCTTTTTGCTCAATACCTAAATTTAAAACATTGGAGTTATTAGAAAAAATGGATTGTAGCATTGGACTATTAATAGGTTTAGCTTGCATCAGACTCATAGTAAACGCTATCACATTAAAAATTTGTGTTTTACCAGCCGCATTTAATCCCGTAAAAGTCAAAGTTTTATTAAAATAAAAATTTTTAAATAAATGGATTAACTCATGTTTTTCGCTTTCTTTAACACGACTTTCTGTTAGAAAAGAAATTTCAGTCCCCTTTTTAAACAAAGGCAAATCTTCTATAACTATTTTTAGTAATTTCATGATATCCTCCTTACAGATTATCTCTTACTTCAAGTATATCGTATCATATCTCTCAACACTTTTTAACACTTAAATACAATATTATAGCAAATGTACTTTTACCGTTTTTTGAGATAAGAAAAAGGCTTGTGCCTTGATTCTCGTTTTCTTATGGGAAATGGTTGTGTCAATGATTACGTATGACCTCTGTTTATCGGCTGATAAATTTATCCCAACAATTCCGTATAAAATGAAATAGCAGACAAGACATACAGGGGTGCTGTCTCCGCACGCATAATCCGCGGCCCCAGACCGATTTTAACCGCACCGAGTTGTGTAAATTTCTCTATCTCCTCTGGTGACAGTCCGCCTTCTGGGCCAAAAATGACAAGCAGGTTTTGACCTGACTTTAATTGTGATAAGCGGTCAACAAAGGCTGCCGTTTCGCCTGTTTTAGCTGATTCTTCATAAGCAATCAAAACTTGGTCGTATCGGTCAAACTGGTCAGTTAAAGCTTTGAGATTGCTCAAAATTTCAGTCTCAGGAATCATCAGCCGTTTGGACTGCTCTGCGGCACCTTTGGCTATTTTTTCTAGGCGTTCTTGCTTTTTGGCGGCCTTCTTGGCATCTAGCTTGGTCACTGACCATTGCGCTGGATAGGCTAGAATGGCTTGCGCGCCGAGTTCTGTCGCTTTCTGCGTGATAAACTCTAATTTATCGCTCTTGGGAAGCCCCACAGCAATCGTCACGCCTAGGGGTAGCTCGACTGTTCTGGATAAAATTTTAAGGAGCGTCAAAGTCTCCTGTTCACCATTGACCTCAGCTAACGTAAGGGTTTGATCTGAAAAGACGACTTGAACCTTTTCTGCCGCCTGCGCCCGCATGACGGTGAAAAGGTGGTGGCTATCTGCTTTCTCAAGGCTAAAAGTGGCGCCAAGCTCTGGGCATTTTTGGTTTAAAAAATACTGTTGCATCTGCGTTTATCCTCCGATAACACTCGCGTCGTCATTTGCTTTCTGTAAAATGAGACAGTGCCACTCGCCTTGTTGCATCCGTGTCACAAGGGCAAACCCAGCCGCATGGCTTTTGTCCAAAATCATCTGTGATTTGCTGTCAATAATCCCGCTCATAATCAAGAAACCGCCGTCATACAGGAGGTTGTAGGCATCGTCAATGACGTTCATGAGAATGTCGGCTAGGATATTAGCGACGATGACATCCGCCTTTGTCGTCACGTTTTTGAGCAAGTCGCCGGGTTTAACGATGATGTTGGTCATATCCGGATTGAGCTGGATATTTTCTTCGGCAACTTTCACCGCCACCTCATCCAAATCGAAAGCATGGATGTTTTGAGCCCCTAGGAGATGCGCAGCAATAGACAAAACACCTGAACCCGTGCCGACATCTAGCAAAGTCTCACCACCCCGCAAGGTTTGCTCCAAGGCAAATAAAGAAAGTTTCGTCGTCGGGTGCGTCCCTGTCCCAAAAGCCATACCTGGATCCAAACGAATGATTTTTTCGTCGGCAGATGCTGGCGCATAATCCGTCCAAGACGGCACAATCGTCAAGCTGTGGGAAATCCGTGTCGGTAAGAAATACTGTTTCCAGCTATCTGACCAATCATTTTCAGCCAAACTTTGGGTGGTGACGGTAAACTCCCCAGGATTTAAGTCAAAGGCTAGAAGACCTGAAATCTGTGCCTTGACACTCTCAGCAATTTCAATGATTGACAGATTTTCAGGATAATAAGCCTTGATAATCACAGTCTCTAGCTGCTCAATCTCAGGTAAAATCTCACCAAATTTGTCCAGATTGTCCAGATAATCCTGTGTATCTTCAATGGCAACGCCTTGGGCGCCTGCATCGATTAAAATATTGCTGACGGCGTCCTCGGTTTCACGTGAAACCGTGACTGATAATTCATTCCAGTTAGTCATTGTTTATTTATTCCTTCAAATTATTCATTCTGCTTGGCAACACAAAAAAGCGACAAGTCTCGCTTTATTTTAAGGCTTCAAAACCTTGTGCCACCATATAAGCGCCAAACTCTTGCCCAGCTGCCTGCGCTTCTAAAATGTACTTGTTAATATCAGCATTTGAAAAATTGCCATCGTTGATATTCAACTCTCGCAAAGTCTGACGCGCTTCTGAGACGGTCATCACTTTTGCTGCCTCGCTAGATTGCTGTGACCATTGACTTTCCTCAGCCTCGCCATGTACGTGCTCTGACTCTGAAGCTGATGCCACGACTGAACTGCTTGACGACTCTAGCACCTGACTTGACGTTGATGATTGACTTGATTTTGAAACGGTTTGACTTACCTTACTTTTCGAAGTCGCTGACGATTTTTTAGTGTCTGACTTCTTACCGCCACATGCTGTGATGGTCATAATCGCGACCAATAAAATCGCTAATAGGCCTGTTATTTTTTTCATGTTCATTTTCTCCAAATTAATATCGAGGATAGGCAAAAAATGTTGTCTCCACCAGTTTTTCACGTCCTTTTTCAAAGCTTTCCAAATCAAATGTGCCTGCAAATTCTGCTTCGTCAGAACTCAAAAAGTCTGTCAAGGCATCCAATTCATTATCCGCTGTTTCTTGCAAGAAGGTCACAAAGTAGGCGATAAATTCTTGGGACAAGCCTTTTTTCGGCCCATAAGGAAAACTAGCCAGATAATCTTCAACTGCGATTTGAGATTTTGCCGGGTTATAAAAGACGACAGCATCTTCAAATGAGATGTTCTCGCTCGAAGCTTCAGTATCATCTTCCGTATCCGTCACAGCCACACCCGGATTTTCAACATCGAGCAGATAAAAAATCTCCACCGCATGGTTTTTCTTATCCCAGTTAATCTCGTAATCGTATGTGAACGCTTTTGCTAAAGCTTTATCTAAGGCATCTAAAAAACCATATTTTGACATATTTCTCCTTTATGGGTGTCTATCATCACGACTCTAAATTGCTTTCAACCCTTTAAAAAATGCTATAATGTCATTATAACACATTTACTAGGAGCCTAAGATATGCAAGCAAATTTGGCGCGGCGTTTGAGACCGCGAACGATAGATGAAATCATCGGCCAGCGCCATCTTGTCGGCGAAGGCAAAATCATTCGGCGAATGGTTGAAACCAAGCTACTCAGTTCCATGATTCTCTACGGTCCTCCCGGTATTGGGAAGACCTCGATTGCCTCTGCTATTGCGGGGACGGCAGATATGGCTTTTCGCACCTTTAATGCCACCTCTGACAAAAAAACAAAATTACAAGAAATTGCGGCGGAAGCCCAGTTTTCAGGGCAACTCGTCCTCCTTTTGGATGAAATCCATCGTCTGGATAAGCCTAAACAAGATTTTTTATTACCACTCCTTGAAAATGGTGAGATTATCTTGATTGGGGCGACGACTGAGAATCCTTATTTTAGCGTGGTCCCAGCCATCCGGAGTCGTGTTCAAATTTTCGAGCTGAAACCCCTGACGCCCGAGGATATTGCGGTCGCAGTCGATCGTGCCATCTCTGATGCTGATCGTGGCTTTGACTTTGACGTCACGCTGGACGAAGACGCCAAACAGTTTCTAATCCATTCGACAAATGGTGATGTTCGTTCCGCTTTGAATTCACTAGAGCTTGCCGTTTTATCAAGTTCTGACCACCATGTGACCTTGGATGATATGGCAAACTCCCTGCAAAAATCGGCAGCGACTTTTGATAAGGACGGCGATGCCCATTACGATCTCTTATCTGCCTTGCAAAAGTCGATTCGTGGTTCTGATGTCAATGCCAGCCTGCACTATGCCGCACGTTTAATTGAGGGTGGCGATTTGCAAAGTCTTGCGAGGCGGCTCATGGTCATCGCCTATGAAGATATTGGGCTGGCCAATCCCGACGCTGGCGCTCGGACGGTCACAGCGGTCACAGCGGCTGAACGGCTAGGTTTTCCAGAATCTCGAATTCCATTGGCAAATGTCGTAGTTGACCTAGCCTTGTCCCCTAAATCCAATGCTGCCTATATCGCCATGGATACCGCCATCGCTGATTTGCATAAACATGGCGTCTTGCCCATCCCGCCACATCTGCAAGATGGGCACTATGCGGGGGCTAAAAAACTGGGGCGGGCAGAGGATTACCAGTATCCACACAATTTTCCAGGTCATTGGGTCGACCAACAGTACCTACCTGATAAGTTAAAAAATGCTGACTATTTTCATTCTGACGGCTTAGGTAAATACGAACGCGCCCTACAACTCAGGCAAGAAGAAATTAATCGGCACAAAAATAAATAATAGATAACAGCTAAAGGAGGCAAATGACTGATCTACTTTTACAAGCCAAAACGCGACTTCTAGAAGCTGAACTGGCCTTTAATCAAGCTTCAGACAAACTCAATATCGTCATGCTTCGTTTAGAAGAAGCTAAAAAAGAGAGTGCTGAAGCTCAAAAAAATTTCGAAACTAAAACTTTAAATTACTCTCTCGCCATTCAACATGCCAATACTTTAGAGCTGCAACCCCACTTATCAGAAAAAGCGCTCATCACGGCTAATCATGACCTTGACGTTGCCAAAAAAGCATATGATGCTGCGCAAATGAGCAATCAGACTCAAAAATCTAATAGTCAAACTGCTTTTTATGCAGTCGTTCAAGCGCAAGCCACCTACGATGAGACTAAGCTTGAACTTGATGGTGCAACCTATGATTATGAGCGTATCTTGCGTGAGCGAAAATTACCTTTGATTGGGGAAGATGAGTTTGCTGAACAGGATGAGACCCCTCCTGAAAACATTGATTTTTTGGTCAATTTTCTCAACCAATATCCCTTGCCCGATTATACGCAAAATAATGGCATTACCACAGATGATGCCACTGGGATTATCTACGATTCAAGTATCCCTTTTGAAAAACGCCCAGCCCTAGATGGGCCGCTACCTTTTGAAAATCAACCACCTATCGACAAAGCAGCGTCTGAAACACTTCGGACAGGCCATATCACTTGGGATTTCGATTCCCCTAATCAACCAGATAATGAAATGGAGCATTAAGCATGACTAGAGACGAATTAGAACAACGCATCCGAACAGAATTGAATTTACCACATTTTAAAGCCCAAATTGACGACAATCGTGAGTATAGTGAAGACGACTACCAGGAATTTAAAAACAGCTTGGTCAATTATTACAAAGCCTACGTGCAAGATATTGACACTGATTTTCAAGGTGGTCTTGACTGATTTAAATCAAAAATACGCCCTAAAAGTTTGGGTTTCCCAACTTTTGAGGCGTATTTTTTTACTCTAAACTTTAAGCTGCAAAGACAATCCGTCTGGTCGTTTCATCAATACAGGTTTGCAGGACGATACGTTCACCACCACCGATTGAGGTAATTTCACCATACATAGACTCACCTGTCTGAACGTTATTACCATTTGTATCAACGACTGCAATTTTGTAGATCGTGTAATTAAAGGCTTGACCATTTGCATCATAAGCAGTCACCACACCACCATTACTTAAATTGATGACAGGATCGAAAGCACCCCAGTGATGCCCGATAAAGTGCGTATTGAGACCATCTGTTCCAGAATATGGTGTCGCACCTCCCCAAGTTGACGCAATACCTCCCGGATTTGCATCAATAACGGCCTGACCACCACTCATGCCACCGTTTTGAAACGGAATATTTATGCCGAGCATTGACAATACATCTGCCGTCACTTGTGCTGGTACAGGCGCTGGCGCTGGTGGTGGTGCTGGAGTAGCCGGCGCTGGAGCTGCTGGCTGCGCATCAGTATCAGCTGGAGGTGCTGGATCTGAAACAGGAGTAGGCTGTACTGCAGGTTCAACTAATTTAGGCTCATTGTTAGTATTTTGCGTCACTTTTTCAGCTTCTTGCTGCTCTGTATAGCGTTGATTGAAGCGTAAATCAATATTAATTTGTCTTGATTCTTTATCTTTTTTAGTATCACCTTTTTCTCTTGCTAATACTTGTGTTGAAACAACAAAATTAGCCAAAAGTGCCAATGTGACCGTCATTATTTTTAAACTTTTCTGAATTTTCATTTCATCACCATGACCTTTCAATGATTATTCAATTATTTTTTTGCGACACCTTTCACTACTGTGAAACTTTTATCTAGAAGTTCAAATTCTCCTGGAATATTTTTTGAGATGTATACTTCTTTATTTTTGGTAATAAAGATAGCGTCTAATTCATCGTGAGCATTGACGTATTTCATCCCTTTTTCAAGCCCCATGTTCATCAGGGCATTACTATAAGCATCATCATGATAGGGCGTATCACCAACCATGGTCACGCTCAATAAATCTGTTTCTACTGGATAGCCCGTCTTAGTATCAAATAAGTGAGAATAAACTTTGTCTCCAACCTTTAGATAGCGCCCATAATAGTTCGTGGTATTAAAACTCGTATGGTGGCTGGCTACCACGCCTACTAAAGGACTGTCTTGACTTTCACCTAATGTTGGATTGGCAACCCCAACCTCCCAAGCACCGTCTTCACGATCTGGGTTTTTACCTATCGTATAAGCATGACCACCTAGGTTGACAACTGCAGTCGTCACCCCTCTAGCTTTAAGGGTTTCCAATAATTGCGCTCCAATAAAGCCTTTACCAATACCGTCAGCCTCAATCATCATCCCTTTTTTCTTGAGAAAGACCGTCTGATTTTTAGCATCTAACACGATATCATCAACGTTTACTTTGTCTAATGTTGCTTTGATTAATTCCTCTGAGGGAACTTGAGCATCCGAAAAACCAATATGCCAAAGATGTGTCATCACACCAACAGCTGGATTATAGTAGCCATCAGAAGTCTGAGCATATTTATCTAGCGCCTTAACTAATTCAAAGGTGATTTTTGATACCTTAACTGGTGCGATGCCTGCTTGGGCATTGACTTTATCTAGCTCGCTTTCACCTTGCTCATAAATTTCGAACTTCGCCGCTAACTCCTTGAGTTGTTTTCTAGCAACTTCAAAATCCGCCTCACCATGTCCTTTGTCATAAATCAAAATTTCAACGTACGTACCCGTTGCAAACTCTTCATTTTTATAAGGCTCTTTCATCAGCTCGACTTTTTTTTCTGGTGCTTTTTTAGAGCTATCCTCCTTTTTTTGGCAACCAGAACTTGCAAGTAAAACTGGTACAATCAGCAACATCGCACCTAGTCGCCACTGCAATCTTTTTTTCATTCAACCTCTCCTTTCGGTATCTCTATCCCCTCATCATGAAAACGTTTTCGTTTGTCTCTTTATATTTTAACCTATTTTTCATATTATGACAACTAATATCCTATTCTGTACCTGTTAGCCTAAATTTGACATCACCTATCTCCTAGGTTAAACTTAACATAAACCAAAAAAGGAGAGACCATGCCAACATTTGTCAGCAAAGCAGCAGAAAAAGTCTATTATGAACAGCAAGCAAGTGAGGAAGCATTTCTCGCTTGGTATCTCAAACAAGATCATCCAACCTACGAAACACCCAGTGTCACCGTTGATAATGTCATCTTCGCCTACAATCCTGAGACCAATCGGGTCAATCTCCTCTTAATCCAGCGTAAAGCACATCCTGATTTACATCATTGGGCGCTGCCGGGTGGGTTTTTGGACAAAAATGAAGATACCACACAAGCTGCCATTCGTGAAGTTTTTGAGGAGACCCACCTCAAAATCGCGCCTAAACTCGTGGCGCAGCTCAAAACAATTGCAACACCTGGACGTGATCCTAGGGGGTGGGTGGTCACGGTTGCGCACCTAATCTATCTCCCTAACTTTCCTGAAACTCAGGCAGGAGATGATGCTGCGCGCGCCCAATGGTTTGATTTCTCGGTCAATCCTGAAACACACCAACTGCAAATTGACGGCATTCCTGACCATCTGTTGGCTTTTGATCACTCAGAGATTCTCAATACAGCCAGTCAAGTCATTCAAGATAGCTTTGAGACCAAACCGAAATGGCTCAATCTCCTGCCGGCTATTTTTAGCTGGCAACAGGTCGAAACGCTTACCAAACAATTTACTGGAAGCAATCTAGCAGACCAGCTCTTGCCTTATCGTGAGGCGTATTTTATCCCTACCGATACGCTCAACAAAGACGGTGATGATAACACACACACATTTTTCAGATTGAAATCAGAGATGTAACAGACAAAAAAAGCACAGGACTTGGCAATTAGCCAAAACCTGTGCTTTTTGAATTAATTAATTTTATGAGACACATAATCAACAACTTGACCTATCGTCAAGATATGTTCTGCATCTTCGTCAGAAATTTCGATACCGAATTCATCTTCTAAAGCCAAGGTGAATTCCATCAAGCTAATCGAGTCCGCGCCTAAATCAGCAACGATATTGGTTTCTAGCGTGATATTTTCAGCATCCAACTCCAAAGTCGTCACTAAATTTTCTTTTATTTTAGCAAAAAGCTCTGCTTTACTCATCGCCATTTATTTGTCCTCCTGATAATGTTGCACTAATTTCCCAACCACGTCAGTTTCTAGCATTTTATGCGTTTGTTTAAGTGTCGCAAAAATCGCGTCAGCATTTGAAGAGCCATGACTCTTGATGACAGGGGCTTTCAAACCGAATAAAACGGCACCACCTGCTTTCTCGTAATCTAGCGCATCTTTTAGACTGTAGAGAGATTTTTTCATCAGAACAGCACCGATTTTCGATAAAATCCCGCCATTAGTGATAGAAGATTTCAGCTGTTTCATCAAGCTAGATGCCGTGCCTTCGATTGATTTGAGAATCGCATTACCAGTGAAACCGTCCACAACGACGACATCAGCGACACCACTCATCAAATCACGCGCTTCGACATTACCAATGAAGTTCAAACTCTCATCAGCAGAAAGCAGCTCGTAAGCCTCTTTTTGCAATGGTGCCCCCTTACTGGCTTCAGACCCATTGTTCAAAAGTCCGATACGTGGAGATGACACGCCTCTGACATTTGAAGCGTAGAAAGAACCAAGAATCGCATAGTTATGAAGATGGTGTGCCGTATTCTCAGCATTGGCACCGAGATCCAACATATCAAAGCCTTTACCATCCAATGTTGGTAAAGTTGACATCAAACCGGGACGATCGACTTGCTTGATCCGCCCCACGGTAAAGATACCGCTCGCAAGGAGCGCACCGGTATTGCCCGCAGAAACAAGGGCATCTGCCTCGCCGTTTTTAACCGCTGTCGCAGCTAGTACCATGCTAGCTGTTTTTTTACGGCGAATCGCCTTAACGGGATCAGCCTCGCCAGAGTCAATCTTTTCAGTCGTGTGGACAATGGTGATATTGGTCTCATCGCTCAATAATGGGCGAATTTTCGCTTCGTCACCAAACAAAATAAACTCAGTGTCTGGAAATTCAGCTCGCGCCAGCAAACACCCCTCGACAACAGATTGGGGGGCAAAATCGCCACCCATTGCGTCAATCGCTAATTTCTTTTTCATTCTAACAATATACCATATTTTAGTTTTTTTTTCAATTTTATAACAATTGTGGGGTCTTTCACAAATTAACCAATCGTAGGCTGCCTATTTGAATGGCAAGTTTGTAATAAAATTTACAAGCGTAAACAAAGCAATTCTGTCTGATTTTGTATAAAATAAAGCATGTAACAAAAATTTTTAGAAATGATGAGGTTTTCCCATTGTCACATACACTAGTTATTAAAGGGCACCCCCTTACAGCTGAAACATCTTTCTCACTTAAAGCACTGGATCAATTCCTGTCGACTTATGAAGCAGCACATCCAAGTGACACAGTGACCATTCTCGATGTCTTCGCTGACAACGTCCCAGAAATCGACGCCGACCTTGCAGCAGCTTTCAATGCTCTAGCTTCAGGTACTGAATTTGCTAGCCTTAGCGCTGAGCAACAAGCAAAAGTTGCGCGTTTCGGTGAATTAACCGACCAATTCCTCGCTGCTGATAAAGTAGTCATTACCAATCCGCTTTGGAACTTAGGTGTGCCAACACGCCTGAAAGCATGGGTCGACACGATTAATGTCGCGGGTAGAACTTTCAAATACACTGCCGAAGGGCCTATCGGTCTTGCTGGCGGTAAAAAAGTGCTTCACATCCAAGCCAATGGTGGTGTCTACAATGGCAATGATGCCTCTTCTCAATACCTTAACAGTATTTTAAACTTTATCGGTATTGATGACATTACTTCTGTTTACATCGAAGGGCATGCCTATGACCCTGAACGTGCTGATGACATTTTAGCTGATGCCTTGGCTAAAGTTGACAGTATTGCCAAAGAGTTTTAATCAAAAATGCCTAACTCAATCGTCTGAGTTAGGCGTTTTTTGATTTGAGCAACTCTTCCAAATAAGTCAAAACTGCCTGATCTTTGTGATTGCCAATCACTCTGTCAGCTACAGCTTTAATCTCATCACGCGCATTGCTGGTGGCAATCGCCGTACCGGCATAAGTTAGCATTTCTAAGTCATTTAGATTATCCCCAAACGCTAGCATTCCTGCTGGCGAAATGGCAAATTTTTCAGCAATATGCGAGAGACCTGTTGCCTTACTGATGCCCGTTGGGATGATATCAATGGATTCAAATCCTGTCGTGACTGCCCGAACCCCTGTCACTTGTTGATTGACCCACGCCTCTCCCTCGAGTACTCGAGCCGCCGTAAAATTAACCGTTAATTTCAGAATATCATCTACAACACCTGAAAAATCTGGCAGCGCTTGCACATTTTTATAGTAAAAATTCGCTTTTTTCTTATAGTAATCGCTAGCCGTCTCTAAGATGTAGGAGCCATTGGCACCGCTGAGCAAGACGGAATCGTCCTGAATATAGTCAGATTTTCTGACGATATCTGCAATCTCTAACACTTTATCAAATGGCATTTTTTCTTCAAATAAAATGTGATCCTGATATTTGACAATGCCGCCATTTTCTGCGACGAATAGTATCCGGTCAGAAAAATCAGCAAACATCGCTTCCAAAGCCAAAAGCTGGCGACCAGATGCTGCTGCAAAAAGGATATTTTTTTCTTCCAATGCTGTTAAAATCTTATCAAATCGTGCTTTATCATAAGCACCATTGCCGTCTAAGAAAGTCCCGTCCATATCTGTTGCGATGAGTTTAATTGTCATGCTTTTATTATAACAAAAAAAGACGTATGACTACGACTTTTAAAATAGTTAGTTTAGTCAGCCCAGAGCGCTTTAACTTTTGCTTGCACTTCCTCATTTTCGAGGAATTCATCATAAGTTTCATCAATTCGGTCAATCACACCATTTTTCGATAAAACAATGATGTGATTGGCGATGGTTTGAATGAACTCATGGTCATGACTGGCGAAAAGTAAGCTACCTTTGTAGTTGGTCAGGCCTTCATTGAGCGATGAAATTGACTCCAAATCCAAGTGGTTAGTTGGATCATCTAAAACAAGAACGTTTGATTTCAAGAGCATGAGCTTGCTGAGCATGACACGGACTTTTTCACCACCAGACAAGACGTTGACAGACTTATTAACTTCCTCACCAGAGAATAGCATCCGACCAAGGAAACCACGCAAGAAAGTATTATCGTCTTCTTCTTTGCTGGCAAATTGACGGAGCCAATCAAGGATTGTTTCGCCGCCTGCAAAGTCACGCGAATTATCTTTTGGCAAGTAGGCTTGTGATGTCGTCACCCCCCATTTCACCTCGCCAGTATAGGCGATGTCGCCCATAATGGCACGGATGAGTGCAGTGGTTTGAATATCATTTTGCCCGATAAAAGCTGTTTTATCGCCTGGATTAAGGATAAAACTGATCTTATCCAAAATCACTTCGCCGTCAATTTTGACTGACAGATTGTCCACTTTCAGCAAGTCATTTCCGATTTCGCGGTCAGGCTTAAAGTTGATAAAGGGATATTTTCGAGAAGATGGGACAATCTCGTCCAACTCGATTTTATCCAACATTTTCTTACGAGATGTGGCTTGTTTGGATTTAGAAGCATTGGCAGAGAAACGCGCGATGAAATCTTGCAATTCTTTGATTTTTTCCTCGGCTTTGCGGTTGGCATCGCCTTGGAGTTTGAGGGCAAGTTCTGATGACTCTTTCCAGAAATCATAGTTACCAACAAAAAGTTTGATTTTACCAAAGTCCAAGTCTGCCATATGCGTACACACTTTGTTCAAGAAGTGACGGTCATGGGAGACGACGATAACGGTGTTTTCGAAGTTAATCAAAAACTCTTCTAACCAGTTGATAGACTGAATGTCCAGACCATTGGTCGGCTCGTCGAGGAGCAAAACGTCTGGCTTACCAAACAAGGCTTGTGCCAAGAGTACCTTGACTTTTTCGCCATTGGTCAATTCAGACATATTTTGCAGGTGAAGGTCATCAGGAATGCCTAAGTTTTGCAGTAATTGTGCGGCATCAGACTCAGCTTCCCAACCGCCAAGCTCAGCGAATTCGCCCTCAAGCTCAGCTGAACGCATGCCATCTTCATCAGTGAAATCTGCTTTCATGTAGATGGCATCTTTTTCAACTTTCACGTCATACAGGCGTTGATGCCCCATCAAAACAACGTCCAAAACAGGCACTTCTTCATAGTCAAAATGGTTCTGACGCAGAATACTCATCCGCTCGTCTGGGCCCATTGACGTGTGACCAGTGCTTGGCTCAATATCCCCTGCTAAAATTTTCAGGAAAGTTGATTTTCCTGCACCATTGGCTCCGATTAAGCCGTAGCAATTTCCCGGTAAAAATTTAATATTGACTTCATCAAACAGTTTACGGTCTGAAAACTGCAAACTAATATCGCTTACTTGTAGCATTTTTGTCCTCTTATCTTCAATTTACGTGCTGTTTCCATTTTAGCATTTTTGCAGGGAAATAAAAAGCCCGTGAACGCTCTAAATTCATGCGACTTAAATATTTTATTTTCTTAGTTTATCGTGCTTTAATAGAAAATATAAAACGAAGGATAGAGGATAAAATATCATGTACACAAATTTACCGATTGGGCCTAAAGATGCCATACTGGCTATTTGTCTTTTTACCATATTAGGACTGACTGTATTTTGCAAATGGACTTGGTGGGAATGCTGTATTTCTTTATTTGTTGTGTGCTTAGCCTATTTTGCAGGCGGTATGAAACAAGTTAAAAGGTTAGCATAATATTTTCTTGATACGACTGATAAAAAATCTCCACACTCTTTTGACACCTTGACATTCCCTCAGAATAATCGTAAAATAAGACCATTAGCAGAGGAAGTAGCTTGAGTCATACGCACCAGCGTATCCGAATTTTCAGGGACTTGTCGGTCATTGCGAGACAAGAATTCAACCAAGTGAATGGCCTGCGAAACGAACTGATGTTCAATCTGATGCAAAACAATAAGCATCACGGCTGTGCCCGATACCGCGCAATCCCTTGCTTGAGGGAGCTAAGAGACGGGAAGTGTTTTCCGTAATTTAAGGTGGCACCGCGTGTAAACGTCCTTGACAAATGATTTTGTCGAGGACTTTTTTTGTTTATCAGCTTTTCATCGCCTCAACTATAGACGAACCCATAAGGAGAATTTATTCATATGAAACCTATTATTTTAACCGGAGACCGCCCAACAGGTAAACTCCACATTGGCCACTACGTTGGCTCATTGAAAAATCGTGTGCTCTTGCAAAATGAAGATAAATACAAGTTATTTGTCTTTTTAGCAGACCAACAAGCCCTGACTGACCATGCCAAAGAGCCTGAAAAAATCATTCAGTCTGTTGGTGAAGTTGCCTTAGATTATCTAGCCGTTGGTCTTGACCCAGCCAAATCAACCATTTTCATCCAGTCACAAATTCCTGAACTCGCTGAGCTGTCGATGTACTATATGAACCTCGTGTCCTTGGCACGTCTTGAACGCAACCCGACTGTTAAAACAGAGATTGCTCAAAAAGGTTTTGGCGAGTCTATTCCAGCTGGTTTCCTCGTCTATCCAGTCGCCCAAGCAGCTGATATCACTGCCTTTAAAGCTAATCTTGTACCTGTTGGCAACGACCAAAAACCAATGATTGAGCAAACGCGCGAGATTGTCCGCAGCTTCAATCATGCTTACCAAACCGATGTCCTCGTTGAACCAGAAGGCCTCTATCCTGAAAATGAAAATGCCGGTCGCTTGCCTGGTCTCGATGGCAATGCCAAGATGTCTAAATCACTTAACAATGGCATTTTCATTTCTGACGATGCCGATACCGTTCAGAAAAAAGTCATGAGCATGTATACCGACCCTGACCATGTCCGTGTCGAAGATCCAGGTAAAATCGAAGGGAACATGGTCTTCCACTATCTCGATGTTTTTGGCACACCCGAAGATGCTGCAACCATTGCTGAGATGAAAGCCCAGTATCAAGCTGGCGGCCTCGGTGACGTCAAAACCAAACGCTACTTGCTCGAGGTCTTAGACCGTGAATTTGCGCCCATTCGTGCTCGTCGCTTAGAATACGCGCAGGACATGGGGCAGGTTTATGACATGCTGAAAAAAGGCTCTGAGCAAGCGCAGGCTGTCGCAGCTCAGACTTTGGATGAAGTCAAATCCGCTATGGGGATTAACTATTTTAAATAAAAACCATCAGGAGTGGTCGAATGTTGATAGGGCTTAAAAAATGGTTGCGCAGAAGTCGCGATCAATTTAAAACACGGCGTGGCAAGTTTCAAGCAAACATCTATCAGTTTCTTCATGATGAGCTGGTCGAAACGCAGATTTTCGCCCACCGAGGCAGTAAGTCCAATCGACCCGAAAACACCTTGGCAGCTTTTTCTGAGGCAATCAAAGTAGGGGCTGACGGCATTGAGCTTGATGTCCATTTGACCAAGGATAACCAGCTCGTCGTCATTCACGATGAATCCATCGACCGCACTACAAATGGCACAGGACTTGTCCGAAATCTGACCTTTTCAGAACTTCAGCAATTTTCAGCTGGTAGCTGGTTCAGCGCTGACTATACAGCTGAAAAAGTGCCTTTATTGTCTGAAGTGCTGGATTTGTTGACCCAGCTAAAGTTCACAGGCGTGCTCAATGTCGAAATCAAGACAGATAAATTTCAGTATGTCGGCATTGAAAAAATGACCAGTGACTTGCTCACCTCTCAGCAGTTTTCATTTTCTCATAGCTACAGCTCCTTTAATCTCCAGTCGATTCAACGCCTGTCAGAGCTTGAACCAGACGCAGATTTTTGCTTGCTTATGTCAACCTCTGAAGAAAAAATGCAGCTAGGCTTGGCGACTGATTACATCAGCCATTTACATCCTCGGCTCGATTGGCTGAAAAAAAATGCTGGTAGACTTGATAAACTTGGCAAACCCTTGCGACCTTGGACTTTAAACAATGACGTTGACATCTATTTTGCCTTTAACCATCAGTTGTCTGGCTTTATGACCGATTATCCCGCCCTAGCAGTTGAAATTAAGAAACGCTACAATCAAAAAAAATAAGCTGAATCTAGCTTATTTTTTTGACATTATTTACCACTCCTCATGAAAGCAATTACTTTTTGCATATCAGCATCAGAGAGTTTGTAACCCTTATCTTGTTTGTCAACTTTTACAGTCATCTCTTTTTCAGGTCCATAAGTTGGGTTTTGGACTGCTTTTTTCATGATGTCAACCGTGATAGTCATCGCCCATTCGCTTACTGCTGACTGATTTGTCATATCAACACCTGACTTCTCAATCGTCTCTGGTGTGATTTGTTTTTCAAGCTCTGATTGAAGAGTATCAAAACCAATAAAAGGTTTGACGGCAACTTTAACCTCAAAACCATCTTTTGTTTTTTCAGCAGATTTAACATCATATTTTGAAATTTTTAATAGGTCAACCGTCATCGTCTTCAACTCTGCTTTGGTTGTCTCAGTGACACCTGGACCATCAAAACTTTTGGCTAAATCATCAATATCAGCCGCAAATTGTGATTTGACTTCTTTTTCAGTCTGCTTAGTCACTTCAGCATATTTTTTCGTATCACCTTTTGTGAACGCATCTAAAGATGATTTAACAAACTCCTCAGCGTTTGATGCTTTCCACTCCGATGCACATGCTGCCAGACTGACCACTGCTAGTAAGCCCGCAAAGACTAACCCTACTTTTTTAAAGTGCTTCATTCCCTAATCTCCTTATATTTTCCATTGTTTCTACTCATTATAACATATTTTTGTTAAATATTTCATCAATTATTGTTTTTTTTGCTAATTTAGTTTTAAAATTAGAAATCGAAACACGCTATCCTTTCATAATATCAGCCCAACCGTCCAAACCGTCAATAAACTTCTTAGCCTTAATCTGTATACCGATATAATGATCGTAAAGCGCATCGATAAAAACGCGAATCTTCTTTTTCATGTCATCAGACAGATTGATACTCGGTAGTTTTTCTAAATCCATGGCCATAAAAGAGTGACACAGAAAAATCACATTGGGATCCAAGTGCGACCGCTTCATATCCGCATCAAAATGATGCCGACAAAGACACCCATTAAATTGATAAGAAAAATCCATGGGTAAATCTTGCCGGTGGCAAAACACACATTGCCCAAAATCCAACTGCGCACCAAAACGCGACATGATCTGCAACTCAAAAATAAAAGTCACCACGACCATATCAATCTGCTCCTCAATCAAATCCAGCGACTTCATCAGAAAGCCATAAAGCGGCGCATCGTAATGATTATCTGGTAGCGCGACATCCGCCAACCCAACCAGATAACTCGCATAAGCCTGAGCAAAAATATCCGCATTGATCAACTGATAAGGTCTCGCCTCACTAATATCAGAAATGAAACTCAAGCCATCGTCATTAATCGTCCCCAGCAACTCAAGCTGCGTAAAATTCTGAAGACTACTTGCAAACCGTGAATTTCCTGCATTTTTCACAAAGAACATCCGCTTGCCAAAACGCTCCGTAAAAATCTTGACTAATTTATCTTGCTCGCGATAATGCCGACTAAACAGCACCAACCCACGCGTCTCAACATTTTTCATATCCTCAACACCTTCTCATCACTTCATTATAACAAAAATAAAAAATTCCCCAAAATCAGGGAATTTCAATGCTTGCTGGAGATTAAGCAACATCATTTCACTTGATAAAAAATGAGGAGATTATAAGGCACGCTTTTCAGTCACGTATGCCGTCAAGCGTGCCATGGCTTTTATAATCACGGTCATGCTCGCCGCGTAACTCAAACGGATGTAGCCTTCACCATATTTGCCAAAAGCTGCCCCAGGGATAAATGCCACTTGCTTTTCGTTAGCAAAATCAAGCAAGAAATCAAAGGAATTTTGTTCTAAATCCACAGGAATTTTAGCGAAAATATAAAAAGCCCCGTCAGGTTTCGCAATCTCAAAGCCAAGCGGTGTCATCTGTGAGATGATATAATCTCGCCTGACGACATATTCTTTTTTCATCGTTGCCGCATCATCTTTACCATTGGTCAAAGCCTCAATCGCCGCAAATTGCGAAACGGTCGTCGCTGCCGTCACAAAATACTGATGCGTTTTAATAATCTGACGTGTCAAAACCGCGTCCGCAAAGATAAACCCAATCCGATAACCCGTCATGGCATGAGATTTAGATAGACCATTTAAAACAATCGTCTGCTCACGCGCAAATTCAGCAATCGACACGTGCTTTTCGCCCGTATAATTCAGCTCCGAGTAGATTTCATCCGAAATAACAAAGACAGGATATTTCTGAATAACTTCAGCCAGAGCTTTGATTTCTGCACGGTTATACGTCACACCCGTCGGATTGGACGGATAATTCAAAATCACAGCCTTGGTTTCGGGATTGGCAATCAAGGCTGCCTCTAACATTTCTGGCGTCAAAACAAAGCCATTGGTCGTCGTGTCGATTTCGACCATTTCCGCACCCGCAAGCTGAATCAAAGGTTCATAGCCCGGGTACAGGGGTGCAGGCGTCAACACCTTGTCACCCGTCACTAAGATAGACATGAGACTAGCAGAAATCGCCTCCGTCGCGCCGACCGTCACCAAAATCTCAGTTTCTGGGTCGAACTGCAAGTCATATTTTTCAGCCACAAACTGACTCGCCGCCTCACGCAAAGCCAGCAAGCCTGACATCCCAGTATAATGGCTCTCGTGCGCCTGAACAGCAGCCACAGCAGCAGCCTCGACATGCTCAGGCGTATTAAAATCTGGCTCTCCAAGCGTCAGTTTCAACATCCCCGGAATTTTCGACACCTCCTGATCAAAACGCCGAATCGCCGAAATTTTGATTTGATCCAAGTTCGAATTAAAAAGATTAGACACGTCCATTAGCTTACCCCAATTTCGTATGAAAAAAGGCACAAGATTGCGATATGCCCTTCATATTTTATTCAATTATACCCCTTTTTTATCATCTTCGCAATATTCTGTCAATGAAAGCTTAAAATATCTTATACCTTAAACAATAAATTAATTGAGCTATTTTATGATAATTCACTATGCGACATCTTTCTATTCAATGATACATCCTACAGTGGCTGAAAAAAATTATAAGAAAAGACCCTGTATCAATGATACAGAGCCTATATTTAATGCCCCCTGCAGATAAAAAGCATCGTATTCAACACTTTTATACAGAAAACTTACGCATTAGAAAGGCATTTGGGTTCTTTTATTTGAACTAATTCTACTACATTTTTTTATTTTTGGCAAAAAAATTGGCAAAAATAATTCTTCTATAATTGACAAAACTTTATTTATCAATCATGTTCTTTTCTATTCCAAGCAAAAGCAAATTGAGTTAAAATAAATAACCCTACAATCCATAATAGCATACTTATAATACTAATATCTGTTATTTTGAAATGTTCCAATTTAATAAAGTACTCGGTATTAGCACTAATAAATGACCAATCTATTATGTATTTTACTGGTTTAATATTCGAAAAATCTGTTAACATGGGTAGAAATGTTGCAACCATAACAATTCCAAAAGTAAATAAAGAGGCATGCATTTGGCTTTTAGCTAATAA
The DNA here is from genome assembly GCF_002260845.1 of Pseudolactococcus reticulitermitis. Lineage (GTDB taxonomy): Bacteria > Bacillota > Bacilli > Lactobacillales > Streptococcaceae > Pseudolactococcus > Pseudolactococcus reticulitermitis. The sequence goes on along the minus strand of NZ_BEDT01000004.1, from coordinate 50,851 downwards.
ACCAATTGATAAATTTGCTAGGATAAATATTAAAGATGTTGAGATTGCAATGATAAGATAAATAGGCCAACTTGGTATGCTTACTCCAAAAAATATTGGGAAAAATATACAAGTAAAAATAGAGAATAGAAAAGGATAGAAAATAATAGAAAAAATGTATTCCTGCATCTTGACACCACTTAGAATCAATGTTCTTAAATTTTTCTTTTCCTTTTCTTCTCCAATCATCATCGATACAAAAGAACCTGATGTCATACTATATACAAAATTTAAAGCAAAACTTAAAAGAAGTATACTGCCGTGAAATTTAGGTATAAGAGATAGAAGAGCAAAATCACCAATAGGCGTCCCAACACATATATACAACAAAGCTTTATTGCTTTTCAAGTATTGTGTTCTAAGCCAAATCAAACTTTTTAATCTATCTTTTTTATTCATTTGTAAACGCCTTTCCTGTTAATTGTATAAAAATAGATTCCAGAGATGATTCCATGGTATGAATACTGACTACATATTGTCCAAGATAGTTAGCAACTTCCTCTTTAGGAACAGTTATTTCTTTCCCATTTTGGAATCTAATCACGACCTTATTTTCATCACTATATTTGTCAATGATAGCTTGTGGTGCACCATACTCAATAATATTGCCTTGATATAATAAGGCAATATTATCGCAAATTTTAGTCGCTTCATTCATATCATGCGTTGTTAAAAATATCGTCACCCCTTTTTCTTTTAAATCAAACAAAATATCATGCACTTTTTGCGATAAAGTTGGATCTAATCCAGAAGTTGGCTCATCTAAAAATAAGATTTTCGGCGTATGGAGAATGGCACGGATCAAGAATAATCTTTGTTTCATACCTGTTGATAAATTCTCAGCCTTTTTATCCTTATCTTGATATAAATCTAAAGCTTTTAACAAATCATCAAGTACTTCAGTCGAAACATGATGAAATCTAGCAAAAAATTCTAGATTTTTATAGAGTGACATTTTTTCATAAAAACCAACCGTATCACTCATGAAGCCAATATTTAAAAGGTCATTAGCGGAAATATCCTTTGCATTTTTACCTAAAATAAAAGCCTGTCCATTATCCTGAACTAATTGCCCAGTTAAAATATTAATCGTCGTCGTCTTACCAGCACCAGACGGTCCAAGAAAACCAAATATTTCTCCCTCAGATACTGAAAAACTAATATCTGATAATGCTTTTTTATCGTTAAATTTTTTTGTTACATGTTGTAATTCAATCATTTTGCTCATTTCAAAACCTCGATTCTCTTTGTAAATTATTTAAAGCTATTCGTATTCGTAAAATAATCCATCATCTTTTCTTTTCATTCTATGTTCCTTTATAGATTTATATTTTAACCTTAAAAATCATCAATCTTAAAAAGTTGCATATCTGCTTACATAAAAATAGTACGCATATATGCAACCTTTTCTAAATAGATTTTTTTAGTGATAAAATATGTTCGTAAAGTAGTTCGAACAATTTACAATATCATTAAAAGAAGGAGGATAACATTATGGGATTGGCTTTAGGAATCTTTGCTACAAAAGTTATTATTGGCGGTGTAATCTATTGGGTTGCAAAACATTAATTAAAAAATAGTGATTTCATTTCACTGCCCCCTTTACATAACGGGGATTGAATAGGAAGAGCATGACAAAAATTATGCTCTTTTTACATATTCGAAAACCTTATAATCAAAGGATTATCTACCAATTTTAAATAAACTTTAGTGCGCATATATGCAACTTTTTAAAATTTAGTATTTTTGAAGTTAAAATTAATTTATAAACTTATGGAGGTTACAAAATGAAAATCAAAACATTCAATCGTATATTTGGTAATCTATTCCTATTATGGATTTTACTACTTCTCATCTAAAGCAACTAGACGACTACGATAATAATCTGCCATATATTTAACACCAACTATTTCTGTCGCATTGAGGTAATCTTCTATCTTTTTGCGATTTTTTGATGTCTTTTCAAGCAAATAATCATGAAAATAAGTCACAATAGTAAATACCATCAAAATAGTCGGTTCTTTATTTACAATAAAATTTTGAAGACTCGTTCTGAAAATATTAGCATTACTCATATTTTGACGATCCAAAACCGTTAACTCATAAATATTAAGTAATGTTGCTAAAAACAGTTTCTGATTATTCCCTTTATTAAAATGACAAGCTCTATCCGTTACCAATTGCCAAAACCAACAAATATCTCCCTCATCCAAAATCAAACAAGTATAATACAATAACTTTAACTCAAATTCTGACCAATAGTCAATTGCACTAAGATAATCTCCAACTAACAAATATTCTTCTTTTGTGATATAACGCTTACCTGTTATGTCTTGTAAAACACTTTTTATCATAATGTTTGATAATTTTTCAAATTTACTATCTGGATATTTAGTAATCAACTCTTCTGATTTTTCAATACCTTCTTTTAATGATAACTGGATATTATCAAGCGTATAGTAAAGTTTTTGCATCCTATCAAGTTTATAGTCGTTAAAAGCATTGAAAAATTCATTTGGTGTCATAGATATTTGTGTAATGGCATAATAAAGTTTTTCAGCCGTCAAGATTGTATCCCCATTTTCAAATCGAGATAACTGAGATTTAGAGATGTAGTTACCACCAGCATCTTTTTGTGTATAACCCCGAGTATGCCTTATCTCTTTAAAAAACATACCTACATCGAATTTAGTTTCATCGTTAAAAGATTTTTTCGTCACATTTTACTCCCAGCCATAAATTTGTATAATATCATATTTATTGTAACATGTTATTCTAAAAAACTTGAGACATATATTTTTTAGGAATAATAAAAAAACTTACGATTATTTTAAATTTTCACTAACTCTCAACCTAAACTCTGTCGCAAACTTAACAAAGTCATTTAAACCAGCTTGCTCATCTGGCATATGGTCATCCCAGTTATCAACCATATAATAATAAACCAAACTCGCATCAAATCGAGATTTTCTAAAATTTGAACAAATCTTCGAATACATATCAATCTTTTTAATTAAAAAAACCACTTATCTCTAATCACTTCTAAATTCTTTTATGTTTATAAAACAGATGTGTTGTAGCCCTCGTACTGTGCAACACTATAAATTAATTGAGCTATTTTTTGATTATTCATCATATAAAAGTTATAAGAAAAATACCTGTATCAACGATACAAAGCCTATATTAAACGCCCCTGCAAGTATTAATGTATTTTTATATTACTTGATTATAGTACAGTCAGTTATTTTTTAGCTCTTCATTTATTTCATCAAGTGATGTAAATATAAAATCAAACGCTGCTTCATAGTACTCTCTTTTTTCTACTTTTTTTGCTGCTTGCATCAAAGTACCAAAGATATTATTTAACTTTCTAATGACTATATCTTCATCCTTTGATGTTTTTATAGCTTGAATTTCTTCAAAAAATTCTCTCTTTACTACTTCATTATCAGAATCAATTCTACTATTTTCAGTTTTAAAATTAGTCTGCCCCATTAAGTAACTTGGTGTAACATCTAGATTTTTGGATAGTTTTAATATAGCAAAAAAACCCGGAAATTTTTCGCCAGTCTCCCACTGTTTATAGAGTTCTGGTTTAATCTTAGTACTTTTAGTCAGTTCGTCTATACTCAATCCCTTTTCTTTACGAAGTTCTATCAATCGCAATGAATAAATCGGTAATCTTTTTTCATCAGTAAATCCAAGGAGGTAATCAGAAGTTGTTTTTAGTTCACTTGCTAATTCCCCTACTTTATCATATTTAGGTTCTCTTTTACCGTTTTCCCAGTTGGTATAAACGCCTTGTTGCGTGCCCACCCTTTCGGCTAATTCTTTTTGAGTTAGCCCTTTTTCTTTTCTCAATTCTTTTAAACGCTCAGCAAAAGTTGCCATGTTGTCTCCTTTAAAAATCGAACAAAAAACAAAATACATCAAAAAGAAGTTTTTAGTTGACAAACTTCAAAAAGACGTTTATAATGAAATTACTTCAAAAAGTAGTTTACTTATATTTGAAGTAATTTCATTATAACACAAAATATCCGATAACGTTTCGGATGACTTACTCAATCTCGCCGAGCCATAAACTCACGCTAACTGTGCTATTGATATAGAGTTCTCGGGAAAACGCAAAGACTGTGAAAACAGTTTCAAAGCGTATAATAACCGTTTGAAAGTAAGGAAAGTCTCGACATGAGCCAGAAATTAAGTTTCTGATAAAAATAAACCAAAATAAAGGTCATGCTATCGACTACAAACAAGTTTCAGAAAAAGTTGATAAAAGCGTCTCAACTATCAAAAAGTGGCGCTCGAAAATTACAGAGCTTGCGGGTTATGAATTTTCGTTCAGTAAAATTCCTATCGGCTACGGTCGAGGACGGGGCTATAATTGGGCGCCAGATTTTACGAAAGAGGAACTTGAAAAGTTTGTTCAGACATCAAGATTGGTTGCTGATAAAGGACTTGACAAGGCGATTAAAGCGGTCTGGGGCGACCTTAACGCTCAGTTGGAAGAAGAAAGAGAAGATTCTATACTTGCTCTAAGAGCTGTGATAGGTCGCTCAAATCGTTCTCTGATTGCTTTAAAGAAAGAGCTTGATAGTTTATCTGCTGATAATGTCAAACTCCGTCAACGGGTTTATACACTTGAAAGCAAGTTATCTGGTTTGATTGATAAGTTATCAGAGAACAAGAAAATCAAAAAACTTATCGAGTAAGTGAGCAATTTTTGAGTACGGCTGAGATAGATTTTTGCGGTCGGCGCACAAAGCGCTTAGACCCCAAAAATCGTCATCGACGGACGGACGAAGTGAAAAGTGTTCACTTACTCAAATAAGAAATGATGACTGGATTTCATTTGGCACATGCCTGTAACACCATGTGCTATTAGGAATTAAAACAACCACTAAACCCTTGCTACTTATGGGCTGGTTGCTATTTCTAAAAAGGTTTTTTGAAACGACACTTAGACAATGAAAGGAGGTGAGAAATGGTTATAAAGGATATTGATAAACAAAACAAATTGACAGCGGGTCTGGATTGGGTTCAATTTCAAATTGATATGAAAATCGAAAACATTATCAATGATGTTTTAGGACTTGAACCTGAATTATTCATCGAAAAATCAGGTAACCTGAGATACTATGATTATGAAAAATATTGGGTTTATGGAGAAATTAAACTCTACTTTACCGAAAAATCGGATACACCCTGTATGGTTCAATTTTCTGGTTCAGGTTGGTCGTTCTACAAGGATAATTATTTAGACCTTTGGGAAATCACTGAATTTAGCTATATCAAATTTTTAGATTCTAGTTTTGGACAACTCATTGACCCTAAACGGCTTGATATGAGACTTGATGATTTTAATGATAAACCCTATTACACCCCTAAAACCTTGTTAAGCTATTGTCAAAAAAGACGACTACTCTATGGTAGAAGTACTTTCTACAAGCCCTTTGGGGATGACTACACGGGAAGAACGTTATACCTTGGCGCTGATGACAGCACTAAAAAAACTCGAATTTATGACAAGTTAGTTGAACAAGCTAAAAAATTGGGTATCCGTCCAAAAGATTTAGCCGAAGATATGGCAGTCAAGTCTTGGATACGAACAGAAACAGAGTTTCGGCAAGATGATGTTAAAGCCGTTTGGCTAGAGATTATCAAGACCGAACAAAATGAACTTGATTTTTATAAAGGGTACTTAAAGGGTAAAATCAAGTTTTTGGATAAACAAGGAAAGTTTTACAGCCCAGAATTTTGGAGACATCTCATGTCAAAAACAAAGGCTTGGTCTTACAAGATTTCTAAAAAACAAACCCCTATCTTAGATAAAATCAACTGGTTCATCCAAAAAGGAGCATTACCAATCTTGAAAATGTATCAATTCCTTTATGACAATGAGATCACGACTGCCCCTCTCGACCAATATCCAATAGATTGGTTGATTGAGGAATCAAGATATTCAAAGAGCCTAGCTACTGAGATTATCAAGTATCTAGCAGAGCTGAACGATTTATCAAAGGATAAAAAAATGGACTTGATTAAACAAGTCCAACACCAAACAAAAGACACAAACAGTCAGTTTGATTAGTCTTTCGGACAAGTAAGAACGGCAATTCCTACTTGAATAATCGCTAAATTAGCGATTCACTAGATATATTATACCACGGAAAGTGGTTAGAAAGCATTACATTATGGGAAAAAGAGATTTAACTATTAACGCAAAAGATTTTAACTTAGATAATATCGGTACAACCTTTGAACTACTTGATTTGTACCCTGTATTTAATCAAGTTGACAACCTAGATGAAAATGGCAACCAACAATTTTATAAAAATGGGAATGTCATGACAAAAGAAACGGATGAAATCACTGGTTATATGTACGCTGTAAAAGTCTTAGACGGCAAATTCAAGCGTAAAACACAAACAGTCAAAATCAATGGCATTAACCCACTCATGACAATTGAAAAATTCTATGATTCAGATGATGTCAAAATCAAATTTGATAATCTGAGAAACTCATATATTGGTCAAAATGGGGCTTTGTCTTATCTGGCAGATTCAGTCTCACTGGTAGTAGATAACAAGGTCAAAAAATCTGATGAGAAAGCAGGTAAATAAGTATGAATACAATCACACGACAAGACCTAGTCTCACTAGGCTATCAAAGCGAAACCGCAAGAAAAATCATTGCACAAGCAAAATCAATCTTAATCAGTCGTGGTTATCTATTCTATGATAATAAGCGATTGGGGCGAGTACCTGTCAATGTAGTTGAAGAAATTCTAGGTGTTCAATTAGAAGTAGGTGCTTAATATGGTATCAATCAATTACACCAAATACAAAGGAAAGCAAGGCTTAACCTATGGCTTTCAAATAAAAGATAATCAAGGTGTCCGTCTTTTGTCAAAATCAGGTTTTAAAACCAAAAAAATCGCCAAAGCAACAGGCGAAAAAATAAGATTAGAACTTGACAGTGGTAGTAAACTCAATCTTTCAAGTACAGTTCATGATATTTGGCAAGTGTGGTATGACCTTGAAATCAAGCCCTCTAACTTATCCGAACGGACAAAATACAAGTATAGAAGTCATGGCAGAGTAATTGCCAAACTATTTGACGGACAAAAAGTATCAAAAATAAAACCTAGTGAATATCAAAAGATAATGAATGACTACGGGAAAGATGTCGGAAAAGATAGTTTAAAAAGGCTTGATAATGAGATTAAAAAAGTCGTTGCTTTTGCTATTCGTGACAAATTATATATAGATGATTTTACTGCGGGTTATAAACGTAATGCAGGTAAACAACCTAAAAAAGCAGAAGATAAATATATCGAAAGCATTGAAGATTATAAAAAAATACTTGATTATTTAGCTAATCATCTTGACTATAAAATCAGTGTGATACCCTACTTTTACTACCTTATGTTTAAGACTGGACTGCGACTTTCAGAAACGCTTGCGGTTAATTGGGAAGATATAAATTTTGACAAAATGGTACTTTACACTTATCGTAGATACTCTCTAGCGGATAAAAAGTATGTGCCACCTAAAACACCTGAATCTATCCGATATGTGCAGTTAGATGACGAAACAATAAAAGCCTTTAGAACCCTTAAAAAGAGCCGTATAGCTCTTAATGGAGATGTAGAGGACAAAGAAATGGTATTTTTAGAACCCGACAACCAGATTTTATCACATTATAAAATCAATCGGGCAATTCAAAAATATCTATCTGACTTAAACATTACACCAATTATCACACCTTATGGGACACGTCATACCTATATCAGTGTTTTACTCGCCCAAGGCGTAGACATTGAAGTTATTGTTAAACAAGTAGGACATAAAAACAGTACTCAAATCAGAGAAACTTATGGTCATATACTTAGGGAGACATTGGACGCTGGCAATGATAAAATCAAGAAAATTATGGGTAGTTTTGGCAAAAATTTGGCAAAAATATAAAAGAAAAGGCTCTACACCAACGTGCAGAGCCTTTTTTTAATGCCCCCTGCAGGGCTTGAACCTGCGACCCATGGATTAAGAGTCCACTGCTCTACCAACTGAGCTAAGAAGGCAATTTATTAAGAGAAAAAACATTTCTCACCAGTTCATTATACCCCAAATAGACCTGAAAATGCAAGAATAAACTCATACAAGTCAAACACAGTTTTTGAAGAATTTTTACCAAAAATTCAAAGCAGATTTCACGCCTAATAATAGAAAAGGTTTTGCGATTTTTTGGGCGTGAGGTCGAGGCAGCTAAAGCGAAGCACCCTTGAGGTTGTGAGCTGAGAGCTAACGAAGACATCGCGCCCAAAAAACGCAAAAAAACACTGATTGAATGCCGTTACTCACTCAAGTATTGAACCCGCTGTTAATGTTAAACAGGTGGGCGTCTCGCTCCTACTGAAGCAGCTTCCATCTAAAATGGCTTGCACGCTGTAAGATGTCTCAAAGACTCCCGAGGTAATACGATTTAGTCGGTCAAAAATGTGAGCAAGTTCGCACATTCCAGTGCTTTTCTTTATAGTTATATCATAGCATGCTTCTATTTTTTTTGCAAATCATATCTCAGAAATCGCTTTCTTTTTTTGTAAATCATTTTTTCACAGCAAAAAAACCAGAAAGCCGATCTTCAGATTTCTGGTTTCATAGCCTTTATTGATTTAAAATCGCAAGCGTTTCTGCCAAGTCAGCGACATTGACCTCAAGTGTATCGCCTGTTGCCCGAATCTTAACTTCAACGATGCGGTCAGCGGCTTTTTTCCCAACTGTCACGCGCACTGGCAGACCAATCAAGTCGCTATCCGCAAACTTAACGCCAACACGCTCTGCGCGGTCATCTTCAAGGACTTGCAAACCTGATTTTGTTAAAGTCTCAACGATTTCAGCTGACAAAGCGACAGCTGTTTCATCTTTAACATTGACCGGAATCACATGCACATCATATGGCGCCAAGCCTTTAGGGAAGTTCATTGACCAAGAGAATTTGTAGTCACCTTTAAATGTTTTCTCAACACTAATCCGCGCAAATTGCTCCAAAATCGCTGATAACATCCGGCTCACACCGATACCATAACTACCCATGATAATCGGCTTCGCTTTACCATTTTCATCCAGAACGTTAGCGCCCATACTCTCAGAATAGCGCGTACCAAGCTTAAAGATATGACCGATTTCAATTCCACGCGCAAATTTCAGATGACCGCCACCGTCTGGCGCAGGTTCGCCTTCTTTGGCAGTCCGCAAATCAACAAATTCCACCACCTTAAAATCACGGTCTAGGTTAGCATTTTGATAATGGTAACCGTCTTCATTGGCACCGACAGTAGCGTTGACAATGGTCTCAACCACACGGTCAGCGATGATTTTAACGTTTTCTGGTAAGCCAACAGGGCCTAATGACCCAAATGTTGCGCCAAATACTTTCATTGTTTCTTCTTCTGTCGCAGGTTCGACAAAATCAGCACCTAAGTGGTTGGTTAATTTAACTTCATTTAACTCATCATCCCCACGGAGCAAGACAACCACGATTTCGCCATCTGCGTTGTAGACAAGCGTTTTAATCGTTTGTTCAGTTGGCACATCAAGAAAGGCTGAGACTTCTTCGATTGTTTTCACATCTGGTGTGGCAACTTTTGTCAATTCAAGCTGCTCGGTATAAGCCGTTGGTTTGACAAATTCAGTCGATGCCATTTCCAAGTTTGCCGCATAATCTGAGCCGTCAGAATAAGCAATCGTATCTTCCCCTGCAATCAACCAGTTAGAAAGTTCTTGCTTGATGTCTTTGATCACAAAGTCTGGGATTTCTGAAATATCAGCAATGGATTGATCTAAAATCAACCATTGCGCCAAATCCGTACGGTCAGGTGTAATCGCCATAAACTCTTGCGAATCTTTACCGCCCATGGCGCCACCGTCACCGATGATGCCTTTAAAATCAAGACCGGCGCGTGTGAAGATTTTTTCATAGGCTTGTTTATAGTCTTGATACGTCTCATCTAGCGAGTCGTAGTTGGCATGGAAGCTGTAACCATCTTTCATGATGAACTCACGACCCCGAAGCAGACCGTAACGCGGCCGTTTTTCATCGCGATATTTCGGCTGAATTTGGTAGATGTTCAATGGGAGTTTTTTATAAGACGTGATGTCGTTTCTGATAAGTGCTGTCATCGTTTCCTCATGCGTTGGGCCGAGGATAAAGTCTGAAGCATCGCGATTTTTAAGCTTGTAGAGGTCAGCACCGTAAGTCTCGTAACGACCACTTTCTTGCCACAAGTCTGCGGTTAAAAGGGCGGGTGCTAATAATTCCACCGCACCAATAGCCTCAAACTCTTCGCGCATGATGTTCTTGAATTTTTCAAGCACGCGGTTAGCCAATGGCAGATAAGCGTAGATACCTGCTGAGACTTGTCGGACGTAACCTGCACGGACGAGAAGGGCGTGGCTGATGACTTGCGCATCAGACGGCATTTCGCGTAAAGTCGGAATAAGCATTTTAGATTGTTTCATGTATGTGATAGTTGGACGACCCTATCAAGCCCTGCGCTTGGAAATCGTCCTTTCCTTTCATGTAATGGTTTCATTATATCAAAAAAAGCGCTGAAAATCAGCACTTTTAAGTTAAGTTAGAGTTGATAAGCGTAGCAAACGTAAGAATCACCGAAACATTCGCCAAATATCATTCCAAGTCACCGCAATCATCAAGACAACCATAATCCCCACACCGACAAGGGTGATGATACTTTCATGCTCTTGCTTCATCGGTTTACGACGAATGGCTTCAATGATATTCATGACAATCTTACCGCCATCCAAGGCAGGAATTGGAATTAAATTGAAAATTCCTAAGTTAATCGATAGAAGCGCCATGAAACTGATCACCGTCGTGATCCCTTCACGCGCCGCTTCACCTGATTTCTCATACATAGCCACTGGTCCGCCCAATTTATTAATATCAGGATGTAAAATCAAGTCTTTTAAAGCATTGACAATGGCAAAAGCAGATGTTCCCGCATTTTTCAGACCTCCTGTTATTTTGTCCACAAAACCTGTTTTAATCATCGGACCAATCCCGATAACATATCTTTCTTCCTCTTTTTTAGGTGTAATCGTCAATGTTTTGCGATCTGTCTTAACTTGAATCGCCTTACCATCTGAGTTACCGATTTGCTGCGACAACGCCGACCAATCAGAAATTGGTACACCATTAATCGAAAGAACCTTATCACCCGTCCGTAACCCCGCCTGATAAGCTGGATAAGTGTGATCAGACACCGTGATTTGATTGGTCTTTAAATCTTGCACCCCCCCTTGCATAAAGGCAACCAAAACAAAGGCCACCGCGCCCAAAATAAAGTTATTCAGCGGTCCCGCGAAGTTCGTCATCATCCGACCCGGCAAACTCGCGCTCTGATACTGGACATCCAAAGGCGCAATGCGCAGCTCCGTGCCGTCTTCCTCGACAACCGTCGCATCATGATCCACCGCATAGGTCACGACTTCACCATTGACCTCACCGGTAATGGTCAAAGCTTTTTCGAAATCGTAAGCTGTGACGAGCATCGGTAGCGCTTGACCAAACTGCACTTTGTCGCTGAGATTGATACGTGTCACCGTCTGGCTTTGGGCATCCAGTGTCAAAGTCACAGGGGCGCCGGTCTTGATTTCAGTTTCATCTTCACCCCAGCCAGCCATGCGAACATAGCCCCCCAGAGGTAAAATTCGAATCGTATAGAGCGTGCCATCTTTCGCTTGGTGGGCATAAATTTTCGGACCCATCCCAATCGAAAATTCCCGCACTAAAATCCCTGATTTTTTAGCAAAAAACAGGTGACCATACTCATGGACACAAACGATGATACCGAAAATGATGATAAATGTGACTAAACTTTGCACCATATGTTGTTATTTCCCCTTTTCGTGAAATGAAATCTTGAAATCAGATTAGATTATTTGCGAACTTCAGTCAGCGCAATCTTTTTTTCTTGAGTCAAATCTTCTACCCACTGTGACACTTTTTGACGTGTTCTTTCATCAGACGCTAAAATTTGATGTAGCGTTTGACCGTCAAATTCCATATGTTCAAAAACAGCGCGCGTGATTAATTGTTCAATCTCTAAGAAAGTAATTTTGCCATCTTGAAAGGCTTGATTGGCAATTTCATTTGCTGCATTGTAGACCGCTGGATAGCCGCCGCCTAATTTCCCTACCCGATATGCCAAATCTAACATCGGAAAACGAACCAGATCCATCTTTTCAAAATGAAGGGCACCAATTTCAGTCAAATCAAACGGCGTTTCATGGTGCATGGTCAAATGTCTCGGATAAGATAAAGCATACTGGATAGGTTCACGCATATCCGTTGCCCCGAGTTGTGCCAAAACAGCACCATCTTTTAGCGTCACCATCGAATGCACGACAGATTCCCGATGCAACACGACATGAATATCATCATAAGGAATGCCAAATAAATGATGTGCCTCAATCACTTCCAGACCTTTATTGACCATGGTCGCAGAATCTAGCGTAATCTTCGCTCCCATCGTCCAATTGGGGTGAGCTAAAGCGTCTTCAAGGGTCACATCGACCAATTCTTCATGCGTTTTATCACGGAATGACCCGCCTGATGCCGTAATCGTCAAACTGCGAACATCACTTTTGGCGACGCCTTGGAGGACTTGAAAAATCGCCGCATGCTCGCTGTCAACCGGCAAAATTTTGCTGCCTGTTCTTGCCGCTTCTGCCATAATCGTATAACCTGCCACGACTAAAGTTTCCTTGTTGGCTAAGGCGATGTCTCGACCAAGCTGCACCGCTTCAATCGTTGGTGGTAAGCCGACAGAACCGACGATTGCGTTTAGCAAAATGTCATAGCCTTCTGTTCTAGCTAATGTGATTAAGCCTTCATTGCCGACATGAAGCTCAACATCTGGAAACGCTTTGGCAAGTGTCACTTGTGATGATTCTTGCGCTGCAACGACGATTTTAGGAGAAAAAGCTTGAATAATCTCACGCGCTTTCTCGATATTTTTGCCGAAAGCAAAACCGACCAATTCAAACTGCTCCGGGTGCGCTGCAATCACATCTAAAGCCTGAACGCCGACACTTCCCGTCGCCCCTAGTAAAATAATTTTTTTCTTTGTCATATCCTGAACTACCTCCTTCGTTTAATTTATTAAAATTTCTCCTTTGCTTGCGCCAATGGCATCAGCACACGAGCAAGGAGTTTTATCATCAGTTAAATCAGGTTAAAATAACCCAAGTAAATGCATCACCGGAAAAACGAAAATCAGACTATCAAAACGATCTAGGATACCACCATGGCCTGGTAAAATTTTACCCGAATCTTTCACGCCAAAATGACGTTTCAGACTAGACTCTACCAAATCACCAAGTTGCCCCACGACAGAGAAAACAGCCACTAAAATAATTAAATGTATCATACCAATATTTGGCGCTTGTTTGGGATAAAGGAAGACCATTAGAACGGCAACAACAATAGCTGAAATAACACCGCCCAATGCCCCCTCGACGGTTTTATTCGGCGACACACTCGGAATTAACTTTGTCTTACCCAATTTTCGACCGACAAAATAAGCACCTGAATCCGTTGCCCAAACAATAAAGAGGGCTAAAAACAGGATAAATAAACTATTTTCACGCGCCGCTAATAAATTTTGAAACCCAATCCCGATATAAAAAGCTGACAAGAAAGGAAAGCCTAAATCTTCAAAAGAATACTTGCCCTTGGTAAAGACCATGACCCCCATCATGATCAATAAAAATAAAGTAAACAGGGTAAAATTGCTATCTGTGCCAAGTTTTGGAAAATATTGCGTTGTGGGTAAAGACAAAGAAAGGGCAGCAAGTGTTGCTAAAATCCCTTCGAAAGATAAGATTTCTAACTTGCGCATTTTGAACAGTTCAGCCATGGCAATCATAACGAGTAAGGCTACCAAAATATGAAAAGGTGTCCCGCCAAGAATCGCTAGACCTAAAAAGACTGCCCCTGCGACAACACCTGTGATAATTCTTTGCGTCATTTTTTGATACCTCCATATCTGCGATCCCGTTGTGAAAAGACGTCAAATGCTAAATCTAACGCAGCCTCATCAAAATCTGGCCATAATGTCTCTGTAAAATATAATTCGCTGTAAGCTGTTTGCCAGGGTAAAAAATTACTCAAACGATTTTCGCCTGATGTCCGAATGACAAAATCCGGATTGCGATAAGCTTCTGGTAAAATCGCTGTAGTGAGTTGTTGCTCAAAGCTTTTTTGTGTGATGTCATCTATTGACAAGGTCCCTGCTTTCACTTCTGTCGCTAAAGCTCTAACGGCATCTAAAATTTCAGCTTGACCACCATAATTCAAAGCGATGGTTAAAATCATCCCTGTATTTTGCGCCGTATCAACCATGGCACGATCAATTGATTTCAGCGTGGCTTTCGGGACACCTGCTCGTGTGCCAATCATGGCAATCCGAATGTTTTCACGATTCAGCGTTGGGACGAATTTTTCATAAAAATCAATCGGCAGGCTCATGATAAATTTAACCTCAGCAGCTGGTCTCGTCCAGTTTTCTGTTGAGAATGCGTAGACAGTCATCACTTTGACGCCGCGATTTTGCGCGTGAATGGCAATCGTCTGTAAAGCATCCATACCTGCCTTATGACCAAAAATACGTGCTTTGCCTTGACGTTGCGCCCAACGCCCATTCCCATCCATGATTACTGCCAGATGATTTGGAATTTTTTGCGTAACTGCTCTATCAGATGTTGCTGTCATCTTATCTATCTACCTCTAATTCATCGGTTCTAATGATTCACTCGCATAGGGCAAGAAGTTGAAGTCGTCTCATTTGGATGTAACTTGTAACACTTAAAATTCTTAAAATAATGGACTAATCCTTGTATTTCATCTTGCTTTCCATTAGGAGCTTCCTTTAATTTTACCATATTTTCAGTAAAAATTCTTAAAAAAAATAAGCCATGTGGCTTATTTGTTCTGTCTTATTCGAAAGGTGAATCTTGTTGATCAGCTGTTTCGTTCGCATCAACTGCCTCTGTTTTGGCATCAGCAATCACAGCATCAATCGCATCCGTAGCTTCATCAGTCGTTGCAATCGGTTTGATCGTTTTAACAGCTGCACGATCAAAAGTCAAAATAACCCCTTCAGCATCCAGTTCAATCGTTCCTTTTGTTTTATCAACGCTTGCCAAAATACCGTGCAAACCGCCAATTGTTACGATTTCAGAACCAGGTTGCATATTATCAAGTTGTTCTTGACGTTGCGAAGCTGCTTTCTTTTGGTTACGTTGCATAAACCACATCATTCCGCCAAACAGAATAATCAAAATTACAAAACTCATGTCTTTACCTCATTTATTTTTGATAGTTTCTATTATAGCAGATTATGAGCAATAAAAAAAGCAGGACACTTAGTATCAATTTTTAGACTTTATAGCAGATGTAGGCTTATCTTTGCTTATTATAAGTGAGACATGCTATAATAATCTAAACATCTTATGAATTATAGCAGTCAAAAAAGGAGAAATTAATGACCAGTTCAGAACTTAAACAAGCCGCAAAATTGGCGCTTAAAGACAATTTTATAACCAAAATGCTCTTATTTATTGTGCCACTCGCACTCTCTATTCTTACAAGCCGTTTCGATAATTCTTACACAGTCGTCTTACAACATCGTTTGAATGACTCAAATGTTGATTTTTCCAATGCCTTTTCAAATGTTGATTGGGGAATAGTCCTTGCCATCGCCATTCCAATTATTCTTGTTGGACTCATTATCAGCTTTTTAATCACTGTCATTGTGACTGCTTTTACAACAGCCAGCATGTTCAATTATATTGAAATTTTCCGTGGTGAGAAAGAAGACATTAATTTATCAAAAGACATTCTTCGCACTTTTAACGATAATTCTTTCTGGAAAATTGCTATCTTAACGCTTATCCAACAGCTCATTTTGTTCCTACTGATGTTCATCCCTATTATTGGTTGGGCAATTGCCATCAACCTTGGATTTGCTTGGTCACAAGCAACTTATGTCTTGTACGATAAACTTAAAAATAACCAATACCAAGGCATTTGGGATGTGCTTAATACCTCAAAAGAGATGATGAAAGGGTATAAGTTTAAATATTTTCTCTTTAATTTAACCTTTATCGGCTGGTATATTCTAGGCGCCTTCTTTTGGAGACTACCTCAAATCTGGACCATGCCTTACACGGAAATGTCGATGGTTGCTTTCTACGAAGCACGCATTCAAAATCGTTTATAAGCAAAAAAAAGCAGCCGAGGTTGCTTTTTTCTTAGGTTTTTACCGATAATCACAGGAAACAATATGGTCATTAACCAGACCAACAGACTGCATATAGGCATAACAAATGGTCGGCCCGACAAATGAAAAGCCTCTTTTCTTCATGTCTTGGCTCATCTTTTCAGAAATATCTGTTATCGCAGGAACTTCTGATAAATGGTGATAGACATGTTGTATCGGCTGACCCGAAACGTATTGCCAGAGATAGGTCGAAAAGCAGCCAAATTCTGTCTGAACCTGAATAAAAGCCTGAGCATTTTTGACGATGGCTTGCATTTTACGCTTGTTACGGATTAACCCTGTATCCTGTAACAAGTCATCTAACTTTTCTTGGTCATAAGCTTTTATTTTTTGCGGGTCAAAATTATCCAGTGCCTTGCGATAATTCTCACGCTTTGCCAAAATTGTAGACCAACTCAGCCCAGCTTGCAATCCCTCAAGCAGCAACATCTCAAAAAGCACCGCATCATCATACTTAGGTTTTCCCCATTCCTGATCATGATACGCAATTTCTAGCGGTAACTTCGCCCAACCACATCTCGTCATCTGATTTTCTCCATTTTCTCGTCTCTTTCCTTAAATTGTAGCATAATTTTTGTGTAAAAAAACACAAGCAAAATGGTTGCTTTCCCCCTTTAAAGATGTCTAAATGGTATTGATAGCTTTTTAGATCAAACACAAAGGGGAAGAAAATGACACAAGATTATCGTGTACTTTTATATTATCAATACGTACCAATCGAAAACGGTGAACAATTCGCCCAAGCACATCTAGCAGCCTGTAAAGCTTTAGGTATCAAGGGCAGAATTTTAGTCGCTGATGAAGGTATCAACGGCACTGTTTCGGGTACATTTGAACAAACTGAAGCCTATATCAAGATGATGCACGCAGATCCTCGATTTGCTGAAACCATTTTTAAAATTGATTTGTCTGAAGACCATGCCTTTAAAAAAATGCACGTCCGTTACCGCAAAGAATTGGTCAGTCTTAACTTAGAAGATGACATTGATCCGTTAGCTTTAACAGGCGCTTACCTCTCTCCAAAAGAATTTAAAGATGCCATGCTAGATGATAACACCGTTGTCATTGACGCGCGCAATGATTATGAATTCGATTTAGGTCATTTTAGAGGGGCGGTTCGCCCTGACATCCGTAGTTTTAGAGAATTACCCCAATGGATACGTGATCACAAAGAAGAGTTTATGGAAAAACGTGTCCTCACCTATTGTACCGGTGGCATTCGCTGTGAAAAATTCTCAGGCTGGTTAGTTCGAGAAGGCTTTAAAGATGTTGGTCAACTTCACGGCGGGATTGCAACTTATGGGAAAGATCCTGAAGTAAGAGGCGATTTGTGGGATGGTCAAATGTATGTTTTTGACAGCAGAATTGCTGTTCCGATTAACCATGTCGAACATGTCATCGTTGGTAAAGACTGGTTTGACGGCACGCCTTGTGAACGCTATATCAACTGTGGCAATCCTGAATGTAATCGTCAAATTCTCGCATCTGAAGCCAATGAAGCGACTTATCTCGGTGGTTGTCGTCATGAGTGTCGTATCCATCCACGCAATCGCTATATCGTTAGTCATCATTTATCTGAATCAGAAGTCGCAGAACGACTACACGCCATTCACGAAGTGGTTGCTTAAAGTCAAATAAAAAAACAGTCTCGGCTGTTTTTTATTATTGGTGCGATTTAAAGACACGCATAACATTTTGCGCTGTCATCGCCATATTTTTCAACGTCGTTTCGGCATTGATGGCATCAGCCAAAGCAATCGGACCTGTCTGAATACTAAAAGCCGCTGTCAAGTCGGTTTCAAGCTCTCCTAAATCATCCGAACGACTGCCAACCAAAGCGACACAAGGTTTTCCATATTTTTTCGCCAATTTGGCAACGCCTGAAACGACCTTACCTTGACTGCTTTGATGATCCAGATGCCCCTCACCTGTTAAAATAAGGTCTGAGTCTGAGATAGCTTGTTCTAACTGAATCAAGTCAGCAATGAAGTCAAATCCTGAGGTTAATTGACCGCCAAGTAAGGCGATTGCCCCACCTAGACCTCCCGCTGCACCTGCTCCAGATATTTTTTGTAAATCAATCCCACGATGCATCAACATTTCTTGTGCAAATCGTGTATCACGCGCATTCAACTGAGTGATCTGTGCAGCTGTTGCCCCTTTTTGAGCTGCGAAAATAGTCGCTGCACCATTTTCCCCATAATAAGGATTGGTCACATCACTTGCCCCAATCAGGGTCACACCTGATAAATCCGTCGTCTCCAGACTTTTTAAAAAGCCTTGACCGCCGTCAGACGTGCCTGTCCCGCCCAAACTCACAATAATCGTTTGTGCGCCTGTTTGGATAGCATCTTTGACAACGGTGCCTAGACCAAAGGTCGTCGCGCGTGAGATGGTTTCAGAACTGACTTCGACTAAATCAAGCCCGATGACTTTCGCCGACTCAATCACTGCCCTATGCCCCAATAATAAGTAAGGCACCTCAAGTGGACGACCCAATAAATCTGTCGTTTGGCTGGTTTTTCTAATGGCATTTTTCTGGTAGGCAAGCACCTCTAAAACGCCCTCACCACCATCGGCAATCGGCATGCTTTGCACCTGTATATCAGGAAATTGAGCTAAAATGCCTGATAAAGCCGCAGTATTCAGCTGCTCAGAAGTAGCACTCCCTTTAAAAGAATCAATCGCTGCTAGAATTTTCATAGTTTCAGTATAGCAAAAATCACGCAAAATGAGTGTAAGACATGGTAAAATAGCACTATGGAAACTATTCAACTGCTCTCAATGTCAGATCTTGTCAAAAACCCCTATCAACCACGGATTGTCTTTGACGATAAAAAATTACAAGAACTTAGCGATTCTATCAAAGAAAATGGGGTGTTACAACCCATTATCGTCAGAAAATCGCCGATTATCGGCTACGAAATTTTGGCTGGGGAACGCCGTTTTAGAGCTTCCCAGTTAGCAGGACTAACAGAAATTCCTGCCATCATCCGTCAATTAACAGATGACGAGATGATGACATTAGCCATTTTGGAAAATTTACAACGGGATGATTTGACGCTTCTAGATGAAGCGCGAAGTCTCCAAAATCTCGTGACCAAACAAGGCCTGACCCACAGCCAAATCGCTGAAAAATTGGGGAAATCTCGTCCTTATGTGACCAATGCCATCCGCATTTTAAATCTCCCGCAACCCATTTTAGAACTGATTGAAGCGCAAAAAATTTCCCAAGGTCACGCGCGACTGTTACTCGGTCTAAAAACACCAGAAGAACAGCTATTCTGGGCGAAGCGCATTGAGCAAGAACAGCTTTCTGTTCGCGCACTTGAAAAACAATTGACCAAACAATCTGATGAACGGACTATCAAATCAAAAGATGTTTTTATCAAATCAGCTGAAACCGACATCGCTAAAACCTTAGGTCAGCCAGTGACGATTAAACCCCAAAAAATTGAAATCGCCTATGACACACTCGAAGAGCTTAACAGACTTCTCCTCATTTTGACCCACAAGTAATCCACAGCCTATTTGTGGATTTTTCTTTTCCAACAAAGTTATACACAAGACAATTTAAATCACACCTTGTGCATAAGTTTTGCACATCTGTGATTAACTTTTAAAAAACAGGTTTATTTCGCGATTTTTAAGGCAATTTACCTGTGATTAAATTCAAAATTGGCGATTTTTTCCACATTTTCCACACCCCTGTGTATAATTTTTAATGCACGTGTTGATTTTTCCTTTTATTTTTGATTAATTGTGGAAAACTTTCAGCCAACATGATATAATTCTTTTAGCTACCAATTTTTTATCGAAAGGAGTCAAATGTCTTTAACACAAAAAGAACAAGCATTCTGGGCACGTGTCAAAGCACTTGCCCAAAATAATTTAGGCCAAGCCTCCTATGACTTTTTCATTGAACCAGCCAAACTACTTGAAATCACCGATCATAATGCTAAGATTTATCTTGATAATAACATGCACAGAGATTTTTGGAAAAAACAGGAAGATCTGATTAAAACCGCTGGTTTTGAAATATTTGGCGCCGAAATTAGCTTTTCCCTCTATTCAGCAGACGACATCAATCTTGCCGATTATGAAAATGCAGATAAACTTGCAGAAACGTCTGAAGTTCGGGAAACGAGCCAATTTATCACCTCAGAACTCAAAAATGGTCTGAATCATAAATACACCTTTCAAAATTTTGTCCAAGGTGAGGGTAACCGCATGACTTTAGGCGCTGCCATTGCTGTCGCCAATGATCCAGGTGGCATGTATAATCCCCTCTTTATCTATGGTGGTCCCGGACTTGGTAAAACCCATTTGATGAATGCTATTGGCAATGAAATTCTAAACGATAAACCCGATGCCCGTATCAAATATGTCTCATCAGAAAATTTCGTCAATGATTATGTGCAGAGTTCCCGCAAAAATCAAATGCAGGAGTTTACTGACCAGTATCGGACATTGGATCTACTTCTGCTAGACGATATTCAATTTTTTGCTAAAAAAGAAGGCACGATTAACGAGTTTTTCCAAACCTTCAATACCTTGCATGATAAAGGCGCACAAATTGTCATTTCTAGTGACCGACCACCGAATGAGCTCAATGAATTTGAAGAACGACTCAAATCTCGTTTCAGTTGGGGATTGACCACTGATATTACAGCGCCAAACTACGAAGACCGAATGGCAATTCTCCTTAACAAAGTTGACGAAATAGCTTTAAAAGTCCCTTCCGAAACACTCTCTTATATAGCAGGTCGCATTGATTCCAATGTCAGAGATTTAGAAGGCGCTCTAAAAAATCTCAAGTTTTATGCTAATACCTATCATATCGACACCATTGATATTGATACAGCAGCCAAAGCCTTGAGTAATTTAGAATCCACTAAAATCACCCAGGATAAAGATATTTCTTCTCAAAAAATCCAAGAAGAAGTCGCCAATTTCTATAAGATTTCAGTTGCTGACATGGTCAGTAAAAAACGCCCGAAAGAAATCGCCTATCCGCGACAAATCGCCATGTACTTAATTCGTGAGATTACAGGCAAAAGTCTGCCTGCGATTGGTAAGGAATTTGGTGGTCGTGATCATACAACGGTCATTTATGCCCACAAGCAGATTTCTGACAAGATGAAAACCGATACCAACCTCCAAAAAGAGATGGATACGATTAAATCTCATTTGAAATAGGTGCTAATGGATGTGGAAAATCTTCACACTTATACACAGCTTATTCTTTTTTATCCACAGTGCTTTAAAGTTGATGTTTAAAGTATTTCCAGACTTATCCACACGATTCACAGCCCCTATTACTATTACTAACTATATTTATTAACTAATAAAAGAAAGAGTTGCCTCGATGATTAATTTTTCTATCAACAAAACTGCTTTTCTCAATAATTTGAGAATTACCAAACAAGCCATTTCAACTAAAGTTGCTATTCCAACCTTATCTAAGATCAAAATTGATGTCTCGACTGAAGGCATTACTTTAACTGGTTCAAATGGTCAAATTTCAATCGAAAATTTTCTGTCTAAAGAGGATGAAAATGCAGGGATGTTGATTACTGAACCTGGTAGCATTTTACTAGAAGCTAGCTTTTTTGAAAGTGTTGTGAATAACTTGCCTGAGGTGACCTTTGATTTTAAAGAAATTGAACAAAATCAAGTCGTTTTGACATCAGGTCAATCTGAAATCACACTCAAAGGTTTGGATGTTGAAATGTATCCGCGCATTCAAGAGATGGCAGCTGAAAATCCACTGAAAATTAAAGCTGGCGTTTTAAAAGACATCTTTACAGAAACGGCTTTCGCTGTTTCGACACAAGAATCTCGTCCGATTTTGACAGGACTTCATTTGACTTTAACGGATAACAAAGTCCTCAAATCAGTCGCAACTGACTCACACCGCATGAGCCAACGGGTGATTACCCTTGACAAATTAAGTGAAGATTTCGATTTGGTGTTACCCAATAAATCCGTAAATAGCTTTAAATCTGTCTTTTCTGACGATGATACGGAACTCGACATCTTCTTCTCAAGCAACCAAATTTTGATTCGCAATGAGACGATTTCATTCTATACCCGACTCGTTGAAGGTAACTATCCGGATACCAACCGTCTGATCCCTTCTGATGCTGACTATACGCTTGATTTGACCTTTGACGTTGCCAACCTTCGTCATACCATGGACCGTGCTAAATTGCTCTCTAACGCGACGACAAATGGTACTGTTAAATTAAGCATTACAGGTGATCAAATTATCGCAACTGTTAATTCACCAGAAGTTGGATCGGTTCATGAAGAAATTACACCATTAGCAAAATCTGGTGATGATTTGACGATTTCTTTCAATCCACAATATCTGATTGATGCGTTGAAAGTCATCAAAGAACCAGAAGTTCGTATCCGATTTATCTCACCAGTTCGACCATTTACCTTAGTGCCTAAGAGCGATACTCTTGATTTTGTTCAATTGGTCACACCAGTCCGGACTAACTAAGCAATAGTTCTATCTGATGAGAGCTTTGCCAAACATGATATAATAGACCGAGAGGTTTATTTTTTTATGAAAGTTATCCACACAGATATTTATGGGCATTTAACTGAGTTTTTGGTTGATGAAGCGCGTGAACACATCGCTAGCGGCAAAAAAATATTTTATATCGTGCCATCATCTCTTTCTTTTGAAAAAGAAAAGGAGATTTTGACGCGTTTTAATGCTGGACAAGATGGGGCTTTATTTGATTTAACCGTGACCAGATTAAAACAATTGCCTTGGTATTTCGATAAAAATCAAGACAATGGCCGAAAAAACTTATCTCCCATTGGTCTAGCCATGCTCATGCGTCAAACCTTGAAGCAACTTTCTGATGATCAGATCCCCATCTATCGCTTTATGCGTGATAAACAAGGCTTTATCACGCAGTTAGTTGCACTCTATCAGGAGTTAACAACCGCTAATTTGCAGCCTGAAGACTTACTATTAGCTGCTGATAGTCAAAAAAATCAAGAATTGATGTTGATATTTGAGGCATTTGAGTACCAATTAGGGCATTTTTCTAATGATAACAAACTCCAAGGTTTCATTGACAACCTTGTCAATGATGAATTGACACATGAGTTACAAGACTATGTTTTAATCATTGAGGGCTACTCACGTTTTTCAGCAGAAGAAATGACCTTGATTGATGTGTTATCTAGTCGCGTATCAGAGATTGTATTTGGAATATATGCCTCTAAAAAAGCAATGTCAGCTACTTTTATTGAAGGGAATGTTTATCAACAATCAGTTGCATTAGTACAGACACTAGCTCAGAAATATGAGTTAATAGTTATTTACAAAGATGTCAATCATATTGACGATACATTTACAAATCTATCAAAATTAATGGAAAAGGCATCGGATTTTACGCTATCAGATTCTGAGTTATTAGAAAAACATGACGGTTTAGAAATTTGGCAAGTCGTCAACCATAAAGAAGAGATAGAACATGTTGCCAAACAAATCCGTCAGCTACTCTTTGAAGGTGTGAAATATCAAGATATTTTGGTTCTACTAGGAGATGTCGCATCAGACCGTATTTTGTTACCAGAAATCTTCAAGACTTATGATATTCCATTTTTCTATGCACAAGAAAAGTCAATGAAAGATCATCCTTTAATTGTCTTGGTTGAAGCTTTATTAAAAATAAAAACGAACCATTATCAACTTAATGACGTCTTGAATTTATTGAAAACAGAGCTTTACACTGATAGTCAAATAAGTTTACAAGATGTTTACAGGTTTGAAAATTATAGTTTACAGCGAAATATAAGAGGACGAACTAAATTTGCTCAAGAATTTGAGGATATTAAGGCAGAAAAAGTGAGGTCGACTTTAATCAGCTCTTCTTCTCCTCTGCAGGTTTTATTAGGAAGTCAACCACAAAAAGGTCAGACTTGGGTTAAAAAATTTCAAACTTTTTTGGAAACGGGGCAAGTTAAAGCGCAACTTGAACAGCTCTATTTTGATGCTGAAACAGCTGGCAACTTTGAAAAAGCTTCCGAACATTTAGAAGTTTGGAAATTATTGATGGCTGTTTTGGAAGAATTTACAGCTGTATTTGGTCTGGAAAAATTATCTATTCAGGAATTTTTAGAGATTATTGAAGCAGGAATAAAAAATGCTGCGTATCGACTTGTACCAGCTAATGTTGATGTTGTTCAAGTTAAATCTTATGAACTCGTTGAACCACATACGGCTGACTATGTGTTTGCAATTGGTTTAACCCAATCCAATTTTCCAAAAAGTCATCAAAATACAAGTCTTATCTCTGATGAAGAACGGGCAAAACTCAATCAAACATTGCATGATGCTGATCTAGACTATCTAAAATATATAGACGAACCAAATTTTATCAACTATAAAAAAAATAGCTTTACAGCTTTACAATTATTTAATGCAGCTAATAAGAAATTAGTCTTGTCAACGCCAGAAATCTATAGTAATGAACAAAGTGAGTTGTCACAGTTTTTACAATTTATCATTGACAGAGGCGTTACACCTCTCAATAAGCAAGGTGTCAATCTAGTTGACACGATGTCACAAATTGGTAACTATGATGGTTTATTAGCTAACCTAGGTCAAATTGAACGGTTACTGATGTCAAGGGAAGAGTCAAAAGAAATGATTAATAATACGTCATTTTGGCTGAGTCTATTTAGAATCATGTCTAAAAATCCTGACTATCAACATATTTTATCAGCAGTGATGACAGATCAGTTAGAAGAAAGACAGCTTAAGCCATCAGTGATAACGGCACTCTATCCATCAGATCTAAATGCTTCTGTATCAAGTTTTGAAAATTTTTATAATTGTGAGTATCAGTACTTTATCAATAACACCCTACATATTAAAGCATTTGAAAAGATTGATTTAGATTCTCGTATTTCAGGTTCTTATTTCCATGAAGTTTTTGAAAATGTGATGCAATCAAGTCAGGTAGAGGCAGCAGCTTTTGATGATATATTGACACAATCTTTACAAGAAGTTGACAGTAAATATCTTGAATTTTTTACACGTGATGCCACAAGTCGTTATACTTGGTCTAGACTGCAAGACATTATCAGGCAAACATCAACCATGCTCAAACAGACGTTAGAGAATACTGGTATTCAATCACTAGCCTTTGAACAAGCTTTTGGCTTTGATCAAGCTGGACTTCAAACCTATCAAGTTGATTTACAAGATAACAAAAAGTTAAACTTACGTGGTATGATTGACCGCGTCGATCGTATTTTCGAAACTTTAGGTGCTGTTGATTATAAGTCCGGCGATAAAAAGTTTGAGTTACAGTCAGCCTATGATGGCACAAGTTTACAGTTTTTAACTTATTTGGATATTTTACGTCAGAATGCGAAACAATTTGGCACCTCCCAAACGATTTGGGGTGCACTCTATTTACACCTACAAAATCCGACGATTGCCCTCAAGTCGGTCAATCAAATCTCTGACATCTCTGATACGCTCAAAAACAAAATGCGCTATACAGGCTTCTTTAATGTGGACTTAGCGAGTCATTTGAAGGAAAATTTTGATCATCTTTTTAATCTAGGCCAGTTTACCAAAGAAGGCTTGCCTTATAAAAATAATGCCAACTTTTATAGTGAACCAGAAATATCTGCTCTGATGAGGCATAATGAAACGCTGTATCAGGAAGCAGGTCAGAAGATATTATCAGGAAAGATTGAGATTAATCCTGTTGTCGTGAAACATCATGCCAAAGGGTGTCAATTTTGTCAGTTTAAATCAATTTGTGGCTTTGAGGCAGATCTTCATTTACCATCAGGTCGGAAAGTCAATCTGAAATCCAAAGAAGACATTAGAGCATCTTTGCTGACAGGAGGAAAAGAACATGCGACAACTCACTGATCAAGAAATTGCCTTATTGCAAAAGTCTGAAATTGGCAAAGAAATGCCCAAAACATCTGAACAAATAGAAGCGATTTATCGAACAGGTACTAATATTTTAGTCTCTGCTTCTGCTGGTTCGGGCAAAACATTTGTCATGACCGAACGAATTATCAATTTGATTTTGAATGGTGTCTCAGTCAAAAACTTGTTCATTTCAACTTTTACCAATAAAGCAGCGGCAGAATTAAAGCAACGATTAGATAAAAAAATTAGAGCAACACGTGCTAATGAAACATCTTTTGATAAAATTCAACTCTTGACAACTGCTTTACAGGACTTGTCAACTGCTGATATTGGGACAATGGATAGCTTTACGCTCAAGTTTCTGAAAGAAAATTTTTATTTCAAAAATCTAGATCCAACTTTTAGGTTATTAGTAGATAGCACGGAACAGGAAGTTATCAAGCGAGAGATTTTTGAACAGCTAGTTGAAGAGCATTTATCTGATCAAGGTCTTATTAGTCAAGACCGCTTTACTCAAGTTATGAATAATTTTTCCACAGATCGTAAAATTGATGCTTTTTATCTGGTATTGAATCAAATCAATACCTTTGCAGATAGTTTGGAAAATCCAATTGATTGGCTCGAAAATGATTTTTTGAATGGTTTTTCAATCTATCAAAAGTTTACAGATCTACCAGATACATTTACAAACGGTTTACAAAAAAGTTTGCACGATATATATAGAGTGCTTGAGGAGAATTTAGCTTCTGGTGTGATTACAGGCAAAGCAAAGATTGACAATACGGCAGAATTTTTAGCAAACTATGAGTATTTACATGACTGTTTAAATCAGAAAGAATTTCAAAAATTTGCTGACTTTTATCGTCAGATGAAATTTCAGTTTGTACCCAATGCCAATAATAAAGATAATCGTGATGAAGCACTTGAAGCACAAAAGCTGAGTTTAAAAACGCTGATTGCTGCAAATAAAGCACGCCTAGATCAGTTTATAGAAGCGATTAAGCATCAAGAAACAATAGAGAAATATCATGATTTAGCAAGTGAGTTGACACATGATTTACAGCGTGTTGCTTTGGCTTTTTATCAGCGTTATCATGCTTATAAACTCAAAAACGCCTGTCTTGAATATGCTGATGTCACGCATCTAACGATTGAGATTTTACAGGAAAACGAGGTACTGCGGAAAGTCTATCAGACCCAATATTTTGAGGTCATGGTTGATGAGTACCAAGATACCAATCATCTGCAAGAAGCCATGTTGCGACTGCTCTCTAACGGCCACAACTGTTTCATGGTAGGAGATGTCAAACAATCCATTTATGGTTTTCGATTAGCAGATCCTTCTCTTTTCATGAGTAAATATGAAGCCTATCAGCAACCTAATGCTGACGGTAAACTCATCCGACTGAAGGAAAATTTTCGATCATATCCAGAAGTGATTAACTTTACCAATCAGATTTTTGAACATTTGATGGATAAAAATATTGGGGAAATGATCTATGGTCCTGAAGAAAAGTTGGTTGTTGGCAATCCTAAGTTAGCTCAAGAGACTTCTCCTGAGCTGACAGCGGAACTTCTGATTTATAAGGATGAAAAAAATACGATACCAGAAACAGAGGATGCGGTGTCAACAGATGAATTAGTCTTGACAGCACAGGCTATTCGTCAACTCATGCGTCAAGGAGTGCAACCAAAAGATATCGTGATTTTGGTTAGAAGCAAAACAAATAATGCTGAAATTGAACGTGTGTTGCAGTCTTTTGATATACCCGTAGTTCTGGATGAAGGAAAAATGAATTACTTGCAGTCAATGGAAGTCTTAGTCATGTTAGATGTACTAAGAGCTATTGATAATCCTCTGTTTGATGTCTCATTTGTCGCTCTTCTCAAATCACCTTTATTCAATTTTAGTGAAAATGATTTGGCGATTATCAGTTTGCAGGCGTCAAATGATGTCAATTTCTATGATAAATATCAAAAAGCCTACCAGAGAAATGGCCTGAAACCAGACTTGATTGACAGTCCGCTGTCTGCAAAACTACAACATTTTGAAAACCTTTTTAGCAAATGGTGTCAACTTGCCCATCAGGAAAGTTTACACAGCTTGATTTGGGAAATCTATCGGGATACCCATTATTATGACTATGTCGGTGGCATGAAAAATGGCCAACAACGCCAGGCTAATTTAGCAGCATTAGCGGATCGTGCCGCTGCCTATGAATCATCTGGTTATAAAGGACTTTTCCAGTTTATTAAAATGATTGACAGCTTTATGGCCAGTCAAAATGATTTAGCTGCTGTCAAC
This sequence comes from Pseudolactococcus reticulitermitis, assembly GCF_002260845.1. GTDB lineage: Bacteria > Bacillota > Bacilli > Lactobacillales > Streptococcaceae > Pseudolactococcus > Pseudolactococcus reticulitermitis. Next base: position 22,213 of record NZ_BEDT01000004.1, on the reverse strand, counting down.
ATTGCTTTACCGAGCAATGCGGTTCGTGTCATGACCATTCATAAATCAAAAGGCTTAGAGTTTCCTTATGTTTTTATTTTGCATGTCAATAAAAAATTCAATACCAAAGATTTAACGAGCGATTTAATTTTATCCAGAAAAAATGGTGCAGGGATTAGTTTTGTAGCTGATTTTAAACAAGAAATCGAGACTGAGTTTCCTTATGCCATGGTCAAGATGACAACTTTACCGCAGATAGCAAATGCCTTAGAAAAGGAGTATCAAGCCTTAGCTGAGGAGATGCGGATGCTTTATGTTGCCTTGACACGAGCTGTCAAAAAGGTTTACATGGTGGGTAAACTAGATGTGGCAAAATTAGATGAAGATAATCAGTTTATCGCTTATCAATCTGCGACTTTTGACAACAAGGGCATTTTAGATGATACGATTAGACAATCTAGTCAAGGCTATCTGAATTGGCTATTGGGAATTTATCAGGCGATGACTGTGAAAAAAGCATTGAATCTTAATGTCCGTGTGATTGAGGATGCTGATTTACAAGACATGATGCCTAGTGATCCAAAAAGACATCGCTCTTTTGAAACCTTATTAGCCGAATCAAAACATTATGATGGCGCAATGGAGACAATTGAAGAGGTTAGATTAGCCAAACAGATTTTGGATTCTGCTGATAGTTTAAATGACAAATATGCAGCTGGTATCCAGTTACCGACCATTCAAACGCCTAGCCAAATCAAGAAACGCTATGAACACTTGATTTCAGAACAGGACGTGGTGGTTAGTCAACACCAAAAATACTCTCAGTTTGACTTTATAAAAACAGACAAGAAAGTATCACCGACAGAATTAGGCTCTGCTGTGCATGACTTAATGCAGTCACTTGATTTTTCAAATGTTACACGTGAAACATTAAGCCAAACCATTCAAACACTAGCAGTTCGGGATGAAGTCAAGCAAAAAATCAAGATAGACCAGATTTTAAGTTTATTTGAAACTGATTTTGGCCAAATGATGGTTGCAAACTATCAGTCAATGACCCGAGAAGCACCTTTTTCAATGTTAAAAACAGACAAAACTTCCGGTGAACAGTATGTGATTCGGGGGATTATTGATGGTTTTATCAAGTTAGCTGATAAAATCATCCTGTTTGATTATAAAACAGACCATTTCAAAAATTTAGAGGAAATTCCTCAAATTAAAGCGCGTTATCAGATGCAGATGGAGCTGTATGCAGAAAGTCTGACAACTGCCTTTCAGCCAGTAAAGATTGAGCAATACTTGATTTTACTGGGGGGGCCAGACAAAGTTTATATCGAACAACTCTAAAAAACACAAGCTCACTTCAACATTAATGTTGAGGTAAGCCTGTGCTTTTTAATTTAAGAAATCTTTTGGTTTCATCCGAAAGACTTTGAAAAAAGTTGTTGCACCTAAGCCACTTAAAATCATCAGTTTCAAAAGCTTGAGGCTCCGTCCATTTACGATAAAGAAGTGATTTCCTATCATGACGACAGCAACCATCAACAAAATTGCTAACCAAAACCTAAGATGATAGAGTTGTCTCGGAAATTTTTTGCTGTAAAGGCTGTAAAAAATGAGAACGAGGATTAAGCTGATGAGACTAGAGAGTGCAGCACCGTTCAAGCCATGCAACACCGTTAGCGGATAAACACTCAGTACTTTAAATCCTAACCCACTTAATAAAATCAAACCCGATACTTTATTTTTACCCGCCAGAAATAGGTCATGATGATAAAGTTGGATCATTGAAATGATAGGGATCTGACACACGAAAATCTGTAAACTTAGGACATGCTCATGACTTTTAAAGAGAACATCGTTCATTTCTGGGAGTAAGATGACAAGACCAACGGTTAAAGCGATGGCTAAATAAGTCACATTGTTCCAAATTTTCTTGGAAATTCGTCCAGCTTTCGTCAGCTTCGGTAGACTATCAGTCAAAATAGAGGTTGTGAACACCAAACCCAATTGTAAAAAAGGTTGTCCCCGATCATAAATGCCCTTTAAAATTTCTGCCTGATTAGAGGTTTTGATTTGAGGTAAATACATCAAAGCATTTTTCACAAAGAAGACATCAATCATTTGTAAAATCAGCATGTAAACCATGAAGAAAGTAAAGACAAGGGAAGATAGGCCAAATTTTTGAATAATTTGACCTTTAGGTTTTAAAGCTGTCAAGTTTGTAAACAAACCTTGAAACTTAAAAGGACTAGAAATCATCAAGTAGATAAGTGCAACAAGTCCGCCAATAAAGGAGCCAAGCATGGCTAAGAAAGAAATGGTATAAACATTGGTTGATAAACGTGTAAACATCAGTGCCGCACAGATAATTAGGACAACACGTACTAATTGTTCAATGACTTGGGAGGTGGCAGTTGTTACCATATCTTGTTTCGCTTGCGCTCGACCACGATATAAAGATAGGAAAGGGACTAATAAAAGTGGCAAACAAGCCATTAGTAAGGGACCTGCTAATTTTTCTTGTCCCATTAATCTCGCAATAGGTTGACACAAGAGTGACAGAAGGATAAAACTCAAGATAGACAGAATAAGAGAAAGTTGAAAAAATTGATGTGTTTCTTCTTTGGGTTGTTCAGAAGCATGAATGAGACTTGACAAAAAATTAGGCAAGGCAATTAATGAGAGTGTCGTGATGATAGAATAAAACGGGTAGACTTGTTGGAAAGCATAGAAGCCTTGATCGCCAACTAAGTTTTGATAGGGGAAGCGGTAAAGTGCCGCGAGAATTTTAGATAGAAATCCTGCAAGTGCTAGGATACTCGCTCCTTTGAAACTTTTAATCGCCAGTTTTTTCATTGGTTTTCTCATCTCTAATCGCACTCAAACGTTCAGTAAAGACCATCATTTCTGACAAGTAGGTGGCTGCTGGTAATTTTCTAATATCAAATCGAATGACCATTTGACCAGCTGTTTCGCCAATTTTTGCCTTAAGCTGTGTTTTGGATAAGGCGTCAAAATAATCTTGTGGCATAAATAGATGAGCTGCAGCTTTACTCATCGTGTAAACAATCGTTGACAATTGCTTGTCAATCTTATCAACGAATGCATGATCAGCAAAATATTTTAATAAGCCGATTTCAAGCAGATAAGCCACAGTGTCCGGATATTCTCCAAATCTATCAATCAACTCATCCTGTAAATCTTGGTAGTAAGTCCGACTTTCAATTTCACGAATCCGTTTATAGATTTCAATTTTTTGACGTTGATCCGAAATGTAATCTGACGGTAAAAAAGCATCAATTTCAAGATTAATTTCAGTATTGGCTTTTCGTGGGCCTTTCGATTTACCTAAACGTTTATTGACAGCTTCTTCTAGCAACTGTGAGTATAAGTCGAAGCCAATAGAATCAATAAAACCAGATTGTTCAGCACCTAAAAGATTACCAGCACCTCGAATTGATAAATCTCGCATTGCAATCTTAAAACCTGATCCTAATTCTGTAAAGCCTTTGATCGCATCAAGGCGTTTTTCAGAGACATCTGATAACGATTTTTCTGGTTGATAAGTGAAATAGGCATAGGCAACACGATTGGAGCGCCCAACTCGACCACGAAGTTGATAGAGCTGAGATAAGCCCATATGATCCGCATTTTCAACAAATAGGGTATTGGCATTGGGAATATCCACACCCGTTTCTATGATGGTCGTTGCGACTAGCACATCGTAGTCGCCATTGATGAAGTCAAGGAGGGTATTTTCAAGTTGCACTTCACTAAGTTGGCCATGAATATAGCCGACCCGTGCTTCAGGAATGAGTTCTGAAATTTGAGAAACTTTTTGTTCAATGGTGTCAACGCGATTGTAAACGTAGAAGACTTGTCCGCCACGAGATATTTCGCGTAAAACAGCATCCCGAAGCACACTATAGTTCGTTTCCATAACATAAGTCTGCACGGGATAGCGATTGGTTGGTGGTGTTTCAATGACAGACAAATCACGTATCCCCATCATAGACATATGGAGTGTTCGAGGGATGGGTGTCGCAGTTAAAGTTAAAACATCTACTTGTGTTTTCAACTCTTTTAAACGTTCCTTATGCTTGACCCCGAAACGTTGCTCTTCATCTATAATCATCAAGCCGAGATCAAAGAACATGACATCTTTTGATAGCAAGCGATGCGTGCCAATGACTAAGTCAATCCGATCTTTTTTAAGTTTTTCTAAAATATCAGCTTGTTCTTTTTTAGTTTGAAACCTTGACATGACCGCAATATTGACCCCGAAGTCATTAAAGCGTTCTCGAAAATTATTATAATGCTGTTCAGCTAGCACCGTTGTCGGCACTAAAATAGCGACTTGTTTATGGTCATTGATGGCCTTAAAGGCAGCGCGCATGGCCACTTCCGTTTTACCGAAGCCAACATCCCCAACTAACAAGCGGTCCATCGGGCGTTCACGTTCCATATCTTTTTTGATTTCAACTACTGAGCGAAGCTGATCATCAGTTTCAGTGTAGGCGAATGCCTCATCAAATTCATGTTGATTGTCATCGTCAGGTGAAAAAGCAAAGCCACGTTGACTTTCACGAGCCGCATAGAGTTTAATCAAATCTTCTGAAATATCTTCGATTTGTTTGCTGACAGACTTGACAGTTCGTTTCCAACGGCCATCATTGAGCTTATTGATTTTGGGTGGTTTACCCTCTCCTGCGGTATATTTGGTCAGCAGTTCAACTTGATCTACAGGAATAGAAATGGTGTCATTATTTTGATATTGAATGGTCAGATAATCACGATGAATACCAGAGATTTCAATCGTTTCTAAGCCAAGATATTTCCCAATCCCATGGGTTTGGTGAACAACATAATCGCCGACTTCTAATTCGTTGTAGTCTTGTAAACGTTCAGCATTGGTAATATTAAGCCGCTTCGTTCGACGTTTTTTTGTTTTCCCAAAAATCTCAGTTTCAGTAATGACTGCGATTTTTTCATCCAGTAAGTTGAAACCATTTGTCAAGTTTAGATTGACAATATTGACAACGTTTGATTGCAGCTGATCAGCCAGTGTCAATGTAAAATTGACATCAACATCTTGTAAACTACTTGTCAACTTCGCTTCTTTTTCTTTTGAAATCGCAAGAATGACAGTATAATCCCTTTTGATGAAATGGGTTAATTCAACTTCAAGTAAAGGCATTTGACCAAAAAATGCCGGCATACTATGTTGATTAAAATTATGTAAGAGATCAAATTTGAGATTACCTAAGCCTTTTTGGAAATTAGAGAAATAAGTTGCCGGTTTATAGGTTCTCAGTTGATGACTATTATCTGCTAGATAATGCATGCCATCAATAGAACGGTTGAGTAATTTTTCAGATAGGATAAATTCCGCGGTTTCTTGCGTGATTTTATGGTCCATTTCATTGATTTTCTGAAAATCATCAATGAAAATCGGTGTATGTTTCGGTAAGTAATCTAGTAATGTCCATTGTTGGGCATAGAAAAATTCACTAAATTTTCTGAGATCAGCATGGTAATTGTGATGTTTAGCTGCGCCAATAATTTCAGCTAAGTAAGAAGTTAAGTTGTCATCCAAATCAGTCAAACTTGACAAGTAGTTGACACCACGTTCAAAGTCTGCAGCACTTAAAATGAAATCTGAGGATGGCTTGATTGTAACGGTATCAAGTTCTTGTAAAGAACGTTGACTCTCAACATCAAAATATCTGATACCATCAATTTCGTCACCAAAAAACTCAATTCGAAGCGGATTTTCAGCATCTAATGGGTAAATATCTAGAATATCGCCTCGTTTAGAGAACTCTCCTGGGCTCATGACACGTTGCGTTTTTTCAAAACCAATGCTTGACAACTGATTGACAAGTCCCTCACTAGCCATTTCTTGACCAACTGTAAAAAGCAGATTAAAGGTTTTAAAAACGGCTGGATCAGGTAGTAAATTGCGTAAAGCAAAAATCGGAATGATTAGAAAACCATCTGCGTCTTTGTCTTGTAAAAAAGAAAGCGCATCTAAGCGATAAGCCAAACGTTCTTTACTGGCAATGGCATATTCAGCAAAAATATTATCATCAGAAAAATATTGAAAAACGTTAGCTTCACCAACAAATTCTGATAAATCACTATAAAGTTCACTGGCATGATATTGACTATCTGTGATGATGATATATTTATCAGGCTGATTGTCAAAAGCTGTTGCCATTAAAAGCGTTTTGATCGTGCCTTGAATACCTGTGAATAAGGTACGTGTATGTTGGTTTAGGCCACGTTGCCATTGTGTTAATGCATGATTATTGGCAAGTAAATCTGTTAGTTTCATCCGTTAAATTGGTTTCCTGTCTGGTTAAAATCATGATTTTCAATGAAAGTTTCAACAGCATCTGCTGCGCGCACAATACCAAGTTCAGCATCAGCCGCATCTTCTTGATCAAATCGACCTAATACATGATTGACGACAGACATCCCATGTTTCGGTCTGCCAATGCCAACTTTGACGCGCTTAAATTCTTGACTACCGAGATGCGCAATGATTGATTTGATGCCATTATGTCCACCGGCGGAACCTTTTTGACGAAGTCGCAATTTTCCTACCGCCATATCAAGATCATCATAAATGACAACTAAATCATCTGATATGAGACCATTATAAGCTAAAAGTGGTTTAACAGCCTTGCCTGATTCATTCATAAAGGTTACAGGTTTAACGAGGATGATCTTTTCGCCGTTGACAAAATCAGCTGCAGTATCTGCTATGAATGTTTTGTCACGTTTGAAAGTGAGGTTTAAGCGTTCAGCGATAACATCTAAAACATCAAAACCAATATTATGTTTGGTGTGGGCGTATTTATCACCAGGGTTTCCCAATCCCACTATCATTTTTACCATGTTGACACTCCTTTTACAGTATATTGATAAAATCTTTACTTTAAGTTGACAATTCTGTAAACGTCAAAAAAGACTGAAATTAACATTTCAGCTTCCTGACATTTGCTATTAAACATTAAAACGAAATTCTAAGATATCACCGTCTTGTACGATATATTCTTTACCTTCTTCACGTAGGCGTCCTGCTTCTTTTACGGCTTTTTCTGATCCGTATTTGATGAGATCATCATAGGACATGGTCACAGCACGGATGAAACCTTTTTCAAAATCTGAATGGATAATGCCTGCAGCTCCGGGTGCTTTAATGCCACGTTTGAAAGTCCAAGCTCGAACTTCTTTTTCACCTGCTGTAAAGTAAGTGCCAAGTCCGAGTAAATGATAAGCGGCTTGTGTCAACTTGTCAACACCAGACTCAGTTAAGCCAATCGCTTCCAAAAATTCAGCTTTTTCATCATCTTCGAGTTCAGCAATTTCTTCCTCAACACGTGCAGAAATCACAACTGTATCAGCGTTTTCTGTTGTTGCAAAGTCACGGATTTGTTTGACATAGTCGATTGTATCAGGATCGCCAACTTCATCTTCTGACACATTTGCCACATATAAAACAGGTTTAGTCGTTAGTAAAAAGAGTGATTTGACAACTTTTTGTTCGTCATCTTCAAAGTCAACTGTTCGTGCTGACTTACCAGCTTCAAGGACAGGTTTGATTTTTTCTAAAACCTTAAACTCGAGGACAGCATCCTTATCTTTTTGCGTCCGAGCGATTTTTTCAACACGCGCATAGCGTTTATTGACAGACTCTAAATCCGCTAGAATCAATTCTAAGTTAATGGTGTCAATATCAGCAATCGGATCAACAAAGTCATTTTCACGACCTTGTTCCCGCATGACATTTTCATCATCAAAGGCACGAACGACATGCACAATCGCGTCCACTTCACGAATGTTGGCCAAAAACTTGTTACCAAGTCCTTCACCTTTAGAGGCGCCTTTAACAATCCCTGCAATATCCGTAAATTCAAAGGTTGTTGGCACTGTTTTTTTAGGCTTGATGAGTTCTGTAATTTTATTGAGCCGTTCGTCAGGTACTTCGACAGTCCCGACGTTAGGATCAATGGTCGCAAAAGGATAATTGGCCGCTTCTGCGCCTGCCTGTGTGATTGCATTAAAAAGAGTTGATTTCCCAACGTTTGGTAAACCAACGATGCCTGCTGTTAAAGCCATAATTTAGATGTTGAGCTATTAGCAATGAAACTAACGGCTCAATCTCCTTTCCTAGTTCAGTACTTGTTTTAATTTTCGATTAAAATCATTGCGTGACATCAAGACGATATGGTCACAATTGGTGCATCGAATTTTGATATCTGCACCCAATCGGACAATTTCCCAGTGATTGGCCTTTTTCCCAGTTGATTTGATCACACAAGCGTGCGGTTTTTTCATTTCAACAAAATCACCTAAAGCGTACATTGCTACCTCCATCACGATGAAACATTTTCACTACATTCTAACAAAAATAACCATAAAAAACAACCATCTGGTGCCAATGGTTGTTATATTCGATTGTGTTTTTGAATAAAATTAAATTGGAGGATAATCGTCAGAACCAATAGGAAGAATAAAATACTAACAAAGTAAAAAATTTTAGAGTGTTCACCCTTATGAATAGGCGCTTCTATCCCATTGAGTTCGTCAATTTTTTCGGTTGACAGTTTAAATTGACTTTCTAAATTCCAAGTTCGACTTGCCGTTTGGACGGTATTCAGAGTGAGATAGGTACCAGCTTTGAATTTTTCAGACATAGGAATTAGAATTTCAATCTTACTATTAGGCGCAATGTGACTAAACTGGTGCGTATCCGATTGTTCAGTCGCTTGGTCCATGATGTGACTGTCAATCAACACGTTATTTAGCCAAGCATTGCTATCATTTTTGATTAAAATTCTAATGAAATATTTGTTATTGAGGATTACCGCTTCGGATTTTTCAATGACGATATTTTCAGTGTCTTTATTATCATTTTTTCGGACATTCACAAGGTAAGTGATATTTTTCTCACCTTGACAAAAGAGAATTGCATTGGTGACTTCACCATCAAAATCTTTTTTGAAAGTTTCAGCTTTATAGTTAATCGTGATCTCTTGACTACCATTTGGAGGCAAGGTGATGGTTGAAGGCGAATCTAAAAAAGTATGGCCGTCAGTAAAAATTGGGTTGCCGTCGTTGTCAAGATCAGGAATTGCCGTTTTGATGTTAATGTCGATGGTGTTATCAGAATTATTTTGTAAATTAAAACGTAAGGTTTGCTGTGCCTGATATTTGGCAGAAATTGTTTGATCCGTCACCGATTGTTCCTCTTCTAGAATGGGGGTGACAGTGAAATCAAGCTTATCAGCATAGGCTTTAGTGGCAAAAAAGCTAACCATTAGGATTAGGAGTGTTAGTATTTTTTTCATATTTCCCTTTTATTTGAGAAGTAATATTGAGATGATGTGTTATTTTGATATTATTAAATTATACCCTATCTTTAATTATATCATATTTGTAAATATTTAAGAAATATGATGCAAAAAAAAACGAGACATTATTATTTTGAAAGGGACACTACTGAAATTCTAAAAGGTATACAAGCCATCAGGGTTTGTGATATAATAAGACTTATGAGATTAGACAAATATTTAAAAGTTTCGCGACTTATTAAGCGTCGAACAGTTGCTAAGGAAGTTGCAGATAAAGGTCGAATTAAACTAAATGGTATTCTTGCGAAAAGTTCATCTGATGTTAAATATCAGGATGTTTTAACGATTACTTTTGGTAATAAGATCTTAGAAGTTCGCGTTCTGGATATAAAGGATTCTACTAAAAAGGAAGATGCTGACAAGATGTATGAAATCTTGTCAGAAACGCGTGTGAATCCTTGAGTTATTCTGGATTAAGGTAGAATGTCAGACAATCGACTTAATTTAGAGCGTGAAAATTATCTGCAGGATAGAAGGGACATCATGACAAATCAAAAGAAAATTGTTCGGTTAAATAATGAGTTTACAACGCAACAGTTAAACCAAATGCAAACAAGTAGTCAGAAATCGGTACCCAAACGCCGTTATTTAGGTTTGATTTTGGTCGCTGTCATTTTGGTTATGATTTTACCGACAATTAATCTTGTCAAATCATATCAAACATTGCAAAGTCGTCAAGATTTGAAGACAGAATATGAAAAGAAATCAGTTGCTTTGGATAAACAATTAGCCATTGAAAAAGCTGATATTGTCAAACTTAAAGATCCGATTTTCATTGAAAAGTATGCCCGTTTGAGATACTATTCAAAAGATGGCGAAAAAGTATTTTTAATTCCGGAGTTGTCAAATGGCGGACTTACAAAAATAAAATGATGGGTCGCGTTAAATCTATCTCTCGTTTCGGACTATTTGTGACATTTTTAGCATCTGACTTATCACAAGAAAATCAGGCACGTTTTGATAATATATCAGATGATTTTCTTTTAACGGGTTTGTTACGGTGGTCAGACGTCCCTCGAGGAGAGAAGTTTCAGAGAAATGATGCCCTGACAGTCACAGTAAAAGAAATTCATGATGACGGTAAAATTGATTTGCGTGTAACACCAGAAAATTTCCGTGAAAAATATGATAACATACTGGCTAGAACTGGGAAAATCTTGCAAGGATTACGCGATCAAAACCGAAAAGGAAGCAAGTCATGACAACAAAAAATGGGCAACTTAATGACGGACGTGAGGTCTATCTCAATGGTCAACGTGTGACTGATATGGCCAGTGAGCCAGTATTCTCTAAAACTTTGGCAGTCATTCAGCGCTATTATGAATTGCAACATGAGAATAAGAACCATACCTTTTTTGACAATGGGATTGAAAGCGAAGCTTCCGTGATGTTTTTTGCACCCAAGACAGCAAATGATTTGGCTAAAAAACGTCAAATTTATGAAGAGGTTGCACGTGAATCCTTTGGCATGTTAGGCCGGACACCCGATTTTATCAATGCCGGTGTCGCTATTTTAGGCAACTATGCAGATAATTTAGGGAAGCAAGGCGAGATTGATTTTGCAAGCAATGCGATAAATTGGGCCAATCACGTCAAATCTGATGATGTCTTTGTTAGCCATGCCATTCAAAACCCGCAATTAGACCGCCAAAAAACCTTGTCTCAATTATTGGCTGAAGGGCAGGAGTTTGCTGGTGTTTGGATTAAAGAAACGCGAGAAGATGGCGTAATTGTTAGGGGCGCTAAACAAGTCAATACTCTAGCACCGCTTGCGGATGAGTTATTAATTTTTAATCTGCCAGATTTAAAATCTGAAGATGACAAATTCGCCTTGGCTTTTGCATTGCCGATTGCGACACCAGGTGTTAAAGTCATCTGTCGCAAACCAACGATGAAATCAGACTATTCCCTTGCAGACTATCCCTTGTCTCAAGCCTTTGATGAGATGGATGCCTTTTTGCTTTTTGATGATGTCTTTGTTCCCAATGACGCATTATTCGTTTGTGGAGACGTTGAAAAATCTAACGCTTTCTTTGAAGCAAGTGGTTTATTTCATCATACAGCACACCAAGATGAGATCCGTGGCTTTGTTAAGTTGGAGTTTGTGACAGGAATTGCTGTCCGACTTGCTGAACAATTAGGGCTGTCTGGTTTTCAGCGTGTCCAAGAAAAGTTAGGTGAGCTATCTGTTAATCTGGAACTCATTCGGTCTTGTATCGTTGCGAGTGAAGTCACGGGCAAGTTACAAAAAGATGTTTTTACACCCAATATGCAAACTTTACTTGCAGTTCGTGCTAAATTAACAACTTACTATGATGAAGCTTTATGCGTGATTGCTGAGTTTTCAGCAGGTTCTGCTGTTGGCGTGCCAGATTTTCGAGCGTTTAGCAATCCAGAGATTTCAGAGATGTTAGACTCTGCTTTGACCAGTGATTTGATGCCTGCAGAAGAGCGGGTGCTTTTATTAAATCTCGCTTGGGACATTACAAGCGAAAGTTTCGGACAGCGCCAACGTGTGTATGAGTTTTTACATGGTGGTAATCCCATGTTTATTCATCTACAACATCTCAGACACACAGATTTAACACAGGCGAATCAGATGATTGATAAGGTTTTAAACAATGCAAGAAATGGTAAAAAATAAGAAAATTTATTTTGTGTTACAATGGCTGGTTTTTGTGGCAATGCTTCTACCAGCCTTTTTCACATTCCCTGAAAAATCAGATATCGTGAGTTCACAGACTTATACACCCAAGCTATTGTCAGATAATGCAAAGTTACCTAGATGGTCAGAAATCCCCAAACGAGCAGTTACTTTAAAAGAAACCCAGAGCTATACGGATACCGATTTGCAGATAAAGGCTAAGAAGATATCTGCTAAAACACAGCTAACTATAGAGAGTTTAAGTGTGCAAACATTTAAGCTGTCAGATGGTACTTTCATTTCAAATAATAAAAATGAGATTGGTTCTGATGTTGTCTTAAAGTCTGAGGAGATAAACCAACCACTCTATGTTCTAAAAGACGTCAATGTTCTTTACATGCCGTTGACAACTTTTGACAATCAAATTTACAGTAAGTTGACAAAAGGTGCTGGGGGAGTGTATGTGACGAAGAGCGCAACAACGCATTGGGGGACCTACTATCAAGTTACTTTTGATGGTGGTAAAACAGGCTGGATAGATAGCCAATCTGCAACTTTAAGAAATCCAAAATTAGATCAAGTTCAAACTTTATTAAATCAGAAATATCAGCAAACAGGCTATTCAATCTATGTCAAGCAACTTGATAGTGACTTTACGGCTGGTGTCAATCAAACGAAAAAAATGTATTCAGCGAGTTTAAGTAAGTTACCAATTCTCTACTGGACACAAAAGCAAATTAACGCAGGTAATGCTAGTTTGGGAGATAGTTTAGCCTACAATGACTTAGTGAATGGTTGTCAAGGCGCTTTTAGGACAGAAGGGACAGGCTTTTTGCCTAAAATAGCAGACAATCAGTCTTATACTTTATTAGATTTGATTAACCGGACAGCCAAGGACTCTGATAATGTAGCAAGTAATATGCTGGCCTACTATGAGACCAATCAATTTTCTGAAAACTATCAGTCTGAGATTGCAAAAATCGCAGGACAACCGTGGAATCCAATCGAACGCGAAGCATCATCTGAAATGGTAGGACGTGTCCTCGAAGCGCTCTACCATGAGGGTGGAGCAGGTTATAATGCCTTGATTGGGACGGATTATGATACAGAACGCATTCCTGCTAAACTCCCTAAATCGGTCCAAGTGGCGCACAAAATCGGGACAGCAGATGAATTTAATCACGATGCTGCTCTGATTTTTACGCCAGAACCCTATATTTTAGTGATTGAGACAGATAATGGTGCTGATAATGACGCATTGGCTGATATTTCCAAAGCCATCTATGAGGTAATGAAATGACCCCTTACGAGAAATTTGTCAAAATAGTTGATGAACAGCAGTATTTTGAACGACACCGAGACGTTTTAGTTGCTTTATCGGGTGGGCTAGACTCGATGACGCTGTTTAACTGGCTTTATCAAGCTAGAGAATCACTCAATATCTCTTTATCGGTTGCCCATGTTAATCATCAACAACGGGCAGTGTCTGCTGATGAAGCAAAAGCCTTACAAGAAAAAATGGCTGACTTGGGGGTTCCTTTTTATACGGCAAAGTTTGTCGGTTCTTTTTCTGAAGAAAAAGCACGCCATTTCCGCTATGATTTTTTTGAAAAAATTATGGTCGAGCACCAGTTAACAGCCTTAGTAACAGCACATCACAAGGATGATTTGACGGAAAATTTTCTGATTCGGCAAATCCGAGGGTCACGGCTACGCCACTTAACAGACATGGCGACGGTTCAAGCATTTGGAGAGGAGCGACAAGGTTTATCCCTCATTCGGCCACTTTTAGCTTTTGAAAAGTCCGAATTTGATGCGCCTGATTATTTTGAAGATGCGTCTAACGCAGAGAACGATTACTTGAGAAATCGTGTCCGCAATCTCTATCTACCAGCGCTTGAAAAAGAAAATCCGAGATTTTCTGAAAATCTAGCTAGTTTGACAGATGAAATTCAAAAGGCCATGTCGATTGTCACTTACAGCGCTAGGGCTTATGCAACTGCTGAAAAAATAGATTTAATTGAGTTTTCTCGAGAGATTGATGATTTACAGTATTTTATTTTACAGGGCTATATCGCTAAATTCCCAGCTTTAGAAGTTTCAAAAGCTCAGTTTGATGAATTATTCCATATTATCAGGCGTGAGGGGCAATATTTTCATGCGATTTCAAATGATTACAACTTTATCAAAGATCGCTACCATTTTTATATTGAAGAAAGATCTAAGGCAACTGAATTCGAAACGGCGATGACACCCTATATTACGGGTGATTTTCAAGAAATTGATTTGCCAGCTACAGGACAGATTGTGATTAGAAAACGGCAGCCGGGTGATCGGATTCAGGTGAATGGGATTGATAAGAAACTGCGTCGGTATTTCATTGACACGAAAGTTGCGCTTAAAAAACGCGGCAATCCTTTAATCGTCGTTGATGATATCGTCTATGGTGTGCTAGACGTTGTGACGGCTGATTTGAGTAAATCATTGAAACATGATAAAATGAAAAGAACACTTTATTATAGGGAAAAGAGATAAGTAACCAACATGTTAGAACAAACAATCGAGAAAGTTTTAGTCACCGAAGCAGAAATTTGTGCGAAATCAGAAGAATTAGGACAAATTTTAACAACGGCATATGCAGATAAAAATCCATTGATGATCGCAATTTTAAAAGGGTCAATCCCCTTTTTTGCAGAATTGACAAAACGGATTGATGCCCACATTGAGATGGATTTCATGGTTGTCTCAAGCTATCATGGTGGGACATCATCATCTGGTGAAGTGAAGATGATTAAGGATTTGGATACATCTGTTGAGGGTCGTGACATCGTGATTGTGGAAGATATTATCGATACTGGACGAACACTTCTGTACTTGAAAGAGTTACTCATCCATCGTAAGGCAAAATCAGTCAAAATTGTAACATTGGTTGACAAACCAGAGGGTCGTGTGGTTGATATTGAAGCGGATTATGTTGGCTTTACTTTACCCAATGAATTTTTAGTTGGTTTTGGTCTGGACTATGATGAACACTATCGTAATTTACCCTATATCGGTGTGCTTAAAGCAGAAATTTATCAAACTGAAGTTTAATCAGTCTAAAGGCTGATATTGACTAAACCTGACGTTTATAGATAGACATTTTTGGAAAAATTTGTCATAATATCTGGTATAACACAAAATTTAGACAAGGATTCTATGAATAATAAAAATAAAAACAGTGGTTTCATAAAAAATTCCTTCTTCTGGGTCATTATGGTAATCGTTGCAGTTGTCGGTTTCCAATATTTCTTCAAGGGCGTTGGCAATGAAACTGTAGATAAAATCAGCTACACAACCCTCGTTAAAAAACTAAAAGCTGGCGATATCAAAGAATTCACATACCAGCCATCATCTTCACTCATTTCAGTGAGTGGGGAGTACAAAAAGGCTGAAAAAATTAAAGCAAAAACAAACTTTTCTTTGATTGACAATAAACCAGTTGAAGTTAAGAAGTTTACAAGTTTAATTTTACCAACAGATACGACGATTAGTGATCTACAAAAAATTGCTGATAAAGAAAAAGTCAAAGTTTCTGTAAAACCAGAGCCATCAAACGGTGTTTGGTTGACACTCCTAGGTTCTTGGCTACCACTTCTCCTCATGATTGGTTTCCTTTACATGATGATGGGCGGCATGCGTGGTGGCGGTGCTAATGGCGGTGGTAATCCGATGAGTTTCGGAAAATCACGTGCCAAAGAGCAAGATAAGAAAACGGTCAAAGTTCGTTTTGCTGACGTTGCGGGTGCTGATGAAGAAAAACAAGAGCTGGTCGAAGTTGTTGATTTCTTGAAAAATCCTAAAAAATATCATGATTTAGGCGCGCGTATTCCAGCAGGTGTCTTACTTGAAGGCCCTCCAGGAACGGGTAAAACGCTCCTTGCGAAAGCCGTTGCTGGCGAAGCTGCGGTACCATTTTTCTCAATTTCTGGTTCAGATTTTGTGGAAATGTTTGTCGGCGTTGGGGCATCACGTGTCCGTGACCTTTTTGAGAATGCCAAGAAAAATGCCCCTGCCATCGTCTTTATTGATGAGATTGATGCGGTCGGTCGCCAACGTGGTGCCGGCATGGGTGGAGGGAATGATGAACGTGAACAAACCCTCAACCAACTTTTGGTTGAGATGGATGGGTTCAATGAAAGCAACGATGCTGTGATCGTCATTGCAGCAACCAACCGTTCTGATGTGCTCGATCCAGCCTTGCTACGTCCAGGTCGTTTTGACCGTAAAGTACTCGTTGGTGCGCCAGACGTTAAAGGTCGTGAAGCGGTATTGAAAGTTCACGCTAAGAATAAACCATTGGCAGACGATGTTGACTTGAAAGTTGTTGCCCAACAAACACCAGGTTTCGTAGGTGCGGACTTGGAAAATGTCTTAAATGAAGCAGCGCTCGTTGCTGCACGACGTAACAAGTCTGTGATTGATGCCTCTGATATTGATGAAGCAGAAGATCGCGTGATTGCAGGTCCAGCTAAGAAAGACAAACGGATTTCTGAGCGCGAACGTGAAATGGTGGCTTACCATGAAGCGGGTCATACAATCGTTGGCTTGGTGCTGTCAAATGCAAGCTTTGTTCACAAAGTAACGATTGTGCCACGTGGTCGTGCAGGTGGTTACATGATTTCCTTGCCAAAAGAAGATCAATTCTTGCTCTCTAAAGAAGACATGCAGGAACGTTTGGCGGGTCTTATGGGTGGTCGTACTGCAGAAGAAATCATTTTCAATGCCATTACAACGGGTGCTTCAAATGACTTTGAGCAAGCAACACAGCTCGCGCGTGGTATGGTGACACAGTACGGTATGTCTGAAAGACTGGGTACGGTTACGCTTGAAGGCAATTCACAAGCTGTCTTTATCGGTCGTGATTACGGTCAGACCAAAGGTTACAGTGAATATACGGCGCAAGCGATTGACGAAGAAGTGCGTAGCATTATCAACGAAGCGCATGAAACTGCGCGTCAAATCATTGAAAGTCATCGTGAACAGCATAAAGCGATTGCACTTGCCTTGCTTGAACACGAAACTTTGGATGCACGTCAAATCAAGTCTTTGTTTGAAACAGGTCAAATGCCTGCTGATAATGTAACAGAATCTGAAAGTGTTGAACCAGCAGATTTTGAACAAACTTTAAAAGCAGTAAACGAACCTAAAATTGATCATTTAGATGATGATTTAAACAAAATTGAAAATCAAGATCATGAATAAAAATCAGGCCTGAACGCCTGATTTTTTTGTGTTTTGTGATATAATATTAGATAATAAAACTGAGGGAAGTAGCGTAAATTGGCTCAAACATTCAAGGAAAAATTGGCAGAATTGGAGACCAAACGTCGTTTTGAGCAAGAAAATGTGGTAGAGCAGGATTTGGAAACCTCGGAGACCCCTGAAATTTGGGAAACTGCAGAAGTTTCAGAGGCGGTCGTGCCTCAAAATGACGTCGAACCTGCCATGCCAGCTCAAACAAAATCAAAATTAAAACTAAAAAAATTAACGTTGGCAATTTTTGTCAGCCTTTTCGTCATTCTCATCGCACAATTTTATGCTTTAGGCGACTTTAGCTTGACACGGCAAGTCACTCAAAAATCCTTGGATGGCAAATTTACTTATCAAGGTGGTCTGAAGAATGGCCGTTTTTCTGGCGATGCGACGATTAAAAATAGTTCAGGCAATACGCTGAAAGCTAAATTTAAGGCTGGTAAAATGCTTGATCCTGTGACTTATACCAAAAATAATGCCTATGTCGTCACAGAAAATGGTCAAAAAGTAACGATTACCCTAGCCGATAAGTCAGTTATTCATCAAACCGCAAACCAATATTCATTTAAGGGGAGTGTTTTTTCCTATGAGGGGGCTTGGCGTTTTGCCGGGACTTGGCAGGGCAAGATGCATTTCGCCAATGGTGCGAGCTACGACGGATCGTGGAAAAATGGTTTGCCGAATGGTCAAGGGACTTATACACCAATCGTGGGCGACCCAATCACGGGTAACTTTAACATGGGGGAGCTTGAAGAATGAAAATTAAATGGTTCTCTCTGATTCGAATTTTGGGTCTTGTGACTGTCTTAGGTTATCACTTTTTTGTCAAAGCTTTTCCTGGCGGTTTTATCGGCGTTGATATTTTCTTTGTCTTTTCAGGCTATCTGATTACATCGCTTTTTTTTATCGAACTTGAAAAATCAGGTGGCTTTACATTATGGACCTATTATAAACGTCGTTTTATGAGGATTTTTCCACCACTGGTCATCATGATCAGCACGACGTTGCCTTTCACGCTGTTATTACCGTCTGATTTTCGGGCTAATCTGGCCAAGCAAGTCGCTGCCGCTATTGGGTTTGTGACCAATCGGTTTGAAATTCAGTCTGGTTTGTCCTATGAAGCACAGCAAACACCGCAGTTGTATATCCATACTTGGACCCTATCTTTGGAGTTTCTTTTCTACCTGATTTGGGGTGCGCTCTTGTTTGTTTTGGTTCTTTGGCTGAAAAAACAAGGGCTTACAGGTAAAAAATTGCTGAGCCAAACGCGTTTTATCGTGTTTGTATTTGCCATTTTAGCGAGTGTTGCTTCGATTATTTATTTAGAAGTCACTTTTGACCCCAAATATTTAAGTTATAGTTATTTTGCTTTTGCGAGCCATGCCTATCCCTTCTTTATTGGTGCAATGGTAGCGACTGTTGTTGGGGTCCGCATTAGTGAGAAACAGCAAGCGCATTTTGCAAGCTATCCGATTAAAAAAATGCTGCTTTGGTCAGGTATTCCTATTTTGATTTTGTTGCTATTGAGTTTATTTGGCAAATTTGAGAGCAGTTGGACGATTCGGACTAATTTAATCCTGACGAGTGTTTTAACTGCGATTTTAATTGTTCAATTTCGAATTTTGCATGAACGCACGACTCGTCCTGAACCTAAAATTCTGACAATCCTTGCGGATACCTCATATAGTATTTATCTGTTTCATTGGCCAGTTTGGCTGATTATTTCTCATTTTGTACCGCAAGTTTTATTGGCGGGGATTTTGAGTTTCCTCATCTCATTTGTAGCTTCAGCTTTTGTCTACTATGGGATTGAACCCTATTTTCATGGCAAAAAACCAGCGAAATGGTTACTGAGTAAGCCGTTTTACGCTGGCTTGGGTGTGGTCGTTTTGGTTGGATTTGGTGTGATGTTGACTGCGCCTGCGCTTTCAAAAACGGAGCGAAGTCTGCATGAGGCAGCGATTGGGGAAGCGATGGTGTCGCTTGATCATAAAGGTCAATTAAGCCAAAATCTCTATGATATCGGCAATAACATTAATGCCAATACGAGTTGGGGGAATCCAGCTGCTGGCTTTGATACGAGTACAGATATGCGCTTGAAACAAAGCACCTCTCTGTCAGAAAATATTCTGGATAGTTCTCAGACTGTTTTGGGCGATTCAGTGATGGTCGGTGTCGTGCCTTATCTATCAATGATTTTACCCGATGCTGATGTTGAGGCACAAGTTGGTTTAAACTTGGATAGCATCCTTGATTTGTTTGAAAAACAGGTGAAAGCTGGTACACTTGGTAAGTATGTTGTGATTTCAGCTGGTGCGAACGTGACGAATGATATGACAGCTGATGTTCAAAAGATCATCGATAGCGCGCCTAAAGGCACGAGGTTAGTGTTTGTCACCCCTTATGATGGTAAAAATAAAGCTGTTCTAAATGAATTTAGCACCTATCTGAAATCACTGCCAGCTAAGTATCCTTGGGTAGCGATAGCGGACTGGGCGACCTATATTGAACCGCAAGATAATCGGCTTTGGGCAGATAAAATTCACTTTGCTGGGAAACAAGATGTCGCGGTAGATTACCTTAATCTCTTGGCGCAAAGTTTAAATCAGGTCGCTAAATCAAGACCAAAATCTTAAAGTTACGAAAATGTAACAAATACGTGAAAAGTCTGTGACAAGGCTTTTTTTTGTTGAAAAATCATGTTAGAATAAAGTAATATGCGAAAAAATAAACAGAATGATTTCAAAACAGCTCATAAAATATTTTTCACACTTCTAAGTCTTATCGGCATGATAGGTCTGATATTTGGTATTTCAGTTTTTCTTATTTTAGGAAATGAGAGCAGCACACAAGCTGATATGACAAATTCTGAGACAGAAAAAACAACACAACCTAAAATTTCGGACGTGACTTCAAAAGTTAGTCCTAAACCAGCCGCAGCAAAAGTAAGCCATGCTGTAAAAGCTGAGCCAGCTAAATCAAGCGAAACAAGTGATCAGGTTAGCTATACTGTTCAGGCTGGAGATGCATTGAGTGCCATCGCTGACCAATTCCAGGTCAGTATGGCGTCAATCATGCAACAAAACAATCTGACCTCTTCTGAAGCAATCTACGTTGGTCAGGTGCTAGCTTTTTCTAAGTCATATGTTGTTAAGGAAGAAACAGAGACTTCTTTAGAAGCTGATAAAGCCATTGATAATCAAAATGCACAAGGTATTTCAATCAATAATGGGAATAAAGTTGCTGCGGGTGGCTTATCAGATGATGAACGCTTGTATGTTTTGACACAACTTCAAACTCGTACCGGTGTAGATGCGAGTCAATGGGATTACATCATTTCACGGGAAAGTGGTTGGATTGCAAATATCAAAAATTCAATTGGTTATTATGGTCTGTTCCAATTAGCGCCAGGCTATACAGGATACGATGGTGATTTACAGGCACAAATCGAAGGTGCGGTTTATCTCTTTAATCATGGTGGGATGACACACTGGACACTATAACAAAGGAGTTTGACGTCAAGTTTCAGAAACAATTACAAAGTTTTTCAGTTTATTTTGAAAAAATGCTTGACGGAATAGAATTAATACGATATAATTATTTTTGTTGCTGATTGAGACATCTCAAACAGTTCAAACCCTGGTCCGTTGGTCAAGGGGTTAAGACACCGCCTTTTCACGGCGGTATCACGGGTTCGAATCCCGTACGGACTATTTTTATGGAGGATTACCCAAGTCTGGCTGAAGGGAACGGTCTTGAAAACCGTCAGGCGTGTAAAAGCGTGCTAGGGTTCGAATCCCTAATCCTCCTTTAGGAAACGACGAGTTCCTAATATAACATTATCGCGGGATGGAGCAGCTCGGTAGCTCGTCGGGCTCATAACCCGAAGGTCGTAGGTTCAAATCCTGCTCCCGCAATCATCAAATCAGTAGGTCCCGTAGTGTAGCGGTTATCACGTCGCCCTGTCACGGCGAAGATCGCGGGTTCAATTCCCGTCGGGACCGTTAAAATACTTTTCAGTATTTTAGTTATAAAACCAGTAACATTTGGCTCGGTAGCTCAGTTGGTAGAGCAATGGATTGAAGCTCCATGTGTCGGCGGTTCGATTCCGTCTCGCGCCATATTATGGTTAACCATAATGAATCTTAAGCGGGTGTAGTTTAATGGTAGAACCTTAGCCTTCCAAGCTAACTACGCGAGTTCGATTCTCGTCACCCGCTTTACCATTTTTTTATTGAAAAAAACTGGTTCCTAATGTACATTGGGGCGCATAGCTCAGCTGGTTAGAGCGCACGCCTGATAAGCGTGAGGTCGGTGGTTCGAGTCCACTTGTGCCCATTTGAAAATTTATTTTCAAAATTAGTTTGGTGCTAATTGCATGAGAGATACACCTGTTCCCATGTCGAACACAGCAGTTAAGTCTCATTACGCCGGAAGTAGTTGGGGGTTGCCCCCTGTGAGATATGGTCGGTGCCAAGCATATTCGCTTTGCTCAGTTGGCTTGAAGCACTGCTTCAAGGTTGCGGATAGGGAAAACGAAGTTTTCTTCTACTCTACCAGCTGAGATTATTCCGCTTTAGCTCAGTTGGTAGTAGCGCATGACTGTTAATCATGATGTCGCAAGTTCGAGTCTTGCAAGCGGAGCTAAGCAAACGTTGTCTGAGGACAACGTTTTTTTGTTTGAAAAATAAAGATAACTATAGAAAAATAGAGCTGTGAAGTCCGTGAATAATTACCCGCACCTCTTAATATAGTCCATAATCTTCTTCTTGATGCGATATTTCTGATTACGGTCAATCTTTTCGCCTCTCCTGAGCGCATCGAATAGGGTAATCTCCTCAGGCGTTAAAAGCAGATGAATCTCCTGACA
>NZ_BEDT01000003.1 GCF_002260845.1 Pseudolactococcus reticulitermitis | reverse complement strand
TATGTTTTCGATCCTATCTCAAAGCATAAGAGAAGGAATCATGGTGAGTTGGACCAATACTACATGACAGACTGTCATGATCCCATCATTAAACGAGAATTGTTTGAGAAGGTACAAATCGAATTGGCACGCAGGCAAGTACTTATTAATCCGAGGTATTGTTTCAGCAGTAAAATTAAGTGTCGAATCTGTGGCAAAAATTTTAGTAGAAGGAGCCACAAGAAAAATAGTCATAAAGCAACTTTATGGCAATGTACATCAAGAAAAAAATCAAAATTGGGATGCGAAAAAATAGAACTTGATGAGGTTGAGTTGAAAAAAATTTGTGCAGAGATCTTAGCTTTACCAATATTTGATGAGACTACATTTGCGGAAGAGATAAAAAGTATACAGGTTCTCGATGATGCGCATCTAGCATTTGAATTTTACGGAAGGGATAAAAAATTATGGTCAATCAGATAACAAAAATACCGGCTACTCGCCACCCGCATACTTCAAGGTCAATCACTCATCATAGGAAGAAAAAGGTCGCAGCTTACGCCCGTGTTTCGACTGACAATGAAGACCAAGTAACAAGCTACGAGGCACAGATTGATTATTACACGACTTATATCAAAGGGCGTACAGATTGGGACTTTGCGGGTATGTACGCAGACGAGGGGATTACAGCTACCAATACGACAAAACGTGTGAGCTTTAAACAGATGATTACTGATGCCTTGGCAGGTAAAATTGATTTAATCGTAACCAAATCAGTTAGTCGATTTGCCAGAAATACAGTTGACAGTCTGACGACAGTTCGCCAATTGAAAGAAAGTGGGATTGAGATATATTTTGAGAAAGAGAATATCTGGACTTTTGATTCTAAAGGCGAGTTACTGATCACAATAATGAGTTCTTTTGCTCAGGAAGAAAGTCGTTCCATCTCTGAGAACTGTACATGGGGACAAAGAAAACGATTCGCAGATGGCAAAGTAACCGTTCCATTTGGGCAATTTCTAGGCTATGACAGAGGTGAAGATGGCAATCTAGTTTTAAATAAAGCACAAGCTGTTATCATCAGAAAGATTTTCGGCTTATTTTTTAAAGGGTTATCCTTATATGGGATTGCGAAACAACTATCAAAAGAGAAAATTTTAACCCCGGGAGGCAAAGCCATATGGAATGCGAATACGGTTAGAAGAATTCTTACAAATGAAAAATACAAAGGGGATGCCTTACTTCAAAAATCATATACAGTTGATTTTTTGACCAAAAAGAAAAAAGTGAATGAAGGGGAAATTCCTCAATATTATGTTCAAGGCAATCATGAAGCGATTATTTCCTCCGAAGTGTTCGATGCAGTTCAAAGACAATTAGCAATTAGAAGAAAAGACAATGGTCACTATAGTCGTGCAAGCGTGTTTTCAAGCAAATTGAAATGTGGAGATTGTGCTAGTTGGTATGGTTCTAAAGTTTGGCATTCAACAGACAAGTATCGTCGTGTCATCTGGCAATGTAATCACAAATTTTCTGGCAAGGAAAAATGTCAAACACCACATTTTGATGAAGCAGAAATTAAGCAGATATTTATCAATGCCGTCAACAAATTGTTTTCGGATAAGCGTGACATTATTGAAAACTTCAATGTCATCAAGGCAGAATTATTTTCAACTGAAGAACTTGAAAAGAAACAAAAAAATCTAGAAGATGAGGCTATGGTAATTGGAGACATGATTCAAGAGGCGATTTCTGAGAATACAAGAGTTGCCTTGAATCAAGAAGATTATGAACGACAATATAATCATTTAGTTGAAAAATTTGAATTAGTGAGTATGAGACAGAATAAGATAAAAGAAGAACTGATTGAGAAAAAAGTTCACAAGAATCAGGTTGAAAAGTTTTTGAAGGCGCTTGAGAACTTAGATTTGATTACCAAGTTTGATGAAGATTTATGGTGTAGTTTACTTGAACATATCACGATTTACGATAAAGGACAAATCATCAGATTTAAGGATGGAACAGAGATAAGGGAATAATCGAATTGAAGAAAGAACATTTTACTTCAGTAAAAAAATTTTTTCATCGAAACATCTAGCCAAGCAGAATAGAAAGTGATACAATAAAATAGTACCAAGGTAGAATAACAAGACAGCAAGGCACTAAACAAAGGTTTAGTACCTAAAATGTCAGAGTACTACCCAATTTCGCAGAGTATACCCAAATATACTTTGTATCAAAATAAAATCATTGTTAGATGAGGCTCCTATACTGGAAATATGCTACTGCCGCGAAATGTCGAGAGACGCCAAGCTGGTTAAACAAAATAAATCGTGAAGGTTTATTTCAATGTAGCTAGAACATTTTCTTACGCCGTATAGTGCTAAAGTTCAACGATAGGCTAATGTGCGCAGATAAATGATCGAGGAATCTTGTGCATCAACTTATTGTTGATGTACGGATTCCTTTTGTTTTATCTGAATATCTCGTCAGACCAAGCTCGGCCAGCTAGACAGACAAAATATTCAAATCAAACAAAAGTACCTACCATCACAGCCGGTTATGTAACTTAATTTAATACAATGGTTCAACGGAAAGAAAAGGTGTTCATGAGCGTTTATCACCGTAAAAACTTAGGAAAATAGGCAAAGACGCTTTAGCGTCTGCGTATGTTATCTCGTTTTTTAGGTGTTGCTCATGATAAACCGGATTAGAGGTCTAAAAATGGAAAAAAAGACAAAAGCGTTTGAATTACAAAAACTTGCGCTGCAAGCCCCCCAACAATTATTTGCTGATTATCAAACAACATCAGCAGGTCTTAGCACAGCAGATGCCAAAGACCGTCTGGAAACCTATGGCATGAATATCGTGGCATCGCAAAAACCGTTACCTGCCTGGAAAATCTGGCTCAATGCCCTCAAAGATCCCTTTGTTATCGTTTTGATTTTGCTAGCCATCGTCTCTTTCATCACCAATGACATCGAGGCGGTCATCGTCATGAGTTTGATGGTGATTTGTTCGGTCTCTATCAGCTTTTACCAAGAATATACCAGCCAAAAAACCAGTATCAATCTCCGTGAAATGATTGAAAATACAAGTGCTGTCATTCGTGATGGTGCCCGTCAAGAAATCCCCATGGATGAAGTCGTACCTGGTGATATCGTCAAACTCCACACCGGCGACATGATTCCAGCCGATGGTGTGCTGTTGAACTCTAATGACTTGTTTATCAATCAAAGCTCGCTCACAGGCGAATCGCTACCTGTCGAAAAAATGCCTTTGACGGATGACAATCGCGCAGATAATGCCAATAAACCAGCGGTTGATTTGCCAAATCTCTTATTTATGGGAACGGACGTCTTGAGTGGTCAAGGGACCATTCTCATCTTAAAAACTGGGAAAGACACTTTCTTCGGCGACATTGCCAAGAGCGCCACAGGCAGTAAGGCTGAGACGGCCTTTGAAATCGGTCTGAAACGCGTTAGTGCCCTACTTTTGAAGATGATTGCGATTTTATTTCCTATCGTCTTTATCCTCAACGTGATCACTAAACATGATGTCAATAATGCCTTTTTCTTTGCCATTGCCGTAGCGGTTGGTTTAACGCCTGAAATGCTGCCGATGATTGTCAATTCAAATCTGGCCAAAGGTGCGCAAAAACTCGCCAAGGAAAAAGTGATTGTCAAAAAACTGTCAGCCATTCAAAACCTAGGCGCGATGGACATCTTGTGTACGGATAAGACGGGAACAATCACAGAAGACCGCGTCGTCCTCATGCACTATGTCGACCCTTTCGGCAATGAAAACGAGGACGTCCTCAATTATGCCTACCTCAACTCTAAGTATCAAACCGGTTGGCGCAACCTCATGGATGTTGCGGTGCTAGATTACTTCGCCAGCAAGAAAAAGACATTGCCTTTTGACACTGTCAGCAAGATTGACGAAATTCCTTTTGACTTTTCACGTCGGAGACTATCGGTCGCTTTATCTCTGGCTGGTGAGCGGGTGATGATTACCAAAGGTGCCGTTGAAGAAATGGCAGAGGTTTGTTCATCTGTCCTGATCAATGGCGAAAAAGTTGCCCTAACGCCTGACCTCATTGACCAAATGAAAGCGGTCAATATCAAGATGAATCAGGACGGCATGCGCGTGATTACCGTGGCGCAAAAGCCGATTGACAGTGATGTCATTCGCATCGCCGATGAAAATAATCTGACCATCCTAGGCTTTATCGGCTTCCTTGATCCGGCGAAAGAATCAGCGATTACAGCGATTTCATCTCTTCATGCGCATGGTGTGACGGTCAAGGTCCTGACTGGCGATAACGCCATTGTCGCCCAAAAAGTCTGTGCCGATGTCGGTATCGATGCCGAGCGCTACCTCTTGGGTAGCGACATTGACAGCATGAGCGATGCTGAGCTGACTGAGCAAGCAGAAAATCTGCACCTCTTTGCCAAGCTCAACCCCATGCAAAAAGAGCGCGTCATTGGCTTGCTGAAACAAAAAGGTCATACCGTTGGGTTCATGGGAGATGGCATTAATGACGCCCCTTCTTTGAGAACGGCAGATGTTGGTATCTCAGTCGACACGGCAGCGGATATCACGAAAGACGCCAGCACCATTATCCTACTAGAGAAAAGTCTCCAAGTCTTGGAAATCGGGGTTCAAGAAGGTCGTAGCGTCTTCATTAACATGATGAAGTATATCAAAATCACCCTCAGCTCTAATTTTGGCAATGTCTTCTCGATTTTGATTGCCAGTGCTTTCTTGCCATTTCTGCCGATGCTGTCGATGCAACTCCTCGTACAAAATCTGATTTATGATGTGGCGCAACTGGCGATTCCTTGGGACAATGTCGATCCGGAAGAAATTGAAAAACCTGTGACATGGAACATGAAAAACTTACTGCACTTTACATTTTTGATTGGACCAGTCAGCTCAATCTTTGATGTCTTAACGTTTATCTTGCTGTATTTTGGTTTCCATTACAATGTTGTTGCGCTTCAGGGCAATTTCCAAAGTGGCTGGTTTATCGTTGGGCTTATCACGCAAACATTGGCTTTACATATTTTGCGGACGAAAAAAATGCCTTTTATCAAGAGCAATGCCAGCTTCCCAGTTTGGTTTACAACGACGGGTGTGTTTGTTGTCGGTAGCATCGTGAGTCTGACATCTGTTGGTCATTTCTTTGACCTGCACTTACTACCTGTGACTTACTGGCTGATTTTCCCCTTGATTATTATCGGTTATCTCGTGACCCTGCAGTTTGCTAAGATGATTTATCAAAAAAACACGTAAATCTTTAATAACCACTGTAAATTTGATATAATAAGCAATGAAAATAAATATTGAAAAAGAAATCAAGAGGAATTCCTAACATGTCTAAAATCTTAGTTTTTGGTCACCAAAATCCTGATACAGATGCCATTGGCTCATCTTACGCTTTCGCTGAATTGTCACGCTTGCGTGGTCTTGATGCAGAAGTTGTCGCACTTGGTGAAGTCAATGAAGAAACAGCTTTCGCTTTGGACTACTTTGGTGTGACAGCGCCGCGTGTGGTGGTATCTGCTCAAGCAGAAGGTGCGGATACAGTTATCTTAACTGACCACAATGAATTTCAACAGTCTATCTCAGACATTCGCGATGTGACGATTATGGGCGTTGTCGACCATCACCGTGTGGCAAATTTCGAGACAGAAGCACCTTTGTTCATGACTTTGGAGCCAGTTGGTTCAGCATCATCTATCGTTTATCGCCAGTTTAAAGCTGACGGTCGTGAGGTGCCAAAAGCAACAGCTGGTTTGCTCTTGTCAGGTTTGATTTCAGATACTTTGCTCCTCAAATCGCCAACAACGCACCCAACTGACTTTAAAGTCGCTGAGGCA
Source organism: Pseudolactococcus reticulitermitis (assembly GCF_002260845.1). Lineage (GTDB taxonomy): Bacteria > Bacillota > Bacilli > Lactobacillales > Streptococcaceae > Pseudolactococcus > Pseudolactococcus reticulitermitis. Next base: position 321,370 of record NZ_BEDT01000003.1, on the reverse strand, counting down.
TTGGCTGAGATTGCTGGTGTTGACCTTGAAACTTATGGTCTTGCCTTGCTTAAAGCTGGTACGAATTTAGCAACTAAAACAGCCGCAGAACTTATCGACATCGATGCGAAAACATTCGAGCTGAATGGCAATGCTGTTCGTGTTGCGCAAGTCAACACAGTTGATATCGCAGAAGTTTTGGAACGCCAAGATGAGATTGAAGCGGCGATTAACGCTGCGATTGCAGCAAATGGTTATTCTGACTTTGTTTTCATGATTACAGACATTGTCAACTCAAACTCAGAAATCTTGGCTTTGGGACAAAACATTGGCAAAATCGAAGCAGCCTTTGACTTTGAACTGAAAAACAACCATGCCTTCCTAGCAGGTGCCGTGTCACGTAAGAAACAAGTCGTACCGCAATTAACGGAGTCATTTAACAACTAATATAGATAAAAAAGAAAGTGGTGACGAGCCACTTTCTTTATTTGCTTTTCTATAAGCACTAGCAGTAGCGAAAAATTGCACTAGCTGTAACAAAATTTTGTATTAGCTGTAGCAAAAAACTCTATTAGCATCAGCGAAAAATTGTATTAGCGGTAGCAAAAATTTGTATTAAGGACAAACTTCTGCTAGAATGTGTTTACAAACGTAAACGGATTTAAAGGAGCAAAAATGGCTAAAAAATCAAAAATCGCCAAATTTAAAAAACAAGAAGCTTTGGTAGCGCGCTATGCAGCACGTCGCCAAGCCTTGAAAGCAGCAGGAGACATCGAAAGTTTGCGTCAACTACCAATCGACAGCCATCCCAATCGCTTGAAAAATCGTGATTGGCTTGACGGTCGCCCCCATGCCTATATGCGAAAATTCGGTATGAGCCGGATTAACTTTCGCAGGTTAGCCTATCTGGGACAAATCCCGGGTGTTAAAAAATCCAGCTGGTGATGGCTCAAAACAGTCTTACTTGAGATACAACCATTGCACAGATTAATTAAGGTATTAAAAAATCCTGTCGACGTTCAGGATTTTTTGGGTAGGACGAAATAGGCGTCGTTAATGTTGTCGACGGTAACGGGCATCTGGTAGAAATCGCTCAGCAGAGGGGCGGTCAGTAGTTCGGCAGGGGTGCCGCTATCGAAAACCTCGCCATCGCGTAGGAGTAACACTTTCTGAAAATCAGTCGTGATTTCGTCGGGATGATGCGTAATATAAAGTAGTGTCGGGCCATTTTTGAGTTGCGTGATATGATGGAGTTTTTCGAGGAGACGTGCTTTGGCAAAGAGATCTAAGCCACTCGTCGCCTCGTCTAATATCAAAATTTGAGGGTTAATCATCAGACTACGCGCAATCAGAAGTAGCTGTTTTTCGCCTTGAGATAAGGTGCCATAGATACGACCAATCAAGTGTTCGGCACCGATTTGGTGCATGAGCGCTCTCGCTTCATCTAAGTCAGCTTCTGAAAATTCCCGATAGAGCATGGACGAATTATAGCGCCCAGTCAAAACAAGATTTTCAGCGACGATGTCGGGTCTGAAACGCTCCGCGATGAAAGAGCCAACGATGCCGATTTTAGCACGGAGTTCAGGAATGCGGTCAATGCCGAACCGTGTACCAAGGACCGTCAATTCGCCGTTTGTCTTCCAATTTTCAGCCATAATTAATTTTAAAAGACTAGATTTACCAGAGCCATTTAGCCCTAGAATCGCCCAGTGTTCATTTTTTTCAACCGTCCAGTTGATATTTTTCAAAATATGGTGCTGATTTCTGACAAAATCAACAGCTGTCAGTTCAATTATCGCCATAGACCACCTATTCCCGCGCTAATTTTATGCGCTAACCACTATCATTCTTATTTTAATTATTATACAATAATATCAGGGAGAATAGCAAAATGAAATGGTCGTTACAAGAATTAAATAAAAAACACTCCGTCGAGTTTGAGACAGTCTTTGACTTGAAGCAAGAGTTGACATCTCGAGAGCCTGAGATTTTAGATGTGTCGCCAGTCGTGGTCAATGGTCGTGTCGATGCAGATGGCGGTATTTATAGCTTGAGTTTTACAGCGGATTATACCTTGACCATGCCGTCAAGTCGGAGTTTGACGCCAGTAGAAGTGCCATTGACTTTGACTGTGTCAGAAATTTTCACGACGCAGGCTTATTTTGAAGCACACCAAGCAGATTTAGATGCGGACATGCTCTTCATTTTAGACAAGGATTTGATTGATTTAGCAGAGTCAGTCGCTGATAATATTTTATTAGAAATACCTTTGCGCGTCTTGACAGATGAAGAAAAGCAATCAGATGCGCTGCCATCGGGTTCAGCTTGGCAGGTTTTGTCAGAAGATGATTATGCAGCATTACAAACCAAGTCAGCAGTCGAAGATGTTGAGAAAAAATCACCATTTTCTCAACTTAATGGCTTATTTGAATGAGTGATGCGTGTTAAAAGTACGAAGATTGCCCGAATTTTGAGGGCTTTTTTGCTATCTGAATGTTAGAAAGCCGACAAAAAAATTTTTATGTCGAAATGTTAGAAATTCAGACTTTTATGCTTGAAAAGACATTAAAATTATATTATAATGAATTATTATAGGGTATAAATTTTTGTAAGATTCGATAGGAGAATGTTCAATGACACAAGCAAACTTTGGTGTGGTCGGTATGGCAGTGATGGGGCGCAACTTAGCGCTCAACATTGAGTCACGCGGCTATACAGTCGCAATTTTCAACCGCTCAAAAGAAAAAACAGAAGATGTGATCGCGTCACATCCTGAAAAAAATTTCGTACCGAGCTATGATATTGCGTCATTTGTCAACTCGATTGAGAAACCACGTCGTATCATGTTGATGGTTCAAGCTGGACCAGGAACAGATGCAACGATTCAAAACCTCTTGCCATATTTGGACAAGGGAGATATTCTGATTGATGGCGGGAATACTTTCTATCAAGATACAGAACGTCGTAATGCTGAATTAGCCAACTCAGGCATTAACTTTATCGGCACGGGTGTTTCAGGTGGTGAAAAAGGGGCGCTCGAAGGGCCGTCAATCATGCCTGGTGGCCAAAAAGAGGCCTACGATTTGGTCAAAGACGTGTTAGAAGAGATTTCAGCTAAAGCGCCAGAAGATGGCAAACCATGTGTCACTTACATTGGCCCTGGAGGTGCGGGGCACTATGTGAAAATGGTGCATAACGGTATCGAGTACGGCGATATGCAGCTCATCGCTGAGTCTTATGACCTCATGCAACGCTTACTTGGTCTCAGTGCCACTGAGATGCAAGCTGTTTTTGCAGAATGGAACAAAGGCGAGCTAGACAGCTACCTGATCGAAATCACAACAGATATCTTGACGCACCAAGATGATCAAGGTCAAGATGGGCCAGTTGTTGATTATATCTTGGATGCGGCGGGTAACAAAGGAACTGGTAAATGGACAAGCCAATCAGCGCTTGATTCAGGCGTGCCACTCCCATTGATTACAGAGTCAGTTTTTGCACGTTATATCTCAGCTTACAAAGCAGAACGTGTCGCAGCAAGCAAAATCTTGTCAGCACCAGACTTCAAATTTGACGGCGATAAAGCGGAATTGATTGAAAAAATTCGTCAAGCGCTTTACTTCTCAAAAATCATGTCTTACGCCCAAGGTTTTGCACAGTTGCGTGTAGCTTCTAAAGAAAACAATTGGAATTTACCATTTGGCGAAATTGCTGCCATTTGGCGTGCCGGATGTATTATCCGTGCCCGGTTCTTGCAAAAAATCACGGATGCTTATGGTCGTGATGAAGACTTAGCTAACCTCTTATTGGATGAATATTTCATCGAGATTACTGCCAAATATCAAAGCGCTGTCCGTGATGTGGTTGCCCTTGCGGTTCAAGCAGGTGTACCTGTCCCAACTTTCTCAAGTGCGATTGCCTACTTTGACAGCTACCGTTCAGAAAACTTGCCAGCTAACTTAATCCAAGCACAACGTGATTACTTTGGCGCGCATACTTATGAACGTAAAGATAAACCAGGCATTTTCCACTATTCGTGGTATGACGAAAAATAAACGAACTTAAACCTAAAGTTAAATTTAAAATAGAAAAGAGAACACGTAATGGGAAAAAAAATTCTAGTTATTGAAGATGAAAAGCAACTCGCGCGTTTTGTATCACTTGAGCTTGAACATGAAGGCTACAGTGTTGAGACGCGTCACGATGGCCGTAGCGGTCTCGAAGCAGCTATGAGCCAAGAATGGGACATGATCCTTTTGGATTTGATGTTGCCAGAATTGGACGGTTTCGAAGTCGCCCGTCGCTTGCGCAATGAAAAACAAACACCGATTACCATCATGACAGCTCGTGATAGTACAATGGACAAAGTCGCTGGTCTTGACATTGGTGCAGACGACTACATCACAAAACCATTCGCGATTGAGGAGTTGCTGGCGCGTTTACGTTCTAACTTCCGTCGTCAAGATCGTGAAGTCCAAAAACGTAAGAAGACTGACGGCACAACTTTCCGTGATTTAATCATCAACAAGAAAAACCGTCAAGTCCAACGTGGTGACGAAATCATTGATTTGACAAAACGTGAATACGATTTGTTGACAACCTTGATGAAAAACGTCAATGATGTGGTCACACGTGAACAACTCGTTCAAAATGTTTGGGGCTACGAAGAAGGCACAGAAACGAACGTTGTTGACGTCTATATCCGTTACCTCCGCAACAAACTCGACCAAAAAGGCAAAGATTCATACATCCAAACGGTTCGTGGTTTGGGTTACATGTTACGCGAAAATAACTAAGCAAGCCTTCATAGTTACAAGATTAATAAGCTGACGAAAGTCAGCTTATTGGTGTACATAGCCGATGTGTTTCAAGTAGACAGCAATATATGAAAAAATATTCAGGAGAAGGTGATGGGAAAGATACCCTCTAATAAAAGGCAACCGAAAAAGCGGAGTATCATGCTCAAATGGTCTTTTGCCAATATGATTTTCTGTTTTTTGGTTTTTACAATCTTTGTAATCATATCCTATCAGAGCTCTGTTCTCTATTTTTTAGAGGGTGAAAAAGATGGCTTGGTTAGCGTCGTAGACAGCGCCGCTAAAAAATTAGAGACGAGTAGTGATAACTTAACACCTGATAATATTTACAAGTATCTAGATTATCAAGAGCCCAACGTACTTGATAATCTTTATGATGAAGCGGGTCATGTGATTAAGTCTGCTGAGGCAGTCGGTATCCCCGGTGTTAGTTGGCGCTCTTTTCAGGTTTATGATGTCAGTGGTCAAATGATTTTCACGACACAATCCTCAAGTATACCACTAGCCAATAAAAAATCCACAGCACCTGTGATTGTGACAATTGATAATCAGTCGGGTTACATCACGACGCGAGAGATTAAGTCAAAAAAAACAGGTCAGGTTATTGGTTATTTACAATCCTTTAATAATCTAGAGTTTTACTACAATATTCGCAATAAGCTTTTATTTATCCTCATTGCGCTAGAGATTGTTGCCATGTTCCTGGCTAATTTTATTGGTTACTTCGTCTCAAATCATTTTTTGAAACCATTGTCCAAACTGTATGCTGCTATGAAAAAAAGAACGTATTCGCCTTCTAGTGAATTTGAAGAAGTTGAGATTCATTCTGGTGATGAAATTGAAGAGCTAGCAGATGTCTTTAATCAGATGATGTCTAAAACGCATGATTATATTGAAGGGCAGGAGCGATTTGTATCGGATGTCAGTCATGAACTTCGGACACCGCTTGCTGTGCTAGATGGTCATATCAACCTCTTGTTGCGCTGGGGGAAAGATGACCCAGAACAATTGGTCGAGTCTTTAGAAGCCTCTCGACACGAAATCAAAAAAATGTCGAGTATGATTCAGGACATGCTAGATATTAGCCGTTTGAAACAGTTAGATGACTTTATAACAGAAGAAACAGTCGTCGAAGACAGCGTTACTGACTTGATCAATAATATGAAAATGATTCATCAGACAAGTGAGTTTACTTTTGAGGATAAGTTAGATGATCCTCAGGCTAAAGCGCAGATTAATCAGAACCATTATATTCAAGCTTTGACAATTTTGATAGATAATGCCATCAAGTATTCTGGTGAGGGAGAAAGTTTTGTCAAAGTCACCCTATCTGAAAATGACAAACATATTATCACATCAGTTGCTGACCGTGGCTTGGGCATTTGTGAAGAAGATAAGGCGCATGTTTTTGAACGCTTCTTTCGTGCTGATAAGGCTAGGAATCGTGAGATTGGGGGAACTGGCTTAGGGCTCTCTATTATCGCCAACATTGCGCAAATCTACCATGGTTCTGTTTCTGTCGAATCGGAATTGGGCAAAGGCTCTGTCTTTACGCTGGTTCTGCCTAAAGCTGATTTAAAATAATAACTTAAAACGTTGCGCTTGCAGCGTTTTTTTTGTACTTAATATTTTTGTTTGAATTTTTTGAATATTTCCTATTTACAAGTTCTTTTTTCTGTGTTAGAATATAAAACATAACTCAGGTGTTAGAAAATCTAACACCGAAATGCAAATTGAGCGATAGCTCATCATTTGAGACGATTTTAGGAGATGTCTATGAACTCAGGAAGTATTGCATTTATCATCATCTGCGCTGCTATGGTTTTGCTGATGACCCCGGCGCTTGCATTTTTCTATGGTGGCTTAGAACGGCGTAAAAACGTGATTAATACCATGCTGATGGCGGTTATGCCACTAGGAATAGCGTCTATTCTTTGGGTGGTGATTGGTTACAGTTTGTCGTTTTCTGGAGATGGCACATGGATTGGAAATTTCGGTCATGCGTTCTTTTGTGATGTCAGTATTTCTGACAACAACTTACATGGTCTTGAAATTCCAGATGCCCTTTTTGCTGGCTTTCAGATGATGTTCTCGATTATTACAGTTGCGATTTTGACAGGTTCAGTGGTTGGGCGGATGCGTTTCACACCACTTGTCATTTTTATGGTTTTTTGGTTAATTATCGTTTATTATCCACTGGCACACATGGTTTGGGGTGGTGGCTTCTTGGCGCAGATTCATTCGATTGACTTTGCGGGAGGTAATGTTGTTCATATCTCATCGGGTGTGAGTGCCTTAGTCTTATCAATTGTTTTGGGGCGTCGTCGTGACTATGCACGGTTAGAATACCGACCACACAATATTCCTTTTGTGCTATTAGGTGCAGGTCTGCTCTGGTTTGGTTGGTTTGGGTTCAATGCTGGCTCAGCGCTTGCTGCAGATGGTCTTGCTGTACATGCTTTGCTGACGACGAATACGGCAGCAGCGGCAGCCATGTTATCGTGGGTCTTGATTGAGAAGCTTACGATTGGTAAACCGACCTTGGTCGGGGCGTCAACTGGTTTGGTTGTCGGTTTGGTTGCCATCACGCCAGGTGCAGGTTTCGTCTCGCTCTGGTCATCTCTCTTGATTGGGGCGCTTGTATCGCCGATTTCTTACTTTTTCATCTCAGTTATCAAACATAAATTGGGCTATGATGATGCCTTGGACGCTTTTGGCGCCCATGGCGTAGGTGGTATCTTTGGTGGGATTGTCACCGGAATTTTCACGATGCCATCACTTGCCTTAGAAAAAGGTTATGCAGGTGTGATTTATGGTTCGGGCAAGCTACTTTTGGCACAACTTGAAGCGATTTTGTTTACCATTGTCTTTAGCGCCATTGCCACCTTTGTCATCATCAAGGTTATCTCGCGCTTTACGCCGATTCGAGTGAGTGACCGCGAAGAAGCGATTGGCTTAGATGATAGTGAGCATGATGAAACGGCTTATCCGACATTTATGGGACTAGATAGCTAAACGCTGAAACTTGAGAAGGAGAAGAAAAAATGAAAAAAGTAGAGGCGATTATTCGCACTGAAAAATTAGAAGATTTAAAAGATGCCTTGGTCAAAAATGATTTGGCGAAAGGGATGACGGTCACACAAGTTTTGGGTTATGGCAATCAAAAAGGTTTTGTCGAATATGTCAGAGGGCAAAAATTGCACACGACCTTGTTGGCTAAGATTAAGATTGAGATTGTCACGGTCGAAGAACGTGTTTCGAAATTGATTGAAGTTATCCGTGAAACGACACAGACAGGTGAAGTTGGCGATGGCAAAATCTTCGTCTTACCGGTTGAAAATGTCATCCGCATTCGCACAGGCGAAGAAGATGCTGATGCCATTTAAGGCGATTGAATTAGTCATTAAGTTTTAAAGAAAATTTAATATAGAAGTGACGATACCAAAAATGCTTAACGAATAGCTTTTCTAGAGAGATTTAGGAAAATAGGCGTCTAAGTATTTTTTTGTGCGCGTGGCTGAGTATTGAAAAATGACGATAAAAACGGTAGAATTAAAGGATATAAATACGATTTGAATTGACCGATAAGGAAAACAAGCATGAAAACAATCACAAATTTTGAAAATAAAAAAGTATTGGTGCTGGGTCTGGCAAAGTCTGGAGAATCAGCGGCGCGTGTGCTCAATCAACTAGGCGCTATCGTCACGGTAAACGACGGCAAGCCTTTCGATGAAAATCCAGCAGCCCAAGATTTACTAACTGAAGGGATTAAAGTCGTGACAGGTGGTCATCCACTGGACTTGCTAGAAGAAGATTTTTCGGTCATGGTTAAAAATCCGGGTATTCCCTACAATAATCCAATGGTTGAGCGGGCAGCAGCCTTGAAGATTCCGATTATCACGGAAGTTGAGCTGGCCTATCTCATTTCTGAGTCGCCGATTGTTGGGATTACGGGTACTAATGGTAAAACAACAACAACGACGCTGATTGCAGATATTTTGAATGCTGACGGTAAAGTTGCTAAATTGTCAGGCAATATTGGCTTTCCTGCCTCTGATGTCGCGTCGAAATCGACGGCTGATGAAACCTTGATTATGGAGCTGTCAAGCTTCCAATTAATGGGGATAGCAGCTTTTCGTCCGAAAATCGCAGTGATGACCAATTTATTTTCAGCACATCTGGATTATCACGGCTCTCAGGAAAATTATGAAGCGGCTAAATGGCGGATTCAAGAAAATATGACTGCCGATGATTTTTTGGTGCTGAATTTTAATCAAGCCAAACTCAGAAACAGGGCAGCTTTGACAGCAGCGCAAGTCGTGCCTTTTTCAACAACTGAGACTGTTTCAACGGGTGCTTATGTTGCAGACGGTCATATTTACTTCAAAGCTGAAAAAATCATGCCTGTAGCTGATTTATCCCTACCTGGTGAGCATAATGTCGAAAATGCCTTGGCTGCGATTTGTGTTGCCAAGTTATCCGGTGTGTCAAATACAGCAATTCTCAGTGTCCTGACGACATTTTCAGGCGTTAAACACCGCTTGCAATACATGGGGCAAAAAGCGAACATCAAGTTTTATAATGACAGCAAGGCGACCAATATTTTGGCAACTCAGAAAGCCTTGTCAGGTTTTAATCACCGCACGCTTTGGCTTTTAGCTGGTGGTTTAGACCGTGGCAATGGTTTTGAGGAGTTGTCGGCGGATGTTGCTGATTTGAAAGGCATGATTGTCTTTGGCGAAACAGCGCCAAAACTTCGCGCGCTGGCAGAATCTCTCGCGATTCCTGTCTATGATAGTGAGAATGTCGCGACGGCAGCGGTATTAGCCTACAGCAAGGCTGAAGCTGGCGACACAGTCCTTTTAAGCCCTGCCAATGCGAGCTGGGATCAATACAAGACTTTTGAACAACGCGGCGACTTATTTATTGACGCTTTTACTGGATTGGAAGAAAAATAATCATGAAAATCATTGTTAGTGGTGGGGGTACGGGAGGCCATATCTATCCAGCACTTAGTTTTATCAATTATCTCAAGACGGTTGAGCCAGATGTGTCGGTGCTTTATATTGGCACGAAAAAGGGGTTGGAATCGAAAATCGTTCCAGAAAATGGGATTGACTTTCAAACGATAGATATTCAAGGCTTCAAACGATCTTTGTCGCCTGAAAATGTCAAAACCGTCTATAAATTTCTCAAATCGGTATCGGATGCGAAAAAAGTGATCAAGGCTTTTCAACCGGATGTGGTCATTGGGACAGGTGGCTATGTTGCGGGTCCTGTGATTTATGCTGCAGCCAAGCTAAAAATTCCGACAATTGTGCATGAACAGAACTCGATTCCTGGGGTGACCAATAAGTTCCTAAGTCGTTATGCAACGCGTGTTGCGCTGGCTTTCCAAGAGGCAGGGGCATTTTTCCCGTCTAAGAAAACGGTCTTTACGGGCAATCCAAGAGCTCAGGAAGTGGCTGATTTGACAGATGATAGTCATGTCCTTGACCAATACGGTTTGAAATCAAACAAGAAGACGATCGTCATTTTTGGTGGCAGTCGTGGGGCGCTCAAAATCAATACAGCAGTCGTCGAAGCACTGCCTGAACTGGCAACGAAAGCTTATCAGATTTTATACGCCTCAGGCGAAATTTACTACAACGACCCTGAATTTTCAGACATCTTCACAACCTATAACCAAAAAGAAAATATCAAAATCGTCCCTTATATTCATAACATGGTCGAAGTTTTGAATGATGCCGATTTGATTTTATCACGGGCAGGTGCGACGACGCTGGCTGAAATTACGGCGCTCGGTCTGCCGTCAATCTTGGTGCCAAGTCCTTATGTGACGGCGGATCATCAGACGAAAAATGCAGAGGCGCTTGAAAATGCCGGTGCTGCGATTATGATTAAAAATGCTGAGCTGACTGGCACGAGCATTGTCGGGGCGATTGACAGCCTCTTGTTAGATGATGTGACCTATCGGCAAATGGCAGAGAATGCTTTGCGTGAGGGTGTGCCAGACGCCAGCAACCGCTTATATCAAGTGCTCAAGGATGTATTAAATGGCAGATAAAGAGAAACAACCTGAACTGACACCTTGGCAGCAACAGCACGCTGAATTTCAAAAGAAGAAGAAGGAAGAAGCGGCGAAACTGGCGCGTGAAGAAAAGCGGAAAAAGCAGCCAGTCAAGGTCGAGTCAGTCGTTGAAAAATACGAAGCAACACCTACTCAGCTATCAGCAGATGAAGTAAAAACGCCTTTCTTTCAACGCTTCAAATTTAAGACAAGACCAAAAGATGATGGTGAAATTTCTGAAGTACTCAGTAAAATTTGGCCTTTTATCTTGGTGGCAACACTCTTCTTTCTAGGCAGTATTTATGTCATATCACCGCTCAGTAAAATCGCTGGTTTCACTGCAACTGGCAATGTGCATGAATCAACAGAGCAAATTGCTGAAGCAACGGGCATCAAAACAAATGACCATGTCTGGCGCGTGATGAAGAAATCGACTGCCATATCGACTAAAATCGAGCAGACCTTTCCGCGTGTCAAGTCGGCTAAAATCACTTGGCTATTCCCCAATAAATTTAAGGCTAAAATCATCGAGTATGGCGAGAGTGTTTATCTGAAAACTGGTGGCGCATATCAGCTAGTCCTATCAAATGGCGAGATTTTGACGCAGGAGCCAGTGGATGCTCAGAAACTAGCTGGATTGCCTGTTTTAGACGGTTTTAGCGCCGAAGAAGTTAAGGCATTTGTGCTGGCGTATGAGACACTTAAGCCTGAGATAAAAGCGCAAATCACAACAGTGACCAAGGTGCCGACGAAAGTCACGCCAGACTTCATTGCGCTTGACATGAAAGATGGCCACCAAGTTCGTGTGCCTTTGAGTCAAATGGCTGAAAAACTCCCGTATTACACCAGCGTTGCGTCGAACTTGACAGAACCGAGCGTTGTGGATATGGAGGCCGGCATCTATGCTAAGTCTAAAGATGCTTATCAGCAAGATTTAGATGACGAAAAAGAAAAAGAACAAAAAGCCAAAGAAGCTGCTGCTGCGAATAAAACAGATAATAAGTCAGATGCTAATGGTAGTGAAACACCGACCGGCGCGGAAACTGACGGTAGTGATAGTACCGACAACACACAAGCCACAGAGTCATCTGAAACGTCACCTGTTGGGGCAGAGTAAGTGGTTAAAGATTGTTTTTTAGAATAACAAACAAATGTTATTTAAAACCTTTGAGAATCGTACAGCGAAAACAAGGGTTCTAATAAAAAAAGAAATGTCTGAATATCTTGACATTTAAGACAAAATTAAGTAAACTAACAAAGTGGATACTTTTATTAACGCAATATAACATGGGAGAAGAATATGACAAAAAAGACAAAAATGGTAAGCATCGGTTTGATGTCAGTAGCAGCTTTGGGGCTTTTCGCAGCTTGTGGTAACAAATCTGGTTCTGGTGATTCGGAAGGTAAAGATTATTCATTCTATTACCAAAATGACCCTGAAACCTTGGATTATGTTTTCTCAGGTCAAAGATACACAGCTGAAAACACAGCCAATTTCGTTGATGGTCTCGTGGCGTATGACCAATACCGTCAAATCGAGCCAGCCTTGGCTAAATCTTGGGATGTCTCAGAAGATGGTAAAACTTACACTTACCATATTCGTAAAGACGTTCAATGGGTCGACGCTGACGGCAATGACTATGCTGAAGTGAAACCGTCTGACTGGGTTACTGGTTTGAAACACGCAGCAGACAGCAACTCTGAAACACTTTACTTGGTTAGCGATTCGATTACAGGGCTTGCAGACTATGCCAGCGGTAAGGATAAAGACTTTTCAAAAGTTGGGATCAAAGCTGACGATAAAGCAGGCACAGTCACGTATACCTTGAACCAACCAGAATCTTTCTGGAACTCTAAAGCGACTTATGGTATCTTGTACCCAATCAATGCTGAATTCTTGAAAGAAAAAGGCAAAGACTTTGGTAAAGTGGCGACAGATGGTATCCTTTATAATGGTGCCTACATCGCGACTAAATTTGATAACAAATCAGCCATTGAATATAAAGCTAACGACGCTTATTGGGATAAGAAAAACGTCCACATCAAAAATGTCAAATTGTCATTCTACGATGGTAAAAAACCAGAAGATTTGTATCAAAATTATACATCTGGTAAATACAACAAAGCACAACTTTATCCAACCATGCCATATTTCAAAGATGTCGATAAAGCTAATGTCCTTTGGACGGCACAAGAGTCTAACTCTTACTTCGGTTACTTTAACCTCAACCGTCAAAATTACAGCCATACAGCCCACGATACAGACGTTAAGAAAACAGCAACTAAAAAAGCTGTGTTGAACAAAGATTTCCGTCAAGCCATCAGTTTTGCCTTTGATAAAGCCAAATATACTGCCCAACGTGTTGGTGAAGAAGGTGCTGAAAAACTTGTTCGTAACACGCTTGTACCGTATGATTTCGTGACGATTGCGGGTAAAGATTACGGTACTGCCGTTCAATCTAGCCTCCAAGAGATGGATAATGACAACTGGTCTAAAGCATCAGTTGAGCAAGGTAAAAATGCAACTTATAATCTTGACCTAGCCAAGGCAGCCTTTGCCAAAGCTAAAGCAGCTTTGAAAGCAGAAGGCGTTGAGATTTCAAAAGAAAACCCGATTGTTTTGGACTTTCCAGTTCAGGATACAAGCACAATTAACATCGCTTCAGCAGCCTCACTGGAAAACTCTTTCCAAAAAGCTTTCGATGGCGAAGTGAAATTGAATACAATCAAACTTGCCATGGATCCTTGGACACAAGCAACCTTCTCATTCAAGACAGCCGCTGAAGCTGACTATGACTTTAATATTTCAGGATGGGGACCAGACTATGCTGACCCAGGTACTTACCTCAACATCTTGTCACCAAAACAAGGCGATATTACCATCAAAATCGGTTTTGAACCAGATGTGACACTTGAAGGCGAAGATAAAGGTGTCGCTGCTAAAGCTGCCGTGGATATTGCTGCCTACCAAAAACTGTTAGACACAGCTAATGCCATCTCAGATGATAATGATGCCCGCTATACAGCATTTGCTAAAGCTGAGGCATGGTTGATTGATAATGGTATCATCGTACCAGTTTATTCAACAGGTGCTGTACCGTTGATGCAAAATGAAGTACCATTTACAAAAATTGATTCTAACGGTGTTGGCTCAACGGCTTACTCTTATAAATACAAGAAAGTAAGTGATAAGACAGTCACTGCCAAAGAATATGAAAAAGCGTTGAAAAAATGGCAAGCTGAAGTTGAAGAAAAAGCAAAAGCAGCTGACAAATAATAGCAACCACGCCTAGCGCCTATCGTCGTAAATAGTAAATAGGAACTTTTGAAGTCCTTGTCAGATGAGATGAGGCGACCAGCCAAGCTCTTAATTTAGAACTGATCGGTCGCCTCTTGACGAGAGGTAGCGAAAGTGGTTTGATTTTATGCTTGATTGAATAGAGTGAGTATAGGATGAAGCAAAGGTGAGACTAGAGACTTCTGGTCTCAGTTTTGCGTTTAGAGAGACTATCTGATTTGTCCTTTCCGAAATAGCTACTAGCTAACCATCAATCAACTGAACGTGAGTATCTTAATTCTTAATATAGAACGGTTTGAAATAGATGAAAAAATATATCTTTTTTAGAGTGTTGCGAGCTCTGTTGTCCATTGTTATTGTGACAACGATTGTTTACGCACTCGTCTTTAGTTTAATTCCACGTCGTCAGATTTTTGTATCAGATGAGCAATACGCGCGTGTTGCAGGTAAAGCTGACGCACGTCGTGAGTATGAAAATGCAGTCTTTGATCGTCAAGGTTATATCGACTACTTGAATCAAAAAGATTTGGTTCTTAAAGTCGAAAAAATTGACCCTAAATATGACGGCACAGACAGCAAAGCCAATCTGCAAGCGGCTGAAAAGTGGGCAAAATCTGTCAAAGGCAATTGGAAAATTGAACAATTACCAATTTCTAAGAAGATTTATGCCACACGTGAAATCCCCATTTGGCAACGGGTCGGGAAGTTTTATGCCAACCTGATTCAGATTGATCATCCTTGGAAAATCCAAGATAAGGCCAATCCTGACCTCAAGCGGTTTATCAAGTTCACGTGGGAAAAAGGTGGCGGACCTGCCATCATTGGTTCAGGTACTGAACACAAATACTTGCTGTATGTTGATGGCGCCTTCCCATTTATCCACCAAAAATTCATCACGATTAATTTGGGACAATCCTACCCAACCTTTAGCGGTCGGTCAGTTGTCGATGTTTTGACAAGTGGTCAAGGGGAAACGGTCACACGTCAAATAACGCTTGCTGATGGCAAGAAGATGAATACATCTATGGACATTCATACGGCAACTTATCAAAGTCCTAAAAATCAAAGCGATCGGATGAAACAGATTTTCAAAGATGACTATACAAATGTGAAAAATGTCTATCAAGATCCGTCGATGATGGCTAACTCAGCGCGAATTTCAATTCTAGGGATTATTTTAGCTTATCTTTTCTCAACTGTCCTTGCAGTTTATTTCAGCCGTCATGCGGGTAGCATCATTGACCGTTTTGGCTTGATTTTTATCACAGCCTTGATTGCTCTGCCAAGTTTGGCGGTTATCTATACCGACAGATTCCTCGGCTCATTGATTGGCTTACCGGGCTCATTTACGACACTCGGCGCAAGCAATGTGGCAACTTATGTTATGCCAACGATTATTATTGCGCTGATTCAGACGCCAGCATTGACCATGTGGATGCGTCGTTATATGGTCGACCAACAGTCTGCTGACTATATCAAGTTTGCACGTGCCAAAGGTCTATCTGAAAAAGAAATTTCACGTAAACATATCTTTAAAAATGCAGCGATTCCAGTTGTCAATGGGATTCCATCGGCTATTGTTACAGCAATCGCTGGTGCGACGATGACTGAAACGATTTTCCTCATTCCGGGTCTTGGTAAAATGTTACCAGATTCGATTGCTGCCAATAACACGCCGATAGTTGTCGGGATTACCTTTATCTTGACGACTTTGGCAGTCTTTGCTGTCTTGATAGGTGACCTTGTCATGCAAATCATTGATCCACGGATTCAATTTGCGACAAAAACAAAAACAAAATCAAAAACTAAATTAGCGAAAGGAGAAAAGTAAGATGTCAGATCAAGAATTATTTTCATTCGTCCCTGCCAAAGGCGACGAATCTGAAGTCATCAGTGCACCACTTTACTCTTATTGGAAGAGTGTGGGGCGCAAGTTCCTTTCTTCAAAACTCGCGATTACGATGCTCGTTTTGCTGATTGCTTTGCTTTTGATAAGCTTTTTCCAACCGATATTTTCGGGTTATAAAGTGATTAACTCAGGAAAAATCGATGATTTTAGCCTGCGTTATAACTATCCTAACTTAAAAAATTGGTTTGGGACTGACGCGACAGGTCAATCACTTTTTGATGCTGTTTGGGCAGGCGCGAAAACGTCAATTTCAATCGCTATGCTTGCGACATTGATTTCAACGCTTATTGGTGTGATTGTGGGCGCTATCTGGGGCTTGTCAAAATCAATCGACAAGTTCATGATTGAAGTCTATAACGTTGTCAACAACGTGCCACAAGTCTTGGTGCTCCTCGTCTTGTCTTTTGCCTTTGGATCAGGTTTCGGGAATTTGTTGTTTGCCATGTGTGTGACTTCTTGGGTCAGCATTGCCTACCAGATTCGTGTCCAAGTGATCATGTATCGTGACCGCGAATATAACATTGCTTCTCGCACACTCGGTACAAAATCTGCGACGATGATTAGCAAAAACATTTTACCCTATCTCATCTCAGTTATTGTCACAATTATCAGTAATCAGATGCCAGTCTTCATCTCTTTGGAAGTCTTTCTTGGTTTCCTAGGCGTTGGTTTGCCATCTGATACCCCATCTCTTGGACGTATCATTGCTGATTATACGGACAACATTACCAACCATGCCTATCTTTTCTGGATTCCAGTCTTGATTCTTGGTCTGGTAACTGTCTCACTCTATATCGTAGGTCAAACCCTTGCTGACGCAAGTGACCCACGCACGCACCA
This sequence comes from Pseudolactococcus reticulitermitis, assembly GCF_002260845.1. Classification (GTDB taxonomy): domain Bacteria; phylum Bacillota; class Bacilli; order Lactobacillales; family Streptococcaceae; genus Pseudolactococcus; species Pseudolactococcus reticulitermitis. The sequence continues at coordinate 304,457 of NZ_BEDT01000003.1, read as the reverse complement.
GTAGAAAGGAAGCGATGATTATGTCAAATAAAAAAGTTATCCTTTCTGCAAAGGATATTAGTGTTGAATTTCAAGTCCGTAATCGCACTTTGCGTGCCATTCGTAATATTTCAGTCGACTTGCATGAGGGGGAAACCTTAGCGCTCGTAGGGGAATCAGGCTCTGGTAAATCAGTTTTCACGAAAGTTTTCACGGGGATGTTAGAAGCAAATGGTTCTGTTGCCACTGGGGCAGTGACTTATGGCGACATGAATTTAACGGATTTGAAAACAAATGCCGAATGGGAAAAAATTCGGGGGAGTCAAATTTCGACCGTCTTTCAAGACCCGATGACCTCGCTGAATCCGATTAAAACCATTGGCAGCCAAATCTCTGAAACGGTCATTAAACATCAAGGCAAAACAGCTGAGGAGGCTAAGGCCATCGCCATTGACTTGATGAATCGTGTCGGCATTCCGGAAGCTGAAAAACGCTATGATGAATACCCTTTCCAATACTCTGGCGGCATGCGTCAACGGATTGTGATCGCGATTGCTTTGTCATCACGGCCAAAAGTTTTGATTTGTGATGAACCGACAACAGCCCTTGATGTGACGATTCAGGCGCAAATCATTGCGCTCTTGAAAGAATTAAAAGAAGAGTATGGTTTTGCCATGATTTTCATCACCCATGACTTAGGTGTGGTGGCATCTATCGCTGATAAAGTTGCGGTCATGTATTCTGGTGAAATCATTGAGTACGGTACGGTTGAAGATATCTTCTATGATAGCCGTCACCCCTATACTTGGGCGTTGCTCTCTAGCTTGCCACAACTTGCGACGACTGAAAAACTTTACTCAATTGCGGGTACACCACCCTCTCTTTATTCTGAAATTAAAGGGGATGCCTTTGCGCCGCGTAATCCAAAACCGATGGCGATTGACTTTGTTGAAAGCCCACCAAAATTCCCAGTTAGTGAGACGCATTGGGCAAAAACATGGTTGCTGGATGAGCGGGCACCAGAATTAACAAAACCAGAAGGCATCCAAGATTTACATGCCAAAATGGTTAAAATTTACGCAAAAGAAGGAGGGGCTTAAGCATGGCTGAAAAATTATTAGAAATCAAAGACCTCTCGATTTCTTTTGGTGAAGGTAAAAATAAAAACGTTGCGGTTAAAAATGCCAACTTTGACATCTACAAAGGCGAAACATTCGCCCTTGTAGGCGAATCTGGCTCGGGTAAGACAACCATTGGCCGTGCCGTTATGGGCTTAAATAATATCGAAACGGGCGATATTATTTTTGACGGTAAGAAAATCAATACCAAATTATCTAGTTCAGAAAAAGAAGCATTGACGAAAGATATTCAGATGATTTTCCAAGATCCTGCCGCATCACTTAATGAGCGGGCGACAGTGGATTATGTCATCTCAGAAGGTCTTTATAATTACCACATGTACAAGGACGAGGCGGACAGAAAAGCAAAAGTTGAAGCCATGCTGAAAGAAGTTGGCTTGCTGCCTGAACATCTGTCACGTTATCCACATGAGTTCTCAGGTGGTCAGCGGCAACGGATTGGGATTGCACGGGCGCTTGTCATGGAGCCACGTTTGGTCATCGCTGATGAACCGATTTCAGCGCTTGATGTGTCAATTCGTGCCCAAGTCCTCAACCTCCTGCAACGCTTGCAAGAAGAAAAAGGCTTGACTTACCTTTTTGTCGCCCATGACTTGTCAGTCGTGCATTTTATCAGTGATCGCATTGCCGTGATTTATCATGGTGACATCGTGGAAATGGCAGAAACGGAAGAATTGTTTAACAATCCAATCCATCCCTACACCAAATCACTCTTGTCAGCTGTGCCAATTCCTGACCCAGCGCTTGAACGTCAGAAACAACTCATCGTTTATGATGACACCATTCATGACTATGAGACAGATAAGCCTAGCTTCCAGGAAATCAAGCCAGGTCACTTTGTTTGGGCCAATACTGTTGAAGCAGAAGCCTACAAAGCACAATCATAAAATGTTAAATTAAAAGACTGATTTAATGACAGAAGACGTGAGCGAAAGCTCGCGTTTTTTGATATAATGGAGTTAACTATAGAGTAAATTACAGAAAATCAAGGTGACAACATGTCAATGTTTTTAGATACAGCACGAATTGAAGTGAAAGCCGGCAAAGGTGGCGATGGCGCCGTTTCTTTCCGTCGAGAAAAATACGTACCAGATGGTGGGCCTGCAGGTGGTGACGGTGGCCGTGGTGGCGACGTGATTTTCGTCGTTGACGAGGGGCTGCGCACCCTCATGGACTTTCGCTATAACCGTCATTTCAAGGCCAAACCCGGCGAAAAAGGGATGAATAAAGGGATGCACGGCCGTGGGTCAGAGGACTTGATCGTTAAAGTGCCGCAAGGGACAACGGTTAAAGATTTCGAGACAGATAAGATTTTGGTCGATTTGTTAGCGCCCGGTCAGACCTTTACCGTGGCACATGGTGGTCGTGGCGGTCGTGGGAATATTCGCTTCGCGACAGCTAGAAACCCTGCACCAGAAATCGCTGAAAATGGTGAACCAGGAGAAGAACGCACCTTGTTACTAGAACTTCGTGTTTTGGCAGATGTCGGCCTCGTTGGTTTCCCGTCAGTTGGCAAATCAACCTTGTTAAGTGTGATTTCAAACGCCCGTCCAAAAATTGGCGCTTACCACTTTACAACGCTAGTGCCAAATATTGGCATGGTACGGGTTGGCGACGGCGAAAGTTTTGTCGTTGCGGATATGCCAGGCTTGATTGAGGGCGCTAGCCAAGGGATCGGCTTAGGAACACAGTTCTTGCGCCATATTGAACGGACACGTGTGTTACTACATGTGATTGACATGAGTGGTATGGAAGGGCGCGAGCCTTACGATGATTATGTCGCCATCAATGATGAGCTGGAAGGCTATAACCTCCGCCTCATGGAGCGCCCACAAATTATCGTCGCCAACAAAATGGATATGCCAGACTCAGAAGAAAATCTAGCTGAATTTAAAGCAAAACTCTTTGCCAACTATGAAGAGTTTGAAGATAAACCGCAAGTTTTCCCAGTTTCTGGTATTTCACGCCAAGGGTTACAAAACTTGCTTGAAGCAACAGCAGAATTGTTAAGTGAAACACCTGAATTTCCATTGTATGACGACGCAGACTTTGCGGATGATAATAAAGAAGCTTACTATGGCTTTGATGAAGGCACGCGTGACTATGAGATTACGCGTGATGATGATGCGTCATGGATTTTATCTGGTGAGAAACTTGAAAAACTCTTTACCATGACGAACTTTGACCATGACGAGTCAGTCTTTAAATTTGCCCGTCAATTGCGTGGTATGGGCATTGATGAAGACCTCCGTGGCCGTGGTGCTAAAGACGGCGATATTGTCAGAATTGGTAATTTCGAATTTGAATTTGTGGACTGATTAGATGCATTTAAGTATAAAATACAGTTCCTGACGATTTGGAGGTAGCAAGATAGATGGGTTTTAAAATTATCGGAAATCGAGATGATGAAGGCAATTTCATCGCCTCTGCGGATGCTTGGCCACCAGAAAAAATTGCTGAGCTATTTGATAAATACAATCCCAATCGCAAATTGCGGTTGGCGCGTGAAGCAGCAGAAAAAGAAGATAAGAAAGAAGACAAAGCCATTTGAACTCTCTTGAAATCAAACTCAATCATCCTGATGATGGCGCCAATCTTTTTGGTGCGCAAGAAAAGCACCTGAAATATCTGGAAGACGCGATTGGTGTGACCATCCATTTTCGTAGTGAAGTGGTTCAGGTGGTCTCAGACTCTGACGAGAAAAATGAATTGACACGCTTGGTCTTGCAGGCCTTGCTCGTCTTGGTAGGACGGGGGCAGACGGTGAATACACCCGATGTTGTCACAGCTCTGACCATGGCACGAAATGGCGAAATCGATAAATTTATCGCCCTTTACGAAGAGGAAATCACCAAAGATAGTAATGGTAAACCGATTCGGGTTAAAACCCTAGGTCAGAAAATTTATGTCGAGGATATCTTGCACCATGATATTACCTTTGGCATTGGTCCGGCGGGGACGGGTAAGACTTATCTGGCTGTTGTTTTAGCAACGACAGCCCTACGTCGGGGGCAGGTCAAGCGGATTATCGTGACACGCCCTGCGGTCGAAGCCGGTGAAAATCTCGGTTTCTTGCCGGGTGATTTGCAGGAAAAAGTCGATCCCTATTTGCGTCCGATTTACGATGCCTTATACAATGTCTTAGGCAAAGTGACAGTCGAGCGCATGCTTGAGCGAGGGACGATAGAAATCGCACCGCTGGCTTATATGCGGGGTCGAACTTTGGATGATGCCTTTGTCATTTTAGATGAGGCGCAAAATACCACCACCATGCAAATGAAAATGTTTTTGACGCGGTTAGGCTTTAACTCTAAAATGGTTATCAACGGCGATGTCAGCCAAATTGATTTACCGAGACACGCTAAGTCAGGCTTGATTGATGCCAAAGATAAACTCGCTAACATTAAGCAGGTTGCTTTTGTCTATTTCTCGGCTAAAGATGTGGTCAGACATCCTGTTGTAGCTGAGATTATTCGAGCTTACGAAGATGATACGCAGGAACAGGGACAATCAGAAGGAAAACGACATGAGTGATTGGCGGGAGAATCGAATTGAAGCAGCCCAGCGTGGTGAGAATCCAATGGTGATGGTGGAGATGCCATCTGGTTTTGCCTGTATTGGCGACACGCAATTTTTAGCAGGCTACTGTGTCCTTTTACCCAAGCGTGAAGTGTTCAGTCTAAATGATTTGACGTTGGCAGAGCGCAGCCAATTCTTAACGGATATATCCGTGATTGGGGATGCACTGCTTGCTGAGACTGATTGTCTGCGGATAAATTATGATATTCTAGGCAATACAGATAACTACCTACATGCTCATATTTTTCCGCGTTATCTGTCAGAAGCACCTGAACGTTTGAAAAAGCCGGTCTGGCTTTACGATGCATCCTATTGGTTTGATGATGCTTATGCGTATGATGAAAATAAGCATGGTGAACTTCGGTCAAAATTAACAGCTTATTTAAAAGATTTTGAGCAGACCAAGGGTCACGAATGATCCCGTTTGTCGAAGCTCAAACAGAGAAAGGAGGAGTTGAGCGTGTACATTGAAATGCAAGACAAGACAGGTCAAGTATCTGAAACAGTGCAACAGGATACCATTAAGTTGCTAAACTTTGCGGCTGATTTTATTCATTTACCTGAAAATAAAGAAATGGCCATCACTTATGTCTTGAATGATGAAATTCAAGTTATTAACCGAGAGTATCGGGGCAAAGATTTGCCGACAGATGTGGTCAGCTTAGAGTATGAACCAGAAGAGATTGCTTTTGGCGAAGATTTCGACATGCCTGAGGAGCTTCAAGCTGAGTTGGCAGACTTTGATAGTTTTATCGGCGAGCTTTATATTTCGATTGAAAAGGCGCAAGAACAGGCCGATAATTACGGTCATAGTTATGCGCGTGAGATGGGATTTTTAGCGGTACATGGCTTTCTTCATATCAATGGCTACGACCACATGGTGCCAGAAGATGAAAAAGTGATGTTTGCTTTACAGGAAGAGATTTTGACAGCTTATGGCCTTACAAGATAAAAAATCAGCTAAAAAATGGAAAAATCTGACGGTTTATGCCTCACTTGAGTTCGCCCTAACTGGGATTATCACAGCCTTTCGTGAAGAACGTAACTTGCGCAAACACGCCGTGAGTGCGATTGTGGCCATCATGTTTGGCTTTGTTTTTAGGATTTCAATTACGGAATGGCTCTTTTTACTCCTGGCAATTTTCCTCGTTATTTTTGGTGAAATCATCAATTCGGCGATTGAAAATGTCGTCGATTTGGCAAGTGATTATCACTTTTCCATGCTCGCCAAAAATGCCAAGGATATGGCGGCAGGCGCGGTTTTATTTATCTCACTCTATGCCGTTCTCGTTGGTTTGCTGATTTTCTTACCTAAAATTTGGGCACTGATTTTTTAAACTTAGCGAAATAATGAAAACGTTGAAACGTGGGCGCAGCTTGCGTTTTTTAGTGTCTTGGCAGCCTGTCTGAGCGTTGTACCCGTGGTGTAAATATCATCAAAGATGACTAGCTTATCAGGAATAGCGACATGTTCTTTCATGATAAATGGATTATCAGACGCTAAACGTTCAGACCGTGTTTTATGGGACTGATGACGGGTTTCTTGCTTAGTCAAGAGATCAAGGTAAGGGAGCTTGGCGCTGCTTAAAAAGCCAGTGACTTGATTAAAGCCCCGACTTTGTAAACGCTCAGGAGAAACGGGTATTGGCACGATAGTTTGATTTTTAAGACGACTTGCAAGAACCGTGTTAAAAGCCGCACGAAGTCTAAAATCCCCTTGAAATTTGTAATGTTGAAAATAAGCCTTGGCAAAGGCATTATAATGAAAAATGGCTTGATGCAAAATAGGGTCAGTAATCTGCTGACAATCGCGACACCTACCATCAATATCAGGTTTATAACAAATCTGACAATGTCGTTCTGAAATGACTTCAAATTGTGCCCAACAGTCTGGACAAACGGTCTCCCGAGGTTTTCGAGACAAAAAAATATCCGAAAATTGGAAAAATGGTGTCAATGTCTTATGGCAGAGTAGGCAATCAGTCACGCGAAACCTCCCAGTCGATTCATCTGACGAATTTCGGAGATGGCTCGTGTCATCTCTCTGGTCAAACCAGCATGAAAAAAGTAGACCAGACCAGTCGGACGCTCGGGACTCCGGCCAGTACGCCCAGCAATCTGAATCAGACTAGATTTGGTAAAGAGGCGGTGGTGACTGTGAATCACAAAAACATCGACTTTAGGAAAAGTCACTCCCCGCTCTAAAATCGTCGTCGAGATTAAAATCGTCAGCTGCCCTTGTCGGAAGCGTTCAATTTCCTCAGCACGATTTTCACTCGTAGAGGCAACAAAGCCTATCCTTTCATCAGGGAACAGACCACGCAAGCGCTCAGCGAATAATTCCCCAAAGGCGATAACGGGCGCGAAAATAAGGAGCGGAAAACCAGTTTCGCGCTGTTTTGTGATATAACGGTAGATGACTTTTTCGCTGCTATTGAAGATGGGTTTTGGCACGACGAGGGGATTGCCATGAAAACGACGGGACAAAGCCACCTGCTTTAATTGACCAGTTTTAACTAATTTATCCAGTTTGTCAGTAGATGTTGCGGTCAGGTAAATCAGCGTTGACACAGGCTTTCGAGATTGCTCAGCCGCAAAATATAGGGCGTCATTGTCCGCAAAGGGAAAGGCGTCCACTTCATCGATAATCAGCAAATCAAAGGCATGACGAAAGCGCAAGAGCTGGTGAGTTGTCGAGATGACAAGTGGTGTCGGAAAATAAGGCTCAGAATCAGCATGCAAGAGTGAAATCGGAATCGAAAAATCACGAGATAATCTGGCGTGAAGCTCACGGGCGACATCAGTTCTTGGTGTCGCAATCCCAACAGCACCGCCATTTGAGATGACCTTGGCGACGGCAGCGTAAATCATCTCAGTTTTCCCTGCCCCTGTGACGGCATGGACTAAAATCTGAGAGTTTTGATTGACAGCATTGCGTAACTCCCTAGAGATTTCAGCCTGATAAGATGTGAGTTGCCCAGTCCAGCGCAAGCTATCTTGAGCTGGGAAGCCTTGCTGGGGCAAGTGATAAAGCAATTCATCAGAGCGAACTCGTCCGAGATGGAGACATTCTGGACAAAAATAGGCAGGGATTTCTAAGGTGACAGTTTCAAGAGCAGATGTCGTCCCGCAGCGCTGACAAGTGACCGACTTGTTAGTGCGTGTCATCCCGGGAAAAGTCACAGTATGTTCAGGCAGATTTTCAAAGTCATCGCCCAGTTCTTGTCGCGTCAATAGGCGACCGTATAAGTTATCCATACTATCTTATACGGATTTGATCAGAAAATGTTACAATATTTTTATGACGATTACGATTAAAAATGATGTGATATTCGAAGAAGCCATCAAAAAATCTCGCTTTATTTGCCATCTCAAGCGTGTGACGAGCGAAGATGAGGCGCGTGAGTTTATCACGGCAATCAAAAAACAACACCATAAAGCCAACCACAACGTTTCAGCCTTCACGATTGGCAAGCATCAGGAAATTCAGCGCTCATCAGACGACGGGGAACCTTCTGGTACAGCAGGCGTCCCCATGCTAGAAATCCTTAAAAAACGTGAGCTGACCAACCTTGTCGCCGTCGTCACCCGTTATTTTGGCGGCATCAAGCTCGGCGCTGGCGGTTTGATTCGTGCCTACGCCGGTAGTGTCAACCACGCCATTGATGCCGTTGGTCTCGTCAAAATCGTCGAGCAAACCCAGCTCAATCTTCATCTGGATTACGGGCTTTTTGACAATGTGTCGAGGTATCTCGCAAGTGCTGGTCTGGCTATCGCCGACTCAGTTTTCACGGATAGGGTCGTCATCTCTATCTTTGCGGATACAGCTGACGTTGAGCAACTCAAGCAAAATTTAACAGAGCAGTTTCATGGCAAACTAGACTTGACAGTAGGCGATAAAAAACTTGTAGAAGTCGCCATTTAGTGCTATAATGGATTTCCAAGAGGTCGCTTGCTAGATGTCTTGGGCATAGAAGTCAACATGTGTTCATCACATTGACTTAGCATTCGGGGTCGTTCTGGATTCGACAGATGTTGTCGCGTATGAGCTGCGATTAGTGAGGCGCCACTCTAAACCGCCGCAGATAAATATAACTGCTAAAAATACACAAACTTACGCAGTAGCTGCCTAAACCACAGCCTGTGTGCCTGACTTTCGCTCGCCTATGGCGATTTGATGGCCTAATCTAGTAGGATACGATTTGGCGGCGTCTTGACGCCAGAGAAGAGATTAAGAGACTCGCAAACTGACTTTGTTCGAGGATTGTCTCGTTAGCTTGTTAAATTTAGACAGTCCCTATGATTGTAGACGCTGATATAGCAAGGCATTTGGACGTGGGTTCGACTCCCACCGGCTCCATGAAATAGCAAAAGACCTCTTGTTGATAAGGGGTCTTTTGTTTTTGGGTTTGATTTAGGGGCAGGGGATTTTAATTGGCTATATGATTACCTATGTTTTTTTTGCTATTATGTTATCATCTTTATCGACACCTCTTTGTCTAGGGAGGAGGTGTTTAACATGTTAGATTTTGCAATCCAAGCATTAGAAAATGTCGTTGCAGGCATATTGCTTATCATCATTGAAAAAATGATGGATCAGGACAAATAGCCTAGACAGGTTGTCCGCACACGCTAAAATAAGTGCAAAAAAAGAGCTATGTATTCCTGTACATAGCTCTTTGTGCTAGATTCTAGCAATCCAAGTTATGATTAAATTATAGCACAAATAGTTGTGGTGTCAAATTATTCATTTCCATCATCTTTAGAGCACTACCAAAACCCGCCCACTTTTTATGGTATAATGGAGGAAATTGCAGCTACTTAACCACTGAGAAACGAAAGCAAAGAGGACACTATGACAGATTTAAATGCCATCATGGCAACGCTGATTACCGGAAAAATTACCGATGAAAACGAGCAACATTACTATATTCAAAAAGATGGTCTGATTTTCAGATTGCCGAAAACCGAAGGCGATTTTGCCCTTGGTGATGAGGTCACTGGCTTCGCCTACATGGACAAGGCGGGTAAGCAACGTCTGACCTTGACAACACCTGCAGCCACACGAGACACTTACGGTTGGGGGACTGTGACTGATGTCAGAAAAGACCTAGGTGTCTTTCTGGATGTCAATATCCCTGAAAAAGATGTCGTCGTTTCCGTTGATATTTTGCCTGAGCTAAAAGAGCTGTGGCCGAAAAAAGGCGATAAGCTCTACGTTAAACTGGCCGTTGACAATAAAGACCGCATCTGGGGTGAGCTAGCCTATCCTGAAACCTTTGTTCAGATGGCTGGCAAGGCTTATGATAACATGCAAAACCAGAATCTACACGCCATTGTCTACCGCAATAAACTCTCAGGTACTTTCGTCTATCTTCCAGAAAATAATATGCTCGGTTTTATTCATCCCAATGAGCGCTTTTCAGAGCCACGTTTGGGGCAGGAGCTGGATGTGCGCGTGATTGGTTATCGTGAGATGGATAGAACGCTGAACCTCAGCCTCAAACCGCGCGCTCACGAGATGCTGGATGCGGATGCCCAGCTGATTTTGACCTATCTGGAGCAGCAGGGCGGGCAGATGCCTTTCTATGATAAATCAGCGCCAGAGGACATCAAGGCGACTTTCGCCATTTCCAAAGGTCAGTTTAAGAAAGCGCTGGGCGGCTTGATGAAACAAGGCAAAATCAAACAAGATGCGACAGGAACGACATTATTATGAGCCAAGAACGTGCGATTTTTGCGGGCGGCTGTTTTTGGTGCATGGTGCAGCCTTTTGAGGAAATGTCGGGCATTTTGAGCGTCCTGAGTGGCTACACAGGTGGCACGACCCCAAACCCGACCTATGAGGCTGTTTTAACCCACAAAACCGGTCATACCGAAGCTGTTGAGATTATTTTCGATAACGCCATCGTCAGCTATGGCGAGCTGGTGGCGCTCTACTGGACGCTGACCGACCCGACGGATGCTTTCGGTCAATTTCAGGATCGCGGCGATAACTATCGCCCAGTCATTTTCTATGACAATGGGGAACAAAAACGAATCGCGACTGACAGTAAGGCGCAACTACAGGCTTCTGGACGCTTCGATTTTCCGATTGTGGTGGCGATTGAGCCGAGTCAGACTTTTTGGCCGGCGGAAAGTTATCACCAAGGCTTCTATAAAACGAATCCGACCAGATATGCCCAAAGCGCCCAAATGCGCCATGACTTTTTAGCCAGACAATGGGGGAAACTATGAGTTTTTACACTTTTTTGATGAAATATCGGGCTTATCAAGTAGGCGATGACCTCACCAAACTCGCCAATCTGGTCTATGAAGAGACGACCTTTCCAAAGCAGTCATCAGATTTCGATGACATCTCGACTTATCTGGAAACCCATGCTAATTTTGCTTTTAATCTCTCAATATTTGATGAGATTTGGGAGCAGTATCTAGCGGAGAGATAATCGTTTTTTAGGCTATATCAAGACAAAGAGTCGCCAGAAATGGGGCTTTTTTGTGTTTTAGGTCGAAAAGTTCACTTATCATTTTTATTTTAAGAAAATTAGAGGTATAATAGATATATGAGTAAATTAAAAGAGTAATATGTTTGGAAGACTACTTGAGACGAGGTTAGGTCTATGGTAAACACAAGACAAGACAACAGCTATTTTTGCAATTTGATAAGATTGAAACAGCTTATTTTCTCATGTCAGAAAATAGTTTGGCATTTCGATTAGAAATAGAAAGGAGAACACGAGTATGAAGCTAAAAACAGAAAAAAGGATGAGCAGTTCCCTCAGCCGTCTGACGCGTGGGTTGATGGTCGCTGTTTTGCTCGTCAATTATCTACCAATAACAGGTCTGTCTGGCACGGATAAAATCGAGGCAGTCACAGGAACGGCTGCGGCGCCGGTCATTAAAAAAGGGCTTGATCACACCAGTCTCTATATTCAGAGCGATGCCCTCCATCATCGTGGGTTGCGGGAGTATGTCACGGCTGCCAGTCCTGATGGCGGTGTGCTGAGCTATGCGTGGTTTATCAATACGAGCGACGCCTATCTCGATGGCACGGATAATGCGACGTCAGGCACTTGGGGTGATAATGGCAAAGACGCCAACGGCGATGGCAATACGGACTATCAGGGCAGTTACGGCACACAAGCCGCCAGCTCTAATATCCTTATCGCCACGACGCCAACGACTGTCGGCACGTACTACGCCTATGTCGAAATCACCAACACGACATCGGGTGGTGCCAGTACAACGGTACGGTCTAAACGTGCGAAATTGGATGTTCGGGCAAACTTGTATAATAGAAAAACAGATGGTACAAATCCTTCAGGTAACAACGTTATTCCAGATTACTATATCTTTCCACCAAGAGATAACAACGTGTCACTCAGGACTGCTAAGCCTTATTTGGACACGACTCTGTTTTACATGTCCCTGCAGAATCAGGAGTACATCGCTACGAACAATGTGCTAAGCTCTCGGTATCAGTTTGATATTGGTGTCCAACGAGGTTACGATATGTATGCCGTAGGGAATTCTTCAAAAGTTGAGGATATTTCTACTGTACCAGGGAAGATTTATGAGTTTTCTTTCATTCATACAAGCTGCAACCAAGAGACATCCGGGCCTGCTGTTGAAAAAGATTTCTTGGGATTTACTGTTGCGAAATCAAAATTGGAGGAGAGTGACTATTCGCCGACTATCCTTAATCGTTACTGGGATGGGACAGACAACATTTCAGCTGATGATGATAAGGATAATGGAAATCAAACCTTTAAATTTGATACGACTTATATGAGTTCTGGTGGCAGTACGAACTATGGTGTCTATCCTTATGGGATGAACCCTGGGGCTCAAGGTACCAACTCAACGACAAAGGATCCACATTTCATGTCGGATATTTGGGGGCAAGAGTTCGGTACGGACTACTTCTTTGATATTGCCAGAAGTATTCTTTTCCCCGACACGTTTGATTACACCAAAAAACCAGCTGGGCAAAGTGCCTATGACTGGCAAAAATCATTTTATGATGCTGCTGGGGTTACACCCGGTGTGACTAGTCCATCAGTTAGTAACTTATCTGGCAGTTCGGATGTGCCGGTTAATTCTAACTTTTTAGCACGAATTAATGCTTTAAATAAGACCAATCAATTTACGGCAGCCACTTATGGTGGTGACCCAGTTCAGTTGTTTCTTAGTAATGACGGCACGGTTCAACCAGGGCGAACTGATGGCAGTATCAGTAAAAAAAGCGGTTATGTGACGATTCCTGAAACACAGGGGGCAACTGTTCTGGCTTTCACCTCACTTTCGGCTGATAATACAGTCAGTGATAATGGCTTAGATCAAGTCGTTTTCCAACCAATTGCCAAACCGACCATCAGTGAAACGCAAACCTATGCAGGAAATAATTCGCTCACAGTCAGCGGCACGAAAGCTGACTACGCTTATGCCTTGGTAGATGTTTCACAGGGTTATGCACAATACGTGGCGAATGTTGGGAGTTACACGACAGACGCGACGATTGACACCAGTCTTGGAGAGGGTGATAACTGGTTCACGACGTCCAACGCTAGCATTACCTTTGGTAATCTCGGCGTCGGTCGGACTTACCGCATCATCGCCATCCCGCAGGCTGCCATTCAAGTCGAAACTGGCTCCAATGTCACCCCACTCGATGTCCTTGATACGGACGCTTGGGTGGACACGACCATTGCCGTACCGGCTGTTGAGGGGCATATCCTTTCAGGCGCTTATCATGATGGCGGTATAAACAAAGGGCGCGTTCGGATTCGCCAAGCCAACCTTGGCAACTACTATGCGCTTTTGGCGGTGGATAGTACAGGCAAGCCAATCACGACGAGTGCTGTTAGCGACTGGGTGACGCCAGATGCTAACGGTGAAGTGGTCTTTGAAAATCTGGCACTTCAAACGGGAGATAATCCTTACGTCGTCATTGCCAAACCGCAGTCCTTCTTCACCTTTGACTATGCCAAGGCGACTTATTCGCCGACTGAAACCTATCAGGCTGGCGATAATATCCCATCAGGCTTTTCTGAGGGGGATCCTGTCATGATTGCAACGCCTGTCACGATTACCAATGCGGTGACCAATCTGGCGCTGGGCAAAAGTGAAATCACCCGAAGTCTTGGCAGGGTGGATGATGAAGATAACGATGCAGGGACAGATACAATCACGATTACTTATGATGCGACTTACCGCGGGGGCGGGTTAGCATTTCCAGCTAACACAACTGCCATCGCCTTTGATAAAACCCGCGGCACAGTGGCCGGTCTGAAAGGCTCAGTCGATGTCAGCAGTCAGTCAACCGCTACCTTTAGCGTACCAACCGACGGCGACTATGATGTCATCCTGCAGTTTGGTGCTCATTACGACCTACCGATTGTTGCGCTCGCGGCACCTGACCCGCTCGTTATCGATTATGTCAATGAAAATCTTTTGACTAACGGTCTGTCAGGGGCTGCCGGTTATAACACGCAAGGCAATGTCGACTATCGCTTAGAAAGTGGTGGTAACTACTATCTTGGGACAAGCGCCACGACTGTTGTGCAGGGGTCGAATACACAGCCCATCAGTCTGACACCGGCGCTAGACGATACAGCCCACCCTTATCAAGCAGAGGGGACGCTCAGCTACACCAAACACATGGCGGATACCACACGGACGATAGGGGTTCAGCGGACATTGGCTGTGCCGCAACGCCCTGCAGCTCTGAGCATGGGCAATGAGAGTACGACGGCTGCGACGGAGGCTTATGAGGTTGAGGTCGATTATCCTGCCGAAGTGGTGGGCAATACAAGCGGTCAAGCCATCCTACTCAGTCATGATGCCTTTACGACGAGTAGCGCTGTGGCTGCTGGTGCGGCGCCGAGTTCCTTTGCCAGTCTTGGCTGGACGGGGAATGCCGCACTGACGTTGTCAAGTCGGACGGCGGCTATCGCGAATACGGCTTTCAAAGGTCGTATCGCTGAGACGACGCTTATCGAGCGCCCCGCTGCACCGATTCGGAGAAATGTCAGTGGCGATGGGGTAACGATTACGCCGTCAGGCACCGATAACATGGTTTTTGCCACTTATTACGGCACGGAGACGATTCAGGTCGGCGGGGTTGAAAAAGATGGATCGGTCATCAACGGCGCCGGTCTCCCTAGCACGATGACGCTTAACAACGATTTAACCTATACCAACCATCAAGATGGCAACATCTACAACTTTGCTTTTGCGGCAACGACAAACGCCCCAAGTTCTAAGTTATTAGAATACTCAACGCCTATGTTAGTGTCAAGTGTTGACTTCGGCGATGTGCCATACGGTCAGCTAGGTCCTAAAACAGTGGGGCTAGCCCCAAGTTCTTTCCCAGCTGGTGTGAGAAAAGAGGCGCTCAACCTAGAAAACACAGGCAGTCAAAACTACTGGCTAGATGTGCAATATACCACAGCACCGCCAACAACCGGTACACCTATGAAATTCGATAACCTCGGCCTCTTCGGCTTTACAGGTGACGATAATCAGCCAGATACTTACGGGGCTGGTGGTAATGGAGGTAGCCTCATCTTTGGCGACTTTGCTAACCTTGTCTCTCCAAACCAGATTCTGAGTGGTGCAACAGATGACCGCTTCAATCTTATCTTGGGGAGTGTTACTAGCATGGGGAATTGGACACCAGAAGTTCCGACGAGCAGTACCTCTAATAATATCAACACCACCCCAGTCGGTCTCTATACCACTCGGATTAATCTGGCTTATAGTGAGGACAAAGATACCAATGGTGTCCTCCAAACGCCAACCGAAGTGTCAGCTGAAGTTCGCATCAATATCGTGCAAGCCAAATGGGCAGCACCTGAGATTGCGACCCAAGCCTCACAAGTGGCGAGTGGGACAGATGCCAAAGGGCTGACCTACAGCGTGACAGAAAACAGTCTTGACTTCAATCTGCTTTTAGACGCTGAGGTGACCGCATCAACGCTACAAATCTCGACCAATGGTGGGGTCAACTGGGTCAATCCGACGAGCTTGACACTCGTATCAACGTCGGAGTCAGGTCAGGCGATTCAGCACATCAAAATGACCCAGACCAGTGATGGTCAAGCTCTTCAATCTGCGACGACCTACACCGTCATGTTCCGAATTGTCGCAGATAATGGTGGTAATGGCAACCACACCCAGAGTGACACGGTGACCAAGACATTCTGGACACAAGTGGCAGCGCCGACGGATAAAAATGACTTTGTCGACTATTTTAAAGAAACGTTGAGCTTTACGTCAGCTTATGGCGTGACGATTGGCGGGATTACAGCAACATCAGGCACATCCGTGACGCATCAGTTCGATGAAGCAACGCAAACCTTAGCACTGACCGCCACAGCTTTAGCGCATGACGACTACCCAGCCAGTGAGCCGGTAGACTTTATCTATGTACGTTCAGCCAAACCAAACTTGACGCCAAACGGCGAGTCAATCTACTATAATGGCTCTGGCTCGATTAGTAGTACAGGTGCGATTGAGGTCAGAAATGACGGGGCGCTTTATAACGGTAGTCCATCGACGACTAAGGGTGGCTTGTATTCCGGCATTTTCTATGCACGAACACCAGCCACGACCTCAAGTTTCGCATCAGAAGAAGTGAACGTCTTGCTTTTACCGCAAGCCTACCATGTCCGTGTGAAATCGGCAGCGGTTGTCGATAATTCTATCGGCGCCAGTGGCTACACGAGAGAAGCAGCGGGCAGTCTCTATTTGATGAAAGACAGTCCGCAGGCCTACACGACATCCTTTACGGATGCGACTTTCTCACGGATTGGCTATAACGCTCAGACGTCACACCAGATGAATACGGGCACTGCAGACTTTACAAGTGGTGGTAGCTCAGTCGTCGTGACCGATGCGGCAAGTCAGACGAACTTTACAACGCAGTCCAACTTGTTTACGAACTTCAAAGCTAATCTTGATAGCACGAATAGTCTGGCACGCCTTGTGACTTGGAAAGGTCATGAAGCACTGACTTATACGGTAGAAATTCCGGCGACTATCACAGGTACCACCTCGGGCACTAGTGCTGATGTGACGATTAAAGCTTGGAATGGTAGCCAACGGACGATACCGCAAGGTAGTACGATTAATCTTAAAGTAGCCAATGCTAACAGTACGGTGCTGACCAACGCCGGTACGACTATGGCTTATAGCCTGAAACTCACTGACACTACGCCACTTACTGGTGGCAGTATTGTCAAATCAATTACGGCAGCACAGGCAGATAGTTTAGCAACGACGACTACTGGCGCAGCGCAAGGTTTCTCAGCAATCGTCTCTGGTACGCCACAGGTCGCAGGCAACTATACCGGCGCTATTACATTCGAAGTTGGCTTGACTTTGCCGGATGAAGAATGAAGGATAACGCTGAAGCTGAAAGTCAACGACTAATTGATAACTTAAATAAAAGAAAGGAGTAGGATTTGGAAAATAAACCCGAAAACACAGACACGCTGGTTGAAACAGCGGGGTCAACAGACGACAAGCGCAAGAAAAAACGTGGCTTGTTACTACTGATTACACTACTCGTTTTACTGATGGTTGGGGGGAGCGCATTTTTCGTGAAACACCCACAGAAGTTACCTCAAACGTTACAAAATGCGCTGAATTTAGACAGCGCACAAAGCGACACGAAGCAAGAAAAAGCCAGCACGCCCGCCAAACAGGAGAGTATCCAAATCAGAGGTTATCCTGATGTTCAGCTCAAGGTACAAGCCACTGACATGCACCTCGCCTTGGAAAATCCCAAGGGCAATCCGTGCTATATCCAGTTTACTATCCGCCAAGTCGACCCGAAAACGGGTGCTAAGGGCGAGGTGCTTTATGAATCTGGGGATGTTGCCCCGGGCAAATTTATCAACGATCAGACGCTCGCCCATGGCTTTGAGCAAGGGGAGTATCCGATCGTCATCGAGAACCACACCAAGAGTTTAGATAAGAGTCATACCGCCATGAATGGCATGGATGTGCATACGAAATTAATCGTCAACTAAACTAGCGACTTTGAGCGAAAGCGCAGGTCAAGTTTCAAGATTTCATCAAGTGAAATCTTAGAAAGGAAAGCAGATGAAACGGAAAATGTTAATCGGGCTAGGAATGAGCCTAGCGGCAGTCTTGTTGAGTCGTACGGCTGATGCGGATGTTAATACCCCAGGAAATGGAGCATCAGCTACGGGCACAACGAATGTGACCTACACGGTACCATCGACTTATACGGTGGTTATTCCGTCAGCTTTAGCTATTACAGCAGCAGATACTTATGTCGGCGACACCAATAATGTCTTTATCAAGACAAGCTCACAGGTGGGCGCGACAGAGACAGTGAAAGTGACGATGCCGACACCTCAAACGTTTAAAGCAGTGAATGGGACATCAGAAATCCCTTTGACGATTAGCCATCAGGCGAATGGTGTGGGTACGGCGACTGAGGTTAGCAGTCTGGCGTCTGAAGTGACCTTGTTAAGCAAGACAGGCACGGAGATTGGGGCAGAAGACAGTACTGGGGAGACTGCTACTGTTGGTGTGGCAGCACTGTCAGCGACGGTCAAGGCTAAAGCAACAACAGCTCAAATCGCCACTGCTAGCTTTGCAGGTCTGCATACAGGGACTATTCAGTTTGCAGTTACTAAAGGGACATAGTCCCTAAAATAGAGGAGTAAGCAGATGAAAAATCAAACATTGCGCAAATCGCTTGCAGGCTTGGTACTGACCAGCGCTTTAGTGGCAGTGCCAGTTTTGGCAGATACGAATACGAATGGGTCTTGGGGAACAGATGACGGAAAAACGGTTGTTGACTACACCGTAACTTCAAACTATACGGTCGTCATTCCCGGAACGTTGACTGCACCGACAAACGGTACTTATACCGGTGCTGCCAATAATGTCTTTATCAACAGTAACTCAACGATTGAGGACGGCAAAAAGATTACGGTGGCATTGGGCGCTAGTCAAACTTTTGAGGCTACGTTGGGGATGACCTCAACAATTCCGTTTACGGTTCAATATACCAGTAAAATTGGTGCAACGACAGGTACGCCAACGCCTATCACGTCGGTTGGCGGTACAGCAACGACTGTATTGGAACAAACGAGTGCTCAGATTGCGGCAGTTACATCAGAAGATGCGCTAGATGCTACGACTGGTAGCGATGCGCTTTCTGCTCATGTAGAGGCAGCAGTAACGGCAGCTCAAGCAGAAAAGGCAGATGTCGCCGGTACCCACACGGGTACGGTTACTTTCACAGTTGCTTTAAATAACACATAAGCGCATAAGGAGGGATATGATGAATAAAAAACAATTAACTAGCCTAGCGGGTCTTGCTTTGGGCGTGACTTTACTTGTGACACCAGCTTTTGCGGATACTTATACGAACGGTTCTTGGGGAGGTAGTGAAGATGGTAAAACAGATGTGACCGTGACAGTCGCACCGACTTATACCATCACAATCCCAGCGTCATTTAGCTTTACAGCAGCAAATGCTGAGCAGAATGCGAATGTTGCCATCTCTAAAGACTCACAACTGAACGCGAACGGCAGCCTAGAGGTTAAGATGACCAGTACATTGGCAGCGATTAAGACTTATAGCGCAAATACCTCTACGATTCCATTCACCCTTGCTTATGGTGCTTCGAAAACACCCTATACTAGCGGTAATACAACAATTCTTACAAAAACAGGTGCGGAAATTGGTGTAGCAACGACTGATTTGACAGAGACTGTCTATGTGAATGTGCCTAGTCTTGCAAGCGCAACAATTGCGGGTGAACACGCTGGCACAGTGGACTTCTCAGTCATCTACACACTAGGTAGCTAATACACACCTCATGCAAATAGTAGAAAGGAGGGGCTAGCTTTGTTAAAACAAAAAAAGAGACAGGCTCAGTTCTTCTCTTGTATCATGCTGATGGGGCTGACATTGGTGTATTCGGTGGTGAGCATGGCTGCAACACAGGATAGTCAAACATTTTCGGCACCTCTGGCGGTCACAGTGCCATCCACCTATACTGTGACTATCCCTCAGAAATTGAGTTTAGAACATTTGGAGACGGGTAAGCAGTATTTGGCGATTACGGTGGATGCTATGCTTCAAGAGGACGAGCAAATTCAGCTCTTAGCGGTCAATGCCCCTCCTGATGGGCTAGTCGGCTTAACAAATGGTAAAGAGACTTTAAATATAGAGCATCGACGCGCTGAAGATGATAGTAAAATCACGCGTGATAATGCCATCATCGGCATGTTTAAGACAGGAAAATCGACGCATGTGTCAGTGGTGCAGTCGTCTGACTGGGATAGCATCACGACGGGCGGCACTTTCAGGGGCAATTTCAGTTATTCGGTCAAGGTTGTGAAGGGAGGTGGCTAGCCATGACAAAGAAAATCATCAGTATCCTCGTGATTTTGGCAGCCTTTCTCGTTTCAGGTCTCGCATCAGCGGATACGTTGGACGAGAGCCAGACGGATCAAGTTGCCAATCTCGCGGTGGAAACGCTCGTCCCTGAAAAAGTGACGGTCAAAGTCGTGATGACGGGCGGGAGTTTCAAGATTGGCACGCAGACCTACCAAAATCAAACGACAGTCGAGCTGCCCTATGCGAGTGACTTAACGGTCACGCCGGTGGATGGGCAGTTGACGAAAGCGGCCTTAGACTTTGCCAAGGTAACGCCAGCCTATCAGCTAGAGGCGGGTGGCATGAAAGTGTCGAAAATCCGGACGGATGGGACGGTCACGCTGACTTTTGAAAAAGTCGTAAGTCAGTCTAGTCCGCAATCACCGCAACAGTCTCCCCAAGCAACCCCTACACAAGGGCAAGGAGCGACAATCCCTCAACTGTCAGAGACTGACCGTGTTTGGCTCAGTTTACTCGGCTTAGGGCTGGTGTTTAGTCTGGTGCTTATTGCCAGCAAACGCCGTCGTGCGACTCAAGGCGAGCGATAAAAGCAAAAAATCTGGTCGCGTTAGGTGACAGATTTTTTTGATTGACCGAAAAACTTGACAAACGACAAAAATAGCGGTAGAATATTACGGTATGCTTTAATAAGAAGCAGACTGCGTGGGAGGGCATTCGCCCATTAAACCACATCACGAGAAGAGATTTCGCAAGAAATCATTATTAGGAGGAAATTATCGTGGCTAAAGAAGTACAAAACATCGTTAAATTGCAAATTCCAGCCGGAAAAGCAACACCAGCTCCCCCAGTAGGACCAGCACTTGGTCAAGCGGGTATCAACATCATGGGCTTCACAAAAGAATTTAATGCGCGTACAGCTGACCAAGCTGGCATGATCATTCCAGTTGTGATCTCAGTATACGAAGATAAATCATTTACTTTCGTAACTAAAACCCCACCAGCAGCTGTTTTGCTTAAAAAAGCAGCAGGCGTTGAAAAAGGTTCTGGTACACCAAACACTGTTAAAGTGGCAACTGTTACCAAAGCACAAGTACAACAAATCGCTGAAACTAAAATGGAAGACCTTAACGCTTCATCTGTCGAATCTGCGATGCGCATGATCGAAGGAACAGCACGTTCAATGGGCTTCACTGTCGAAGGTTAATTTTCGATTTTTCTGTCATAATTTCAGACATGACTTTGGATCATTTTGAATGATAGAGAGTATCAAAAATACTGCTTTCAGACTGAGGTCTGAATGATGTCAACCACCGATCGACTATGATGAAGCGGTGGCAGGTTGCTTGCAACCGCTAAAACCACAAGGAGAAAGAATAATGGCTAAAAAAAGCAAACAATTACGTGCTGCTTTGGAAAAAGTAGAGACGACTAAAGTATACACAGTTGAAGAAGCTGTGGCATTGGCGCAAGAAACAAACTTCGCTAAATTTGATGCGACTGTTGAAGTGGCTTACAACTTGAACATCGACGTTAAAAAAGCTGACCAACAAATCCGTGGCGCAATGGTCTTGCCAAACGGAACGGGTAAAACAGCTAAAGTTTTGGTTTTCGCTAAAGGCGAAAAAGCTGAAGAAGCGAAAGCTGCTGGCGCTGACTATGTTGGTGAAATGGAATACGTTGAAAAAATCAACGGTGGTTGGTTTGATTTCGACGTTGTCGTAGCAACACCTGACATGATGGCTGTTGTGGGTCGTCTTGGACGTGTCCTTGGACCACGTAACCTCATGCCTAACCCTAAAACGGGTACAGTTACAATGGACGTGACGAAAGCAGTTGAAGAAGTTAAAGCTGGTAAAGTCACTTACCGTGCTGAAAAAGCGGGTATCGTACACGTTGCTATCGGTAAAGTGTCATTCGAAACTGAAAAATTGGTTGAAAACTTTAAAGCCATCAACACGGTTATCGCTGCTGCGAAACCAGCAACTGCTAAAGGAACTTACATCCAAAGCTTGACAGTCACAACGACTTTCGGTCCTGGTATCAAAGTAGATCCAAACTTCTAATTCGAGCAAATCTTAAGAAGCCATTCCGTTATGAATGGTTTTTTTGTTTGGCGAGTTTTGGTAAATGAGTGAGGATGAATTGAAAATAACAGATTGTTATTAAAAGAAATTGGTAGTATTATATTGAAAAGGGTAGGCCGTATTTGCTTTAATTAATCTTGTCATAATAAGAAAATAATATTGTTTTTTATTTTTATTTTAGTTGACATTGGGGGAAAGTTTGGATAAGATTTAGAATAAGATAGATAGATGTCAAGCTAAACCTTTGATGCCGGGCTAATATTCGTGTGTGTTTGCTCGTTGCCATCTATAGATTGAGACGTGAGTGAATCGTATTTTTCTGCGTTTTTAATATCACTTGACCTGAATTTAGAATTCTGATATTATTAATGTTAAGGGGGTTATGTTATGTTGAAATTCATAGGAGGCTACATCACAGTTGCTTTTACTGTTTTATATACATTTCAGTTACTTGAAATGATAGAAATTGGTGACTATGCGATGTTTGTTGGCATGTTAGTTTTAACCTTTATCTTGAGAAAAGACGGTAAAATCAAAGAGATCATCGCATCAAATGTTTGTTTGTTGGCGATTATAGTAATCCTTTGGTTTTCTAACCATACGTTTCGCTATATTCAAAACACGAGTATGTTATTGATTTTTATTGGTGCGATGCTAATCGCTGAATTATTCGGGGGATTATGGGGACGTAAGTTTGCTCGGGATCAGCTTTAAACACACCCTATTATCACGATAACGATAAAAAATTTCAAGGTGAAACTTGAACGATATACTCGTTTAACTAAAGATAGTTTACGTATGCTATACTAGAAGTATGACCTATGATAAAACGACTCAAAATAAAGTTCTTGCTTATGGCGAAAAGCATGGCGTACGCAAGGCATTGCGCAAATTCGATATTTCTCAGGTAGCATACTATAATTTTAAAAAACGAGCTAGTAGCGATTATATAAGCCCTAGTCGAAAAACTTATTTCAAAAAGTTAGATCCCACTAAACTAAAACAGTTTGTGATTGAAAATCCAGATAGGACACTCAAAGAAATGGGTGAACACTTTAAAGTAAGTCATGTTTCTGTTTGGAAGGCTTTGAAGAAACTTAATTTCAGTTTTAAAAAAAGAAGTTTCTCTACCGAGAACGAGATGAAACAAAACGATCAGAATACACAGAAAAACTAGCGCAATTCTCAGATGACCGCATCGTTTACTTAGATGAAAGTGGCATCTCAAAGACACTTGTCCAAGAGAAATCATGGTCGCTTAAAGGTCAACCAACGATTGGAGAACGTAGTGGCAAACGTTTCAAGCGAACTAATATTTTTTGTGCTTTAGATTCTAATTTCAAGCCATTTGCCCAGTTTTTGACAGAAGAAAATTGTAATTCAAATAATTTTGAACATTGGTTTGAAACAATTTTCCTATGGTCAGTAGACCCCTGTGCAGTGGTTGTGATGGACAACGCTAGATTTCATCGGAAAGCTGTTTTGTTTGAGTTAATCAAACAGTTTAACGCTTGGTATGGCACAGCTATTCAACTCTTATTTCTACCACCATATTCGCCAGATTTAAATCCTATTGAAAAATTTTTTGGTGTTATGAAAGAGAAAATTAAGCGGTGTTCAAATAAATTTGAGACAATTTCCGAGGCAATACAAAGTGTAGTTTTTATTTAACTAAAAGAGTATATAAAAAACGAGTTCTCACTTTGAGAGCTCGTTTTGAATTTTAGTCGATAATGTGTTGATGGCATCGATGCGGGGTTGCGCTTGAAACTGATAGGCTTTGACATCTTTTTTGATGTCTGCTAGGACAAACTGTGCATAGCCAAGCTCAAACTTGACGGTATCTAAATGTTTTTTAGCCTCGGCGGTTTCTGAAATCAAGTCGCCACCGATTGCTTTTAAGTCTTTGAAATAGTCGATCATGCTCATGTCAACTTTCCTTTCTGCTTTAAGTTAATGGTACCAGGTGTCTGATACCATTGTTCTAGGGATTAAGGGGTGGTTAAAGTGCTTTGAAGTGCCTTTAAGTCAAGTTCGTGTTCGGTGAAGCTAGCCGTGAAACCATCATCTTTGCGATAGCGCGGAATCAAGTGAACATGCGCATGAAAAACAGTTTGACCTGCGATAGTCTCGTTGTTTTGGAGGATATTCATCCCGCTTGCGCCCAGTGTTTGGGTAATGTGGGCAGCGATTTTCGGGATTTTAGCAAACAAGGTTGCGGCATCTTCAGCGGACATTTCTAAAACGTTTCGGATATGTTTTTTGGGAACCACCAAGGTATGGCCTTTTGTCGTTTGCGTGATGTCAAGAAAGGCAAGGACATCGTCATCTTCATAAATTTGATATGAGGGAATCTCCCCAGCGATTATTTTACAAAAAATGCAATCTGTCATGAATTTCACCGTTTCTTTACTAGAATTTGTTATAATCATATTATAGCATTTTATGGCAAAAAGAGTATAGAGAGCGCATATGACATTAAAAATAGAAAATTTAACAGGTGGTTATTTCGGAACGACCGTTTTGAAATCGGTCGATTTGACGGTCAATGATGGTGAACTTGTTGGGCTGATTGGCCTAAACGGAGCTGGAAAGTCGACGACAATTCAGGAGATTATTGGGCTGCTGACACCTTATCAAGGACAGATTTTGCTGGATGGTTTGACCATTCGTGAGGATGCAGAAAGCTACCGTAAGAAAATTGGTTTTATTCCAGAGCAGCCAGCCTTATATGAGGAGTTGACCCTACGTGAACATATCGAAGTCACGGCGCTTGCCTATGATGTTGCACCAGAGGTGGCCATGGCACGTGCTGAAAAATTGCTGAAAACTTTCAGACTTTCTGATAAATTGGACTGGTTTCCAGCGAACTTTTCTAAAGGTATGAAGCAAAAAGTGATGATTATCTGTGCTTTTTTGACAGAGCCATCTCTTTATATCATCGATGAGCCGTTTTTGGGGCTGGATCCCCTTGCCATCAACGATTTGATTGACCTGATGTTAGAGATGAAAAAAACGGGAGCGTCTATCTTGATGTCGACCCATATTTTGTCAACAGCAGAGAAATTCTGTGACAAATTTATTGTTTTACATGAGGGGCAAGTCATCGCAGATGGTGATTTAGCAGCTTTACGTACGAAGTTTAACCTGCCTGAGGCAAGTCTTGATGAGATTTATGTTGCTTTGACAGATGAAAGTTGGCAGGCGCATGGCTAAAGACATCAATGATTTATTTGCCAAACGGCGTGGAAACTGGCGGGCGCAAACTATCAAATACCTCCGTTATGTGTTCAACGACCATTTTGTCCTCGTCCTCATGTTTCTCATTGGTTTTTCGGCCTATCAATACGCTGATTTCTTGAAAAATTTACCTGAGCATTGGTTGCCGGGCTATGGCATCGCTATTCTGGTCTCTCTCATGGTGCTCTTTTTCGGACGACTAGCAACCTTTGTCGAACGTGCAGACCAACAGTTTCTCTTAGCAAAAGAAAAGGCTGTTCAAGCCTATCTGACAAGCACTGTGAAAAAATCGCTGGTCTTTCCAGCGCTTGTGATTGTTTTGGTGACGCTTATCATCAGTCCGCTTGTCAAAAGTCCCCTTCCTTTCACGCTGGTCTGGGCTATCGTCTTAATCGTTATCAAGTATGTCCTGCTCGCGAAAAAAGCACAGTCCTTTGTCCAAAATGAGCTGATTCAGTGGCAAGCGCTCATTAATTATGAAAAAAATCGCCAAAATGCAGTGCTCAAGATATTTAGCCAGTTTACAGATGTCAAGGGCTTACAACAACAGGCCAAACGGCGCAAGTATCTGGATATCTTGCTGCCCAAGTCAAAAATGACCTATGATTATCTTTTTATCAGAACTTTTTTGCGGAGTGGAGATTATTGGCTGCTGATGTTGCGTTTGCTAGGGCTTGCGGTACTGTCGCTCATCTTTATTGATTCGGATATTTTTGCTTTATTGCTTGCGTTAGTTTTTGATTACTTACTCGTTTTTCAACTGTTGCCGATTCGTCAATCTCAGGATTATCAAATGTTGACCCATCTTTATCCGCTCAAAGCAAGTGCTAAAAATTTGGCGGCGGGCAAGTTGATTCGACATCTGACAGTTGTGGTGTGTCTGGTTGAGTTGGTGGTGAGTTTGCTCACTTTCCAGAATAAACTGCTGGCAGCTGCTTTCGTGCCAATTGCTGTCTTTCTGGGTGTGCTATATCCAAAATTTAAATTAAAATGACCAATAGCGCGCCTTTCGCTATTGTTGTTCAGATTTAGGAGGCAGGGCAGCAAATATTTGGGACTTCTCTGCCGAATAATTAACTCAAAATATGGTATGATAGATAAGATAGCGCTTGAGAAATGCGAGACAAAGCGTCATTCAGTGCTTGCTTTCGACACGATTAAACGTTAAGCATTGAAATTATTAGCGGGTTTCCCGCTCATCATTAAAGGAGTTGCCATGATGAAACATCTCGATTACAGGCACCAGGAAAAATGGGCGCTTGCTGATCATACTTTGATTCCTCAGTCGCCGATTGATGTGCGGACGGATCAGTTGCTGGCTAAGGTTGATACGTCTTTGCAGATTAATTTGCCGAGTGATCAGGAAGTCATCGTCAAAGATACGCCGATTGGGATTCAGATTTATGCCGATGGCGATTTGCAGTGGCGTGGCCATGAATATATGCTCAACCGTTTCCATTTTCATGACGGCGCAGAGCATTTGGTCAATGGTAAAAGGCACGCAGCAGAGATTCATTTTGCTTTTGAGAGTGTGGACATTAACCAGCTCGTTCTGGCTGTTTTTGCGGATGTCGATGAAGCTTGCACAGATGACAGTATTCAGACGCTGTTAAATAGTCCCCATAAATTGGTTGACTTTGATATTAATAAATTGTTACCTGAAAATCAGACTTTCTGGACGTATAAAGGCTCCATGACGACACCGCCATTGAACCAAACGATTACTTGGCTGATTTTAGAGGAGCCGATTAAAATTTCACCAGCTGAAAAAGATTTGTTACAAGATAAGTTACGCAGCAATTACCGCAATATCCAAGCAACGCAAGATCGCGATGTTTATCGTATTGAAGATTAAGTAAAACCCCTCAGATTTCGTAAATGAAATCTGAGGGGTTTTGTCTTAAAGGGTCACAATTTTTGTGCCGTGAACATAGGCGCTACCCGTTTGGGCTGCCACTGTTTCAGCATTGGCAGCAGTCACGCCACCACCTGCTAAAATCTGGATGCGACCATCAGCATAGCGGACGAGTTCAGCAATTTTGTCAGTATTGACAGGTTTGTCAAGGCTGTCGCCGTGCATGAGAATTTTGTCAAAGCCAAGTGTGACAAGTTCATCAATGGCAGATTTTTGCAAGTCTGCTGGAATCTCGTCAAAGGCCATGTGAAACGTCACGGGCAGTCCTTGACTCGCAATCATCAAGGTTTCCAAAACTTCTAAATCTAGCGTATTATCACCTGTCAGCGCACCGAATACCAGCTCACTTGTGCCAGCTTCAACGGCTTTGAGAATGTCAGACTCCATGATGCGAAGCTCCATCGAGTTATAGACGAAGTCGCCACCCCGTGGGCGAATCATGCTGGCAAAGGTTGTTTTCGTATCCGTAAGGTAGTCGGCGGTTTCCTTGATGACGCCGTAGCTCGGGGTCGTGCCGCCCGCTGCGAGGTTGTCGCAAAGCTCAATGCGCTCAGCACCAGCCGCCACAGCGCGGGGAATATCGGTAAAGTTTTCAGCACAAAATTCTCTGATTAACAAAGTTAAGTCTCCAATCTGTTTTTCGATTACTTTGATTATACCATATCTAGCTTGAAAATAATTTAAAAATAGTATATACAAAATTATATATACATGTTATAATGAATGTGCTAAATGATTTGAAAGCGGTTACTTTTAAAGTTTTGGATAAGCCTTTGAGCGAGCAAAGGTCGCGAATGATCCCGCTTGGACGAAGCGCTAGCGCAGGTCAAGTTTCAAGATTTCATGACATGAAATCGCAGAAAGGAAGTGGAAAATGGCAGGTTTAAATGACAACCTTAAAAAACTGGTCATAGCGGCAGCCTATGCCTTGCTTTCAGCTATTTCAGTTAATCTGTTTTGGTTACCGGGTGGCATTTATGCCAATGGTGTGACGGGGTTTGCCCAGTTGGTCGTTGCTTTATCAGGTAAGTTTAACTTGCCCATGTTGGATTTAGCAACATTGGTCTTATTTATCAATGTGCCGCTTTTAATTCTTGCTTGGTTTAAAATTGATCGTAAGTTTACCATTTTTACGATTGTTGCGGTCTTTCTGACATCGGTATTTATGAAGCTCATTCCTGTTGTGGCACTGACAAGTGATCCTGTGATTTGTACGGTATTTGGTGGTGTCATTCATGGTCTAGGCGTTGGCATTACTTTGAACAGTGATTTTTCAACGGGAGGTTTAGATATCATCGGTATCCTCGTTAGAAAAGTAACGACGCGCAGTATTGGTACAATTTTTACGGCTTTTAACTTAGTGATTGAATTTACCGCAGGTTTTGTCTTTGGTTGGCGCTACGCCTTGTATTCAGCGATGACGATCTTTATCAATGGTAAAGTCATTGATTTTGTCAATACGAAAGAGAAAAAAGTGCAGCTTTTGATTGTGACCAAGCATGCAAGTGAGATGTTGCGGCGCATTCAAGCGAGCCATCAAAGCGGCATTACAGTCATTAATCATGCACAAGGTGGCTACTATCATGAGGCACAAGATATTTTATTATTAGTTGTCACCAGTCATGAGTTGAACAAGATTGCTGACGTGGTCAAAAAAGTCGATCAGCTAGCCTTTATGAGCATTACCAAAGGCATCGAAACAAATCGCAGTACAAGTCAATGGGGTTAAAAAGAAGGGGATGATATGGAAAATAAAAAAGGTGTTTCGATTTATAAACAAGTCGCAAAAGAAGTTGAAAATAAAGTTAAAGCTGGTATTTACGTAACCGCTCAAAAATTACCATCGGAAGCAGAATTAGCCCAAGAATTTAATGTCAGTAGACTGACCGTCCGAAAGGCAATCAATCTTTTAATTGAGAAAAAGGTGCTGGTTAAACATCAAAATACAGGCACTTACGTCATGAATCATCACAAATTAGCAAGTGGCGGATCGGGTTTGCAGGGTTTTAATGAAGTTGCTAAAGCCAATGGTAAAACACCGCGAACCGAAGTGATGGGTGTTTACCAGATTGATTATGACGGTAAATTATGGGAAGAACTTGAAGCTAAGGCGGAAGAGATCATTATCAATGTCAATCGCATTAGGTATTTAGATGATTTACCAATGACGGTTGAAGATTTGTATATCAGACAGAAATTTTTACCTGAGGCTATTGAAGAGACAGCCTTTGAAAATTCAATTTTTGAATTGATTGAACAAAAAATAGCGATTGCCTATTCACATCAAGAAATTGAAGCGGTTTTGGTGGATAAAATGATGAGCATTGCCTTTGAGATACCTGTTGGTCAGCCGATGTTTCGGGCAACGTCAAATGTTTTCTCAGTAACGGGTGTGCCAATCATGCACGATATTTCCTATTATCGCAGTGATGAATATGTCTTTTCAAATACCTTAGTCAGAAGTAAAAATTAGAGGTGAGCGATGAAAATGGAAACAGAAATTAAACAGCTTGTCGCTGAAAATTGGGAGATTTTCCTAAATGACTTGGCAAAAGTTATCCGTATTCCAAGTGTCCAAGGTGTTCCAGAAGAGGATTGTCCTTTCGGGGGTGAACCTAAAGCAGCGGTACTTAAAGCACTAGATATTGCCAAATCTTACGGTTTTGAAACCAAGTTGGTTAATGATGCCATCGGTTATGCCCAGTTTGGTGAAAGTCGTGCGGATCAAAAGTATTTTGGGATTATCGGTCATTTAGATGTTGTGCCAGCAAATGAACCCAGTTGGGATAGTCCGCCATTTGACTTAAGTCAGCGGGATGGCGTGCTTTATGCCAGAGGTATTTTGGATAATAAAGGGCCAATCATGAGTTGTCTGTTTGGCTTGAAACTCATCAAAGATCTAGGCATTCAGCCTAAAATCCCTATCCGTGTGCTATTCGGTTCCAACGAAGAGACAGGTAGTCAGGATATCCCGCTTTATTTGGAAAAAGAAGTGCCGCCTATGTTTGGTTTTACGCCTGACTGTAAATATCCCGTTGTTTACGGCGAACGTGGCATTGTCAATCTGGCGATTAAAACATCGATAGTGGACAAGGCACTTGATCGACTGGGTGATTTCCAAGGCCAGATGTCCAGAAGTGTTGTGCCGAGCGAGCTCAGTGTGACTTTTGATGGGCAACAGATTACTGCACTTGGCAAGTCTAGTCCATCAAACGCCCCAGAAATGGGCATCAATAGCATTACCAAACTAGCGCGCGAGCTCCGAGACATTTTGCCATCTGGTGAACTACAAACTTATTTTTCTTGGCTTGACGATTATTTATCGGATGAGCATTATGGCGAAAAATTAGGGATTGGCTATTCCGACGCCGCATCAGGGAAATTGATTTTAACGCCCGTTCTAATCAAGAAGACAGACCAGCATGAAGTGTGTCTAGAATTAGCCATCCGGTATCCGATTTCAGTGACAGAAGACAGGATTATCGCGAAAATTAAGGAGAATTTACCTCAAAATGCTCAAGTGAGCGTCACGCGTTCCTTGAAAGGGACAAATTTTCCTAAGGACAATGCTTATGTCACGTTGTTAAGTGTTATTTATGGCAAAGTGACGGGATTAGATGCCACACCAGTCACAACGACAGGGGCAACTTATGCGCGATATATGCCCAATACAGTTGCCTTTGGGCCATCATTTCCAGGGCAAAAAGGTATCGCGCATAAAGAAAATGAGTACTTTATAGAAGATGATTTAAAAACAAATTTAATCATCTATGCGCTAGCGATTTATGAGCTGTGCCTATCAGATAGTTATCAGCCATAAATCATTAGCAAATAAAAAAGAGGAGATTTGAAAATGTTCAATAAACTAGAAAAACTCATGCTTCCCTTGGCGACGAAGATAGGGCGAAATAAGTATTTGATGTCCATTCGAGATGGCTTCATGGTTTCGACACCGCTTTTGATTGCTGGGTCGGTATTCCTATTAATCGCCAATTTTCCAATTGAGGGCTGGTTGAATTTCCTACGTTCAACCGTTGTCAATCATAACTTAGTTGATATCAATGGGAATCCGATTTATGCGGGAACGCTGATGGCCTATCTCGAAAAAGCATCGGATTCTACTTTCTCACTCATGGCAATTTTCGCTGTTATGGGCATTGGTTATTCTTACGCCAAACACATCAAAACCTCGCAAATTTTTGGTGCCGCAGTGGCATTGATGAGCTGGTTCATTCTCATGCCTTTTCGTGTGACCGGCAATGTTCCCTTGGCTGGCGCTGAGGGTGGTGTTGATGTTGAAATCGGTGGCATTAACATGGCTTGGGTGGGGGCCAAAGGGATTCTGATTGGGATTATTTGTGCCTTTGTTGCCGTTTCGCTCTATGCTTGGGCAGAAAAAAGAGGTTGGGTCATTAAAATGCCTGAAGGCGTGCCACCAATGGTTGTCCAATCTTTTGCAGCACTCATTCCAGCTTTTGTCGTCATGGCGATTTTTTGGTTCGTCAATCTTGGCTTTGGTTTTGCAGGAACAAATGTTTTTGATTTGGTTTACAAATGGCTTCAAATACCGATTCTAAAACTGGGTGATACCTTAGGTGCGATGAGTATTGCCTATCTCTTCTTGCATATTTTCTGGTTTCTTGGGGTCAATGGTGGTAGCGTTGTCGGCGCGGTCTTCAACCCGATTTTGGATACCTTATCTCTTGAAAATGTTGAATTCTTAAAAACAGGTGTGGGCACACCGCATATCATTAACCACCAGTTTCAAGATTTATTTGCAACTTTTGGTGGTGCGGGGTCAACCTTGTCCCTACTCATTGCTATGCTCTTGTTCTGTAAATCAAGACGGGTAACGGAACTCGGTAAATTGGCGCTCATTCCGGGTATTTTTGGGATTAATGAACCGATTGTCTTTGGTTTGCCAATCGTTTTAAATCCAACCTTGCTCGTGCCGTTTGTTCTCGTGCCCGCGCTTAATATCTTAATCGCTTACGCTGCCATGGCGGCTAAACTGGTGCCGATTTGTAGTGGGGTCAATATTCCATGGACAACGCCAGTGATTATTTCAGGATTTCTCGCGACAAACTGGGCAGGTGCTGTCTTACAATTTCTTCTTTTGATTTTGGGTGTCTTTATCTATATGCCATTTATCAAAATTATGGATAAACAATATCTGAATGAAGAACATGAAGCAGAACTTGCTAAAACGATGGGCAATGGCATTACAGATGAGATGTTGAGCTTTGATGACTTGTAAACTAAGGAGTGGCCGATAATCATGAAAATAATAATGGTGTTAAATCAAATTCAAGCGGGTGTTGGCACAAAAGATGACACGCATATCCCCTTGACCGCAACGCAAAATCCGGTTGGTCCTGGTAGCATGATGAAACCGATGATGATAAAATATGACGAACAATTACTGGCAACCATTTATTGTGGGACTGGACTTTACGAGGAAGATAAAGCCGTTACGACACGAAAAATTGTCGGCATGGTCAAACGTTTAGGGGCAGACATCGTCATTTGTGGCCCTTCCTTTGACTATCTTGACTTTTCTAAAATGAGTGTCGAGATTGCCCAAGTTATTCAAAAAGAATCAGAGGCAAAAGCTGTCTGTGCCATGTCAGACGAAATGGCTGACTTGATTGCGACGTGTCGAGCAAGTTTGCCAATTGTCAAAATGCCTAAAAAAGGTGGCGCAGGTTTAAACGAAGCTTTGGAAAATATTTGTCAGGTTGTGGCACAAGTTGGCAATCAGCAAGAAGTTGATGCCGCGTTGATTTATTAAGAAAGTAGGGGGAGACAAATGACATATGGAATCATTGCCACATGGGCGATGGCATTAGAGGGTGTCAGTGATGCCGCTAAAAATTTGGCTAATAATGGCACGATTGCCGATAATATTGAGGCAGCCATCAAAAATATCGAAGATTTTCCTTTTTACAAATCAGTCGGCTATGGCGGACTGCCTAATGAAGAAATGATTGTCGAATTAGACGCTGGTTTTATGAATGGTGATAATTTAGATATTGGTGCTGTTGCAGGGATTCAAGATTTTGCCAACCCCGTTTCAATCGCACGGGCACTTTCGACTGAAAGGCTGAACAATGTTTTGGTGGCAGAAGGCGCAGCAAAGTATGCTCAGAAAAAAGGTTTTGAGCGGAAAAACATGCTGACGGATCGGGCGATGATTCATTATAAAAATCGCTTTAAGGAAAATAGTCAAACGATTCAACCTGATATTGTCCCTTATCGTGGGCACGATACGGTTGGCGTCGTTGGCCTTGATAGGGCGGGGAGCATTGTTTCAGCGACTTCTACCAGCGGTTTGTTTATGAAACGCGCCGGTAGGGTTGGCGATTCTCCGATAGCTGGTGGCGGTTTTTATGCGGACAGTGAAGTCGGTGCAGCAAGTGCAACAGGTCTTGGCGAGGACTTGATGAAAGGCTGTATCTCTTATGAAATTGTCCGTTTGATGCGAGACGGTCTGTCACCACAAGAAGCCTGTGAGCAAGCTGTTAATGCCTTAGAAACACAGCTAATCAAACGGAAAGGCACAGTGGGTGATTTGTCGGTTGTGGCGATTGATAAAAATGGGGATTATGGTTGTGCGACAACGATTGCTAATTTTTCTTTTGTCGTGGCGACTGATAAAATAGAACCGACTGTTTTCATTGCTAATCGTGTGGCGGGTAAAACAAATCATGAACAAGCAAATAAGGCATGGCTGGAAAACTATATCCAGACGAGAACGGCACCACTGATTGAAAAATAAGCTAAGTCATTAAAAAATGGGACAAGTCACAAAAGCTCACTCTGACCATATAAATCAGAGTGAGCTTTTTAACGCATTCGTGTTTAGGAGGTAGCGTTTCTGATTAATCGTTCAACCGACAAAAATTGTTTTTACGATCGGAGAGTTGATTGAGGAAATGGTCCAGATCCGTTTTGTTCCAGTCGGAGTAAAATAAAGAGGTTGAAAAGAACGGCACATCGGCGTATTTGTTTTCAGGCATCCAGTTTGAAATGATAGCATCTGGTTTCTTTCCTTTAAGCTGATTAAAGGTATAAACGATGACAGGCACAGGTGATGCATCACGAATTTGAGAAATCAGCATTTCGCGATGGATTGGTGATGAATTGGTTTGAACCAATATTTTAAGTGGCGCCATGTGTTTTTTGAGGATGTTTTTAAGGAGGACGATGTAGTGATAATAGAGATTGGGGAAATTAAGAATCAGTTTTTGAATGTTGGGATTGTGATCTCTAATATCTTGAATAAAGGTATTGATAAATTCAAAGGTTTGGGCTGTGGCACGGTGAAGTAAAGCAGCTGTCTCTCCGAGGTCAAAGACTTTGTTTCGGCCTGTAAAAATCGCTGCCTCTTGATTCATGAGCGTGAGGTTGTAGGAAAGATAATTTAATTCTTCTGTTGATAAGCGAAAGGTAATACTATTTTGAAATTGGGTAATCAGATCATGCACCTCAAGAGACAGTGAGCGATTAATCTGGAAGCCAGTTGTCTGCCAAGTTTCAAGGGAGATTAAATTGGCGCGGCAAAAGATAAAGTAGAGGTAGCGACCTTCCCGCTGTTTCGTCTCGAAGTCAGGACAGGTATCTAGGAAGCCAATCGCTTCAACTTTATCGAAGAATTCATCATAGGTGACATAAGGTGAATCGGGTGTCGCAAAGACATCTTCTTCTGGAGGCAAAAAGAAACCATGTCGCGTATTCACTTGAAAAATATAAAAGCTCAATTTGATTCTTAAAAAAGTCGTGTAATCTAGGCTTGGTACAAAGTCAAGTAAGAGCTGACTGACCGCCTCAAGACTAGGCGATTTTTGAATAATTTCTTCCAAATCTAGCCCCCAAAAGAGATTATGGTAGACAAATCTGATCTGATGTTCCTTGCCATGCATCGGGTTTCTTTGTAAGAAATTAATGTGGCAACCGTAAGGGGCTAGATAGTCGTTGATTTGTTTGATATGGACAGAACATTTACTACGGCTAATCCCTAAATCTTGATGAAGACTTGTGAAAGTTGTCGTCGTATCGGAAAAAATACGATAGCTCATCTGATACTTGGTTGATTTTTGAATGAGGGAATGGTGAAGTTTATAGAGATTAAAAGCTGTCCCAGGAACCATTTTAAAGTGATTGGCATCAACGGAAAAAGTGTTCAGGCCTTGCGTCTGACAATAGTCCAGTAGCTTGTTGAAATAACT
Organism: Pseudolactococcus reticulitermitis; assembly: GCF_002260845.1. Lineage (GTDB taxonomy): Bacteria > Bacillota > Bacilli > Lactobacillales > Streptococcaceae > Pseudolactococcus > Pseudolactococcus reticulitermitis. The sequence goes on along the minus strand of NZ_BEDT01000003.1, from coordinate 268,902 downwards.
TTTAACGGTTTGTTTGGCAAGACCGAGTTCTGTCTCTAAATCACTCAAGCTCAGCTCGTGATTTGGGGCAGCATTAAGCAAGCTGATAATTTTTAAAATATAGTGTGAGTCTTTATCTAATAAAAAGTCTTTCATTTCTAATGTTCTCCTTGTTTTTTATTGGCGAATGGCTATCAGGGAAAATAACGCCCTTGCTGATAGCATAGATGGCATACCGACGCAATCAATCGGAATTGATCTCAAGTGTGTGCTTATTGTCGCTTGTTTCTATTATATCGTAAGTCATTTAAAAGTTCTAATTATAAGTTACTTGTTTTTGTTAAAACGACTGTTAAAAAACAAAAAACTCTAACTATGTTTTTTAATTTTATCTAATTATAAAAAAACAATAATTATTTACGTTTATTATATATAAATAAACGTAAATAAAAAAGGATTAAGGGTGTTTATGATGGCTACCTGTCTCATAAACAATAGTGGCGGAAATCCTGTTTGATTCAGCCTATACAAGTAGGTGCTAGAGAGCGGCTTCTATGTTATAATAGACAAAAACATCAATTAAAAAGATTTTGAGCGGATAAAATTCGCAACTGATTCCGCTTGGACGGAGAATAGCGTAGGTCAGTTTCAAAAGTTCATGAAGTGAAATTGTAGAAAGTTAGAAAGGTTGTCAGTCTCGTTGTATAATTATTTGAAAGCTGATTTATATCTGGTTAATCTGATGCTAGACCATGTTCAGCTGGTGGAAAAGACAGTCGGAAGGCAAATCGATACGGACTATATGATTCATTTAGAGCATATCGCCTATCATCTGAGTGAGATTTCAGATAAAACCAAGCAGATATTGCCAGAGATGAACTGGGCTTGTTTGAGCAGACTTCGTGACTTGATTAACTATGAAGTTTATCACTTTAAGCTGGGAGATGTGATTGAGACGGTGAGCGATGAGATGCTGGTGTTGAGCGAGTTGCTCCCAAAGCTTCGAGACTGTCTCGAGCAAGAATTAGAAGGTGCTAGAAAATAAATGCTAAAGAAAATTGATAAGTCTGCTCAGTATTTGGCGCAAAATATTGACTTGCTAAGATGTCCGCTGTGTCATACTTCCTTTACGTTAGCCGGTTATGCGCTGATTTGTGAGAACCGCCATACCTATAACATCAGCAAAAAAGGCGTGGTGAATTTCCTGACGATTAAGCCAGATACGACCCACTACACACGTAAGATGTTTGAACCGCGACGTCAGCTAATTCAAGCCGGCATGTATGCGCCCGTGCTGAGCGAGATGCAATCCATGCTCACGCCTGGTAATCTGCTTGACGTGGGCAGTGGCGAGGGGAGTTTTTTAGAGTTGCTTGATGTTGCCGGACATAAATTTGGCTTTGATATCGCCCTCGACGGGGTCAATATGGCGACTGAGCTTACCGATATGCAGGCCTTCTTTAGCCTGTCAGATCTGACCAACCTCCCTTTTGCGGATCAAAGCATGGCGACTGTGCTAAATATCTTCACGCCATCTAATTACCGCGAGTTTGATCGCGTTTTGGCCCATGGTGGTCAGGTGATGAAGGTCATTCCGGATCGCTATTATCTACAGGAACTGCGCTCAGCCTTTGGGTTGCCGATTGATTACGATAATGGGGCTGTCCTAGCAAAATTTGCTGAAAATTTTCCTGACCTGACGCATAAAGAAATCAAATATGAATTTGCCCTCCCTAAACATCTGCAACAGGACTTTTTATCTATGAGCCCATTAGAATGGCAGATTTCAAAAGCAGATAAGTTAGAAATTGCCAAACAGCCACCCGAAACCGCAACGATTCATGTGAAAATTTTACAAGGCAAAAAGTCTTGACATAGTTTTGGTGTCTAGGTAAAAATGAGAGCAGATGAGGGGAGATTCAGCCAAATTGTCATCAGCTAGTCTTATTTTATCTCTATTCGCTCAGAATGGTTTCTTTGATTTATCTCAAATGATTTCAAAATTTTGTGTTGCGATTGGATACTTGAACGCCCCCAGTCAAAAATCTCAGTCAAACGAGAATTTTAGTAAATTTTCAGTAGATTTTCAGGCATTTCGTGATTTATTGTGAATATTATCCCATTTTGTGTTAAAATAAGAGTGCATGGATTTTATCTTGACGCAGGTCAAGTATAGTTCCAAATAATAAAATTTTAGAGGTGAACTCATGTCACGTAAACCGATTATCGCTGGTAACTGGAAAATGAATAAAACTTTGGCTGAAGCAAAAGCTTTCGCTGAAGCAGTCAAAGGGAAAGCACCATCTGCTGACCTTGTGGATACTGTTATCGGTAGCCCAGCATTGTTCCTTGCACCACTTGCTGACATCTTGAAAGATGATGTTATCCAACTGTCTGCACAAAATGCCTACTTTGAAAATGCTGGTGCATTCACGGGTGAAAACTCACCAGCAGCCATTGCTGACCTTGGTATCAAATACATCATCATCGGTCACTCTGAACGTCGTGAATACTTCCACGAAACTGATGAAGACATCAACAAAAAAGCCAAAGCGATCATCGCAAACGGCGTGACACCAATCATCTGTTGTGGTGAAACACTTGAAACTTATGAAGCTGGTAAAACAGCTGAATGGGTTGAAGGTCAAATTACTGCAGCTTTGAAAGACCTTACACCTGAACAAGTTTCTAACCTTGTTATTGCTTACGAACCAATCTGGGCAATCGGTACTGGTAAATCAGCTGATGCCAACACTGCTGATGAAACTTGTGGCGTTGTACGTGCGACAGTTGAAAAACTTTACGGTAAAGCTGTTTCTGAAGCTGTCCGTATCCAATACGGTGGGTCAGTTAAACCTGAAAACGTTGCTGAATACATGAGCAAAGAAAACGTTGACGGTGCCCTTGTCGGGGGTGCATCACTTGAAGCTGACAGCTTCTTGGCACTTTTGGACTTCGTTAAATAATGCATCAAAAAAGTCTCGGTTTAGATTACTGAGACTTTTTTTGTTTTAGAAATAATCTGACCAGAAATCAAAAAAATAAGCCGCAAGGCTTATTTTTTTATAATCCGTAGGAATGTTTTGATTGCTTGTCGTGAAACTTGTAACATCGTAAAGGATAATGCAATCGATAAAAGTACATTCAGGACACTTGGCATAAATGCCGAAAGAATGGTGCAACTTAAAATCATGAGGACTGAAAAAACAGCAATATTGAAGAAAAAGGCAATCTCGTTAAATCTTTCGGCTATCATCTTATCTTCAGATGCCTTTTCTTCTCTGTAATAGTCGCGCGTCGGCGCTTGCCAGTAATTTAAATCCTCGTCGTATTTAGGTGCTTCCATACTGCCTCCCTTATCGTACTTTCTTATGATACCATGCTTAGGGAAAAATAGATTTTACAATTCAGTTAAAATATTACACCTTGATGACAAAATGGTGTTGTTTATAAAATTTCTGACGATTTGAAACCGATTTCTAGAATTTTTGAGAAAAATATCAGCCGAAACCCCCATTTCTTGTTATAATAAGAGGTATGACTAAGAAAATAAAGATTACTGCAACAGTAGAAAATATAGCCCAAGCCCAGGCTTTACTTGATTTGGGGATTGATAGCCTTTATATCGGAGAAAGGGACTATGCCCTTCGTTTACCTCATGCTTTCACTTGGGACGAAATTCGGGAATTGACCAAACTGGCACACGCAGCAGGTGCGCAAGTAACAGTAGCGGTAAATGCCATCATGCATCCTGGAAAAATGGCGACCATTAAGCCTTATCTTGATTTTTTACAAGACATTCAAGTGGATCAAATCGCAGTCGGCGATACGGGCGTGATTTTCGTTTTGAATCGCGATAACTATCAACTGCCTTACATCTATGATGCCTCGACTATGGTAACCAGCAGTCGTCAAGTCAATTTCTGGGGGCAACAAGGCGCCATCGGTGCTGTTTTATCACGGGAATTGCCAAAAGAAGAGTTGATTAAAATGGCAGCAAACCTTGAAATTTTTGGCGAAATTCTAGTCTATGGTGCAACGATTATTCATCAGTCGAAACGCCCCCTTCTGGAAAATTACTATAATTTCATCAAAACTGACGAAGAAAAATCCAAGGCTCGCAATTTATTTTTGAGCGAACCTAAGGATGAATCGACCCATTATTCAATCTATGAAGATAGCCACGGCACCCATATTTTTGCTTCTGATGATGTTGACATGATGACTGAACTTGCCACCCTGACAGAGCTAAACTATACGCATTGGAAGTTAGACGGCATCTATACGTCAGGCGATACCTTTGTCAAGATTGCTGAATGCTTTGTTAAAGCGAGAAAGCTGTTAGAAGCAGGCGAGTTGACGCCTATTCAAGCCTTTACCCTTGATGAAGAAATTCGCAGCCTGCATCCAGCAGGTCGTACCTTAGGACATGGCTTCTATGACCTAGATCCGGATGAGATTCAGTAAACGATTGATGACTTAAGCTCAAATCATTTTGCGAGAACTGCAAGATGATTTTTTTGACGAGCAGGAGTAACTACACAGATTTGGGTCACACTAGATTTAGATTTGTGGTATAATAATTGAGTTAAAGTAACAGTTTTGGTCTTGTTAAGGCCACCTCTAAAAACTCAGATTTGCCACTTTTGGCTAAATTTCCCTATCGCGTCGTTATTACTTCGCACCTTGCACTAGCAAGCCTTGTCGTAATGCCTAGCCGAAGACAACTATGTTGTCCTCATTGGTTGATTGAAAGCATTGCTTTCAACTAGAAAAATTTAGCTCAAAAGTTATCAAAAGCAGTTTTTAGAGATGCCCTTAAAGATCTTTTCAACTTACTCACTATCTTGAAAATAGGAGAAATATTTGATGCCACACACAAAACTTACACGTCCTGAGGTCTTAGCACCTGCTGGGACATTGGAAAAATTAAAGGTTGCCATTAGTTATGGCGCAGACGCTGTCTATATCGGCGGCGATGCCTATGGTTTGCGCTCGAGAGCGGGCAATTTTAGCTTTGATGAAATGCGCGAAGGCGTCGCTTTTGCGCAAGCACACGGCGCAAAAGTCTATGTCGCAGCCAACATGGTCACACACGAGGGCAATGAAGTCGGTGCGGGCGAGTGGTTCCGCACCCTGCGTGATATTGGCATTTCAGCCGTTATTGTCAGTGACCCTGCGCTGATTGCCATTGCAGCGAGTGAAGCACCGGGCTTGCCGATTCATCTGTCAACACAAGCAAGTGCCACCAATTATGAAACCCTAGAATTTTGGAAAAATCTCGGTCTGGAACGTGTCGTCTTGGCGCGTGAAGTCTCAATGGCAGAGCTGGCTGAAATTCGTAAACATACAGATGTTGAAATCGAAGCCTTCGTTCATGGTGCCATGTGTATTTCCTACTCTGGTCGCTGTGTCCTCTCCAACTATATGAGCCATCGGGATGCTAACCGTGGTGGCTGTTCGCAGTCTTGCCGCTGGAAATATGACCTCTATGATATGCCTTTTGGGGCTGAACGCCGTTCGGTTCAAGGCGAAATCCCTGAAGATTTCTCAATGAGTGCCGTTGATATGAGCATGATTGAGCACGTGCCAGATTTGATTGAAAATGGTGTCAATTCCTTTAAAATCGAAGGTCGGATGAAGTCTATTCACTACGTCTCAACTGTCAGCAATGTCTATAAAAAAGCAGTGGATGCTTACTTGGAAAGTCCCGAAGCCTTTGAAGCGATTAAGCCTGCTTTAGTCGATGAACTCTGGAAAGTTGCCCAACGTGAATTGGCGACAGGTTTTTATTATCAGACACCAAGTGAAGAAGAACAGCTGTTCGGTGCGCGTCGGAAAATTCCACAGTACAAATTTGTCGGCGAAGTGGTCGCTTTTGATGCGCCAACCATGACCGCAACTGTTCGTCAGCGAAATGTCATCACAGAAGGCGATGAAATCGAATTTTACGGGCCAGGTTTCCGTCATTTCACAGCCACAGTAGACAATCTGAAAAATGAAGCCGGTGAACGCATTGACCGTGCACCCAATCCTATGGAATTACTCACCATGACTGTGCCAACAGCAGTTGAACCGGGCGATATGATTCGTAAAAATGGGTCGGGTTTGATTAATCTCTATGGTAAAAATGGGACAGCTAAGACGGTTAGGGCTTAAAACATTAGAAAAGCGAGAAACCTCGCTTTTTTTGGTATAATATACTCAATTAAGTAAATCAAGCAAACATTTGTGGCTATTTTCCGTCACTTCTTCGTTGACCAAAAAATAGCTCAAAAATGTTGTTCACTTTCGTTACTTAAATGAGTATAGTCTTAAAAATCAAGAGAAAATTGGCAGAAATGATCACAAACAACATCTCAAAAGGCAAGTTAAATGGCAAGAAAATTGGTGTCTACTTTGGGACTTTCGCGCCCTTGCATACCGGACATCAGCAACAAATCTATAAAACGGCCGCTCTAAATGAGGGTGTTTTACCGATTGTCTCGGGTTATGATGGCGACCGTGGCTCGCAAATCGGTCTGCATTTGGAGAAACGTTTTCGCTATTTGCGAGAAGCTTTTAATGATGAACCCGTGATTAAAGTGGCGAAACTCGATGAAACTGGTATTCCTGAAATGCCACATGGTTGGGATGAGTGGACCAATCGCCTGTTTGATTTGATCCATGCCAACACCATGTCAGAACATTTAGAAGTCACATTTTACGTTGGGGAAGCGGATTACGTGACAGAATTAAGCAAACGTTTCCCTAAAAACGACGGCAATACCTATGCAGTCGAAATCGCTGATCGTCAAGATATCCAGATTTCTGCTACCATGATTCGGCAAAATCCGCAGGTTTATTGGCAGGAAATTAACCGTGTTTTCCGTCGGCAGTTTTCAAAAGTGGTGACGATTATGGGCTCGGCTTCGACTGGCAAAACCACCCTCGTGCGCAGACTGGCACGCTCTATCAACGCCCCATTTTCGGAAGAATATGCGAGAGTTTATGAAGAACAAGCAAATCTTGATGATGACGAGCTGGGGATGGATGACTATGCCCGCTTGATTACAGGTCAGTATGATGCCAATTCACACGAGATTAATTCACCAGCAAACCAAGGCATTGTTTTTCTGGATACGGATGCCCTTGTCACGCGAGTTTATGCCAAACTCTATCTGAGTGAGGCAGAGCAAACACAACTAGAGCCACTATTTCAACAAACCATCCGCAATGAGCAGATGGATTTGATTTTGGTCATTCCACCGATGACGCCTGATGGCAATGATGGCTTTCGGAACATGGCTTGGGAAACCTCTCGCCAGGCTTTTCATGAGGAACTCATGCGTCAGTTGGCTGAGTTTGACCTCATGGATAAAGTTGTCTTGCTAGATGACACAGGTGACGGTCGTGATCAAGGTGGTTATCTCAGTCGTTATCACCATGCGATTGATGCCGTCAAAGCACGAACTGGCATCGAAATAAAACGCCTAGAATTCTAAACTGAATGCTAGGCGTTTTTCTTATCTATGATTGATTGTCTGACATTCTCAGGCACAAAGGTGACTTTTTTGATTTTGCTCAAGAGAATAATCCGAATTTGATTGGACTGGAGATCTTTGACGACAACCTGTCGCTCGGTAATGCTGGAAATGCTACCTGTAAAACTCACAAGGTTACCATTTTTTTCGTTGAAATGAAGATAAACGGCATGATTAAAGGAGTGGGCAAGTTCGAGATTGGCCAGAACTTCAAGATTAATGGCCGTATCATCTTTTTTTTGACGCATAGACTGCCCAGAAAAGAAGTTGAGAATGCCCTTCAATATAGTTTTCATACAAAAATTATAACATATTTTGAGATAATTTGTCCCAGATTTCGTATAATAAGATAGAAACCAAAAATAAAGGAGTTAAGCTAGAAAATGAGCGAATTTAAATTTGAAATTGAAGAACATTTGATTGTCCTGTCGGAAAACGAAAAAGGGTGGAAAAAAGAACTGACCCGCGTTTCTTGGAACGGTGCGCCAGCCAAATTTGACATCCGTCAATGGTCGCCAGACTATACCAAAATGGGCAAGGGGGTCACCTTGACCAACGAGGAATTTCAAAAGCTAGTGGACGAACTCAAGAAATAAAAAAATGCGTCAGATGTCGATCATCTAACGCATTTTTTAAGTTGTAAAGATGACGAAAACCATACAAATATAAAGCAGTAAGGTCATAAAAAAGGTCACCCGCCAGAAAAAATGGAGAAAGTTTTTAGCGCTAAATTCACGATAGTAGAATAAATCGAGCAAGAGCAAGATAAGCGCTAAAGCTGACAGGAGTAACAAGAAATAGGGCAAGATACTCACGTGTGTGACTTGACGTGAAAAATAATGAAGGCCGAAAATCAAAAAGAAAGTCACGACATCTGGTACATTCAGCGGCAGATGTTTTCTGATTCGGAAAAAATTAAAAAGAATCGCGATAATCGTAAAGATTAAAATTGGATAGAGCGTAATCAATAGTTTCATGAGCATAGGACTATTTTAACTTTTTTAATCTGAAAATACAACTCGATAGCCATTTTCTCGTCACGTTCGCGTCTTTTAAAAAGATAGGTTAAACTTTTTCAGCCACCTCTGTTTCTTCAACTTTCTCAGCTTGTTTGGCAGGCGCAGCTGCAAAATAAGGATGTGTCTTTAAGGCGCGACGGAGGGCATAACCGATAAGTGCAGCCAGAATTGCTTTGACAAGACCAGGAATAATAAAAGGCAGGAAACCAGACTTAAAGGCAGCTTGAAGCGATAGGCGGGCGACGAGTGATAACCAAACTGTCCCTAAAGCCAGACACCAAGCTGCACCGATGATATTAGCTGCGCTATATAAAATTAATTTCCCACGTGTGCTTTTGACCATGAAAGCTGTTTGTCCGAGTAGTGACACTTGTTGCGATTGGAGTAAGAACCCAATCAAAAAGCCACCTGTTGGCCCAAGAATGACACCGAAACCAGCTGCACCGCCAGCAAAAACTGGCATACCAATAGCACCGAGCATGAGATAGAGACAAATGGCTAGAATACTATCCAGCGGTTTAAGTAAGGTTGCCATAATCCCAACGGCTAGCGTTTGAAGTGTCAGTGGGACAAGTGGTAGTGGAATAGTGAGTTGACTTGCGACGGCTAGAAATGCTGTCGAAATCGCGATAATCGCTAATCTTTGAACTTTGTTGTTTGTCATGTCTTCTTGTTTGATGTCTTGAAATGCTGAACATTTTAGGACATTTTCCTTTCTAAATGGCATCAAGGTTATTTGTAAACCTTAACTTAAGTTTTAGTATACAATAAAAATGAAGCTTTGGCAATAGCGAGTCATAAAAGAAAAAGCAACCGAGTGGCTGCGTTCAATTTGATGCCAGCAAGCTCGCCTCATTTTTTTATTCTGAAATATCTGCAAAATTGGCAGCAACAAAATCAGCTAAAAGCTGCGGTTGCATCCGGATACTGCGTCCAACTTCACCAGCAGAGACAATCATGAAGTCCTTTTTGAGTGCAACTTCATCGATAAAAATCGGAAAAGGATGTTTTTGATGAATGCCAACAGGATTGTTAGCGCCGTGAATGTAACCCGTTGTTTGCTGCAAGTCTTTCTGGGGGATCATGCTGACTTTTTTATTGCCAGACACCTTGGCGAGTTTCTTTTCCGATAAATGCTGGGTCAGCGGGATAATGCCGATGACCGGTCCGTTGTTGCCTGTCAAAGCCAAGGTCTTGTAAATATCAGCCTTAGCAATGCCGTCCGGCAGCTCGTCTTTTAAAGCGTTTAAAGCGAGTGGGGCATAGGCAATCCCTGCCTTATCCAAAATCTGTTCGACCAGCGTTTTCTTCAACTTGTCTTTTTTCATTTGTAGCGCTCCTCAAGTTTGCTCATCCATAGACCTAACCACAGCCCAAGGGCTGTGAAAATGGCAGCAAGCACAAAAGTTAGGACACCACTTCCGGCGTAGCTGATACTTTCAGCACTCTGGCCGTTTGGCACGAGAATCAGGACGGTAGAGGCAGCCACAATCCCTAAAATAAAATGAAAGACCCGTGAATGATGGTGTGCCAGCAAATGTTCCATCGTTTTGGCAAAAAGGAGCATGGCAAGCACACCACCGATGGCAATCGGTAGAAAAACATGAACCAAATCAAAGTTTTTAAAGCCGGTCAACATCGGCGAGTAAAGCCCTAAAATCAAAAGTAAGTTAGAGGGAGAAAGCCCCGGCACTAAGACGCCCAAGGCAATCAGGGCACCCGCCAAGATAAAGGTGGCAAAATTAGCAGGTAGCGTGCCGAAGAGATAGGGCAGGGCATATAAAATGACAAGACTTGCGACAAAGGTGCCAAGCAACCAAGTCCAGTCGATTTTATCACGAGTAGACCGATTTTCCGCCTCTGCCCAAAGGGCAGGTAAACTCCCGACGATAGCCCCCGCAAACCCCCAGAGGACGATGATTTGGTAATGTTCTAAGAGAAATTCGAGCGGTCGCGATAAGAGACCAATCCCTAAAATGCCGCCAATCCCGACAGGTAAGAAGTAGAGAAAATCTGCCTTGAAATTTCGGCGAATATGGGCAAGAAATGTGAGCATTCGCTCGTAAATCCCTAAAATCGCTGCAAGGACGCCCCCTGAGACACCCGGTAAAATGAAGCCGAGGGCAATCACCACTCCTTTAATCAGTCTAATCAACCATGACATCGTCTATGTAACCACCTTAAATTTAGTTTGTGTTATTTCATTATATCAAAAAAGTGCCTAATCGGCACTCAGACTTAGGACTTATATAATTTAGGATAGGCTTTCTTAACCGCAATGAGGATAAGGATGGCAGCAAGAGCTGTCAGGATACCACTCACACCGTTGATAATCAGGGAGTAGCTGACCGCTCCCCAGCCCTTCCATGCGTAGTCGCTCCAGAAGATCACACCGGCAACAAAATGCCAGAAGTATTTAGCGAAAGCACCAATGATGACCGCAAGGATAAGATAACGATCCTTACCTGTTTTGGCAAAAGGTTTCTGTGCTAGTCCTGCCAATCCCGCAAAGGTAAAGGCTAGGACGTACTCAATCAAAACTTGTGGGACACTCAGGAAGTAAGCTGTCCCAAGGGCGAAGTGAAGGAGTCCCCAGATGAGTCCAGTGATCAGACCAATTAGCGTCCCGTGACGCAGGGAAATCAAGACGATGAGCGTTGTACCGAGGCTGATTTCAAACCAGGCGACTTGGAGTGGGATGAGTGAGAGCGCCATGGCTAGCGCAGCGACAATCGCCACCTCTGCTAAGGTGCGAATGCTGAAAACTTGCGTTTGTGACATAAAAAAATCTCCTTCTAGTTCACAAGGAGGGGTCATCAGAAGTCATTCGATCATTTCATCAAATTGACACATCCCTACGGCGGTATTAACCGCATCAGGTTCTGAGGGTAAATCTCAACCGCGTGTGCGGTACCCCTTGTGTTTGTATTTTAGACACCATTAGTTTATCATGATACTAAAGGAAATGCAAGCGCTGTTATTTGAAAAGCGCGCATCACACAAGTCGAAAGTGAGAAAATAGGATGAAAATTGGCATTATCGGGATGGGACACGTCGGGTCGACATTAGCTTACACCCTTTGTTTGCAAGGGCTAGCAGCAGAACTGGTTTTGATTGATACAAATGCTGCAAAAGTTCAGGCAGAATATCTGGAGTTATCTGATACGTTGCAAAATCTAAATCAGGATGTTGCATTGGTGAAAAATGACTATGCCGCACTCGCTGATGCTGCGCTTGTTGTTTTTTGTGCAGGCGATATTACTGTCTTAGCAACGGCGACGGATAGACTAGCAGAACTGCGCGTGACTTCTAAAATGGTCGAAGCAGTCGCGCCAAAATTAAAAGCGTCTGGTTTTTCGGGCATTGTCATCTCAGTTACCAATCCCTGTGATGTCATTGCCTTGCATTTGGCCAATTTGACTGGCTTTGATAAAAGAAAGGTCATCGGAAGTGGGACTTTGATTGATACCAATCGTTTGAAAAATCGGGCAGAACGCGAGGATGTGCTTGTTATTGGGGAGCATGGTGAAAGCCAAGTCGCCCTCAATGTTTCTCCAGAAATTGAAAAACTGGCAACTGGCACAGGTTGGGAGATTTATGCTGCCAAACATCATACCGCTTTTGGGATTGCGTCCAGTGTGGCACGGATTATTCGTGTTTTAAAAACTGACACGGGAGAGTTATTACCGGTCTCTACTTATGATGAGGCGGAAGGCTGTTATTATGCGACATTGACAGAACTTACTTTGGAAAATGGTGTTGTCCGACGTGTTTTGCCATTATTAAATAAGCTAGAAGCTGACCGATTACAGCAAAGTATCCAGACAATCAAACGCAATGGTCAAGCATTTTGATATAGAAAAATTTGAAGTCTGTTATAAAAAATTGATAAGACGAGGTTGGTCAAGTTAGTGGTATACTAATGATTAGTTACTAATTTGAATAGCAAATTTTGGAGGAAGAAGATATGAAAAAATGGACTAAAGTTTTAACAGCACTTGTCGCTGTCTTGGCAGTCGGGACACTCGCAGCTTGTGGTGCGAAAAAAGAGGGGGCGAGCAAAGATGGCTTTAAAACCTATGTTGTCGGTGTGACAAGTGACCAACAAAAAGAAATCTGGGAAAAAGTTAGCGATTCCTTGAAAGCTGACAAGATTAAAATTGACGTGAAATTATTTAGTGGTTATACGGAAGAAAACCCAGCGCTTGCGGATGGCTCACTTGATTTGAACAGTTTCCAACACGTGGCTTACTTGAATAACTATAATAAAGAAAATAAACAGGATTTGACTTATATTGGTTATACGTTGATTTCGCCATTTGGGCTTTACTCTGAAAAAATTAAAGATCCCAAAGACTTGAAAGATGGCGATACGGTTGCGATTCCAAATGACCCAACGAATGGGGGGCGCGCCCTTCAAGCGCTTGTGGCACTTGATATTATCAAACTTAAAAAAGATGCGCCTGATTCACCAGAAGTGAAGGACATTGAAACTTATAACACCAAAATCAAAATCAAAGAAATTCAAGCTGACCAATTGGTTTCGACGTTACCTGATGTCACAGCGGCATTCATCAATACAAACTTTGTGACGGATCAATTGCATACAACGCCTAAAAAATCAGCGATTTATATTGATACGGATCATCTTGACAAGGTCAGCAATCTCTATAAAAACGTCATCGCTGTTCGTAAAGCAGATAAAAACAAGGAAGACTTCAAGAAAATCGTCAAAGCTTATCAAACGCCAGAAATTGCGAAATTGATTGAGAAAACAAACGACTACCCAGCTTGGGATGGCGCAAAATAAGACGTGTCAAATGTCATACCGTTAGTGTCTAAGGCTTGAGTTTGAGACTCAGGCTTTTTGCTTGGGGAGCGAATGACGGTAGGCTTGTAAAAAAGGGCGACAGATTGGCTCAGAAAATGGTAAAATAATGGATATGATAAATTTAAAAGAGATTAGTGTAAAATTTACACAGAAAGATCGCGACGTTGTGGCGGTGGATAATGTGTCACTGAAAGTTGACAAAGGGGATATTTACGGGATTGTCGGCTATTCGGGTGCAGGAAAATCAACGCTTGTTCGAGTGATTAACCTCCTCCAAAAACCAACACAAGGTCAAGTCAGCATCGAGGGCAAAGATTTAGTGACCTTGTCTAAACGTGACTTGCGTGAAGAACGTAAAAAAATTGGGATGATTTTTCAGCATTTCAATCTGATGGCATCACGGACGATTTCGGATAACGTTGCTTTCCCTTTAAAAGGGTCAGGCTTGAGTAAATCTGAAATTGAAGCTAAAGTGGCACATTTATTGGCACTTGTCGGCATTTTAGACAAAAAAGATGCCTATCCAAGCCAATTATCGGGTGGTCAAAAGCAGCGTGTGGCGATTGCTAGAGCGCTTGCCAATGACCCTAAAATTTTACTTTGTGACGAAGCGACGTCTGCTCTCGATCCAAAGACAACCTTGTCAATCCTGGAGTTGCTCCAAGAGGTCAACGAAAAACTTGGCATCACCATTGTTATCATTACCCATGAGATGCAGGTGGTCAAGGAAATTTGTAATAAGGTGGCGGTCATGGAAAATGGTCGGGTCATTGAGCGTGGCGATGTGATTGATATTTTCAATGCGCCTCAAGCGGATTTGACGCGTGATTTCATCAGAACGGCGACGCATGTCGAGCAGGCTGAGAAGAAATTGTTAGCACATACAGATAAACCAGTTTATGAACTCAAATTTTCAAATGCGACTGAGCCAGTGATTATCGAGCTTTACAAGCGGTTTGCTGTGACGGCGGATATTCTCTATGGCAATATCGAGTTTCTACAAAATGTGCCGATTGGCACGATGATTGTCACGCTTGAGGGAGAAAATGGTAGTCAGCCTGATCTAGAAGCGATTGCGACTTATTTAGTAGAACGTCAAGTGCGGATTTCTGAAATCAAGCGCAGGGAAGTAAAAGAAACAGAGGTGCCAAAATGATTAATCAATTTTTTCCAAATGCAGCTGATTTGTGGCCAGATTTTTGGCAAGCGACGCTTGAAACGTTAGAGATGACCTTTGTCACGGGAATTATTGCGGGTATTCTTGGCTTGATTTTGGGTGTGATTTTGCTGATGACAGATGAAGATGGTCTGACACCGCAGCGTTTCATCTACATGATTCTTGATAAGCTTGTGAACATTGGGCGGTCGATTCCTTTCATCATTTTACTGGCAGTGATTATGCCTGTGACACGGTTTATTGTTGGGACGTCTGTTGGCACGGCAGCCGTTACAGTTCCTTTAGTTTTAGGTACGATTCCCTTTTTTGCCCGTCAGATTCAAAATGCCTTGCTTGAAGTGGATCCAGGTGTTGTTGAGGCAGCGCGCGCCATGGGTGTGGGAAATTTCGGGATTATTTACCGTGTTTACTTAAAAGAAGGTTTAGTGTCGATTATTCGAGCGTCAAGTTTTACGATGATTAATCTGATTGGTTTGACGGCAATGGCTGGTACAGTTGGGGGCGGGGGTCTAGGCTCCATGGCCTTGCAACAAGGTTACCAACGTGGGCGTGGTGATGTGACGTTCTTATCCCTTGTCTTTGTGTTGGTGATTGTTTTCATTAGTCAAGTGCTTGGTAATTTAGCTGTCAAAGCAGCGTCTAAAGGGCGTTAATTTTAAATGCTGTCAAGTTGAAGATCTAGAGATACAGGAGAGGGATAACCAGATGACCAAATACGATCAAAAAGAACTCAAGAAACGTCTGACGCCAGAAGCATATGCTGTCACGCAAGAGTCAGCAACTGAGCGACCATTTACTGGCCAATATGATGATTGGTGGCAAGAGGGTATCTTTGTTGATGTTGTGTCGGGGAAACCTCTGTTTTCATCAACGGATAAATTTGATGCAGGATGTGGCTGGCCGGCTTTTAGCAAACCCATTGATGATTTAGAAATCATTGAAAAGCTAGACCGCTCTATTATTGGCAGAGACAGAACAGAAGTTCGGTCGGCTGATGCGGATTCCCATCTGGGGCACGTTTTTGAAGATGGCCCTAAAGAAACAGGTGGTTTACGGTATTGTATTAATTCAGCTGCGCTACGTTTCATTCCGAAAGCTGATTTGGTTCAAGCGGGCTACTCGGACTATCTGGCTTTATTTGATTAAATGAGTAGCTATGGAACTGTATGCCTTGTCAAAACTGTGAATTTATACTACAATTAAAATATCTAAAGGTCTTTTGACAAGACATCTGAAATTAAGAATTAAGAGACAAAAGGTGTTAAACCGTGCTTAACTCTGTATGAAAATAGGTAATCACATGGTTCGGCGTTTACGCCGGTTCTGTGATTTATCTTTTTCACTATGGCATTGGCGTTGCCACTTTAGTGGCTTACGGAAAAGCTAGAGGCAACGTGCCTTGGCGATTTGCCATTGTCACTTAGCGCTTTAGCGCATTAGGTGCCACGCCATGTACAGTAGACTTGATTTTTGAAAAAAATCTTAGTCGCTGAACAATCGCTTAGGCGTTGACTGGTGTTGCGGTTTATAAACTAGATTAAGGAGGTTCCATGGAGAATAATATCAAAAAATTGCGCAAGGCGATGAAATTTTCTCAGGAAGACTTGGCACGTTTGACGCATTCTACTCGACAGTCGATCAATGCAGTCGAAAATAATAAGTATGACCCGTCATTAGATTTGGCTTTCAAAATTGCCAAAGCCTTAAACGTTGAAGTGGATGAGATTTTCATCAAGAAAACTAAGTCTGATGAAGCCGATTTCGAGCTATGGTGTGAAAAATACAGCTGTGAGCTGTGGAAAAATCAAAAACAAAAGCCATCTGTTTCATAAAGCTGAGTAAAGAGGAGTTTTCAGATGAAGGAAACTGATATTTGTGCTTACGCGGAGTTAGCGTCAGATGCACCTGAGAGGTAGTATCTGTCAAACAGCAGATTTAACTGATAAATAAGTAAAAAAAGTGTATAATATGAGTTATACACTTTTTATTGGAGTAAATATGAATATTAAGCAATTAAGATATGTCGTCGCCATCGCTAATACAGGGACATTTCGAGAGGCCAGTGAGCAGCTCTATGTCAGCCAGCCGTCAATGTCCATCGCAGTGAAAGACCTTGAAACGGAATTAGGGTTCAAGATTTTTGAGCGCCTGAATACAGGGGTCAATCTGACGATTTCTGGAGAGCGTTTCTATGAACAGGCTCAGAGCGTTTTGCGTGATTTCGATACCTTTGAAGCTAAGTATTTAGCGCCAACTGCCATGCCACATAGCTTTTCTGTCGCCAGTCAGCATTATGATTTTTTGGCACCGGTCTCTGTCGAGTTTTCTGAAAAAAATCCTGAAATTAAAAATATTCGACTCTTTGAATCGACAACCTATAACATTTTGAGTGAGGTGTCTGACGGTCTGTCTGATGTTGGCATTGCTTACTTAAATAACCACAACCGTCTAGGCATCACGCGGATGTTGGAAAAATTGGACCTTGACTTTGAAGAGTTGATGACCTTTAAAACGCATATCTATTTGCGTCAATCGCATCCTTTGGCGGACAAAGATTTTGTGACCAATGAAGACCTGAGACATTTAAGCCGGGCACGATTTACGCAAGAAAATGAACAGTTTCTCTATTACTCGGAAGATTTGGTTGAAACTTTTGAAAATACCAAGATTTATAATGTGACTGACCGCGCGTCGCTTAATGGGATCTTGGAACGGACAGATGCCTATGCTACAGGGTCTGGCTTTATTGATAAGGAAAGTGTCCATGGTATCCGAGTGATTCCATTAGAGGATGGCAATGCTAACACGCTGATTTTTATCAAGAAAAAAGGTCAGGTCTTATCAGAAGTTGCCAAATCTTATAAACGCAGTCTGGAAAATTATTTTGAGCAGAATAAATTTTGAGACAAGTCTTGAAAAAATCATGAAAATACAGTTTAAAAATAGTGGAAAATCACACAAAAATAGTGTAAAATAATAGGGTATTGTTTTAAAATCATTTGCGTTTTGATCTACTCTAGCTGCTTGGTCATGTGACGGTTAAGCGTCATCTAGCACAATTTGGCAAGTCAATCAAAACGCAATATCTTACAGGAGAAATTAAAAACATGGTAAAATTAGTATTCGCACGCCACGGCTTGTCTGAATGGAACGAAAAGAACCTCTTTACGGGTTGGGCTGACGTCGATCTTGCTGAGCAAGGTGTTGCAGAAGCCAAAAAAGCTGGTGAGTTAATCAAAAAAGCGGGTATCGAATTCGATATCGCTTTCACGTCAGTTCTTAAACGTGCGATCAAAACAACTAACTATGTCCTTGAATATTCTGACCAACTTTGGGTGCCAGTTGAAAAATCTTGGCGTTTGAACGAGCGTCATTATGGTGCTTTGACGGGTCTTAACAAAGCTGACGCAGCTGTTCAATATGGTGATGATCAAGTCCTCATCTGGCGTCGGTCATACAACGTCAGCCCAGATCCAATGGCTCACGATGCTGAATTCACGTCACATGGTGACCGTCGTTATGCACACCTTGAAGATTCAATCGTCCCAGATGCTGAAAACCTTGAGTTGACACTTGAACGTGCGTTGCCTTTCTGGGAAGACCAAATCGCACCAGCACTTAAAGATGGCAAAAACGTTTTCGTTGGTGCACACGGTAACTCAATTCGTGCCCTCGTCAAACACATCAACAAAATGAGCGCTGACGAAATCTTGAAATTCGAAATTCCAAACTTCCCACCATTGGTATTCGAATTTGACGATAACTTGAACAAAACTGCGCAATATTACTTAGAAGACAAATAATAGATAAAAACCATTGCTTACGGGCGATGGTTTTTGAGTGTTCAAGGCGTTTAAGAACGCTATCTTAGAACAGACTTAAAAATTTTCAAAATACCGTTTTTTTTTTCTTAATGGAGGTAAAAAAAGAGGCGACGTAAAATTTAAGCTGTGATATAATGAAGTTAATTTTAAAAAGCTGTAACCTTTTAAGTCTTTCAAAGGTGTTACTAGTGTGACAATCAAAATGTGAGAGAAAGGGGTAGGTTAGGGAGAATTACATAGTACAGCACGGAGTGATGCTGCGCTATATCGCCACGTTGATTTCTATCATGTGCCATGGCTTGAAGATTAAAATTTTTATTTAACCTTAATTTCGGACATTGTAAAAAGATAAAAAATAGGAAATTATGGGATTTTAAAAATAAAAAAATGCTTTAATTTTTGATTTAACCTTTTAATTTGAGCAATTTTTTGTTAAAATAATTCATGTAATCTCTTATGCGTGAGCATGAGAAATTTAACGTGTAATCTAAGGTTGAGGGGCTTGATAGATTAAGTTTTGAAAAAGAAAGGGGCAAGTATGTGTGATCATCAAACACATGTCAAGGTGAGAGGTGTCTTTTGTTGCAGTCACAACTTGTATGATGATTCGTAAGCCTAGGACATCATATGGTGGTTGTGTCAGACAAAGTTTGGCATCGGAATAATTTAAGGGAAAAAGAGGAAGTTATGGAATTTTCAAAATGTAAAAAAGTATTGGCAGCGGTTACAATTGCAACTGCATTAACTGGGGCAGTAGCAGTGGCTGCACCGACAGATTTTTCTGGGACACTCGTGGCACAAGCTGCATCGTCAAATTCGCTTGATTTTAGTCAAGTGAATGCGGCGCTTGCTAAGTATAATGCTCTGAATGAAGCTGATTATACAGCGACTTCATGGCAGACTTTGAAACAAGAGGATGCAACAGTTAAACAAATTGAAACGGCTGTCGCACAAATGAAAACGCAAACAGATTCAGAAATTAAAGAAAACGGCAGAAGCATTTCAGACGTACAAAGTAATTTAAATCAATTTGCCAAGGAGTTGGATGAAGCGATTGATACTGTTTTGGTTAAAAAATCTGAAGTTGTAAGCCTTAACTTCACAGCTATCAAAGCAGCGATTGCGCGCTATAAAGCCTTGAACCAAGCTGATTATACGCCTGAGTCATGGACAGCCTTCAAAGCTAGTTTAGTTGATAGAGATGGTGCACCATTTGATGTCAATAGCTATGCAGCAGAAATCGCTGATTTGGAAAGTTTGACACCAGACGAATTGGTTTACTTGCTAAGACTGACTGGTACAACTGCCGCTGAAATTCAAGCAGCGCTTGACCACGATGCAGCATTAATCAATCAAAGCATTGACTTGTTAGTAGCGGGTGCAACGACACAACCTACGGCAACAGTCGCCAACAATTTGCCAACGACATCAGCGCCTAAAGGTGCGGTAGCTAAAACTAATTTGGTAAAAACTGAAAAAGCGTCAACATTGGCACCTTTTGCACTTTTGGCAGTCAGTGCGGTAACCATGTTAGGATCTGTCGCTTATAAAATTCGCAAAGCAGATTAAACATGACGTGTTAAAAACGAAGTAACAGTTTGGCTGTTGCTTGGTTTTTTATTATATAATAGCATTATAGAGATAAAATTTAAAGTGGGAAATCGATGTGACAGAAAGACAATTAGTCCGAAAAAATAAAAATGCTAAAAATCGCGTGAGTACGCTAGTTTTGGTGCTTGCAAGTCTGGTAATGGTCTCAACCATCATTTTTCTGGTTAAAAATGATACGACTCAAAAAACAAATCCGTCACTTAAAACGGTAAGGTCTGACGCTTCTGTGACGCATGAGCGTCAAACAAGTTCAAAAATATCGGATATCGTCAAAAATCAGCGCATTCCAATGCAAGAAGAAGACCTTGATTTTGATGAAAGTCTGGATAGGATTGGTCAGGTGATTGTCGATAAAGTTGGCATGACTTTACCGATTGTCAAAGGTCGAGGCAAAGAAGACGGCACTGGTTTTGATAAGGCGATTTATGCTTGTACCAATAAGAAAAATCAAATTTTAGGTCTTAATAATTATGTCTTATCTGCCCACAGCAACCACTTATCGGCAACGGATTATTTTAGTCCGCTTTTAGTTTATGACGATGATAGCTTTGATTTGACACGGTCAATTGAGCCTGATAAATTGAAGTTAAAAATGGGTGATGAGATCATGATTGACCAATATTCAGATCAGATGCGTTATCGCTTTAAGATTAGCAACATTTTGATGGATGACGGTCAGGGAAATTTTCTTGCGACCTATCAGGCGATGGGGGATAAGTCTGGGCAAGCAGAGCTGACCCTCTATACCTGTTCAGATGTCGTGGGTGAGAAACGGCTGGTGATTCAGGCGAATTTTGTGGCTAAACAGTCGCTTTAGACTTGAGCCCCTGAACTTTAACTTAAATTGCTAACTTTTAACGAGGTTGGCAGTTTTTTTTTAGGCAAAAGTATCGTATAATGGAAGGTAATGAAATCAAAAAATAGTCCTCAAAAAAATAAATCCTCTAAAGCCTTAGATAATCCATCAAAAGCGATCTTGAAACGTGTTAATGTCCTCTTTTTCGTTATTTTTGCTTTATTCTTGATTTTGGTCGGTAGACTTTATCAGATGCAGATTGCCAATAAAAGTTTTTATGATAAGAAACTTGAGACATCTGGCTCTTTGTCAACGGTTACTGAAGGCACTGCTCGGGGGCAAATTTATGATGCCCAAGGCAGCCCGCTGGTGTCCAATCAAGCGGTTCAGACCATTAATTTCACGCGTAGCAATACGATGACGGCTGAAGAAATGCGACAAGTAGCGATTAAGCTGGTTAGTGTCATTCCTGACTCTGTCAAGACGGATACATTGACGGCGCGTGATAAACGGGATTTCTTCTTAGCTGACCCTGAAAATTTAGCCAAGGTTCAAGACCGCCTATCATCAAAAGATCGCATTGATTCGAAAACGGGTGAGAAGTTGTCTGAGGGCGATCTCTATGCCAAATACGTCAAAAAAGTGACCGATGAAGAAGTTGCCTATGATGCGGATACAGAATTAGCAGTCAAACTCTATAAACGGATGAATGCCACGTCTAATTTTGCGACGACAATCATTGCCTCAGGCACGTTCACGGCGGAGCAGCAGGCGACGATTGCTGAAAATGAGCGATCATTTAAAGGGATTACGGTTGGCACGACTTGGGAGCGCGAGTACGCAGATTCACCATTGACCAGCATTTTAGGGACAGTGACCAGTGAGAAAGCTGGTATTCCTGAAAAGTATCTTGACGAGTACCTGAAAAAAGGTTATTCACGCAATGATCGTGTCGGCACTTCATACTTGGAAAAAGGTTATGAAGATGAACTTCATGGGACCAATGCTGTGAAGCAAGTTATCGTCGATAAAAATGGTAAAGTGACAGGTGAAAAAGTCGTCAAACAAGGCGAAAAAGGTAAGAACCTCAAGCTGACCATTGACTCCAAATTTCAAAAAGGTGTGCAAGATATTTTGAGAAATAACTTTGCGCAAGCGGCTCAAGAGGGCTACACGCCGTATTCTAAGGGTGCCTATGCTGTCGTCATGAATCCCTCAACAGGCGCTATCTATGCCATGGGTGGCATTGCGCATGATATTAAAACCGGGGCAATCACGGATGATACGCTAGGAACGATTCAAAATAACTTTGTTCCAGGATCCGTGGTCAAAATGGGGACGATTACTGCTGGCTGGCAAAATGGTGTTTTATCAGGTAATCAGGTGCTCAATGACCAACCGATTCAAATTCAGGGGTCGCAAGTCAAGCAGTCTTGGTTTACCAATGGGATGTCGACCCCGATTTCAGCTGTTCAGGCTTTGGAATATTCCTCTAATACTTATATGATTCAGACTGCGCTAGATATTCTAGGTCAGCCCTACCATCCTAATATGATTATCTATACCTCCAAATTAGGCGCATCATTTCAAAAATTCCGTAAAACCTATGGCGAATATGGCTTAGGCGTTTCGACTGGTCTTGATATTCCGGGGGAATCGACTGGTTATTATGGTGTAGATGAAACGGCAGCCAATTACTTGGATGAGAGTTTCGGTCAGTATGATAACTATACACCGTTGCAGTTAGCCCAGTATGCAGCAACCATTGCTAATGACGGCAAACGTGTTGCCCCCCATCTGGTAGAGGGCATTTATGATACTAATACGGATGGCTCGTTAGGTGGGCTCGCCAAAAAGATTGAGCCCAAGACGCTTAACACGGTCGACATTTCGCTGGAGAATATGAGCTTGCTTCAGCAAGGGATGTACCAAGTGACCCATGGTGGCAGCATGGCGACGGGGAAAGATACCATGACCAATGCGAGTGTTGACATCACTGCCAAGACAGGGACATCAGAAACTTACGTTAATGATAGGAATGGTAATCTGGTTTATACCTCAGTCAACAACGTTGTCGCTTATGCCCCATCGGCCAATCCACAGATTGCGATTAGTGTGATGGTGCCGGATACGATTATCAAGGTAGAGGGCAATAATGCTGAAACGACACATGTCAATCAAAATATCACACGAGATATTGTCAATCTCTATCATTCAATGTACGGTTTTAAATAACTGTTAATCAGAAAGGCTCAAATATGGCTTATTATCCAGAACCAATTGCCAAGCTGATCGAGTCTTACGCCAAGTTGCCCGGTATTGGTCAAAAAACGGCGACACGTCTGGCTTTCTATACGATTGGCATGTCGGATGACGATGTCAATCAGTTTGCGGCTAATCTTTTGTCAGCCAAGCGAGATTTACATTTCTGCAGTGTCTGCGGTAATCTGACGGATGCGGATCCCTGTAATATCTGCAGTGACGAATCGCGGGATCGAACGACGATTTTTGTGGTTGAGGAATCAAAGGATGTCCTTGCCATGGAGAAAATCCGAGAATATAGCGGTCTCTACCATGTCCTGCATGGCACCATTAGCCCGATGAATGGTGTCAGCCCGGATGATATCAATGTTAAAACCTTAATCACGCGGCTGATGGATAGTCAGGTCGCGGAGGTGATTATCGCAACCAATGCGACGAGTGATGGCGAGGCGACTGCCATGTATTTGGCGCGCATTATTAAACCAGCTGGGATTAAGGTGACGCGTCTGGCACGTGGTCTCGCTGTTGGCAGTGATATTGAGTACGCTGATGAAGTCACGCTCAGTAAGGCGGTTGAGAATCGGCAGGAGATTTGACAAGCTAGTAAAAATAAAACGTTCTCTGGGACAGGTGTCTGGGAGGCGTTTTTTGCGTCATCGCGATCAAAATTTTTTATCAAATCGCACTGCCGCTTTTGTGATATAATAAGTTTGATTAGATTATTTCAAGGAGACAAGATGGCGAAACAAAGTTTGATTTTATTATATGGCGGTCGGAGTGCTGAGCGTGAGGTGTCGGTACTTTCTGCGGAGAGTGTGATGTTTGCGGTCAACTACGACAAGTTTGTGGTCAAGACGTTTTTTATCACGCAGTCAGGTGAAGTTGTCAAGACGCAGGTTTTGACTGAGACACCAGCTCAGGGAACGAAGTTGATGACGAACGAGACGGTCAAAACGGCAGATGTCGTGTCACCAGCTAGCATTTATGAAAAAGATGCGGTTGTTTTTCCAGTCCTCCATGGCCCAATGGGGGAAGATGGCTCAATTCAAGGCTTTCTTGAGGTGCTCAAGATGCCCTATGTGGGGCCAAATATCACGTCAGCCAGCGTGACCATGGATAAAATCATGGCGAAACACGTTTTTGAGTCGGTCGGTGTCCCTCAAGTGCCTTATGTTGCCTTGACGGATGTGGCTGAGCTTGACGCCAAAATTGCGGAAGTGACAGCGACTTTGACTTATCCTGTTTTCGTCAAACCAGCTAATATGGGGTCGTCTGTCGGCATCTCCAAAGTTACGTCTGAATCTGACTTACGTCCTGCCATAGAAGAAGCCCTAAAATTCGATAGTCGCATTCTCATCGAGCAAGGTGTTGAAGCGCGTGAAATTGAAGTCGGGGTGCTGGGCAATGCTGATGTGATGACGACCTTGCCCGGCGAAGTCGTTAAAGATGTGGCGTTTTATGATTACAATGCCAAATATATCGACAACCAGATTACCATGGCGATTCCTGCCAGTATTCCGGATGAGACGGCAGTAGCCATGCGCAAATATGCAGAGCTTGCCTATCGTGCGGTTGCGGGCACTGGCTTGTCACGTTGCGACTTTTTCATGACGGCGGATCATCAGATTTATCTGAATGAAATCAACGCTATTCCTGGTTTCACGCAGTTCTCCATGTATCCTCTCTTGTGGGAAAACATGGGGCTGACTTATGCAGACTTGATTGAAAAATTGGTCGACTTAGGACTTGAAGCCTTTGCCATTCGGGAGAGTAAGCTAGCGGATTAAGTATCGTGTTAAGACTAACAAAACAAAAAAGACTAGGCTCACCTGAGATTGCCTAGTCTTTTTTGTTTTGTCTTAATCCTTCGACACAAAAGTAATCACATAGGCATCAATCAAAATCCTAACCAATATTTCTAGTGGCAACCTAGAGTGAACTTCATAGTCATTGATTGATGATATCTGAGATTTATAGCCTAAAATGGTGACATCAGATAATTTGGCAAGTTGAGAGTGACTATTTGTTGTGAAGGAAATCGTTTTAATGCCATCATTCTTCGCATTTTTGGCAGCCGTGACCAGTTCTTCAGTTTCACCATTGAGTGAGAGAAAAATCGCAACTTGATTTTTTTCTAGCCGCTTGCTGATAATGGTGATGATATTGGGGTCGGTATAAATTTCTGTATATTTACCTAAAAGCTGAAGCTTGATCTGAGCTTCGTGAGCAGTATACTCAGTTAAGCCTCTGGCAAAAATCATAATTTTTTTCGCACGATGGATGCTGTTAATGGCGTCATCAAATTTTTGGTAGTCAATCATATTGATGGTTTGGACGACTTCGTGTTCATTTTTCAAAATGGCACGTTTAATCTTGGCATCCATGTTTTCAATAACGTGTGACTGAATATTGGTCTGCCTATCCGTTCTCAGATGATGTTTGAATGACGAAAAACCATCATAACCTTGCTTTTTCATGGTTCGAATGATGGTTGCTGTAGAGACCATCGCCTCTTCGCTTAATTGAATAATCGAATAATTTGAAATATCATCCAAATGTGTTTGGATAAAATGCCAAAGATAGCTTTCAGATTCGCTGAGTGGTTGCATATTGTCGTCCTTTTTCCTTAGTTTCATTATACAAAAATAAGCACAGAAAATGGTATCAAAAATACTTTTGACAATGTTTTCAGGAGTTAGGGCAAATCTTGTCAACATTGTCAGCCTGAAAACGGCTATAATTGGTCTATAAGCTAATAAACAGAAAGGAATGCGTGTCATGACGAAACTATATACTTGTACGATGAATTTAGCAATTGATTTATTCATTGAAACAGATTCAATGTATCCGGAAATTGTGAATCGAACGAATGCGGATGATATTCAAGCAAATGGGAAAGGCGTCAATGTGTCGCTCATCTTGAAACAATTAGGCGCAGAGTCGACAGCTTTAGGCTTTAGTGCGGGCTTTACAGGTGCTTATATTGCAGATTACTTGCAAGACAAGGGGATTGAAACAAAATTTGTCGATGTGGCGGGTTTTACAAGGATCAATGTTTTCACACAGGTATTAGACCAACAAACTGAGTATAAGTTAGTGAACAAAGGGCCGAACATCTCCCAGGAAAAAATGAAAGAGTTCTTGACACTGTGCCGTCAGATTGAAAAGGATGCTTTCTTAATCGTATCGGGCAGCCTACCTCAAGGCGTGTCAGAATTAATTCTTTTAGAAATTAGTCAAATTTCTAAGGAGAATGGTTTCCATTTGATTTTGGATACTTCATACGATTGTGTCTTGGAATGCTTAAAGGACGAGCCTTACTTGATTAAACCAAATGAGGAAGAAATTTGTCAGTGGTTTGGTAAAACGGCGATGACGGTTGAGGAGAGTATCGCAAGTGCTCAGAAATTAATCGCCATGGGGGCGCAACGAGTTCTACTTTCTTTAGGGGCAGATGGTGCTGTATATTTGGATAAAGAAAAGATTATCCGCGGGAATTCGCCTAAAGGAAAAGTTGTCAACACTGCTTGTGCAGGCGACACCTTGTTGGCAACTTTCTTGCAGGGGCTTATTACAGGGCAGCCGCTTAAAGAAAGTTTAAAGAAAGCCATTGCGGCAGGTAGCTCAACTGCCTTTAGACAAGGCTTAACGGACTTTCAGGATGTTCCGAACTTAATGGCACAGATTCAACTATCACAGGTAGATTTATTTGTTTAATAGGAGGAAATGAGATGGCGAACTATCAATTGATTGCAGCGACAGGCTGCCCGACAGGTATTGCGCATACTTATATGGCGCAAGAGGCTTTAGAAGCCGCGGCGAAGAAAAAAGGCATCACGATTAAGGTCGAAACGCACGGGCAAGTGGGGATTGAAAACGAATTAACGGCTGAGGAAATTGCAGCAGCAGATGCGGTGATTATTGCAGCCGATAAGGATGTCCACCCAGAACGTTTTGCAAGCAAAAGACTGATTAATGTTTCGGTGACGAAGGGTATTAAGGAGGCTGATCAGTTGATAGCTGATGCACTTGCAGGCAAAGGAAAAATTGCGGGTGGTGTCGTTTCAGAAAAACAAGTTGAACGCTTGGAAAATGAAACAGAACACGGCGAAGGACTGGGGCGTTTTATCTATAAGAATCTGATGAATGGTGTCTCGCATATGTTACCATTTGTTGTGGCAGGTGGTGTTCTGATTGCCATTTCCTTCTTGTTTGGGATTTATTCTTACGACCCTGAAAGTAGCCAGTACAATGCTTTTGCTGCCCAGTTAAAAGATATTGGTGGGCTAGCCATGGGCTTGATGGTACCGATTTTATCAGCCTATATCGCAGAGGGTGTGGCGAAACGCCCCGGTTTGGTTGTCGGCTTTGTTGGTGGTTTGGTCGCTAGCAATAGTGGCACAGGTTTTCTAGGTGGGATTGTCTCAGGTTTCCTAGCTGGAGCTGTGGTGCTTGGTCTGATACGCCTACTAAAAGGACTGCCTAAACAGTTGGACGGTCTGAAAGCGATTTTCTTATATCCCGTATTGGGTGTCTTTATCACGGGTTCGCTCATGTATCTCCTAGCAGGGCCGATGCAGTCGGTCAATGCAGGCATGATGCGTTTCCTGTCAGGATTTGAAAATTCTAATCCCTTGATTTTAGGTCTGATTGTTGGGTCAATGTGTGCCTTTGATATGGGTGGTCCGGTGAATAAAGCGGCTTATGTCACAGGAACAGCGTTGTTAGCACAAGGCAATACAACCTTTATGGCAGGTGTTTCCGCTGCTTGTATTGCACCACCATTGACAACGGGAGTTGCCGTGCTCTTATTCCGCAAATATTATGACACGAGCGACCGAAATGCTGGTTTGGTCAATATTATTTTGGGATCAACGCACATCACGGAAGGGGCGATTCCATTTGCTGCGAAAAACCCCTTGTTCAATCTGCCGAGTTTTATGATTGGCTCGTCGATTGCGGCGATTTTAACCTATACCTTTAAGGTTCAAGTGCCCGCACCTCATGGCGGCTTCCTAGTCTTACCAGTCGTGACACATGGCGCTTTATGGGTCATTTCGATTTTGATCGGCTCTGTCGTTGGTGGTTGCTTACTGGGTATGATTCAAAAACGTGGTGTTGAAAAAATGGCTAAAGCTGAAAGAGAAGGTGAGGCTACGCCTGAAAAAAAGTCTGACGTCATGACGCTGCCAACCGAGCAGCTTCTAAAAGAGAATCAAGTGCTGGTAAATCAGAATTTTAAAACCCAAGATGACGTCTTTGGCTTTTTGGCCAAACAAGCCGTGACCATCGGCATCGCCAATGATAGCGCTGCTGTCTTTAAAGATTTGAAGAAACGAGAAGCAGAAGGGTCAACAGGGATGATTGATGGTTTTGCGATTCCGCATGCCAAAAGCGCTGCCATTACGACACCGAGTATTTTGGTCGTGAAATTGGAGGCGGGCATTGAGTGGCACAGCTTAGATGGTCAGTTGATTAGGACGGTCATCTCACTATTGATACCTGAAAAAGAAGCTGGCCGTGGGCATCTGCAACTCTTATCTAAAGTGGCCACCTTGCTCATGAAAGATGACTTTAAACAGCAACTCAATGTCTTAAAGGATTCGGCAGATATTGCCAACTATATCAATGCACAACTGACAGAGATGGAGTAAACGAAAAATGAAAAAATTGTCACCTGAAAAACGACTCGCCTTGGCTAAATTAACGACTAAGGACGGTATCATTAGTGCCCTTGCCATTGATCAACGTGGTGCTTTAAAGAAAATGATTGCCAATTATAAAGATGAGGTCACAGCAAAGGATATTGAAACTTTTAAAGTCATGGTTTCAGAAGAACTGACACCCTTTGCATCTGCCATTTTGCTAGACCCTGAGTATGGTTTGCCAGCAGCCCATGCGCGTGCTGAAACATCTGGCTTATTACTCGCTTATGAAAAAACAGGTTATGATGCCACAACGCCGGGGCGCTTGCCGGATTTATTGCCAACTTGGTCTGTTAAGCGGCTGAAAGCGGCGGGTGCCGAGGCTTGTAAGTTCTTATTGTATTATGATGTGGCTGAAGAGGCTACCATTAATGACCGAAAACACGCCTTTATCGAAAGATTGGGCTCAGAATGTGAAGCAGAAGGCTTGCCTTTCTTCTTAGAATTAGTCTCTTATGATGCACAGATAGCAGATCCGACAAGTGCAGACTATGCCAAAGTGAAACCCCATAAAGTCAACGAGATGATGCGCATTTTTTCTGAACCTCAGTATCAAGTTGATGTCTTGAAAGTTGAAGTACCCGTTAATATGGCCTATGTTGAAGGCTTTGCGACATCTGAGGTTGTTTACACACAGGCAGAAGCAGCGCAACATTTTGCGGCACAATCAGCAGCAAGTGAGCTTCCTTTTATCTTTTTAAGTGCCGGTGTCAGTGCTGAACTTTTCCAAGAGACCTTGCACTTTGCCAAAGCATCCGGTTCGACTTTTAATGGCGTCTTGTGCGGTCGTGCCACATGGACCAATGCGGTTGAACCCTTTATAACAGCAGGAGCTGCTGGTTGTCGGACATGGCTTAAAGAAACTGGTAAAGCCAATATTGAGCGTTTGAATCAGGTGTTGGCACTAACAGCGAGTTCTTTGTATGATAAGGTGTGCTAGAGAAGCGTTATAAGTTGGAGTGGCGTGATTTCTGATGGTGACGACTTTTCTAGAGGTGTGAGTTTGAAAAAAACACTTAAAATGTTAGATGAACAAGGGTATCAAGAGAAAAAATAAGGGGAAGAAAAACTCAATGACTTCTTTGGATGTTGAGGTTGTGATATATGTTGAGTAATCTCGGCATTTTTTTGATAAAATAAAAGATATGAAAAAGAATCAGGTGCAAGGATGAATTTAACCCTACATGAAATCGCAACTGCCGTCAAGGCGCAAAACGATGTCTCAAAATATGAGAATTGTGTGCTTGGCAAGATCGAGTTTGACAGTCGGCTCATCAAGTCTGGCGACATTTTCCTGCCCCTAAAGGGGGCGCGTGATGGCCACGATTTTATCTCGACGGCTTTCGAAAATGGCGCTGTTGTCACGCTTTCAGAGCAAACGGTGGCCTTTCCTCACATTTTGGTCGTCAACACAGAACAGGCGTTTCAAGATTTAGCCCGCTATTATCTGGCTAAAACGGCGGTCGATGTCATCGCTATCACCGGCAGCAACGGCAAAACGACGACCAAGGACATGACCGCGCAGATTTTGGCGACGACCTATAAGACCTACAAAACGCAGGGCAACTACAACAACGAAATCGGCCTGCCCTACACCGTCCTCCACATGCCCGACGACACTGAAAAGCTGGTGCTGGAGATGGGGCAGGACCACATGGGCGACATCCACCTGTTATCGACTCTCGCTAAACCGAAACTTGCGGTCATCACCTTGATTGGCGAAAGCCACCTGGAGTTTTTCGGCACGCGCGAGAAAATCGCTGAAGGCAAGATGCAGATCGTCGACGGTTTGGTCAATGGCGGTGGGCTTATCGCACCTGCTGACAAAATCATCAACGCCTATTTACCTGATAATCAGAAAATCACGCGGTTCGGTGCAGACGCGGATATCTACCTGACAGCTCTTTATGAGCATAAAGACCACCTGACTTTCACGGTTAATTTCCTAGATGAAGATTTGACCATCCCAGTTCCCGGGAAATTTAACGCGACTAACGCTATGGTGGCAGCTTATGTTGGCACAGTGGAGGGCGTTTCACCGCAACATATCAAAAAAGCCCTAGCCCATCTCGATCTGACTAAAAATCGTGTCGAATGGCTCAAAGCAAGCAATGGCGCGGATGTTTTATCAGATGTCTATAATGCCAATCCAACAGCCATGCGCTTGATTTTGGAAACCTTTCAAGCGATTGAGCCCAATCCGCAAGGGCGAAAAATCGCTGTCTTGGCAGATATGAAAGAATTGGGCGAGCAATCAGCGCAGCTCCATGCTGAAATGATTACCGCACTCAATCCTGAAAAATTAGACTTGCTTTATCTGTATGGGCAAGACATGTTGCCTTTGGCACAGTTAGCGATGGAGATTTTCCCACCTGAAACTGTCAAATATTTCCGTAAGGATGACGAAAAAGATGAGTTGGACGTGCTTACGAAAACCTTGCTTGCTGACCTGAAACCTACGGATCAAGTCTTGCTCAAAGGGAGCAACTCCATGCGTTTGGCAGAAATTGTGAAACAATTATAATATAAGTTATTATATATTTAGAAATGATTGAAATGACAAGCTAACACCTGTTAATTAAGGTGCTAGCTTGTTTTTATTGTTTGCAATAAATAACAGAATAGCTCTATATCGCCAAAAATACTTTGAAAAAAGATTAAAAGAATTGCTTAAATGAGTTACCAAAAAGGCAAAAGTATTATATAATAGACAGGTAAACAAATATCAGGGAATTGTCCTTGATATTCAGGCTATAAAAAATATTGAGGAGTATCCATTTTCATGAAAAAAGGATTAGCACGTGGTCTTGTTACAGCAGGTGTTGCGTTGTTCGCAGTTGTAGCATTGGCAGCTTGTGGGAGTAAAGGGGCTGATACAAAATCAGAGGATAAGACAATTGACGATTTGAAAATTTCGTTTGTCCCATCTCGAAACCCGGATGACATTGCTGTTGCAACAAAGCCGATGGCATCATTGTTACAAGATGCGCTTAAAAAACAAGGCTATACCGTGAAGAAAGTTGACGTGACTGTCGGTACAAACTTTGAAGCAGTCGGAGAAGCCTTGGCCTCTGGTGCTGCTGATGTTGGTTACGGCGTTCCAGGTTCAACTTATGCCTTGTATAAAGACGACGTGAATGTTATCTTGACAGCGACACGTGCGGGTCTCAATAAAGATTCAAGTGACGCGAAAGATTGGAATGATGGCAAAGCGACTGAGCCAACGGATAAACAAGCGACAAGCTACCGTTCAATCTTGGTCACTGGTCCATCAGAAAAAGGCCAAGCCTTGGCTAAAAAAGTCAATGCTGGCGAAAAATTAACATGGCAAGATTTAAAAGATGTCAACTGGGGTCTTTCATCAACAACCTCAGCTGCAGGATATGTTTACCCATCACTTTGGTTAAACGATAACTTCAAGCACACTGTTATGGACTTAGCGCATACAGTGACAATCGATTCTTACGGTTCTGGTTTGGCACGTCTGGCGTCAGGTCAAATCGATGTCTTGCCAATGTATGCAGATGCGCGTCGTGATTACGCTGAAGCTTGGACATCAACTTACGGTCAAAAAGAATCAATCTGGGCTGAAACAAACGTGATTGGGGTGACACCAGCGATTTACAACGACGGTATCTTGGTTTCGAAAGAGTCTAAAATCATGACACCTGCGTTCCAAAAAGCCTTGCAAGCAGCGATTAAAGACATGGCAACAACTGACGCAGGTAAAAAAGTACTCGCTGTCTATTCACACGAAGGATATAAAGATGCAAAAGAATCTGATTACAAATCAGAATTTGCAGCAGAACAATTGTTGCAAAAAAACGCTAAATAAGCTAGATATTAGCGTGACTAACTAAAACGCAAAAAAACAAGCAGTCAGACAAGCGTTGACTGTTTGTTTTTCGTGTCTAGGACAGTTTCATCGCTCTGTTGATACTAGCAAAGCAGTCATCTTATCCCCCTACTAATAAGGAGCAATCAGCTAAATGATTAAGTTCGAAAATGTTTCAAAAGTTTACCCCAACGGCACCCGCGGTCTCGAAGATATCAATCTTGAAATTGAACAGGGTGAATTTGTAGGGATTATTGGTACGTCCGGTGCTGGGAAGTCAACGCTTATCCGCACGATTAATGCCTTAAATAATATCACAGCAGGGACGCTTATCGTCAATGATACTGATGTTGCCAAACTCAAAGGTAAGGGACTGCGTGAATTCCGTAAACATGTCGGGATGATTTTTCAGTCTTATAATCTTGTGCCACGTGTGTCCGTTATCCGGAATGTCCTCAGCTCTCGTGTGCCCAATATGTCTTTTCTCAAAGTCTGTTTTGGTCTCTTTTCTAAAGAGGATAAACTCAAGGCTCTCGATGCTTTAAATCGTGTGGGTATTTTGGACAAGGCTTATATCCGCGCAGACCAGCTTTCTGGTGGCCAACAACAACGGGTATCATTGGCACGGGCTTTGGCTCAGGATGCTGACATTCTTTTGGCGGACGAGCCGGTTGCTGCACTTGATCCCGTGACAGCCCGGGAAGTCATGGATGATTTCAAACGCATCAACCAAGAGTTAAATAAAACAGTCCTGATCAATATCCACCATGTGGCGTTGGCGCTTGAATATACAGACCGCATTATCGCTGTGAAAAAAGGTAGAATCGTTTTCGACGGCCCATCTAGTAGCGTGACGCAAGCCATTTTAGATGAAGTTTACAGAAAAGAGGCTTAGGATGTATGATAAAATTTTTAAGCCTAAAAAATTAGTCTTGGAATCGGGCGAGGTCGTTTACGAAAAAGCGACCCGCACACCGATTATCTGGCTTATTGTCATTGGTCTTTTGATTTTTTCGCTCAAGTTTACGAGTTTTCAATTTTCGGCACTCATTGAGCGTGGCTCAAACTTCTTTGATATGCTCAAAAGAATGATGCCGCCTGATACAGGTTACTTGCCTAAGGTCATCAAACCCTTGCTTGACACGATAAAAATGAGTTTTATCGGGTCGATTATTGGGAGTGTTCTGGCGATTCCATTTGCGATTTTGGCATCTAGCAATATCGTGCATAACGTTTGGCTTAACAAAATTGTGCGGGTAATTTTTACTTTCTTGCGGACATTGCCAACGCTTGTGACGGCTTTAATCGCCACCTATATCTTTGGTCTGGGCACCTTTGCAGGAACGCTTGCCATTTTCATCTTCTCATTTTCTTACATGGGTAAACAGATGTTTGAAGTCATTGAAACCGTTGATATGGGTGCCTTTGAAGCCATGGAATCAATGGGGGCGACTAAAATTAAAGCCTTCACTTTTGCCATTGTGCCACAAATTATGCCGATTTATCTGTCAACAACCCTCTTTAACTTTGAAGGAAACGTCAGATATGCTGCGATTTTGGGTTATGTCGGTGCCGGCGGTATCGGGATGATTTTGAATGACCGAGTGAATAATCGAGACTATACCAGTGTGGGCATGATTTTACTTGCTTTACTTGTGACCGTAATGACGATTGAGCTGGTGAGTCAAGTCATTCGTCGGAAATTGACCTAAGGAGGCTGACATGACAGATTTAATCAAAGAAAAATATGCACAGCGTCCTCGTCGCTGGCCTTACTATTTGTTGATTTTCGCCATTGTGGCAGGCATTTTCGTCTGGTCAATGACCGTGATGAAGATGTCAGGAATGTCAGAAAAAGGCACAGCGATTGCAGGCAATATCTTCAAGGGAATTTTTCACCCAGATTTAAAATTCCTCTTTGCCCTTGATACATCTGGCGTTGGCTACCTTTTGCTCCAAACCATTGCCATTGCCATTTTGGGGACTTTAATTGGCGCGATTATCGCCATACCTTTATCATTTTTATCAGCAACCAATATGATGCCGAACTGGATTGCTTATCTGATTCGTCTGTTCATTATGGCTTTGCGGACTGTTCCACCTTTCGTTTATGGTTTGATGTTTATCCGTGTGACAGGGCCTGGACCATCTGCTGGTGCTTTGACTTTAGGACTCATGTCAATCGGGATGATTTCTAAACTCTTTATCGAGACTATTGAAGACTTGGACCAAGGAATTTTGGAGTCCATGGAGGCAGCAGGTGCAACAACCTTCCAAAAAATCCGTTTTGGCGTCATGCCTCAGCTCATGCCTGATTTCTTGTCTATCTTGCTCTATCGTTTAGATATGAACTTGCGGGATGCCAGTATCTTAGGTCTTGTTGGCGCGGGCGGTATCGGCGCACCGATGATTTTCGCCATGAGTGCTTATAAGTGGCCACAGGTTGGTTCTATCTTGATTGGTCTCTTTGTCTTAATCCTTGTGATTGAGCAAATTTCTGATCAAATTCGGTCTTATTTGTTGAAAGGATAATCTTTTCATGAAAAAAATGAAGATTTATTATACCAGTGATGTGCATGGCTATCTCTACCCAACCGATTACCTCTCAGATGAGGCACAAGGCATGGGGCTCATGCAGGCGATTATTGACTTTGACAAAGATGAGAATACCCTCGTGATTGATGGCGGCGATATTTTCCAAGGCTCGCCGTTTATCAATTATTTTCAAAATCAAAAACGGTCTGATAATGGCATCGCTAAAGTCATGAATGCCGGTGGCTATGATCTCATCACACTAGGCAATCACGACTTTAACTACGGTTTTGATTTTCTAAAAGAAAATCTCTCAAACCTAAATGCCCAAGTCACAGCGGTCAATATCTTAGACAAGTCTGGTGTGCAACTCTTTCCAGCTCAGATTAAGACACTTGGCAATGGCTTGAAAATTGGTTTGATAGGTGCCGTCACGGATTATGTCAATATCTGGGAAAATCCAGAAAATATCGCAGATATTCAAATCACACCAGTCTTTCCAGCCATGAAAGCTGAGCTTGAACGCTTGAAACCACAAATTGATTTTGTCATTGGGATTTATCACGGTGGCTTTGAGGCTGACTTGGCAACAGGTGAGCGCTTGTCTGATACCGGCGAAAATGTCGGCTATCAACTCCTAGAAGAACTAAATTTTGACCTGCTTTTGACTGGCCATCAGCATGCAACAATCGAGGGACAATCTATCCACGGAACTTATACTTTACAGCCACCCAACATGGCACGTAAATACTTCGAGATTACCGTGAATTTTGACGATAAGCTGCAACCGAGCATCACGAGTGAGCTGAAAACGCCAGGGGTTAATCAGTCTCCTGACTTGAAAGCAGCCTTGGACGACCTCCAGACTGAGGTCAATCGTTACTTGGATAGACCTATCGTTCATCTCGATACCGAAGTTGCGGCGCAAAGTCATTTGGACTTGGCGCAAACCAGCAACGTTATCCTCGCGCTCACTGCCCATGTTCAAAGGCTTGCGACAGGGGCTGAACTTTCAATCGTCAGCATGAATAACAATACCCTGTATTTGCCGCAAGACGTGAAAGTTCGGGATATTCTGAGAAATTATCCCTATGATAATACCCTCTTTTTGATGAAGGTTACAGGGGAGCAACTCAAGCAAAATCTTGAGAAGACTGCGGAGTATTTTGCTTTAGAAGCGGGTCAAATCGTCATTAATCCTAAGTGGTTGGTGCCGAAAACGGAGCATTATAATTACGATTTCTATTACGGTCTGGACTATACACTGGATGTGTCACAGCCAGTCGGTAGTCGTGTGCGTGAGCTGACTTACAAAGGTCAGCCAGTTCAAGACACGGATGTCTTGAGTGTGGCGCTCAATAACTATCGAGCAGTCGGTGGTGGCGAGTACAATGCTTATAAAGTAGCAGAAGTTGTCCAAGACACAGGTCTGACAATTCAAGACTTGATGATTACCTATTTGGAAAAAACAGGTCAGTTGCAGGTGGATGAAGTGTTGCAGTTTGAAGTTGTATCATCATAAATAAAATAAATAAAGTCTGGGACAAAAGTCCTCAGTTAAGAAAATAGAA
This sequence comes from Pseudolactococcus reticulitermitis, assembly GCF_002260845.1. Lineage (GTDB taxonomy): Bacteria > Bacillota > Bacilli > Lactobacillales > Streptococcaceae > Pseudolactococcus > Pseudolactococcus reticulitermitis. The sequence continues at coordinate 232,237 of NZ_BEDT01000003.1, read as the reverse complement.
AAGTAAACCTACCGGTTTGCTTTTCTATTTTTTTGTATTGTATCGTAGGAAGAGTACGAGTTTATCGAGAAAACACATTATTTTTACCAATTTCGTATTGTTTTGGCAAAAGAATATCAATTTCGCACAAAAACAACCTATTTTGTTTCATTCAGATATTTTTGAGACGCTACTTGGACTACGATTTTAATAAAATTAATATAATTTCCATATTGTTTTGTAAGCTAAGGACATCATGCTATACTATAATAGTATAGTTAGAGTTTTTATATTAAAAAATAAAATAACCTTTGGATTTTTTTAGATATTGTAAGGAGAGGTGGATTTAAGTAACGAACACAAAAAAATCTGTATTTTTTGAATTCTCCTAAGGAACATAGAAAAAGTTTAACGGTTTATTTTGAGAGGTATCATTTGTTAGTAAACAGGATAAGAAATAGTCATAGGAAAGGGAACATCATATGAAAAATAATAAGAGGACGAGTCGAATGCTTGTACAAAAACTAGGTAAGGTACTCATGGTACTTATATTACTTTTCGGTAGTTTATCTGGTTTTTCCATACCAGTTTATGCAGCAACAGGCGGAACTAGTGATAACCCGACGATTCTTAATGCTGACCAAGGAGAAGCAACACTGACCTCTGGTTATTACGAGTTGCAAGGAAATTTTACCAATAACGGCCGATTGACTATCAGTGGTGATGTCCACCTCATATTGAATGATGATGCTAATGTCACGATAAGTGGTGGCATAGAATGTGGCTCAGATAATTATCTCACAATAGAAGGTAATGTTGGTAGACTGACCGCAATAGCTCGTTCTGGAACTGGTGCCGCTGGAATAGGTGGCAATGAGTATGATAAGGGTGGTATCATCACCATTAATGGTGGAAAGATTACAGCGGAAGGTGCTAGATTTGGTGCGGGTATTGGTGGAGGAAATAGAGGCTCGGGAGGAAACATTACTATCAATGGCGGTGAAGTTACAGCCTTAGCTGGAGATTCTATTCCTGGTTATTTAGGTATGACACTTGGTAATGGTGCGGGTATTGGTGGAGGTGCTAACGGCTCAAATGATTCAATCACCATTAATGGCGGTGTGATTACAGCTAGAGGTGGTGTGCTTGGCGCAGATATCGGTGGCGGAGGTGCTGGTTCAGGGGGTACCATCCTTATCAATGGTGGGACAGTTACATCTGCGGGTGGTGATAAAAAAAATATAGGTTCTGGAGATCTTATGACTCCTAATGGCCAGGTTATTATTAATGGCGGTAGCATCAAGGGACGTACATCGACCCAAGCAACAAATGGCACAGATAACCTCTATCTTACAACGCTCACGGTGGGGAGTGGTACAAACGGATTAGAGTTCACTGCTGCAGGATATGGGTTGAACGGTAAGATTAGCAAAAATTATGGCATGAATGATGTTGTAACTCGTGATGGGGGTAAGGTCTATATCTATCTACCATCGGCCAATTACACGGCCAATAGCATCGCTATGGCGACCTCTGATGCCGATAAGTATGATAATGGTGCTTCAATCAATGTAACCACATCAGGTGCAACAGGTACGCTAGGTAATAGCAGTAGTCATGTGCTTTCTAATGCTACGTTGAACGTAAAAAAAGATGGTACCTCTTGGCACAAGCATGGCCGATCTCTCACTAGTCCACACGCTACTTTGAAAAATGCAGTAAGCGAAACGGCGACGCTCTACAGTTTCCTTACAGGTCCATTTGACGTTTATGATAGTTCGGCCAATACTGGCGTATCCATTGCTAGCAATAACATTGGAACACTGAATTATAAAACCACAACCGCTGAAGATTTTTCTTTATCGACTAATACAGTAGTATATGATGGTAAACCAAAAGCAGTAACTATTACGCCACAAAAAGGCATAGGAACCATAACATCATACTATACTGGCGTTGGTAGTACGATTTATGATACAACTACCACTGCGCCTAGTGATGCGGGCACATATACCGTAACCATAGACGCAACGGAGGGAGTATGGGATAGTGGGATACTCTACTTAATGGGGAACGGGTTGGATACTGGGACACTAACGATTAACAAAGCCACCATTACGAACGGTGGTGGCGCAACTACGGTTATATACGGTGATGCTTTTTTTAACGACAATAAGTTAGACCTAAGTGCCTTAGATTCTTTGTTCAATATAGATGCAAATGCAGGTGTGAGGACATACACACTTGATACTGGTGGTTCTGGTCAAGGGACAATGGATGAAGACAATAAGACACTTAATGTTACCACTGTTGGAACATTTATCATTGGGCTTGAGACAGCAGAAACGGCAAACGCGATAGCGGGAGAAAAGGTAACTGCGACTCTGACCGTGATTCCCCGGAAGACGTCTTTTAAGGTTGCTGATCTTACCCCTGTTTACTATACTGGATTAGCGCATACGCCGACGGTGACGGTCAAGGCTGGCAGTAAGACATTGATGCTTGATAAGGATTATAAAGTTGACTATAAGAATAACGTCAATCATGGAACGGCAGTAGTTGATATAGTTGGAGAGGGGAATTACGCAGGCAGTAAAGGAAGAAAAACTTTCACTATAAATCAAGCAACACCAAGCATTATTCTTTCCGCTAGCGGAAAGACCAGACCGGGCAGTGTGTCTTTGACAGCAACTTTACCAGGTGATGCGACTGGAACAGTAATGTTTTACTACGGCAGCTCTATACCAGTCGGACTCCCTGTAAGTGTGGTAGCGGGTTCGGCGCAGATTGATTTCACTCCAGTCACTGCGGTTAATGATTATAATTTTACAGCTGTCTATAGTGGTGACACAAACTATGAGACTTCAACAAGCAATATAGTCGATCATAGTTTTATCAAAGGAGAACAAGAAGCGCTTGCTCTCTCTGGACTTGACGCTAACTACACCTATGGCACTGGTTCTATTACGCTCGGCACGACTGGTGGCACGACCGATGGTGCGGTGACTTATAGTTCTAATAATCCTAATGCAGCAGTTATCAACGGTAATATCTTGACCATCGTTGGTGTAGGTGAGTTCACAGTCACAGCTGAGATGGCAGGCGATGTGGACTATAACGCTGTTTCCGTCACAAGTTTTAAAGTGACGGTCAATCCCGCAACTTTGGATGCGACAATTACACCGAAAAACAAAGTCTACGATGGTTTGGTAACTTCTGAAGTTGACACGATTAGCTATACAGGTATCCTGATTGGTGATCAGGTCGAAATCAATGGTGGTAGCATCCAGTTCGACGATGCAGATGCAGGCGAGGTTAAAACGGTTAGCGTCGATCAGCCGTACACCTTGGCGGGAAATGACGTGAGCAACTACGTGCTCGGTGCGATTCAGGTCAACACAGCGGACATTAGCCAAGCTGAGCAAGACGAACTGAAAATTACGGGTCTTGACACGATTTATCTAACTAGTGATGCTCCTGTGACTCTTGGTGTGACGGGCGGCACGACGAATGGTGTTGTGACGTATACGTCTAGTAACACGAGCGTTGCGACGATTGCTGGTAATATCTTGACCATTGTCGGTGCAGGTGATTTCACGGTGACTGCGACCCTAGCGGGGGACAACAATTATCATGCCGTGTCAACGACAAGTCGCAAGGTGACGGTTGACCAGACGATTTATACAGTTCTTAGTCATTTCGGCAACTGGTCTGGCACTGGGACGGTAGCAGCGCGTGTCGATGCCGACGAGACTAAATTCTTCCGACTGATGTATGACGGAAAAGAAATCGATGCGGCTAATTATACGATTACGCACGGAAGTACCATCATCACTTTGAAAGAAACACATCTAAAAAATTATGCCGCTGGGACACATTGGTTTGTGGCAGAGTTTTCAGATGGTAGAAGTGAACGGATAAGACTTGATGTTACACAAGCGAAAGCAGGGGATAAAGGCTCAGATAAAGGCGTAGCGATTAACAGCTTGCCGGAGACTGGAGCACCTAACGATAGTGAAAAAACAGCAACAGGTGTCTTACCAACGACAGGCGACATCGGTAAACCGATTGATTTACTAATCTCGCTTATTGGCCTAGCCCTTTCTGGTTTGATGTTATGGTTTATTGATCACCGCCGTAAAGTAAATTAAGAAAGTAACAGCGTCAAAAGATTAAAAGACAAGTATGTCAGCAGATATGCTTGTTTTTTGGGTGAACCGTTGCAACAAAAAAAGCGCTTCTCGAACGCTTTCCTTAAATGAAGTGATAGGTGTTGCACAATCAATACCAACCATTGGCGAGGTGGAACTGCCAAGCAGCTTCCCATGAACCGTAGCGGTCAGCGACATAGGCGTCGGCGACACGTTCTTGATTTTCAGGGGAAAAGTCGCCACCGAGGTAGGATGCTGTCAGTTGGTAACGGCCGTAGTATTGCCCATTTTGCGCGGTGTAGGAGCCGCCAGACTCAGTCATGGCAATCGCCTCTTTGGCAGAGGTTGCGGTAAAGCCATTATTGGTTGCAATGCTCGCTGTAGATTGTGTCGCGTTAGTGATTGGTGCAACAGCAGGGGAACTAGGCGCTGCATTTGGTTTAGTAGGTGTTTTACCATCAGTCTTAGTACTTGTATCGAATTTGAGTTCTTGTCCGACATAAATTAGGCTGATATTATCGATATGATTATTTGTTGCAATCGTTTGAATGTGTGCTTGATCATGGAAGAAGTCATCTGAAATGCTTGATAGGGTATCACCAGATTGAACGGTGTAAGTGACTTGGTCAGCGTTAGCAGTTTGGTTTGCCACTAAGAGACTGCCGGTAAAGAGTAGACCAGCTAAAAGTGCCATTGTTTTAAGCGACAATTTAGCTGTTGTGTTGTTTGTGTTGCGATTATAAGTTTTCATGTTGTTCATTTTAACAGATAAGCGTGGCTATCATATGAAAGATTCATGAATTTTTAATGACGAATATGACAGTTTATTACAAAAGACCTTTTGTAAATATGGTATAATAGAGGTAATTGAGTAAAAATATGAGCTTATAAATGATCTGCGACCCCGTGCTAATCCAGCTGTGGTAACAGTCGCTATCATCACTTAAAGGAAGAACAATGACATTAGAAACAGATATTAAACGCAGACGCACCTTCGCCATCATCAGTCACCCAGATGCAGGGAAAACGACGATTACTGAGCAATTGCTCTATTTTGGTGGTGAAATTCGGGAAGCAGGCACGGTTAAAGGCAAGAAAACCGGTCATTTTGCCAAGTCTGACTGGATGGATATTGAGAAACAGCGTGGGATTTCGGTAACCTCATCTGTCATGCAGTTTGACTATGCCGGCAAGCGCGTCAACATCCTAGATACACCCGGGCATGAGGATTTTTCAGAAGATACTTACCGAACGTTGATGGCGGTAGATGCTGCGGTCATGGTGATTGACAGTGCCAAGGGTATTGAGGCACAGACCAAAAAACTTTTCCAGGTTGTCAAACAACGTGGTATTCCAGTCTTTACTTTCATCAATAAACTTGATCGTGATGGGCGTGAGCCACTTGATTTGCTTGCAGAGTTGGAAGATGTCTTAGGCATTCTCTCAACACCGATGAACTGGCCGATTGGTATGGGTAAAAACTTTGAGGGTCTTTATGACATGCACAATAAACGTCTGGAACTCTATCGGGGAGATGAACGTTTTGTTGATTTTGCGCAGGGCGAGCAAGTTTTCGCACAGAATCCTTTCTATCAACAAGCCAAAGATGATATTGAGCTGATGACGGAAGCGGGCAATCCTTTTGATGCTGAGGCGGTTCTCGCTGGTGAGTTGACACCTGTCTTTTTCGGGTCAGCCTTGACGAATTTTGGGGTGCAAACTTTCCTTGATTCATTTTTAGATTACGCGCCTGAGCCGCAGGGACACAAGACCACAACTGATGAGGTGGTGTCACCTACGACTCCTGAGTTTTCAGGGTTCGTCTTTAAAATTCAAGCCAACATGGACCCACGCCACCGTGACCGCATCGCTTTTGTTCGGATTATTTCGGGCGAGTTCGAGCGTGGGATGTCGGTCAAGCTGGCGCGGACGGGTAAGGCCGTGAAGCTGAGTAATGTGACCCAGTTTATGGCGGAGGCGCGTGAGAACGTGGAAAATGCCGTGGCTGGTGACATTATCGGGGTGTATGATACGGGGACTTATCAGGTTGGCGATACGCTGACAACGGGGCAGCTTAAAGTGACATTTGAGCCACTGCCAACCTTTACGCCGGAACTTTTCATGAAAGTTTCAGCGAAAAATGTCATGAAACAAAAATCTTTCCATAAAGGCATTGAGCAGTTGGTGCAAGAGGGCGCGATTCAGCTTTATAAAAATTACCAGACTGGCGAGTACATGCTAGGTGCTGTCGGTCAGCTCCAGTTTGAAGTCTTCCAACACCGCATGGTGGGCGAGTACAATGCCGAAGTGGTCATGACGCCAATGGGCAAAAAGACGGTGCGCTGGATTAAGCCAGAAGATTTGGATGAGCGCATGTCTAGCTCACGTAATATTTTGGCTAAAGACCGGTTTGACAATCCTTTATTCTTGTTTGAAAATCAGTTTGCAGAACGCTGGTTTGCGGACAAATATCCGGATGTTGTCTTGAGTGATACACCGTTTGTTGAGAGATAATAGAGTAAGTACCTGAAATTCCGATACTTGTGTGTCGGGATTTTTCTCTAAAAAAAATTCTTTCTTCTATTTGTAATGAGTTACTAAGCCATACAAAAGAAAAGGAAAAATTTGCTAAATTTATCAAATTTTTTGTTTTAGAAACATATTATGGGGTATAATTAAGAATACGAGATTAATATTAAATATTTGGAGTAAGCGATGTGAAGAAAATACATTTAGAGGATTTAAGTTCAACTGAGTTTGAACATTTTGTGAATGAAATTATTTCTTTGAAATTCGAGAAAAAGATACACTCTTTTGAAGAAGGAACAGATGATGGTATTGATGGTATAGACGATTCGCTTAATCCTAGTATTATCGTGCAGTCAAAACGATATAAATATTTAAATTATGCTACTGTTGAAAACGAAATAACAAAAATAAAAGCAGTGGCTAAAAAAAATAATTGGAAAAATTTCAATTATATCATAGCGACTAGTTCTCCGATGACGCCTGATATGAGAAAAAGAATAAGAGAACTTGGTAAGGCTATACTTATTTCTGAGGAAAGTATTCTTTCAAAGTCTGATTTTGATAGAATTTACACTGAAGAAAAATACAAACCAATATTTGATAAATTTGGATTAGTAGAAAGGGATATTACTCAAGTTATTGCTGATGTAAAATTGTCAGGACTTGATGTGGAATCAAACTATTTTTTTTCGGATGTACAAAACGATGCCAAATATTTTGTTGAAACTCATGCTTTTGAAAAAGCATATTCTGCTCTCATGATGGAAAAACAAATCATGATAACTGGTGAGCCAGGTGTTGGGAAAAGTACAAATTCAAGAATGTTAGCGCTTGCGTTTTTGGCGCGAAAAGATGAAAAGTTTACCGTTATTGAGCGAAACGTTGGTGAAATTGATAAAGTGATAGATTATCAAACGGAATTTAATAAAGATACTCCAGAAAATAAATTATTGGTCGTTCTAGATGACTTTCTAGGACGGAATTCTTTGGATTCGGGAGAATCTGATTTTAAGCTTGTTGAAAGATTGAAAAGGATTGGAAATCCATCTAACAATTTATATATTATCTACAATACAAGAACTCAGATTTTAAAAACTGCAACTAGTCAAAATATCGAGTTTGAAAAGACAATTTCAGATGGTTTTGGAAATCGAATTGTCAATATTGATTTATCAATGTACACTGATGAAGAAAAAGCATACATTCTATGGAATAATATCAAAAAAGTATATGATAAGTTACCAAATGATGAGATGAAAAAACTTAGCATTGATTATGAAACATTGAGAGATAATAAAAATTATCGGCTTATTATAGAACACAAAAATTTCAATCCTCGTTTGGTAGAAATGGTTGCAAGGAATTTTCAAAAAGGTAGAAACTCGGAAACTTATTTTGAATATGTTCTTAGGATGTTTGATACACCAAACGATGTTTATGATGAACCATTTGAAAAATTACTTGATGAAGAAAAATACTTACTAGTTTTGTTGTACTCTTTTGAGGATTATCCATTTGAAATTGAGACGTTAGTGGACGTCTACAATTCTTTGAAATTGAATTCAACAAGTGATGTGCACAACATAATATTTAAATTATCTAATTCTTGGATAAAAATCATTGATTATCCTAAAAAAGGTAGGTATGTTGATTTTGCTAATCCTTCAATTATTGATTACCTATCGAAAAAGATAGAAAATTTACCAAGTATAAAAAAAGAAATTTTAGAAAAAGTAGACCATTTAACGGTTATTCTCAAATTATTTGGTGTCCCCAAATTATATGAAGTGATTTTGAAAAATGGAAGTTATGAAATATATAGGGATTCTAAAAATTTTTCAGGAGAATATATAAATTGTTTTGCAGAAAGAAACGATGAGTTAGGGTTTGAAAAAGTTCTTAATAATTTTGAAGGTAAATATTATGCTAAAACAGATACAGTTAGAAAATATGGTGAGGACTTACTTATTGATGGACAAACTTATTTATTTTTTAATGATGCTGGAAAAAGAGGAGATTGGAATTCAATATTGACTTACATTAATAATTCGGATGTTTTGAAGAAAAAATTTACCTTTGAATTATTATTTCACAATAAAAAATTGGCAAAAAATATATTCTCTTACTCTGACGACAGATATATTGATGATATTGCCGTAAAATTAGATATGATGATAAAGGATATCTATGGAGAAAATTTAGAGCAAAATGAGCTGATTGAATCTAGCGAAGAAATAATTGGAGTAAATGTTTTTTCTGAGTTACTAGAGTGGAAAAGTTTAAGTTTTCAAAATGAGTTTGATGATATGGTTTGGGAGTATTTTGATTTTGATAGTAATCTTCTACGTAGAGTGGCAGAAGAAGGGATTGAGGTGATTGTTGAAGAATACTTAGAGGAAAAAATTGAGTATCTATCCTTAGAATTAAATATATTTTTTAAGGAATATGAAGACTATTTATTGAGTAATCTTGATGATAGTTTTTTCAGAGAAGAAGTAGAGAACGTTATAGAAAATTATTCAATTCCAGATGATGAAGGTGATGACGAAAGCTATTATAAAGAGGATAATTTAAACAAAGTTGATGAAATTTTAGATAGACCACTTGAAAATTAATAAAAATCGAGCAAATTCTACATTTAATATGAAAACGTATTCTTGAGTACATCCCTACCATTTCCCCCAAAAATGTGCTATACTGATTAAGTTGTCCAATTGGGGCAACCGTAACTCGATGGAGTATTTGGATTTAGCGTTTTGAGCTTGTTTGCTTGAAATGCAGATAAGTTTTTATATCGTGATAGTTGTGAGGTGTCGCATTTTGAAGGCATCTCAGCTATCGGAAATGTCGATTTAACAGCATTTTGACACAGAAAACTAGAAAAAATAACCGAAAACTCCACTTCTATATGAATGGAGAAACACTTGAAATTTTCAGAACTCGGATTGTCAGAAGACATCCTATCGGCCATCTCTAAAGCTGGCTACGAAACACCAACACCGATTCAGGAACAAACCATCATGCTCGCCCTTGATGGCAAAGATGTGATTGGTCAAGCCCAAACAGGTACTGGTAAAACAGCCGCCTTTGGTCTACCAACCTTGAATAAAATTGACGTTAATGGTGGTTTACAAGCGATTGTCATCGCACCGACACGTGAATTAGCAGTCCAATCACAAGAAGAACTTTTCCGTTTTGGTCGCGATAAAGGCATCAAAGTGCGTTCAGTCTTTGGTGGTGCCAGCATTGAAAAGCAAATTAACGCCCTTAAATCTGGCGCGCATGTCGTGGTTGGCACGCCTGGTCGAATGGTTGACTTGATTAAGCGTCGTGCCTTGAAACTTGGCGATATTGAGACATTGATTCTCGACGAAGCAGATGAAATGCTGAACATGGGCTTTATTGATGACCTTGAATTCATCATCAAAGCGACACCTGCTGAGCGTCAAACGCTCTTGTTCTCGGCAACCATGCCTGACGCCATCAAGAAAATCGGCGTGAAATTCATGAAAGATCCGCAACACATCAAAATCGTTTCGAAAGAAATGACGTCTGATTTGATTGACCAATACTACATTAAGACAAAAGAATTCGAGAAATTTGATGTCTTGACTCGTTTGATCGATGTGCAAAGACCTGAATTAGCGATTATCTTTGGTCGGACTAAACGTCGTGTTGACGAAATCACACGTGGTTTGAAATTGCTTGGCTACCGTGCTGAGGGGATTCATGGCGATTTGGCGCAACAAAAGCGGTTGGCTGTCTTGCGCGATTTCAAAAATGATAACCTTGATGTTTTGGTTGCAACTGACGTTGCGGCACGTGGTCTGGATATTTCTGGCGTAACGCACGTTTATAACTACGATATCACACAAGACCAAGAATCATATGTTCACCGTATCGGCCGGACAGGTCGTGCTGGTAAATCTGGTTTGTCTATCACTTTCGTGTCTAACAATGAAATGGGTTACTTGCGTGCCATTGAGCGTTTGACCAAGAAAGAAATGAAAGGCATGAAGCCACCAACACGTGAAGAAGCTTACCAAGCTAGTCTCGCTGTTGCTTTCGACGACATCAAACGTGATTTGACTGATCCAAAAATCTCAGCCAAATTGGAAAAATTTGATGAAGATGCCGAAAACTTACTTGCTGAATATGATGCCAAACTTTTGGTTTCACTTTTATTGCAAGCCAAGGTTAATGATCCTGATACACGTCCTAAAGTAGAAATCGCTGCTGAAAAACCACTACCATTTAACGGTGAAGGTGGCGGACGTGGTGGCAATCGTGGCGGTGGCAACAAACGTCGTGGTAACTATAACCGTGATCGTCGAGGTGGCGGTGGCGGTCGCAATCGTGATGACCGCAACAAAAAAGACTACTACAAAAAAGATAAACAAAAAGTTCACCCTAAAGCGACTGAAAAGAAACCTGGTTTCGTGATTCGCAATAAGGGCGATAAATAAGACGAGAGTGATGTTAACCAAATTGGTTAGCATCATTTTTTTATCGTTTATAACCTATGATTAATTCAGGACAAATGTTATTGAATTTGTTATAATAAAATTTATATAAAATAAAAAGGAAATGAATAATCATGAATAAAGTATTTGACAAAGGGATTGACAATTTATTGGATTTTAATTGGAAAATTTTAGTTAAAGAAGGTTTAAAGATAGCGGTTGATTCTTGGGAGAAGTTTGATACAAATTATAATAAAAATTTTAAGAAGTATTTTGAAACTTCTATTGAAAAGTATAATAAAGTTCCGACAGTATTGAATGATGACAGACAAGAATTGTTGTCTATATATCAAGAGAGTTATTTAGAGTATAAGAAAATAGAAGATAATAATGAACATATAGTAGACAAAGACAGAGTGTTATCTTCAAGTGTTGAAAATTTATTGAGCATATCAAATTATTGTTGGATAACAGGATATGGAGGTATTGGGAAATCAACAATGTTAAAATATTTCTTTTTAACATCAATAATTAATAGTAGTGAAAAAAGTAAGATACCTGTATACATAGAACTAAGAAAGTATAATTATGATCCTAGAGAGAGAAGAGGGTTACTAAAATTCATATATGAAGAAATGAAGGTTTTAAATTTTGACTTAGAATATAAGTATTTTGAAAATATGGTATCAAAAGGTAGATTTTTATTTTTATTAGATGCATTTGATGAGATAAATTCTTCATATATGACAAAATTTCTTATTGAACTTGATGAGTGTATGACTAGTAATTGTGACAATAGCTTTATTATTAGCAGTCGAAATATGCCCAAAGGAAATATTGATACAGTAGATGGACTAAAAAATTTTAGTACTAAAGGTTTGACTTTAGAACAAGCAGTATCTTTGATAGAAAAACTGAAGTTTTATCCTAATGATTTGAGAAACATATTCAAAGAAAAATTATCAGAAAGTCTATTTTTAGAATATGAGAGTTTGGCTCAGAACCCAATTCTTTTGATGTTGATGCTTAGAACTTTTGCAAAAAATTCCAATTTTCCAAAGGAGAAGAGTAGTTTTTTATTGAAGGTCTTTATTGTACTATATGAAGAGCATGATGGTAGTAAATTGGGAGGATTTAAAAGAGAATTAAAGACAAATTGTAGTGAAGCAGAGATTAGAAAGTTGTTTTCTAAATTTTGTTATGTGACGTATTTTAAGTATAAAGGTGAGAAAAAAGAGTTTAGCATTTCTGAGATAAAGGATATATTGGATAAAATAATATCATCGGAAAAAATTGATGTTGATATTTCAAAAATATTGTATGATTTTTCTGTTTGCTTATGTTTGATATATAAAGAAGGTGAAAAGTACTATTTTGTTCATAATATTTTTCAAGAATTTTATGCTGCATATTGTTTATATGGATTTAAACAAGAAGAACAGAAAAAATTTTTTACTAAAAGTTTACTCGATAGTAAAACTGAGGGAAGAGCATACAATTGGAGAGTATATTTGACTACTTTTGAATATTATAAAGAACTTGATAACATTCATAAAAACAGATATTTTGATGAAAATGTGGTGTTGCCTATTTTGGAAGAAATAGAGACTGCTCCAAATTTTTTAGGATATGAGTATGAATTGTCAGAATTTTATTATTATAAATTAATCAATAATAAATATGGTAATAATCCTGGAACTTTAGTCTATTTTCCTTTTGGTTTTGAATTGTACAATGCTAAAATTAAATCAAGATTTCTTTATTATATTAGTTCAGATAATGAAAAAGAATATTTTTCTGAATTTGATAAATTAAATACGTCTGATAGAGGACTTTTTAGGAAAAGGGTATCTTATTTTTGGAATAATGGTGGAAAATTTTTCGAAAAAAATGTTAGACGTGAGATATTTATTGTAACTAGAGAAGAAGAGAATCCAGAATCAGGAGTAGAATATAGATTGGTTAAGATTCCTACATCAGAAATAGTGAAGGATGAATTGTTAAATCAAGTGTTTAAGATAGCCAATTTGTATAGAAATATAGAAAAATTATCACTATATCGGAATAAGATTGAAAATGAGAAAAAAGAAGAACAAAAAGAAATAGACTTTCTATTAGGGTTAGTTAACTATTGAGTGTATATGGGAAAGCATATAAAAGTGATATAAGATAAAACTGAAAAGTCGGCAACGGCTTTTTATGTTATAATAAAATAAGTCTGTCCGAAATGGGCAGTTATCGAACAAATGCAGTCGTTGATAAGTATATCAAGATTACCTCAAACAGAAAGAAAAAATATGACCTTTAAATCAGGATTCGTTTCAATTATCGGCCGACCAAATGTCGGGAAATCAACCTTGCTTAACCATGTGATGGGGCAAAAAATCGCCATCATGAGTGATAAAGCGCAAACCACGCGTAATAAAATCCAAGGGATTTATACGACTGAAAACGAGCAAATCGTTTTTATTGACACGCCGGGTATCCATAAACCACACAACGCTTTGGGCGACTACATGGTCGAGTCTGCCTATTCTACTTTGCGCGAAGTCGATACCGTTTTATTCATGGTGCCGGCTGATGAAGCGCGTGGCAAGGGCGACAATATGATTATTGAGCGTCTCAAACAAGCCAATGTCCCCGTGATTTTGGTTGTCAATAAAATCGATAAAGTGCATCCCGACCAACTCTTGGCACAAATCGATGATTTCCGCACACAGATGGACTTTAAAGAAGTCGTGCCGATTTCTGCCCTTGAAGGCAATAACACCGAAAAACTCCTTGAAATTCTCAAAAGCAATCTCGAGGAAGGTTTTAAATACTTCCCAGATGATATGATTACGGATCATCCTGAACGTTTTCTGGTTGGTGAAATGATTCGTGAAAAAGTTCTGATTTTGACACGTGAAGAAGTGCCACATTCAATCGCTGTAACGGTTGATTCGATGAAACGTGATGAAGAGACAGGGAAAATCCATATTATGGCAACGATTTACGTTGAGCGCAAGAGTCAAAAAGGGATTATCCTCGGAAAAGGCGGCGATATGATTCGCAAGGTCGGGAAAATGGCACGTCGTGACATCGAAGTCATGCTAGGCGATAAAGTTTACCTCGAAACTTGGGTCAAAATCAAATCTAACTGGCGGGATAAAAAAATTGATATTCAGGCAATGGGTTATCGTAAGGATGATTTTTAAGGGTGGCTGTCTAAAATGGAAAATGCAGAGTTTATAGAAGCAGAAATTTCTAGCTCACAAAATCAGCAAAATAAAATGCTGGCGGGCACTTTTTGGATGACGGCAGGCGATTTCCTGTCGAAGATTTTGGGTGCCATCTATATCATTCCTTGGTATGCGTGGATGGGCAGTCATGGCGATCAGGCCAACGCCCTATTTTCCATGGGCTACAATGTCTACGCCCTCTTTCTCCTGATTTCGACGGCTGGGATTCCAGTCGCCATTTCTCGGGAAGTCGCCAAGTACAATGCGCTCGGCGATCGCAATATGTCCTATCGTCTGGTGCGCCAAATGTTGGTTTTTATGGTCATCTTGGGCGCCGTTTTTGCAGGGGTGATGTATCTGCTTGCGCCATTTTTCGCGGCGCTATCAGGTGGTGGTAAGGACTTGATTCCGGTCATGAAATCTCTGTCACTGGCTGTTCTCGTTTTTCCTGCCATGTCGGTCATTCGCGGCTATTTCCAAGGTTTGAGCAATATGAAACCCTATGCCCTCAGTCAGCTTTTTGAGCAGATTGTACGCGTCATTTGGATGTTGGTCACAGCCTTTACCATTATGAAAATTGGCTCAGGCGACTGGGTGGCAGCAGTGACGCAGTCAACAACTGCCGCTTTTATCGGCATGATTGCCAGTTCTGTTGTTTTGGTTTTGGCTTTGATGAAACAAGGCGACATTGCTAACATTGCCAATCCTGGGCCATCTAAACACCAGATCAATGCGGTTAACCTCCTCACGCAAACCCTCACGCAGGCCATTCCCTTTATCGTGATTGGGTCGGCGATTCAGATTTTCAAACTGATTGACCAAACAACTTTTCCGCACGTCATGCGGCTGATTGCCAATTACACGGATGCGCAGTTGGCGATTTTCTTCTCTTACTTTTCTGCCAATACCGATAAGTTGACCATGGTGTTGATTGGTGTGGCAACGACGTTGGGAGGGGTCAGCATTCCCGTCATCACGTCGTCTTATGTCAAGGGGAATAAAAAAGAGACGGCACATTTGATTAGTTATAGTCTTCAATTATTTGCTGTTTTCATGCTTCCAGCTGTTGTTGGCATGAGTATTTTGGCGCGTCAAATCTACACGATTTTCTATGTGTCGCCAAGCCAACTCCAGCTGAATTTGTTTGTCTTTGCCTTTCTCCAGAGTTTCCTTCTGGCTAGTTATGCCATGTTATCACCGATGCTCCAAGCCTTGCGCCATAGTCGCGTCGCAATGCGCTACTTTGCTTTGACGCTAGGCATCAAGCTTGTCCTTCAAGTGCCTGCGATTTTGCTTTATGAAGCTTACGGGCCGATGATTGCAACGACGATAGCCTTTGGCATCGGGGTCTTCCTCTTCTTGCGAAAAGTCCAGCAAGTCTCTGAGTTTTCGGTCAAAGTGACATTCCGTGGGTTCTTAGGCATTGCGACGATGACCTTGATTATGGCGGTCGTCGTGAGCGTGGTCAAATGGCTACTGCCAGATCACGTCCTGCTGGAAACAGTGATAGCGGGAGGTCTTGGATTCGCGGCATACCTAGTTATGGCAGCGAAACTAGGGTACTTAGAAAAATTATTGGGCGAAAAAGGCACATCTCTTCGCCGAAGATTGCATATTTAAAGTTTATAAGTTAGTAAATGAGGTAAAAAATGGGTAAATATCAATTAGACTATAAAGGACAACAAAGTGTCCAGAAGTTTCATGAAAAAAATATCGGGAAATCCGATAAGCAATTAAAATTAGAAGCGATTAAAGCACAATATCTCGACAAAAAGAAATCAGGCAAGAAATGAATAATCCCAAACCCCAAGAATGGCGAGCTGAAGACTTATCTCAGGGCTATATCGCAGACTATAAACCGCTCAATTTCGTTGACGGTGAAGGTGTGCGCAATAGTCTCTATGTCAGTGGCTGTCCGTTCCAGTGTGAGGGCTGCTACAATGAAGCGACTTGGAATTTTAGATTTGGCACGCCTTATACGCCTGAGTTGGAAGAACGCATCATGGCAGATATGGCTTTGTCCTATGTGCAAGGTTTGACCTTGCTGGGTGGCGAGCCGTTTCTCAACACTGGCACGGTTTTACCGCTGGTGAAAAGAATCAAGTCTGAGCTACCTGATAAAGATATTTGGTCATGGACGGGCTATACTTGGGATGAACTGATGCTAGAAACGCCAGATAAACTCGAGTTGTTAGCGCATATCGACATCTTGGTTGACGGTCGTTTTGACCTCTCTAAGAAAAATCTCTTGCTACAATTCCGTGGCTCAAGCAATCAACGGATTATTGATGTCCAAAAATCCCTGAAAGCAGGAGAAGTTGTCATCTGGGAAAAACTCAATGACGGCGATCAAGTCGTGGAACAGTTTCATAAAGAAAAATTAATCTAAAATAGTACTATTAATAGCGATAGATTGGGACAAAAGGCTTCAAAAATGGCTAGACTAAAATGATGCTAACTTTCGACTTTTCACAGCTTCTTGATTTTTTCAATGGTAGCAGCGCTTTTCTTACTATTTTGGTATTGTTTTGACAAAACAATACCCATTTCACACAAAATAGGCTATGAACCGTTTTCGATTAACATCGGAAATGGTTCATAGCCTATTTTTTAGAGGACTTTTTGTCCCAACCTCTTTTCTAATTTACTGCTTTTTTATAATTAAGGAGTAGTTAAGTATTTGGTTGTAAAATAAAGTATACATTAGAACAAGGAGGAGTAAATGGCGAAAAGTAAAGTGAAAAATGGACAAATTTTTGAACGTAAGGAAAAGAAATATCTGCTAACGCGTCAAAAATTTGAGAAATTAGTTGAGATGTTGCAGACAGTTATGTGTTTTGATGATTATGGTCTACATTCCATTCATACGATTTATTACGATACATCTGACTTTGATGTTATCAGGCATTCAGTTTCTAAACCGAAGTTTAAAGAAAAATTGCGCTTGCGTAGTTATGGTCAAGCAACGGTAGATAGTCAAGTTTTTCTGGAACTCAAAAAAAAAGTGGCTGGTATTACCTATAAGCGACGAGAAAAGTTAGCCTATGATCAAGCGCTAGACTTTCTTCAAGGACAAGAAATTAATAAAGAAAGTCAAATTTTAAGGGAAATAGCCTATTATCAACAACAAGAAGTACTCCAACCCAAGGCGTTGATTAGCTACGATAGACTAGCTATGTTTCACAAGAAGGATGCAGATTTTCGGATTACTTTTGACCAAAATATCAGATACAGTCTGACAGAATTTGATTTGATGCAGGCGAACTTGATTGCTCAAAACGCGTTGACAGACGATGATACTATACTCATGGAAATTAAAGTCTCAGAAAGTTTTCCGTTGGAAATTTCCCGCATTTTATCAGAACTTGACATTTATCAAAGTAAATTCACGAAGTATGGTAATATCTATCATCTAGCCATTGCCCCGCATTATTATCAGAAAAAAATATCAAATTTAACTTCTCAAGAAAAGGAAAATAAAACATATGCTATCAAGTATTCTACCTAGTTCAACCAACACACTCTCAGTCAGCTTGCCGGTCTTGCTGACGACGATTTTTGCCAGTCTTTTAGCTGGCTTCGTCATTGCTAAAATTCATATGTACCGCAATCATTACAGCAAAAATTTTGTGTTTACCATTGCCTTGTTGCCGGTGCTCGTTTCTGCAGTTATCATGGTTGTGAACGGCAATCTGGGTGCAGGCATTACCGTGGCTGGTGCTTTCACACTGGTTCGTTTCCGTTCAGCTCCGGGGAATGCGCGTGAAATTACGACGATTTTTTTCTCAATGGCGTCTGGTCTTGCGATCGGAATGGGTTATGTCGTTTATGCTTTTATTTTTGTCATTATTGTTAGCCTTGCCATGCTTGCCTACACGCAAATGAAATTTGGTGAAACAGCCTCAACGCAGAAACAAGTTAAAATTACCCTGCCAGAATATACAGATTACAACTCAGAATTTAATCCCATTTTTGCAGAATTTACCAATGGTTACAAGATTGAGCAAGTCAAAACGACCAATCTCGGGAGCTTATTAGAAGTCACTTTTTCGATTACAGAAAAAGATAGCGCCCAACAAAAGATTTTCCTCGATAAATTGCGCGAAGTCAATGGTAATCTGCCGATAACAATCCAACACAACAAGCTTGGGTTAAATGATTTATAAGAAAGAGTGTTTAATATGAAACATAAAAAAATAATAAGTATTGTCTCAATTATCGTAGGATTAGCCGTCATTCTTGGAATGGTTGTGGTCTTAAATAAAGGCAAGCAGACTTCTGCTATCTCGGCAACTTCGACTAGTAAAAGCACTGATGCAAGCAAGGCGAGTACAGCTAAAAGTAGTGAAACAGTCACCGCAACAGCACTTGAAAATGCGACAAAAGTAGATTTGTCACAAAACGCCAACTTGTCCATTACGCAAGCAGGTACTTATGAAATCACAGGGCAGACCAAGAATGGTCAAATTGCCATCAATGTGGGCGATACGGATCAAGTCACGATTGTTTTAAACAATGTTGACTTGGCAAACACGACAACGGCTCCCATTGCTATTACCAATGGTAAAAAAGTCACGATTGAAACGGTAGAGGGCACGACCAATACAATTTCAAGCACAGGTGAAGATGCAGAGAATACAGCAACGATTTATTCAAAAGATGATTTGAGCTTCACAGGCAAAGGAAAATTAGTAGTGACTTCAGCAGCTCAAAATGCCATTCAATCTAAAAATGATTTGACTTTTAGCAGTGGCACTTACGAATTGACTGCGAAAAATGAAACCATCAAAGGTAAAGACAGTGTGACTTTTGATGGTGGTGAGTTTATCCTAACTTCTGAAAGTAATGCGGTTAAAACGACCAATACCGAAGAGGCGAATCAAGGCGTGATTACGGTGAATGGTGGGACGTTCAATATCAAGGCAATAAGCGACGGTTTCCATGCCAGCACCAACATTGTCATCAATCAGGGTGATATAACGCTTGATGTTGAAGATGATGGTATGCACGCAGATGGTATTTTAGAGGTCAATAACGGGACAATCAAAATTGATAACTCATACGAAGGGCTTGAGGCGGCGGATCTTCAAATCAAGGGTGGCGACATCACAGTCAAAGCGCAAGATGACGGGATTAATGGTGCTGGTGGCAATGATAGCGAGACTGGGACAAAACAAGATAATTTTAATTCAAGCACAGGTAAGGTAACGATTTCGGGTGGTAAGCTGGTTGTTTATGCGGGACTTTCTGGTTCTGGTGACGGTCTGGACTCTAATGGTGATTTGACGATAACGGGAGGTATGATAACGGTCCATGTGCCGAAATCAGCTCGTGATTGGTCAACGATTGACTTTGATGGTACTTATAAACAGAGCAACGCAACGGTAGTAGAAGTTGCAGCAGATGGCACGACAACAGCTATTACCCAAGATACGATTGCAACCTTTAGTGGTATGCAAGGCGGTATGGGTGGCGGTAAAGGTGGTCCTAGAGGGCATTAAAGGAGCGTGCAACGGCGCTTTTTTTGTTTAAAAAGAAAAACATTATGCTAGGCCTATATCAGCTGTATTATCATAAATATGTTAAAATAAATAGGATGGGAAAATGGTATTTTTTATAATGATGGTAGGACAAAGGTTATTCGCTTAGGTAGACCTAGACTGTAAAGGATTAACTATGGAGAGTATGATGCGTGAAATACCAGAAGATTATATCAAAGATTTAGCCATCCGATTTAGCCACCATTCAACGGCTTTAGAGGGGAATACGCTGACATTGGCAGAGACAGCAGTTTTGCTGTTAGAGGGTATAACGCCGAGTAGAAGCGTTCATAAGCGTGAAATTTTCGAAATTGAAAGTAATGCACGTACCTTAGAAGTAGTTTTGCAAGAATTAAATGAACCAACTGAATTGACGGAATTTATCATAAAGAAGATTGATTACTTTATTGGCGAGAGCACTGTAACTTTTGCGGGTGAATACAAAAAGTTAAACAATTATATTGTAGGTGCTGAATTTCAAACAGCTAAAGCTAGCGAGACAGCCGAAGTAATGGCAGAGTTTGTTGTGGATTACAACAAAGCTCTTAAAGAAACAGGGCAGCTCTTTGAAACAATCGCTGAATATCATATTAAATTTGAAAAAATTCATCCTTTTTCTGATGGTAACGGTCGTACAGGCAGAATGTTAAATGCCTTAGTAGCACTTAAACATGATCGACTTGTAAGGGAAGATATTTACAGTATTTAAAAGCAGAAAACGCTAAAGAACTAGGAGAATGGCTAGAAGAATTATCTGAATTTGAAGTTGACAGATATAAGGCTTTTGCCTATGTTGCTTCGCAGGAAATAAAAGATTTTTCTCAACCCCTGCCTAAAAATAGAAAAAAAGCCTTAGAATTTGGCGATGATGAGCGGAGTTTTTATGGGATTTATCCGATGCTGATAGATGATACGACTTATTTGTTGGTCATGGATTTTGATAAGGCAGATGCGATCAAGTCAGCTCAAGCGGTTGTGACAACTTGTGAACGTGAAGGCATTGATTGCCTGATTGAACGCTCACGGAGTGGCAAAGGGATTCATCTCTGGTTTTTCTTTGCATCAAATATACCAGCGAGGCTTGCAAGACGATTTGGTAGTGCGATATTGACAACAACATTGATGCAGCAACCAGGCATTGATTTTTCGAGTTATGATCGGATGATTCCCATGCAAGATACCTTACCAACTGGTGGTTTCGGTAATTTGATTGCCCTGCCTTTGCAGTTCAAAAATGTTCAAGAGGGACGGTCAACTTTTCTAACTAACACTTTTCAACCGATTATGAATCTCTGGGAACATTTGCTTGTCAAAAAACACTATTCTGAAAAAGAGATTCTAGATTTTACAGAGGTGACTGAAAGCAAGGCGGGGTATGAACTTTTTGATAAGCATTTTCAACCAAAAGTTTCAAAAAGAGAAGTAGCTTATCCGAAAGCAATCCGATGTATTGCTGCGGGTGAGTTGATAATTGCTAAAGAAAATTTATCCAGAAAAGAACAAATTCAACTAATGTATCTGGCGACATTTAGAAATCCAGAATTTGTCAAACGACAACGGATGAGAGCGCCGATTTGGCAGGATAATATTCCACAGTTTATCACCAGTGCAAGAGAAGATGAGCACAATATTTATTTACCACGTGGTTTGACTGCCAAATTAAAGTCTGTCATCGATGACATTAAATGGCAAGATATGAAATCTGCTGGTCAAGAAATTATTGTCAAATTTAATGGTAGCTTGCGTCCAGAACAGGAAGAGGGATTTGAGGCTTTAAGTCAAACGGACTTAGGGATTTTATCTGCTAGAACTGGTTTTGGTAAAACAGTTGTGAGCGCCAAGCTGATTGCTGAGCGCAAGACGAGTACGTTAATCATTGTGCATTTGGATAATTTGGTCAATCAATGGAAAAGCAGACTAGATGAATTTTTAACCATTGAAACAGAACCCTTTGAAGAATTGACAAAAACAGGGCGAAAGCGGAAAAAAGAAAAAGTTGGCATCTTATCAGGTCAAAAAAATAAACAGTCGAAAGTTGTTGATATTGTCACAATTGGCAAACTTGCTAAAATGGCAAATTTGGCTGATTTCTTCAAGGATTACGGCATGGTCATTGTGGACGAGTGTCACCATATTGCGGCGCCTTCTTTTGAGGCAGTTATTAGATATGCAAGTGTTAAATTTCTTTATGGTTTGAGTGCGACACCACAACGAAAAGACGGCTTAGAGGCGATTATTTTGATGCGATGTGGGCAGATTGTTTTTGAAAGTCAAAGGATGCAGTCAGAAAATCTTTTGATTCAACAATATGTTTACCCACGCTACACGTCCATTGGTGAAATCTCTTCTGAATTTTTACATGATACTTACACCAACCAGCTAAAACGATTGTCGCAGTCGAAAAATCGGAACAAACAAATCGTTCAGGATGTTCTTGCGCAAGCAAAATTAGGTAGAACGGTATTATTACTCAGTGAAAGGGTTGCACATTTAAAGATTTTGTCAGAAATGATGCGTGAGGAACTTGATGAAATCCCTTTGTTTGAAATGACAGGACAAGGGAAGAGGGCTGAAAATCGTGATAAGATTGCCCAAATGAGTCAAATGAAAACGCCTTTCGTCTTGCTATCTACCAGCAAATTTGCAGGGGAAGGCTTTGATTTACCTCAGCTTGATACTTTGATATTTGCTTTGCCATTTTCTTGGAAAGGAAATCAGCAACAGTATTTAGGTAGATTACAACGAAATTTATCTGAGAAAACAGAATTACGTGTCTATGATTATGTGGACATTTCAGTGCCTCGATTTGCCAAAATGTACCAAAAAAGGCTTACAACTTATCGTAAGCAAGACTATCGATTGGCGGAAGACGAATTGACCAGTGCCTACCAATCCAAAGTGTTTGATAGCCATAATTATCAGCAAACGCTTGAAAATGATCTGTTAAATGCTAAAAACAGTGTGGAAATCATCGTACCAAAACTCAATCTGCAGTTGATTAGACGACTTGAACATGTCAAAGGAAAAGTTCAAATCATCACAAAAAATCCCGAAATTTTGCGAGGGAAGGCAAGAGAAACACAGAAGAGTTTGATTGAATTGCTCACACATCAAGCGATTCAAGTCATCTTCAATGCCAAAATTCAACAGTCAATCTTAATCATTGATGATGAAATTTGTTGGTATGGTAGCATTCAGTTTTGGGGGTATAAGGATCTTTCAGCGACAAGTATCCGATTTGTGAGTGATCGCTTAGGCAAAGAATTACTGGCGGATTATCCCTTATCTTGATTGCAAGATATGTGGTTTAATCAATTATATAAATAAAAAATAGAGGAGCGACAACATGGAAGCATTAATCAAAGCCATCAACCAATTCAGAGACGACAGAAATTGGCGGCAAGCGCATAACGAGAAAGATATTGCCTTGTCAATTTCACTGGAAGCGGCAGAGTTACTGGAAAACTTCCAATGGCTATCAAGTGAAGAAGCCATCCGAGAAAATATAGACAATATCAAAGACGAAATCTCTGATGTCATGATTTACACTTTGATATTGTCAAGTGATTTAGGATTAGATGTCACTGAAATAATTCAAAATAAGATGATTAAGAACGGGAAGAAATATCCCGTTGAAAAGTGTCGGGAGTAGGATGGATAAAACTTATATTCAGGATATCATTGGACAAAAATTTTCAACCATTGGTAGGGCAGCAGATATGGCGTGGCTTGGTTTTGGGAAGGAAGTGCAGGCGACTGACTGGAAAGGAAGGGACCGAATCGTACATGAGTTTGCCTTGCATCTGCAAACATCTTGGCGAATCATTGATAATCAGTCAGATCGAATTGTTATTGCTTCAGGAGATATGTACTATCCGATATCAGATACTGATACTAATGCTAAAACGTTTGACTGGGATACATTTGATTGGGATATTCAAGGTGGAAATCTTTATGATGAACGCGCTGAAAATATGAATTTATCAGAGAACGATAGTCGTGTTTTGGATGTAACGGTAAATGACCATTTTGATATCTGCATCACGTTTTCAAATGGTTGGTGCTTACAGGCATTTATTTCAAGGACTCAAGGTGAGGTTTGGCGATTTTTTGAGCCGACAAAAGGGAAAGACCACTTTGTCGCTGAGAATATTAAATGAGTATATAGCTAAATAAAGGAAAAACACCAATTTTCTGATACAATATAGACATGAAAAAATTGAAAATAGCCTATGTTGGTTTTGGCAAATCAACCAACCGTTACCACATTCCTTATTTGCAAATACGTGACAATTTTGAGATTGCTAGAGTCGTCACGCCAACTTTGATGAAAAATCCTGAGGCGCAACTTGCTTTGGAAGCGACTGGTACGCGTTTTTCGACAGATATTCAGGATATTATTCAAGACACGACCATTGACCTAGTTATTATCGTGACACCAGCCAAATCGCATTTCGCCTTGGCGAAACAATTATTGCAGGCGGGTAAAAATGTCTTGCTAGACAAGCCAGCTGTTGAGAAATTGTCTGAAATGCAAGAGCTAATAGCGCTTGCCAATGCCGCCAATCTCTTTTTCATGCCTTTCCAAAATCGTCGGTTCGATAGTGACTTTTTGACGGTTAAAAAAGTGATTGAGACGGGGTATCTGGGGCGCGTGATTGATATTCAGGTTCACATGGATCATTTTCGACCTGATGAGACGGTCGTCACAGGCTCGAATTTTGATGGCGCTTTTTACGGTCATGGTGTCCATCTCGTTGACCAAATGGTCAGTCTATTTGGCAGTCCTGAAAAAGTTCAGTACGATATTAGGAGTACCCGCCAGCCTTTGAGCACGCTCGATGACCATTTTGCTGTAGATTTATTCTATCCTGACCACTTAAAAGCTAGCGTCCATGCGACGGAGTTAGCCCTTGTGCCCTATCCAAAATGGTTGATTCAAGGCACAAAAGGCACGTTTATCAAGCAAGAGGTTGATCAGCAGGAAAATGACTTGAAAGCTGGCATCATGCCAGGGGTATCAGGATTTGGCGAGGATAGTCCGCAAGCTTACGGGCATCTGACCTATCTCAACCAAAACGGCGACCGTATCGAGAAATACATCCCGTCAGAGCTTGGCGACTATGGTCGGATTTACGATGCGGCCTATGAGACCTTGGTCAATGGAGCAGAAAAATTAATTACAGATGCGCAGATGTTGCGCGTGATTGACATTTTAGAAGGTGGTTTTAAAAATGGTTAGAATTCAGGACGATTTATTTGAAGCGGTCAATGCTGAGTGGCTGGCAGAAACGGAAATTCCGTCAGACCGCCCACGGATTGCAGCCTTTGATGAGCTGGTGATTAACAACGAAAAAACATTAATGCACGATTTTGCAACCATTCATGAGTTTGACGAACCTGTCATGACTGAATTTGCGAAATTCTACAAAAAAGCAGGCGATTTTATCGAGCGTTTCGAGTTTGGGACTGAACCTGTTCAACCTGAGTTAGACAAAATTTTAGGCATTTCAGATTTTGATGAATTGACAGGGAAATTTTCGGACTTGATTTTAAACTCACAGGTGCCTGTACCCTTTGGATTATCAGTCGATACCGATATGAAAGACGCTGTGCATTATGCCTTGACTTTTTCTGGTGCTGGCTTGATTTTGCCAGACACGACTTACTATGCGGCGGAACACCCACGTAAAGCTGAGTTGCTTGACTTTTATGCGAGCAACACGGTTGCCATTTTGCGTGAGTTTGGCTATTCAGCAGAAGACGCACAGCAACAAGCTGAGAACACGGTCAAATTCGATGCCATCTTAGCCCAGTACGTCAATACATCTGAAGAATGGGCAAAGTATGCGGAACTTTATAATCCTATCGCTATCAGTGATTTCACATCACACATCAAGTCTGTCCCATTTGCCAAAATTATCGATAGTTTAATCGGAAAGTTACCTGAAAAAATCGTTGTCTATGAAAAACGCTTCTATGAAAACTTTGATCAAATCGTCAATGCTGACAATTTTGAGCTGATCAAATCATGGATGTTGGTCAAATTACTGAGAGGTTCAACTCAGTATTTGTCTGATGATCTGCGGATTTTGGGCAGTGAATTTTCCCGCAAATTATCTGGTACATCTGAAGCGCGCAGTCAAGAAAAACATGCCTTTGACTTGGCGACGGGGCAGTATTCACAAGCTGTTGGGCTTTACTATGGTCACAAATATTTTGGCGAAGCAGCCAAGGCAGATGTGAAACACATGACCTCTGAGATGATTAAAGTCTATCAAGAACGATTGGATAAAAATACTTGGTTGAGCCGTGTGACGATTGATAAAGCCATCAAGAAATTGGATGCCATGACGGTCTTTATCGGTTTTCCTGATCAATTACCAGAAATTTATCAACAATTTACCGTGTCGCATGACAGTCTTTATACGAATATCACACGTTTTGATGTCGCGCGCAGCCATCGCCATTATGCCAAATTCAATGAAGATGTCGATAAAACGGAGTGGCACATGCCAGCCCACATGGTCAATGCCTACTTTAGCCCAGATAGCAACACCATCGTCTTCCCTGCAGCCATTTTGCAAAAGCCCTTTTACTCAGCGACGGAGCAAACGCCGAGCCAAAATTACGGCGGGATTGGCGCAGTGATTGCCCACGAAATCTCTCATGCCTTTGATAATAACGGCGCTCTTTTCGACGAGTTTGGCAACATGAACAACTGGTGGACAGATGAGGATTTCAAAGCTTTTGAAGCCAAGCAAGAGCTGATGATTGCTGAGTTTGACGGTCTAGAAATCGCTGGTGGCAAGGTTAATGGTCAACTGGTCGTTTCGGAAAATATCGCCGATGCCGGCGGCTTGACAGCTGCCATGACCGTAGCGCTCAGAGAATCTGACACAGATTTGAAAGCCTTTTTTACCCAGTGGGGAGAAATCTGGCGCCTCAAAGCCTCGGAAGAATACCAACAAATGTTGCTCTCAATGGACGTCCATGCACCGGGTAAACTCCGTGCCAATGTGCAAGCTAGTAACTTAGATGAATTCTTTGCCACTTTTGATATTCAAAAAGGTGACGGCATGTGGCGTGAGCCAAGCGACCGTGTTAAGATTTGGTAAATCAGGATAGCTCAAAAAAACTTGCTTTCTCTCTATTTAAGAGAATAGCAAGTTTTTTTCTATCGATATGAAGACGGCTAAAAAGTTTTACAAATTTTTTGAAAATTTCGATAAAAGGCGTATAATAAAACCATAAACATGTGATGAGGATGAGCTATCAAGGAGGCGACCAGATGACATCTATCGGAAAATATAAAATCAAAGACATTCAAAAAAAGAATCCCTTATTTTCGGCGATTAGAACGACAGTCGAAACGGCTTTTTATGCCAATAACGTCGAAAAAATTGAGACGGTTGCCCAAGCCTACAACTTAGCCAAAGATACATCGGGAACGATTGTCACTGATTTGCCTATCCATGAGCCAGAAATTCATGGCTTTCCAGAAGACAGCCAGGTGCTAGTCTTTAACGATGGCGAAGTCGTCGGCCGCACCTCAGCCGCGAGAAAAATTATCGGTCAACCAGGCGTAGATAGCGCTTATTTTGCACGCCTCGTTCGTGAAGCGGTCTTTGGCATCAGTCAAAGAAAAGTTTATACCACCGAAGTTTATGTCGGGCTGGATCCCGAGTTTATGCTCAAAAGTCATCTCTTGTTGCCCGCCGCGTATGCCAATACCATCTTAAATTACCTACTGAATTTCCAGCGGGAAACGACAGCCTACCAAGAGATGTATGCCCAGTCTAAAGCCTATTCGACTGGCGATTTATACGTTTTTGGCGATCCGGACTGGCAACATCCAGATTATCCGAATGGTCTAGCCCTTTTTGATCCCAAGCATAATGTCGCTGTGATTTTGGGGCTGCGGTATTTTGGCGAGTATAAGAAGGCAACTTTGACGCTGGCATGGGCAACAGCGCATGACAACAACTATATCGCCTGCCATGGTGGCATGAAGCAGTACACCCTGAGCGACGGCAAAAAATACACCATGGCAGCTTTTGGGCTATCGGGTTCAGGCAAGTCAACGATTACGCTGGCTAAAAATGACAGTAAGTATCAAGTGACTGTCCTGCATGATGATGCCTTTATCATCAATCATGAGGATGGGTCAACCACAGCCTTAGAGCCTGCTTATTTCGATAAAACACAGGACTATCCCATGACCAGTGACATGGTCAAATATTTCCTGACTTGCCAAAATGTCGGGGTCACGCTGGATGAAAATGGCAAAAAAGTCCTCGTCACAGCAGACATCCGAAATGGTAACGGTCGAACGGTCAAGTCTAAACTGGTCACGCCCAATCGTGTCGATCATATCCAAGAGAAAATCAACGCGGTTTATTGGATTATGCAAGATGAGAGCCTGCCACCAGTTGTCAAGGTCAGTGATCCAGAATTAGCCTCTATCTTTGGCTTGACCCTTGCGACCAAGCGGTCGACCGCTGAAAATATCGTGGGGGATATTGATGTCAATGAAATTGTCATTGAACCTTTCGCTAATCCCTTCAGGTCTTATGCCTTGGGGGAAGATTTCACAGCCTTTAAAAAGTTATTTGAAGATCAAGAGATTGACTGCTATATCTTGAATACTGGCTATTTCAATGGGGCTAAAGTCAAACCCCATCACACACTCGGTGCGATTGAGGCGATTATTGATGGTATCGGCAGTTTCGTGCCGTTTGGCCCGATTGCAGGCTTGTCCTATCTGCCAATTAAACATCTCAATCCTGATTTTGAGCACGAAGGCTATGTGGCATCCTTAAAAGCCAGTATGACAGAGCGTTTGCGGTTCATTGAGGCTAAGAAACTGGAAATGAATGCCTACCATGCTTTGCCATTAGGGACAGAAGATGCGGTCAAGAAAATTTTAGCAGCGCTTGGCTAAGTAAAAAAGCAGGATGACAACGTTTGAACATGTTTATCCTGCTTTTTTATTAGTTTTTAACTGCGAACATGAAAGACTTTATCCTTCAATTCATAGGTCACATCGCTGCGTTTGGCAATATCACTATCGTGGGTAACTAAAATCACGATTTTACCTTGTTCATGCGCAATTTTTTCAAATAAGGCAATCATCTCGCGTCCTGTTTCTGCGTCAAGATTGCCCGTTGGCTCATCAGCGACGATAATATCAGCGCCAGTAATCATGGCACGGACAATGGCGACCCGCTGTTGTTGCCCACCAGACAGTTGGGCAACTTTTTTGTGACATAAATCCTCAGTAATCCCAACTGATTTGAGACTTTCAGTAATGAAAGTGCGCTTGTTTTCTTTTTTGACACCGCTGATGTCAAGTGCGCTGCTGACATTTTGATAGGCAGTCATATAAGTCAAGAGATTATAGGCTTGAAAGACAATGGCAAGGTGGTGTCTTCTAAAACGTGTCAGACCGATTTTGTCTAAGTTTTCCGTATTGTAGAGAATCTCGCCTTCTTTTGGGGATTCAAGGGCAGAGATGAGCGACAGAAAGGTTGTCTTGCCGCTCCCGCTTTTGCCCAGAATGGCATACATTTTGCCTGCTTCAAATTGTAAATTGACCTCTTTAAATAAGGTGTCTGCTTGGTTTTGATACCAAAAACCAAGATTTTTTGTTTCTAACATGTCTTTTCCTCCAGTGATTCGCTTGGCTATTTTTTAGTTGGTCGTCAGTATAGCTTTGGGTTCCAGCCTCAAAATACCGACAGAGGCGACGCAAATCGCAATCAAAACGATGCCCAAGGCTAGAGCGCCGAGTAGATAAATCGTTTTCGCTGTCATTTTGACATTCATCCGCTCAATCTGTTTGGCCTCTTGCTCACTAGGCTTAAACGGTCCGCCAATATCACCCATGAAACCACCCCTGTCTTGGGGCTCAGCATTATTTTGTGCCTGTTCTTGTTGGCTTGTATTTTGTTGACTTAAAAGTTGATTGCCGATGGCATTGCCAATCACGTTGCCTGTCAAGCCCGCAAGACCAACACTGACCAGCATGATGATGAAAAGTTCAATGAAAAATTGACTGATAATCTTTGCCTTGTTTTCACCTAGACTCATCAAAACACCAATCTCAAAGCGCCGTTCACGAATGCTTAAAATGACGATTAAACTGAGAATAATCACACCAGCCACCGCAACCAGAATCACGATATTGGTTGCAAAGCTCGCGACATTGTTCAATGGTGTCAGCATTTGTTGATAGGCTTGGTCGTTGGCAGACAAGGTCATGGTATCAGTATCCAGTTTTTTGCTGGCTGCCGTTACAAATTGGTCTATTTTTGCTGGATCTTTTAAATAATAGACGGCGCTATCAATGGTTTGCTTGCTACTCTCAATACTATCCTCTTTAAAACTATTGGTCAGGACATAGTTAGCATAGATGGTGTTCGCAGGATTCAAAGACCGCATTCTTTGTGCAACAGCATCAGCAACTTGGCTTGTTTTATAAATACCAACAATTTCGACCTCGCGTTTTTTGCCATCTTCGTCTTGCAAGGTAAACGTTTTGCCAACGGTTAATTTGTTAGCGGTTGCTAACTGACTCTCAATCACAACATGGTTCGTCCCCTTGTCCTGTTCACCAATCGGACGTCCAGAAACAATCTTAGCAGTCCCGTCCTTAAATGTTGGGAGACTTAACAAATCGTTGACGCCCGTCATGTGAAAGTCCGGATTCATGGCAACGGTGCTCTTAGTATCATAGTTCTCGCCTAGTCTACCCCCCGCAGAATTTTGTTGCTCGGCTGCCTCTGAATTCCCCATAATTGGTTCAATACCTGAATCTGCCGCAGCACTTGCAGAAGTAGAAAAGGAATAACTTTTGACATTCGCCATCTTGGCTACTTTTTCTGCTTGGCTAAGCGGGACAGGTGTTTCCCTTATCCGCACAGGCGATCCGTCAGCGCTTGCCGTTTCTAATGATTTTCGTAGCATCTTGTCACGGTCTACTGATAACGTGACAGAGGCGCCAACTTCTTTTTTAGCATTTTCTGTCGCCTTAATAGCGGCTTGCCGAATGGTCAAACCTGCTAAAACAAATACCATAATTGCTGTAAAAACGAGCATTAAAATCGCCGTTTTCCCCACTTTTGCTGTTAAATACAGCCATGCTCTCTTGAAAAAATTCATTGACCCTACCTTTCGATTTAGCTCCCTTGAGCTGTTTTATAAATGATTACAAGTCTAAGTGTAAGCGATACAGCTTAAAGTAGACTAAAGATTTAGAAATAGTTGATAATCTTCAGCTAATTTTTGTGATTGATGGCGTATGAAGTGGGAGACGAAAGGCAGTCGAGATATAGCACGGCCGTTTCATAAATTTGGTCCAAAATATATTTCCCTGAATATTCTAAAAGAATATCAAGTTTTCAAAAGAAATAGCAGATAAAATTAATTATTATTTTAATATTGGAACAATATACTCCCTAATTAGTGTTCTTTTTTGAATACTTTTACGAAAATAACTTATGAAACATACAAATTTTAAATTTAAACCATTGATTTTAAGTATTTTTCGGAAAAATCAAATTTACGAAACGGTAGTCGAGATAAAGCCCCCCTTGAAAGCAATACTAAAATATGCTATAATACTCTAAAGAGTTTGTCGGCAAAATGCTAGGAAATATTGTCCCTAGTGCTTTGTGAGCAGCGAGAAGTTGTATTTTCGTTGCTTTTTTTGACGTCTGAAGCAGTGAAAATTGCAAACTGTAACGCAAAAAAAATCTTTCTGAAAATTTCATTTTACAAAAAGAAGCTATGACAAACTAAAAAATGGTCAACTTATTTTCTACGATAAATTGACCGCATTGCACACATCCACTTGAACTAATTTAGAGGAGAAGATCTTGGCAGGACATGACGTAGCATACGGTAAACACCGTACTAGACGCAGCTTTTCGCGAATCAAAGAAGTACTTGATTTGCCGAATCTGATCGAAATTCAAACCGACTCTTATCAACGTTTCTTAGACCAGTCGTTGGCTGATGTATTTAAAGAAATGTTACCAATCGATAACTTCGCAGGTACAAAAGATCTGGAGTTTGTCGGTTATGAAATGAAAGAACCTAAATACACAATCGAGGAAGCGCGTGCACATGACGCCAACTACTCAGCACCATTGTTTGTGACTTTCCGTCTGGTTGACAAAGAATCTGGCGAGTTGAAAACACAAGAAGTATTCTTCGGCGATTTCCCACTCATGACAGAAATGGGGACCTTCATCATCAATGGTGCGGAACGGATCATCGTTTCTCAGTTGGTTCGCTCACCGGGGACTTATTTCCATCCAAAAGTTGATAAAAATGGTTTGGAATCATATGGTCATACAACCATTCCTAACCGTGGTGCTTGGTTTGAGTTAGACACTGATGCCAAAGGTATCGGGTATGTCCGCATCGACCGCACGCGTAAATTACCATTTACGACGATTATGCGTGCCCTCGGTTTCGGCTCTGATGATGACATCTTCGAAATCCTTGGCGATAGCGAATTGACGCGCGCCACAATCGAAAAAGATATTCACAAATATGCTGGCGACACACGGACAGAAGAAGCCCTTAAAGACATCTATGACCGCCTGCGTCCTGGCGAACCTAAAACAGCTGACAGCTCACGTAGCTTACTGACAGCGCGTTTCTTTGACCCACGCCGTTACGACTTTGCACCAGTTGGTCGTTATAAAGTCAACAAAAAATTAGCGCTTAAAAATCGTCTTTTGGGACTCATGCTTGCAGAACCCTTAGTCAGCGGTGAAACTGGCGAAATCTTAGTTGACAAAGACACAGAATTGACACGTGATGTCTTGGATAGTATCGAGACTGAACTTGATAATGGTCTGAACACTGTGACACTTTATCCGTCAGATGATGCGGTCATCACAGAACCTATCGACATCCAAGTTGTTAAAGTTTACTCACCAAAAGATCCAGAAAAAGTCATCAACGTGATTTCAAACGGTCAAATCGCACCAGAAGTCCGTCATTTAACACCTGCTGATATTATCGCCAACGTCAACTACTGGTTGGCACTTAACGAAGGTATCGGTCGTGTGGATGATATTGACCACTTGGGTAACCGTCGGATTCGCTCAGTTGGCGAATTGCTCCAAAACCAAGTCCGTATCGGTTTGAGCCGTATGGAACGTGTCATTCGTGAACGGATGAGTTCAGCTGATGACGAAAATATGACACCCCAATCTTTGATTAACATCCGTCCTGTAACGGCAGCCATCAAAGAATTTTTCGGTAGCTCACAGTTGTCACAGTTCATGGACCAACATAATCCGCTCTCTGAGTTATCTCACAAACGCCGTTTGTCAGCCCTCGGACCTGGTGGTTTGACACGTGACCGTGCCGGCTATGAAGTCCGTGACGTGCATTACACCCACTATGGCCGGATGTGTCCGATTGAAACACCTGAGGGACCAAATATCGGGTTGATCAATAACTTGTCATCATTTGGTAAAATCAATGAATATGGTTTCATCATGTCACCTTACCGTCGGATTGACCGTGCGAATGGTGTCGTCACCAGCGAAATCCATTATTTGACTGCTGATGAAGAAGATAACTATATCGTGGCGCAAGCTAACTCACCATTGACAGCAGATAATCAATTCTCTGGTGACACAGTGATGGCGCGGACACGTGGTAACAATATCGAAGTGGAAGCAGATAAGGCTGACTTCATGGATGTCTCGCCTAAACAGGTAGTCGCAGTCGCAACAGCTTGTATTCCTTTCTTGGAAAACGATGACTCCAACCGTGCCCTCATGGGTGCCAACATGCAACGTCAAGCAGTGCCGTTGATTGATCCGCATGCACCATTTGTCGGAACCGGTATGGAACATCAAGCAGCGCATGATTCAGGTGCTGCCATCCTTGCCAAACATGAAGGAACAGTTGAATTTGTTGACGGTGGCGAAATCCGTATCCGTCGTACAACTGGCGAATTAGACAAATATACAGTCACAAAATACCGTCGTTCAAACTCAGGGACGTCTTACAACCAACGCCCACTTGTTCAAGTTGGCGACAAGGTTGACAAAGATGAAATCATCGGTAACGGGCCTTCTATGGAAGGTGGGGAAATGGCGCTTGGCCAAAACCCACTCGTTGCTTACATGACTTGGGAAGGGTACAACTTCGAGGATGCCGTGATTATGAGTGAACGTCTCGTTAAAGATGACGTTTATACCTCTATTGCGATCGAAGAATATGAATCTGAAACACGCGATACAAAGCTTGGCCCAGAAGAAATCACACGCGAAATTCCAAACGTGGGTGAAGAAGCCATGCGTCATTTGGACGAGTTCGGGATCATCCGGATTGGTGCTGAAGTCAAAGAAGGCGACATTCTCGTTGGTAAAGTGACCCCTAAAGGTGAAACGGATCCAACACCAGAAGAACGCTTGCTCCGTGCGATTTTCGGTGAGAAAGCGCGTGAAGTTCGTGATACCTCACTTCGTGTCCCACATGGTGCCGATGGTATCGTCCATGATGTCAAGATTTTCCGTCGTGAAAATGGCGATGAACTCCAAACTGGTGTCAATACACTGGTTCGTGTCTTCATCGTTCAAAAACGTAAAATTCATGTTGGGGATAAAATGGCCGGTCGTCATGGTAATAAAGGGGTTGTATCCCGCATCTTGCCAGTAGAAGACATGCCTTACTTGCCAGATGGCACACCAGTCGACATCATGTTGAACCCACTGGGTGTCCCATCACGGATGAATATTGGACAAGTTATGGAGCTTCATCTTGGGATGGCAGCTCGCACACTTGGCATCCATATCGCCACACCTGTCTTTGATGGGGCGCGTGACGAAGACATCTGGAATACTGTTAAAGAAGCAGGTATGGCAGATGATGCTAAGACTGTCCTCTATGATGGTCGGACAGGTGAAGCCTTTGATAACCGTGTATCAGTTGGTGTCATGTACATGATCAAACTTCACCACATGGTTGACGATAAACTCCATGCCCGTTCAGTCGGACCGTACTCACTCGTTACCCAACAACCACTCGGTGGTAAAGCACAGTTTGGTGGTCAACGTTTTGGGGAAATGGAAGTTTGGGCACTGGAAGCCTATGGTGCTGCCAATATTCTGCAAGAAATCCTGACTTATAAATCTGATGACGTTGTTGGTCGTACCAAAGCCTATGAAGCAATTGTCAAAGGCGAAAAAATTCCTGCACCAGGTCTGCCTGAGTCATTCCGCGTCTTGGTAAAAGAACTCCAATCACTCGGTTTAGATATGAAAGTCTTGGACGTTGATGATCATGTCCTCGAACTTCGGGAACTGGACGATGATACAGAGCCACACCACAATGACAAAGTCGAAGTGACTGTGGAAATGTTGGAGGCGCAAGAGGCAGTAGTTGCTGCGGCAGTTGAGGCGGAAGAATTAGAGATTGAAGAATCAGGCCAATAAGCTTGCCGTGCCAATACGTTTAATCTTGGTGTCAGAACAGGAAATCGAAAACAAAAGATTGACGTCAGAATGGAAGCAATTTTGACGTCAATCTTGCCGAGTTTATCTTTAATCCTGATTAAAGATAAACTCAATTTACAGGAGAAAAAATGGTCGATGTAAATAAATTTGAGAGCATGCAAATTGGGATTGCCTCTCCTCAAAAAATCCGTTTTTGGTCTTTTGGTGAAGTCAAAAAACCAGAAACAATCAACTATCGTACACAAAAACCAGAACGCGAAGGTCTCTTTGATGAACGTATTTTCGGCCCATCAAAAGACTGGGAATGTAGCTGTGGTAAGCTCAAAGGCGTTTTCTATAAAAACCAAGTCTGTGAAATTTGTGGCGTCCAAGTCACACGTGCCAAAGTTCGCCGTGAACGCATGGGGCATATCGAACTCGCAGCGCCAACCTCACACATCTGGTACTTCAAAGGAATTCCATCACGGATGGGCTTAGCCTTAGACATGAGTCCTCGCTCCCTCGAAGAAATCATCTATTTTGCAAGCTATGTGGTCATTGACCCCAAAGATACGGCACTTGAGAAAAAACAATTATTGACGGAGCGCGAATATCGCGAACAAATGCTCAAAAATGGTTTTGGGTCATTTGTGGCGAAAATGGGGGCTGAGGCCATCCAAGATTTGCTGAAAAATGTTAATTTGGATGTTGAAATCTCAGCCCTTAAAGAAGAGTTGCAAACTGCAACTGGTCAAAAACGTGTCAAAGCCATCCGTCGCTTGGATGTCTTGGATGCTTTCAACAAATCAAACAACAAATTAGAGTGGATGGTACTTAATGTTTTACCAGTCATCCCACCTGATTTGCGGCCAATGGTGCAACTTGACGGTGGTCGATTTGCGACTTCTGACTTGAATGACTTGTACCGTCGTGTCATCAACCGAAACAACCGTTTGAAACGTTTGATGGAATTAAACGCACCCAATATCATCGTTCAAAACGAAAAACGGATGTTGCAAGAAGCTGTAGATGCGCTTGTCGATAATGGTCGTCGTGGTCGTCCGATTACTGGTCCAGGTAACCGGCCACTTAAATCTCTCAGCCATATGCTGAAAGGGAAACAAGGCCGTTTCCGTCAAAACTTGCTCGGTAAACGTGTCGACTACTCTGGTCGTTCGGTTATCGTCGTGGGACCAACCCTTAAAATGTACCAATGTGGTGTGCCACGTGAAATGGCGATTGAGCTCTTCAAACCATTCGTTATGAGTGAAGTTGTCAAACGTGACATGGCACCGAATATCCGTGCTGCCAAACGTAAGGTTGAACGTCAAGATCCAGATGTTTGGGATGTCCTTGAAGATGTGATTAAAGAACACCCAGTGTTGCTTAACCGCGCACCGACCCTTCACCGTCTCGGTATCCAAGCTTTTGAACCCGTCTTGATCGATGGTCGTGCTATTCGTCTTCACCCACTTGTGTGTGAGGCCTACAATGCCGATTTCGATGGTGACCAAATGGCGATTCACTTGCCACTTTCTGAAGAAGCCCAAGCAGAAGCGCGTATCTTGATGCTAGCTGCTGAGCACATTCTGAACCCGAAAGATGGTAAACCAGTTGTCACACCGTCACAGGATATGGTCTTGGGTAACTACTACATCACCATGGAAGAAGCAGGTCGCGAAGGTGAAGGCATGGTCTTTGCTGACGCTAATGAAGCTGAATTGGCTTGGCGCAATGGTTACGTTCACCTGCACACACGTGTCGGGATTGCAACGAAATCACTCAACAAACCTTGGACGGCAGACCAAAAAGATAAGGTTATGGCAACGACTGTTGGTAAAATCTTGTTCAATGCGATTATGCCAGAAGAGTTCCCTTATCTGAATGAACCCACGCAAGAAAACTTGACCTCACAAACAGACGACCGTTTCTTCATGGCGCCTGGTGACAATGTTGCAGAATTTATCCAAAAGCTTGACTTGGTGCCACCATTCAAGAAAAAACATTTGGGTAACATCATCGCAGAAGTCTTCAAACGCTTCCGCACGACTTTGACATCTGAAATGCTTGACCGTCTCAAAGACCTCGGTTACCACCATTCAACTAAGGCTGGTTTGACTGTAGGGATCGCAGATATTCCTGTCGTTGCAGATAAAAACTTAATTATCGAAGAAGCCCATGATAAAGTAGCGCAAATCACCAAGAAATTCCGTCGTGGTGCTATGACGGATGATGAACGTTATACCATGGTAACAGACGTTTGGCGTGGTGCCAAAGAAGAACTTGAACGTCGCCTGATTGATGCCCAAGATATGTCGAATCCAATCGTCATGATGATGGACTCAGGTGCCCGTGGTAATATTTCCAACTTCTCACAGCTCGCGGGTATGCGTGGCTTGATGGCAGCGCCAAATGGTAAAATCATGGAGCTCCCAATCATCTCCAACTTCCGTGAAGGCTTGTCCGTTTTGGAAATGTTCTTCTCGACCCATGGTGCCCGTAAAGGGATGACTGATACGGCCCTTAAAACAGCCGATTCTGGTTACTTGACACGTCGTCTCGTTGACGTGGCCCAAGATGTGATTATCCGTGAAGATGACTGTGGTTCTGACCGTGGTCTTGTGATTAGCGATATTGCGACTGGTAAGGAAATGGTTGAACCATTAGCCGAACGTCTCAATGGTCGTTACACACGTAAAACGGTTGTTCATCCTGAAACAGGTGAACAACTCATCGGTGAAGATGAGCTGATTACAGAAGCCATTGCAGCGCAAATCGTTGCAGCTGGCATCAAAGAAGTAACAATCCGTTCAGTCTTTACATGTAAAACACGTCATGGTGTCTGCAAACATTGTTATGGTGTCAACTTGGCAACTGGTGATGCAGTTGAAGTGGGTGAAGCAGTCGGCACAATCGCTGCCCAATCCATCGGTGAGCCAGGTACACAGTTGACCATGCGGACCTTCCACACGGGTGGTGTGGCGTCATCTGAAGATATCACCCAAGGTCTCCCTCGTATCCAAGAAATCTTTGAAGCCCGTAACCCTAAAGGGGAAGCGGTCATCACTGAAGTAACAGGCGAAGTCATCGAAATCACTGAAGAAGCTGCGACACGTAAGAAAGAAGTAACGGTCAAAGGCGAAACGGATACACGGACATACGAAGTGCCATTTACAGCGCGTATGCATGTTGAAGTTGGCGATTTCATTCACCGTGGGACACCGTTGACTGAGGGGTCTATTCAGCCTAAACACTTGCTTCAAGTTCGCGATACACTTTCAGTTGAAACCTACTTGCTTGCCGAAGTGCAAAAAGTCTATAGAAGCCAAGGGGTTGAAATTGGCGACAAGCACGTTGAGGTCATGGTCCGTCAAATGCTCCGTAAAGTCCGCGTCATGGATGCTGGTGATACAGATCTCTTGCCGGGTACCCTTATGGACATCGCTGATTTCGAGCAAGCCAACCAACAAATTCTCTTTGATGGTGGCGTGCCTGCGACATCTCGTCCAGTCCTCATGGGGATCACTAAAGCTTCGCTTGAAACCAACTCATTCTTGTCTGCTGCATCTTTCCAAGAAACAACGCGTGTCTTGACTGATG
The DNA here is from genome assembly GCF_002260845.1 of Pseudolactococcus reticulitermitis. Taxonomy (GTDB): domain Bacteria; phylum Bacillota; class Bacilli; order Lactobacillales; family Streptococcaceae; genus Pseudolactococcus; species Pseudolactococcus reticulitermitis. The sequence continues at coordinate 193,287 of NZ_BEDT01000003.1, read as the reverse complement.
CTGCCATTCGTGGCAAGAAAGATCCATTGCTTGGCCTTAAGGAAAATGTTATCATCGGTAAAATCATCCCAGCTGGTACTGGTATGGCACGTTACCGTAACCTTGAACCATTAGCAAAAGTTGCTGAAACTGAAACACCAGAAGTTGTGGCAGAAGTCACTGAATAAGCGTTAAAAATACAAAAATCACAGGAGAGCCTTGTTCAAACGTAGGCTCCTGTGATTTTTTGCTTTGCTGTCAATCATCAAAACAGAAGAGAATGGAGAGGATGTCGCATTTCCAATCCAGAATGTCCACACGGACTTAACGCTTGTCGCCAAATTCAGCAATGACTATACCATCAGCTTTGCGCAGGATGTTGCGGGTCAACGTACCGTGCTCCATACCGAGAAAGTGACCGTGGGAGAGGTAATTCCGGAGCCTCCTGTCACAGTTCAGAATAATTTGGAATTACCAAACGGTGAACACTTTACGTATAAAATTACTGCCATGATTACAGATCAAGCCCAAACTTTCAAGGCTGCTGAAAAACTAACATATTTAATGTTTTTTCAAAAATGGAAGTGTGTGGTTAAGCGATTTATATTTTGAAAATTTACGAGAAATTGAGTTTTTCAGCAGCCTCCAAACCTTCAGCTTTGTCTATAAACCGACTAATCCTGGGCAAGCAGGCCAACAGTTGCCAACAACTGGTCAAACATTACCAACGACAGGTCAACAGTTGCCTAGAACAGGTGACTGTCAAAATGTGTTCCATCTCATCCTTGGTTTCCTCTTAGTCGCCTTGGTCAGCTTTCTGTCATGGGTCAAACTTGGTAAGAAATTTGGGAAAGAAATGAAATAGCAGATGAAACAGTCTATTTGAGCCCTTAAATCGCCCTCCCAAAAACAGGCTTTCTTGCTGAAAAGGCTGTTTTTTTGATACACATCTATTACAGGAGCAGTAAAAAATTGTTACAGGAGCAGTAAAAGATTGTTACAGTAGCAGTAAAAAAATATTGCACGAGCAGTAAAAAATTGTTGCAGGAGCAGTAACAAAAAATTGCACGAGCAGTAAAAAATTGTTGTAGGAGCAGTAACAAAAAATTGCACGAGCAGTAACAGAAAATTGTATGAGCAGTAGCAAAAAAATGTTGTTACACCGTGTGTCAGTCAGCTCATCTGTCAATTAGTTGCGCTGAAATCGCCTTATTTTGACTTTTGTTTTGTCTTTTATCGCATAAAATAGCAGGGACTATTCTTGGGATAATTGGTTTTCAATGGCTAGAAAAGGTGTTTCATAAAAATTTAATAACATATAAAAAGCGAAATAAAAAAAGGCTTTTTATTAGATATATCTGTGAGGAAGGAGTACAATAGGTGGTGGATATAGGGGTTGATACCACAAGGCTTCATAGTTGAAAAATCGTGGAAAAATCGAACCTAAAGTAGATGGAGGCAGAGGATGACACAAAAAGAAAAGAAAAAGTTACTAAGAGAACATAAACTTTTAGTACAAGCTGGGGCTTTTTTTGCAATTGTTGCAGGCACACTCAGGGCAGGTTTTATTGATGAAAATGACTGTCAGGCGAAGGAAACAAACGATGCCCCAGACAAGGTAGTTTCCGAGGTGAACCAATTCACTTGTACCATTAAAAACTTTGATAACGTCAATGCGGATGACATTAGAACGACTGAAAAAGCTGTCGCATCCAGCACAACAGCTGAAAATCTTGCTTATGCAGATGAAGTAACCCCAGAAACAGCCTCAGCGCAAACCGGAAATGCTCAAACAGCAGCTGCGACAACACCTGATGGCGTGACAAATGTCAAAAAAGTATCAAGTGACAATCACAATGAAACCAATTTAACTTATGCGCAAGCAGAACAACTTGCACAAGCAAACGGCGCAGCCGTCACTAGCGATGTGACAGGTTCTCAAACAGGTGCTATCGCTAATAAAACACCAGACCAAGTTAAAAATGCTGTATCAGATTTTGACGGTGTGACAACAGATGTCAACGGCAATGTCACAAGTGGCACCTATACATCTGCGGACAAATCAAAGACAGCCATTGTTGGTGATGTGACGACAACGACTGGTACGCCTGTTCAAAAATCAACTGAACAAGGCAATACTTTACCAACTTACGACGCGACCACTGGCAAAACAGCGGATGGTCAAACGCTTGTTTCAAATGTCGTCACAACGCCAAAAGATGGGGAAAAAACATCGCATGCCACAATAAAAGGTGATGTTGCGCCAAATACTGTTTATGACGAAAATGGCAATTCAGTCCAACTAGAAGCTGTCAAAGTGGGTCAAACTTACTATACGGATGCCCAACAAACGAAAAAAATCATCTTCACGAAAAATAAACAAGGCAAAATTGTAGACGAAACAAAAGGCTTTAGGATCCCTGACAATATCAATGATACTGTGACAGGTCAAAAAATCGGCAACAATGCGACGCTTGATCATGTCAATAATGTTATTCAGCTGACACCAGATAAAAACGACCAAGCGGGCACTGCGATTTTAGGCAGTGATAAAGGCATTGACTTATCACAAGATTTTGATTTGAATGCCAGTGTCAATCTGGGTAGCCACAGTGTCGAAAAAAGCGGCGGCGGTGCGACCAAATGGATCAAAGAAAAAGATGGCAAATGGGTGCAAGTCCATACCGGCTCTGAAAAAGGTGGCGACGGCATTTCTTTTGGTTTCAATCCAATCGGTAATGCGGATGTTGGACATTGGGGTAATTCCTTTGGTTTAGGCTATCTCAATCACTCCTTTGGCTTTAAACTGGATACTTACTACAACAACATCAAAGATGTTCAGGCAGATAATGCCAGTCAATATAACAATAAAAAACTTGCTGAAGCTCACGGTGCTTTACCATATAATGCCGACCCACTTCAAACCAAGGCAGATGGGACACCTCAAGATAACATGAACGGTCGCAGCTTCGGCGCCTTTATTTACACCGATGCGCATGGGACAGTCCATACCTATGGGGATACTTATGATGGCATCGGTGGCAATCCTTACTTTATTGATGACCCAAGTCAAGGTCAAAATAAAGGGATTGGACAAATGGACATTAATACCATTAATGGCGATGTAAATAAAGAAAGTCAACTTGCCGATGTCATCAGTGGTGATAATGGTCAAACAACACCATGGCAAACGATTCAAATCCATTATGACGCTGCAAGCCAAACTATGACCATTAGCTACCAAGGACATACCTGGACACAAAATATTTCAGAATGGCTCAAAGAAGCTGGAACCAATGTGAAATTTATGGTATCAGGTTCAACAGGCTATGCGTCTAATTTGCAACAAGTAAAAATCAATTCCTTGGTTTACACCTCAAGTCCTGAACAAGCATGGGAAGAAATCACAAAATCAGTCGTGACAACTTGGAAAGAAACACCAGTTGTTCATCAACAAAGTTTACAACTGAACACCAACACATACCAAGTTAACTGGCAAGAAGAAGCCTTTACTGACATTCCAGAACCACCGGTTACCCCTGAAACACCCAATACGCCTAACACACCGAACACGCCAGAAACACCAAATGTCCCTAACACACCCAATACACCAGAAACACCAAATGTTCCGAACACACCCAATACACCAGAAACACCAAATGTTCCGAACACACCTAATACGCCAAAAACACCTAAAACTGTTGTACATCCCTTAGCACATAAAAATAATCAAAGTGACAAACAGACAGCAGGTATCGTGGATGACAAGATTTTACTCCCTGTTACAGGCGAAAGTAAAGAACAAGCTATCAAAACGACAGGTGTTATTTTGACAGCAGTTGTTGCTGCACTTGGTGTCCTAACATTTTGGAAAAAAAGAAAAAAAGATGTGAGTAATGTCAAATAAAACATCACTAAGAAAAAGCCTGACACACCCATCTGAGATGTGTCAGGCTTTTTAATGTTAGTCTTGATTCATTTCATCTGCCATATCTTGCAAAGCATCAAACCGCAACATGCGGACTGGAAAATTGTCAGTCTGCTGTAACTGGGCGACTAAATATTTTAATTTAGTCTCATTCTCTTCATCGTAAAAGACAAAAGCGCCATCCGCATTGCTGATTAAGAAGTGATGATACTCGCGAAATTGACCTGCATTTTGATAGGCATCATAGGCGTATTGGATAAAGTCAACCTGCTTAAACAGCGCAAGTTTTGCCTGATTGGCCTCATTCCAATTCTGACCATGTGTTTTAAACGGGAAAATCGTCGCAAATTTAAAGTGATAATCGGCTTTCATCTCACTCGCAACTTCAAGTACCCAGTATTCAAAGCCTAGGTTACCACTAAAGATTAGCCATTCTAGACCATCAGCTGCAAAAGCTTCCAGATTTTTGCGAATGGCTCTCTTAATGACGGTTAATTTCAGATCTTTTTCGTCAAAAATGCCTAAATCAAAGGCACTGTAGCCGACAATGAGGAGTGTTTTCATATTTTCTATCTATCCATTTCTAAATCGTCCTATGATTGATTATACCGCAATAGCCTGTTTTTTTGGAGGCAAGCCGTCTTTCGCCACGTTTTATTTAGTTTAAGTCGGAAAAACAGGCCTATAAATGCCACTTTTACCGCATTATACAGCAAGATGCTTGTATATTCTACTATAATACTGTAAACTAATTATAACTGTATTTTATTAAAAGTGGGTAAGAAAAGGTACTTTTGATAAAATAATCTAAAGTATGAGAGAGGAACATCATGGTTAAATATCCAGGTGGTGTTGCGGTTGCACGAAAACAGCAAATCAAACAGCCCAAGACGGTTAGATTTGGCAAACGTGGGATGAATTTTGAAGCTGAGATTAATGCCACGAATGATTATTATTTAACGCATGGGCTGGCAGTCATCCATAAGAAGCCGACACCGATTCAGATTGTCAAAGTTGATTACCCGCAACGGAGCCGGGCTAAAATTACAGAAGCCTATTTCCGTCAAGCGTCAACAACTGATTACTCGGGTGTTTACCAAGGTCACTATCTTGACTTTGAAGCAAAAGAGACGCAGAATAAAACAAGCTTCCCACTGAAAAACTTTCACGAGCATCAAATCGTGCACATGGAAAATGTTTTAAGTCAAAACGGCATTGCCTTTGTTTTGCTTCATTTTTCGACGCTTTCAAGGACTTTTTTGCTCAAGGCAAGCGATCTGATACCATTTTTTAAAGAAAAAGCCGGTCAAAAATCAATCGCACTAGCATTCATTGAAACAAAAGGCTATGAACTGCCGACCAATCAATTACCCAGCATCCCTTATCTCGACTGTATTCAAAAAATTTTAGGAGGTGATTCACATTTCTAATCCACGACAAAGTAAGCGGAAAATCAATCTTCGTGTCATCAGAGTTATTAAATGGTGTCTCATCACAGTTTTTATGCTCATTATTCTCGGTTTTGCCGCTGGTGTTGGCGTATTTGTTTATTATGCCAAAGATGCGCCAAAATTGGAGGAATCTAAGTTACAATCGAAGCCCTCCTCAGTCATTTATGACAAAGAAGGGCAAATCTTAGTTGACCTGGGCATTGAGAAGCGAGAATTAGCCGATACGAAAGATATTCCTTTGGAATTGGTTGATGCGATTACTTCGATTGAGGATCACCGTTTCTTCCAGCACCGTGGGGTTGATCCGGTTCGGATTATTTCGTCGGTTATCCATAACACGCAAAATGATAGCATGCAGGGCGGCTCGACCCTGACCCAGCAGCTGATTAAGCTCTCTTTCTTCTCGACCAAGGCGAAAGATGCGACGATTAAACGTAAAGCGCAGGAAGCTTGGATGGCGGTCAATCTTGAGCGCCAGAACACCAAAGAAGAAATCATTACCTACTATATTAACAAAACCTATTTGGGCAATGGTTACTATGGAATGTTGACAGCGGCTAAAAGTTATTTTGGTAAAGACCTCAAGTCTCTGGATTTGGCACAGATTGCTCTCCTTGCAGGGATGCCACAGGCGCCTAATTCCTACGATCCGTATGCCCATCCGAAAGCAGCAAAAGAACGTCGCGATATGGTACTACGTGCCATGTATCGCTACCAAAAGATTTCTAAGAAGCAGATGGTACAAGCCCTCGCAGAACCGATTAACGATGGCTTGCAAGCACCACCAAGCACCAAAGCAGTGCCAAGCTATCTTGATAACTATATCAAGCAAGTGATCATAGAAGTCGAAAATAAAACAGGTCTTGATGTCAATAAAGCCGGTCTTAAAATCTATACACCATTAGACAATGCGGCGCAACAAAGACTTTGGGATATCTTTAATACAGACCAATACGTGGCTTTCCCAGATGATTTGTTCCAAGTGGCCTCAACCATCGTTGATGTCAATTCTGGCGCGGTTATTGCCCAGCTCGGCGGTCGTAAACTGCCAACAGATGTCACGTTTGGGCTCAACCAAGCCGTTCAGACCAACCGAGATTGGGGTTCAACCATGAAACCACCGACAGATTATGCGCCTGCTTTTGAATATGGCGTTTATAAATCAACGGGTGATATCATTGGCGATACGTGGTATGTTTACCCCGACGGTGGCAATACACCGGTCTATGACTGGGACAGACAGTATCAAGGTAATATTACTGTGCGTAAGGCGGTCTGGGGGTCGAGAAATATCCCAGCGGTTAAAACTCTAGCGGCTGTTGGTCTGGATAAGTCTCAAGCCTTCCTAGAGGGTCTGGGCATTGATTATCCGAATATGCAATATTCAAATGCGATTTCAAGTTATAATAATGGTGACGGCAATCAATGGGGCGCAAGCTCTGAGAAGATGGCGGCTGCTTATGCTGCCTTTAGTGCTGGTGGCATTTATACTAAACCTTACTATGTTAATAAAATCGTTGATGCAGAAGGTAAGGAAACGCTTATGAAACCTGAGCGGACACGGGCGATGAAAGCATCGACAGCCTATGTAATCACTGATATCCTCAAAGGCGTGATTACCAATGGGACAATGACGAATGGTGTCATTCCAGGGCTTAATCAAGCCGGTAAAACAGGAACATCAAACTATGATGATAACTTATATGATCAGGCTTTGGCTAACATTGATGGTCCTTATGATGGCAGTTCACTCGCGCCAGATGAAAATTTCGTCGGCTATACACCGAAGTATTCGATGGCAGTCTGGTCAGGTTATGATAATCGGATGACACCAGTCTGGGGGGCTAAACTCTATCTAGCCCTTGATGTCTACCGTGAAATGATGACCTATTTGGCGTCAACGACAGACAATCCAGATTGGCCCATGCCAGACGGCGTCCAAAAAGTCGGTAATGAATTAACGATTACCAACTAAAGGATGGAAATATCTCCCAAATTATCTTGACAAAACCTATCATTCTATTATATAATGGAATGGTTGTGGCGGTATAGCCAAGTGGTAAGGCACGGCTCTGCAAAAGCTTGATCGTCGGTTCAAATCCGTCTACCGCCTTGTATTTGAATTTACATGAAGTGACATAAAGTTAAAACCGCATAACAGTGCGGTTTTTCTTTGTTTATATTTGGATAACTTCGAAAAATAGAAATAAATGACTTTAAAGTTTTTAATTTCTAAATTCTCAGCTGATAGACATAGGAAACTGCAAGATATAAGCTATCTATGGTATAATAAAGAGGACAGGAATATCATAAAAAACTCATATATAGCTTATTTAATATGTTGATAATGAGCGCAATACCTCACAGTCAAGCTGCAACATTTTAAGAAAAAGGTGTAAAATAGAGATATGAAACGGTTAATCGCACTTTTTATTTTAGGAGTAAGTCTGATGGCAACACAAGTGAAAGCCAATAGCGTGACATCGGGCTATATCAAGACCCATGATGGCGAAAAAATACATTATGTCCGCAAAGGAACAGGAACACCGCTGATTTTGCTGCATGGCAATGGTCAGAGCGCTCGATATTTCAAGCCACAGATGGATTTGCCTTTTGATGTGATTGCTATTGATTCGAGAAATCATGGCAAATCCAGTAGTTCGCAGAAATTAAATTTTGAACTGATGGCGCAGGATGTCTTAGAGGTTATGGATCAGCTCAACATACAAAAGGCTGATATTTTAGGCTTTTCAGACGGTGCCAATTTAGCCATGGTCTTTGCCAAACATCATCCTGAACGGGTTGATAAACTCATCTTAAATTCAGGTAATCTATCCCTATCAGACCTCCATTTTTTCCCGAGACTGACCTCTATTTTACAAAATATTTTTTTTAATACGCCTGTTTCGGAATTGCTGGTGAAAGATGTCGGTGTGACAACGGCTGACCTCAAAAAGTTCAAAATGCCAGTTCTCGTGATTGCAGGGCAATACGATTTGATTAAGCTATCGTCGTCAAGAAAGATTGCCAAAGCCTGTCATGGTGAATTTATAGAGATACCAGATGCCTTTCATAAGGTCTCTCAAACGCGACCTAAAACCTTTAATGCCGTGGTGACCACATTTTTGCAAGAGACACACGAAACCTTAAACGCTCATCCTAATCCCTAAAAATAGAAAGAGACCGGAATGATCCAGTTTTTAAAGAAAAATCAAAAGTATTTCAAACTCATTTTTGTGATAGCAGTGGCTTTCATCGCAGTGACCCAAATCACTGGCCTACTCAAACAAGTCCAACCTGATAAAATCAGCCTGATTTTTGATCGGCTGAACCTATTTGATATTGTACTGGTGATTATCACAGGCTTAATCAGCGTCGTGCCAATGCTCAATTACGATCGCGTGCTCAATCAGCTTGTTGGCACGGATTATCCACTCTCCAAGCTGATTAAAATGTCGTGGTTGATTAATACGCTCAATAATATCGCAGGTTTTGGCGGTGCAGTTTCTGTTGGTCTGCGCAGTCATTATTACGGTAAAAACGTTAAAGAAAAGCTCCTTGCCAACATTTCAAAAGTCTTTTTCTTCGCCCTTTCGGGTCTGTCAATTTACGGTCTGATTGGTTTTATTTTGGTGCAGTTGGGACAGGTCGACCAATTCCTCAGCCAATACACGATTTGGCTCATTGGTGCAGCCGTTTATTTCGTCCTTGTCATCCTTTTCACGCGGAAAAATCTAGGTGGGCTCAAAAAACGTCTCCAAGCAGAACTATTACTGACCAGTTTCCTCGAGTGGAGTGGCGTTATGCTGACTTTCATCGTCATTGGCCATGTTCTTGATGTGAGAATTTCAGTGGCGAGCCTAATCGTCCTGATCACAGCTAGCTCAGTTATCGGTATCTTGTCGATGATTCCGGGCGCGCTCGGGTCTTTCGACGTCATGATGATGCTCGGGCTCCTACATCTCGGCGTCCCGCGCGAAATCATCCTCGTCTGGCTCCTGCTCTACCGCCTCGCCTATTATCTCTTGCCACTTGCGATTGCACTGATTTCTTGGGTCATGACGGCTGGACGCCAGTTCGATGCCCGCTTCAGCGGGATACCGATAAATCTGAGCCGGGAGATTCTGCATAAGGTCGTGACTTTTATGACTGCCCTAACCGGTGGCTTTCTTGTTTTGACAGCGACAGTGCCGGAAGCCTTTCTAGAACTGCGATGGTTACGCCAGATTTCGCCGTGGAATGCGAACTTAATCGCTGAGTCGCCCAAAATCATTCTCGGCTTCCTCTTGATTATTACCAGTCGGGCCGTTAAAAATCGGGTATCGCGTGCCTATATCCCGACACTCATCATTGAATTATTGACCGTTGTTTATATTTTCTTAGATGATTTCTCTTGGTATTCGATTGTTTTATTGACGGTCTTGCTCTTATTAACCATTTTCATCAAAAGTGAACTTTATCGTGAGCAACTGGTCTTGAGTTATGAAACGATTATGTTTGATAGTTTCTTTGTCATTATTCTCATGGTGCTTTATATCGTTGTCGGTACCATGTCACGCCCAGCTTATCATCTCCACCATAAAGTCAGTGAGTTTCTCTTTTTCCCATCGGAAAAAATGTGGGCAAGTGGTTTGATTGCCATCTTTATCGTCGCAGGCGTCTGGATGTTTTACATGCACTATTTGCAAGGAAAGTTCCAAAGGATTGGCACAGCATTAGATGAAGCGGTTGCTCTCGATATTTTGACGACCTATGGTGGTAATACGCAAAGTCAACTCATTTTCATGGGAGACAAGCGGATGTGGGTCTATGATGACCGTTTAGTTATTCAATTCGCCATTCGTCAGGATAAGGTTTTGGTCATGGGGACGCCATCTGGTGATCGGTCGTGTCTGTTAGCTGCCTTGACAGCTTTTATCAAAGAGTCTGACCGCTTAGGTTACCGACCAGTCTTTTATGAAATTGATAAAAAGACAACGTTAATCTTGCATGAATTAGGCTATCATTTCATCAAGCAAGGCGAAGAAGGTCATGTTAATCTGACTGATTTCACGTTGACAGGCTCAAAAAATAAAAGCAAACGTCAAGCGGTTAATCAAGTTGAAAAAGCTGGCTTTAGATTGGAAATGATTGAACAAGCAGATTTGACCCCGGAGCTCTTTGCGAGATTACGGGCGATTTCTGATGAATGGTTAGATGGCAGACGTGAAAAAGGTTTCTCTCTCGGGTATTTTGATGAGACTTATCTCTCGAAAGCGCCGATTGCGATTGTGCGGTCAGATGATGAAATTGTTGCCTTTGCCAATATCATGCCGACTTACACCAAGGACTTCGTTACCATTGACTTGATGCGCCATAGTCAGCAGGCACCCAAAGGGGTGATGGATTTCCTTTTCATCAAGCTATTTGAACATTTCCAAGCAGAAGGCATCGCTAAATTTGATTTAGGGATGACACCACTTGCTAATGTCGGAACAGCTCGCAGCGCTTTCGTCTCAGAAAGAATTGCCAATTTGATTTATCAGTTTGGAGATTCCCTTTACAATTTCGAAGGCTTACGCAACTATAAGAAAAAATATGTGACCTCTTGGGCGTCAAGATACACTGCTTACTCGCATAGTTCTAACATCGCTTTTGTCATGTTAGCCCTATTGCTCCAAGATAATCAAAGTATTAAATCATCAGGTAAGGAAGAAATAAATGACTAGACTATCAGACGTTAGAATACGCATGCAAGCAGAAAACTTGGATGCCGTCATCATCACAAATTTGAAAAATATCTACTATTTGAGTGGGTTCTGGGGAACTGCTGGCACGATTTTGGTAACAGCAAAAGCTCAGTATTTATTAACGGATTCTCGCTATAGTATTGCGGCGCGTGAGGTTGCGGTGGATTTTGACATCGTTGAGACCCGCGAAGCATTGACCGAAATTGCCAAGTTGCTGAAAAAAGAAGCATTGACACAAGTCGGTTTTGAAGACGGTGTGACTTATGCCGAGTTTCAAGCCATGCAAACGCAGTTAGCGGGTCTGACGCTCAGAGCGACGAGCAATTTCATCGAAGTATTCAGACAGATTAAAAATCCAAGCGAAATCGCAACGATTAAAAAAGCCTGTGCCATTTCAGATCAAGCTTTTAATGATTTGCTGAAATTTGTAGAGCCGGGTAAAACAGAAATTGAAATCGCCAACTTCCTAGACTTTAAAATGCGTGATTTAGGCGCATCAGGGATTAGTTTTGATACGATTGTGGCCTCAGGCAAGCGCAGTGCCCTGCCACATGGTCGTGCAACGCATAAGCCGATTGAATTTGGCGATACTGTGACCGTTGATTTTGGTTGTTATTATGACCATTATGCCAGCGATATGACACGGACTTTCTTTGTCGGTAGCGCCAGTCCTCAAATGCGGGCCATTTATCAGATTGTGCAAAAAGCCCAGCAAGCCGTGACCGATGTCAGCTCAGCTGGCTTGACTTATGGCGACTATGACCGTGCGGCGCGTGACATCATCGAGGCGGCAGGTTACGGTGAAGCTTTCTCACATGGTATCGGTCATGGCCTAGGACTTGATGTGCATGAATTACCGTATTTTCCAAAGGTATCGGAAGACCGATTGCTTGAAAACATGGTTATCACAAATGAACCGGGCATCTATGTCGAAAATATCGGTGGTGTCCGAATCGAAGACGATTTACTCATCACAAAACAAGGTGTTGAAGTGCTAACGAAGGCGCCAAAAGCATTAATTATTCTCTAAATTCAAGGAAATGATTGAAAATCTAGCGAAATACTTGAAAATATGATAAAATTGAGAGAACCTATCAATACGTAAAAAATGAAAGTGAGAACATAAAAAATGGTAGCAGCAAACGAACTTAAGGCGGGCATGACTTTTGAAACAGACGGCAAACTTTTGCGCGTCTTGGAAGCCAGCCACCACAAACCTGGTAAAGGCAATACCATCATGCGCATGAAACTCCGTGATGTCCGGACTGGTTCGACTTTTGATACGTCTTATCGTCCTGAGGAAAAATTTGACCAAGCGATTATCGAAACACATAACGCACAATACCTCTACCAAATGGACGACACGGCTTATTTCATGGATAATGAAACTTACGACCAATATGAAATTCCAGTGGCAAATGTGGCAGACGAATTGAAATTTATCCTTGAAAATGAAGAAGTGAAAATCCAATTCTTCGGCTCAGAAGTGATTGGTGTTCAAGTGCCAACAACAGTTGTTTTGACTGTAACTGAAACACAACCGTCTATCAAAGGCGCAACGGTAACAGGTTCTGGTAAACCAGCTGTGATGGAGACAGGTCTTGTGGTCAATGTTCCAGACTTTATCGAAGTGGGGCAAAAACTTGAAATTAACACTGAGACAGGTGCTTACTTGAAACGTGCTTAATCACACTGTGATGAGCCAACTGGTGACTTTTGGTCTTTCCTGAGCCAATCGCTACCATGATACCGATGTCCTGAAGAAACGGGGAAAAATTATGACAGATACAAAAATAAATACAAATGCTGAAACACTTGGCGAAATCGTCATCGCACCACAAGTTGTTGAAACCATTGTCGCAGTTGCTGCAGCGAAAATTGACGGTGTCTATGGCCTACGCAATAAACGGTTTGCAGACCGGATTGGCAAAAAAGCCGACGGTCGTGGCGTTTATGTCCGTCAAGAAGATGATAAAGTTGTTGTCGACATCTATGTTTACTTGACTTACGGTGTTTCTGTGCCAAATGTTGCTATGGAAATGCAACGTGTGGTCAAAGATAACGTCCTTGACATGAGCGATATCGTCATTGACGAGGTCAATATCCATGTCGCGGGTGTTGTACCTGAAAAGACACCAAAACCAGACTTCAAAGAACTCTTTGATGAGGACTTTTTGGATGTCGACTAAGCCATTAAGCCAGCATGAAATTCGCATTCGTGCTGTGCAAACCCTCTATCAACTGGAAATGACACCAGACGAAACTGTGGAAGATGCCATGGTTTTTGCCTTGACCAATGACGATAGACTTGTAAGTCAAGAACTGGTGGATGAAACGCCAGTAGCTGTTAAACCTAAGCGAAAAGGGCCAGGAACGACTTATTCGTTCACACCCAACCGCGAAGGTGGTGTGACGAAACAAGCCTTGGGCTCAGATGGTGCAGTTGTCAGTCCAGAACCAACGGTTGAAATTCCAGCATCAGCTTATATCTTAACAGATCGCTTTGATGATGCGCATAAACCTAACCTAGAGTTTATGATGGCCTTGGTTTATGGTGTGCGTGCTAAAAAATCAGATCTTGATGAAAAAATCACGACCTATTTAGCGAAAAATTGGTCAGTCAAACGTCTATCGCCAATCAATCGTGTGATTTTAAGACTAGGCGCTTTTGAGATTTTATTTGCTGAAACACCACGTATCGTGGCAATCAATGAAGCAATTGAATTGGCTAAAGCTTTTAATGATGAAAAAGATGCCAAGTTTATCAATGCGATTTTGACAAAAATCGGTGACTAATACTTTATTAAAAATACTATAAAACCAGTATAGGTCTGAGGTGACTTGTGCTGGTTTTTTGTTAATGATGGTGAATCAGTATGAGTAGATTTTTATCAAATTGTATGGGAAAGCTTTTTTATTTTTATAATTAGCAAAAATTTTGACTTTTATCTTAGCTCCTCTTGTAGTTATTCAAAGTTTTATTCATGAATGGAATGTATCTCTTGAAGTCGTTAAAACTATAGTCTACATATTCATAATTTCCAAACATTCGTTTGAACCTTTTATGATAATTTTTAGGATATGCTTACAACATACTTTAGTTATAAAAATCAAAGATTTGGATTCTAAATTCAAATGTTATAAAAAAATAAAAACATTAGTTTGGATATTTAACGTTTAAAAGAAGGATATATATATATCAAGCTTTTTATTAAAAATATATTATTTTTAATAAAAACTTGACAGATGTATAAAAGAATGATAATATGTAGGCAAGAAATGAGAGTAATATAGTCGATGATATTTTAATTTTAAATATATCTTAAATACACTAACATCTCAGTCCTGTATTTATATCTTAGCCATGATTCCTAGTATAGTAGAGAGAGGAAGAAAAAATGAAAATTGTAAAACTTGGAGATGAGTTTTTAGCACAAAACGAAGAAGGTAAAATTTCCAGCAAAATGAAAGCGATACCAACGATTCCGACTAGAGAAAAATACATCATTACATATGAGACTAGTCGTACAATTGGAGAAATTAAACGTTTGAGGAATAGCTTTGGCCTTTATGATTTACCACGCTACACATTAAGTTTTGATAATAAAAAAGAAGTGACTGTTAGAAAGGATATGGAGCAGTTTCATTCCAAATATGTGATAGATGGGCAATATATTTCTATTAAAGGTGAATTTCTAGGCGATGTTTTTAGCATTTACATCAAAGAAAAAAAATATGTGACTGTTAGAGTTGAGAAAAATAGAAATGACTTTACATTTAACCTAGATATAAGTGATGAAGGTATGGATGAGCTACTCATTGGATTCATCTATATATTAGCTTTAATTTATGAAAATGAACACTATGTTGTTAGAGTGTAACTCCATTCATTATAATATAGAAATAATTTACTACTCGGTTTAGTGTATTTGCTAGTTTGGGTTTATAAGAATTAGTATTCTATGTTAGGATATAGTATTATTTGTACAGTATCTTTTGTATAATTAATGCTCAACTGTCCTGATGGGCCTGATGTTCCTGTATATCCCCATCTACTTCAATAGCAGAATAAGCGACATTATGCTTTTCTAAAATGACACGTGCTGCAGCTTTGGCCTGGGCTTGGTCAGCGATGGTAATAGTCATATGCAACATCGCTGCGTGTTTTTCACCGTCAATTGACCAGATACAGAGTTCAGTCGCCTGATCAATTTCAGGCGCATTTTCTAGTTCAGCAACCAAGGCAGTGTAGTTGACTGTTTCAGGTGCTGCTTCCATTAAGATCCGTAAAGTCCCAATAAATTTCGGAACGGCCTGAGTAAGGATAAAAATGGAAATGGAAAGTGATAAAAGTGGGTCTAACCAATACCAGGGTTGAAAGTGCATGACAATTGACAAAATCAGCACTGCAATCCATCCGAGGACGTCTTCTAACATATGGAGGTTGAGAATGCTTTCGTTGCGAGAGGTGCCACGTGTCATCAAATAAGCGCCATAACCATTAGCCATAATCGCAACAATGGCAAGCCAGAACATCCCTGTCGTTTGGACAGGTGTCGGATGGAGCAAGCGGGGGATGGCCTCTAAGATGACGAGGGTGGAGCCGACAAGTAGGATAACGCTGGTAATCAAGGCGCCGAGTAAGGAAAAACGGCGGTAGCCTAACGTATAGGATGGGTTCGATTTTTTACGGGAAATTTTCTCGAAAAACCAGGCAAAACCAACAGCAATCGCATCGCCCGTGTCATGAACGGCGTCTGAGAGAATGGCGACAGAGCCAAACATGGCGCCAAAAATAAATTCGAGGACGGCAAATACGATGTTGAGCACAAAAACAATCGTAATCCGTTTGCCAGATGCTGCGTCAGGTGTTGTGTGCGGGTGGTTGTGGGTCATGGATATGCTCGCTTTCTAATTCTTGCGCATGGGCAATGGAGAGTTGGAGGAGTTGTAAGATGTGGCTATCGCCAAGCTGATAATTGATGGCTTTACCGGCTCTGGCTTGGGTTACGAGATGATGTGCTTTGAGAATTTTCAGCTGATGGGAAACGGCAGATTGCTCTAAACCGATAGTCTCAGAAATTTGCGAGACGTTTTGTTGTCCCTCTGATAAGCGTAATAAAATTTTAACGCGAGAGGGATTGGCTAAAATTTTATGAATATGGACAATTTCTGTCAGGACTTCATTTGAAATATTTTTCATATGAATATTTTATCATATGTATGAAATGAAAGCAAGTCGATAGCCCATTAAAAAATGGTAAGAATAGTTCGCATTAATTCCCATTTTTTCAGAGATATTTGTTAAAATAGAAATAGAGCGTTTTCAATCACAATAAAGCGTAACATAGAAAGAAGATAGACATGACACAACCACTATTTCTTAACTCGGTTTTTCAGGAAAAAATCTGGGGCGGCGACCACTTAAAAGCTTTCGGTTATGACTTGCCGTCAGACAAAATCGGTGAGTATTGGGCGATTTCAGCCCACCCAAATGGTGTTTCAACGATTAAAAATGGCAACTATGCGGGGGTAAGCCTTGACAAGCTCTATGCTGAACATCGGGAGTTATTTGGTAACTCAAAAAAAGCAGTTTTTCCTTTGCTAACAAAAATTTTAGATGCCAATGACTGGCTGAGTGTCCAAGTCCATCCGGATGATGCCTATGGTCTAGCCCATGAAGGCGAGTTAGGGAAAACGGAGTGCTGGTACATTATCGCAGCGGAGCCTGATGCTGAAATCATCTACGGCCACCATGCCAAAGATAAGGCAGAGTTACGTGCCATGATTGAGGCGGGTGACTGGGAGCATTTGTTGACGAAAGTCAAAGTCAAGGCGGGCGATTTCTTCTACGTGCCGAGCGGGACGATGCATGCCATCGGTAAAGGGATTTTAATCCTCGAAACACAGCAGTCATCAGATACGACTTATCGTGTTTATGACTTTGATCGGAAAGATGATGCGGGCAATCTGCGTGAACTACATATCGACAAATCAATCGATGTGCTGAATTTTGGTGCGCCTGCCAATACGACACCAGTCGTGACAGAGTTGACAAATCTTGTCAAAACATCTTATGTGTCGAACGACTTTTTCACAGTTGAAAAATGGGAGATTTCTGGTCCGGTAGCCTTTGTTAAGACTGCCCCTTATACATTGTGCTCTGTTTTGGCGGGGCAAGGTAGCTTGACGGTTGCAGGCGCAAGTTATCCGGTTAAAAAAGGCGACCACTTCATCCTAACAAGTGATATTTCAGACTGGCAATTTGATGGACAACTCAGCATCATTGCCAGTCATGATGGAGAATAAGGATGGCTGAAATCACCTACAATTCATGGTTGCAGGACTATAAACGGCCATTTGGTGCCGTCCTTGTTGGCACACCAGTTGAATTTGACTTGATAATTCAAACCAATCATCAGGTTGCAGTTAATATTGTTTTACAGTTTGAAAATGGCTTTAAATCCTATGAAAAAATGACCGCTATTTCTGATGGCGTTTTTCGCATGACCTTGCCTAATTTGTCAG
This sequence comes from Pseudolactococcus reticulitermitis, assembly GCF_002260845.1. Taxonomy (GTDB): domain Bacteria; phylum Bacillota; class Bacilli; order Lactobacillales; family Streptococcaceae; genus Pseudolactococcus; species Pseudolactococcus reticulitermitis. The sequence goes on along the minus strand of NZ_BEDT01000003.1, from coordinate 175,672 downwards.
AAATTGGCTATTATAATTATTATTTTCAAATTACTGAGTATGACGACGCACATGAGTACCGTTATTTTTATGGGGCTACTGACATTGGTGGTGGACCAGGGACGACTTATGTGGATGAAATCTCAGTCATTCCCTATACACAAACCGTTTTTCTGAAACGCGAAGCAGCTCCCGACTGGTATCGGCAAGCGATTTTCTATCAGATATTTCCGGATTCATTTGCTAGAAAAGGTCATCTAGAAAATCCCAAGGACAATATTTTCTTCTATGGAAAAGAAACAGATGACCCTTACTATATCAGAGAAGCCAATGGCGACATTACACATTGGACTTATTATGGTGGCAATTTAGCGGGGATTATTGATAAAATTCCTTATCTGAAATCGCTCGGTGTCACGGCGCTTTATCTCAATCCGATTTTTGAAGCGAGAAGTTCTCATCGCTATGATACCAGTGATTACATGAAAATTGATCCTGTTTTAGGCTCTGAAGCGGACTTTAAAGAATTGGTGGATACCTTGCACCAAGAGGGGATGCACCTAATTTTGGACGGCGTTTTTTCCCATGTCGGTAGAAATTCCAAATACTTTGATTTTGATGGCAAGTCTGGCGGTCAAGGCGCTTATCAAACGGCTCAATCTCCTTACTTTGATTGGTTTACATTTCATCAATATCCTGATGATTATAAATCTTGGTGGGGGATTAAAGATTTACCAACCATTGACAAAACGAACGCCAACTTTCAGCAGTATATCTATGGGGAAAGTGATAGTGTGCTGAGCAAATGGAACAGTTTAGGGGTTGACGGTTGGCGCTTGGATGTCGCAGATGAGCTGCCGGATAATTTCATCAAAGGCATCCGCGATACGCTTGAAAACTATCCTGAGCAAGTTTTAATCGGTGAAGTCTGGGAAGATGCGTCACGTAAGGTCGCCTATGAACAACATCGTAAGTATGTCTATGGAGATGCCTTACATGCCACGATGAACTATCCTTTCCGAGATATTATTTTAGGTCTTGTCATGGGAGAGATGACGCCTGAAACGGCTGCGAGAAAACTCATGCAGCTGTCTGAAAACTATCCAGCAGATGTCTTTTTAAACAACTTTAACAACATTGGCACCCATGATACCGAACGTATTTTGACGACATTAGATCAAAGTCTGACGAAATTAGATTTGGCAGTTGGCTTACTGATGACTTTGCCGGGTGTGCCGACCATTTATTATGGGGATGAAGCGGGTCTAACAGGTCATAAAGACCCTGAAAATCGGGCGTTTTTCCCTTGGGAAAATAGCAATGAGACGACAAGCAAAATTTATCAGAAATGGATCAAAATTAGACAATCTGCCCCTGTTTTAGCGACGGGCGATCTGTCACTCTTCTATTCTGACAGAATTTTCGGACTTATTAGGGAGAGTTTGAATGAAACAGCTGTCTTTATATTTAATATATCAGATCAAGGTCTGATGGTTGATTTTGATGCGTTAACTTTTTTAAGTAAAAAAGTTGATTATCCCGCTTTCTTTTTGGGAGCTTTTGAAAGTGTCTATAAATTTAAATAACAAAAACGAAGACTGTCTGAATAGATAGTCTTTTCTAATTTTTAGCTATATATTTTGTCATAACGAGTATAATATGGTAAGATAAGTATAGAAACTAAGAAATAAATGACGAGAAGGGGGATAAGTATGAATCAAAAATTAGTAGATGAGGCGCTGAGGACGTTTACGACGGGGGAAAACTTCCATGCGCAACATTATTTAGGTTGTCATCAAACCGAAAGTGGCCGTGTTTTTCGAGTTTGGGCACCACATGCGCAACAAGTCCAATTGATTGGTGATATGACAGATTGGTGGGAGCATCCGATACCGATGTCACGCAATGACCAAGGTGTCTGGGAAGTGACTTTGCCAGATGAACAAGCTCAGTTAGGTTTTTATTACAAGTATTTGGTGACGCGATCATCAGGGCAAGTGATAGAAAAAATGGATCCTTATGCCATCCGTTTTGGTGAGCGACCAGATACAGCGGCACAGATTTATGATGTTAAACCTAAAGACTGGCAAGATGAAACTTGGTTGGCAACGCGTCGCAAGACCGATATGTTTCGTGCGCCTTTAAATATTTACGAAGTGCATGCAGGTTCGTGGCAACGTCATGAAGACGGCAGACTTTATACCTTTGCAGATTTGACGACAACACTTATCCCTTATGTCAAATCACTCGGTTATACCCACATTGAGTTTATGCCGCTGATGACTCATCCTTTAGGCATGAGCTGGGGCTATCAGTTGACGGGTTATTTCGCCTTGGAACATACCTATGGCACACCAGAAGAATTTCAGGCATTTGTCGAGGCAGCACACTTGGCAGGCCTAGGCGTTATCGTTGATTGGGTACCGGGACATTTCTCACAAAATGATGATGCGCTCGCTTATTTCGATGGCACACCGACTTATGAATATCAAGATGGTAATCGTGCCCGCAATGTTGGGTGGCAAGCCCTGAATTTTGACTTATCTAAACCACAAGTTCAAGCCTTCCTCATCTCATCACTTAAATTTTGGATTGACTTCTATCATATTGATGGGGTTCGGATTGACGCCGTGTCTAACATGCTCTATCTGGACTACGATCAAGGCCCTTGGACACCCAATCCAGATGGCTCCAACACCAACCATGATGGTGTCGAATTTTTCAAAAAATTAACCAGCGTGATTAAACTGGCACATCCGGATGTGATCCTGGCAGCAGAAGAAGCTAGTAGTCAAATCAAGATTACAGGTATGCTTGAGATGGGTGGTCTAGGTTTCGACTTCAAATGGAACATGGGCTGGATGAATGACGTCCTGAGATTTTATCAGATGGATCCGCTTTATCGTGGGCAACATTTCAGCCTCCTGACTTTCAGTTTCATGTATATGATGGATGAAAATTTCATTTTACCCTTCTCGCATGACGAAGTCGTTCACGGGAAAAAATCGCTCATGCATAAGATGTGGGGCGACCGTTACCAACAGTTTTCAGGTCTGAGAAATCTCTTAGCCTATCAAATCTGTCATCCCGGTAAAAAACTCCTCTTTATGGGGCAAGAGTTCGGGCAATTCCTGGAATGGAAATATGATTGGCAGTTAGAGTGGGCTGTTTCTGATGAGATGAATGATCAGATGCAGGTCTTTACGACAGCACTTGCGCATTTTTATCAGGCAACACCACAGTTATTTGAACTAGACCATGATTATGCTGGGTTTGAAGTGATTGACGCAGATAATACCGCGGAGAGTGTTCTGAGTTTCATTCGAAAGGATGCGTCAGGCAATCAGTTGATTTGTGTCTTTAATATGGCACCGATTGAACGGCCGAACTTTACCATTGGGGTACCGCTTGCGGGAACCTACACCGAGGTGCTCAATTCAGAAATGGCAGAATATGGCGGTTCGTGGCTAGCACACAATGCTGATACGGCAACGCAAAAAGGTCAGTGGAAAGCTTATCAAAATACGTTAAGCTTTACCTTGCCAGCACTGGGTGCAGTCATCTGGCAATTATCGAAAGACGACGGGGCAAGTCAGCCTAAGACAAAAAAGTCAGTCAAAAAGTCAACTAAAAAGCCAGTCAAGAAATTGGCTAAAAAAGTAGCCGAGTCAAGTCATCAACTGACAGATGCTGAATGGGCGCTGTTAATTGAGCATTTCCCAGTGGGAGGGCGTTCGAAATATGACAAGCGTGACTTAGTCAATGCCGCGCTCTATATTCAGCAGACAGGCACAGTCTGGGCGAAACTACCTGAGACCTATCCGCCATATGGGACTGTGTATGCTTTTTACAAGCGGGCTTTGGGAAATGGCAGCTGGCAACGGGTCTTGGACGTGCTTGACGAAAAAATCTAAATTAAGCTTATTAGTTGCATGTGATAAGAGTTTGATTCTGTATCAGGTGCATTGATATCACTATAAATGGCAAAAAGGAGAACGTATGAAAGAAGAAATGCTTGCGCTAATTTTAGCGGGGGGGCAAGGCACACGTTTAGGTGCTCTGACATCAACAGTTGCTAAACCAGCTGTTCAATTTGGTGGTCGTTATCGAATTATTGACTTTGCGCTGTCAAACTGTGTGAATTCAGGCATTAAAAATGTCGGTGTGATTACGCAGTACGAGCCGCTTGAACTCAACGCTCATGTTGGGAATGGTTCTGCTTGGGGTCTTGATGGTATTGATAGTGGCGTAACGATTTTGCAGCCGTATTCAGCGACAGAAGGCAATAAATGGTTTGAAGGGACGAGTCATGCCATTTATCAAAATATGGGCTACATTGACAAATTAGATCCTGATTATGTCTTGATTTTGTCGGGCGATCACATCTATAAAATGGACTATGACGATATGTTAAAAGCCCATAAAGATAGTCAGGCCAATTTGACTGTGGCGGTGATGGATGTGCCGCTAGAAGAAGCCAGCCGTTTCGGTATCATGAACACGGACACGTCAAATCGTATCGTTGAATTTGAGGAAAAACCAGAAAATCCAAAATCAACCAAGGCATCGATGGGGATTTACATTTTCAACTGGAAAGAATTGCGTCAAATTCTCGAAAATGGTGAGAAAAATCAGATTGATATGTCTGACTTTGGTAAAAATGTCATTCCGACATATCTAGAAGCAGGCGAACGCGTTTATGCTTATGAATTTTCAGGATACTGGAAAGATGTCGGCACAATCGAATCCTTGCATGAAGCCAATATGGAATACATTTCACCAGATAATGAACTGGACAGTCGTGACCGTAGCTGGAAAATTTATTCACACAATGAAATTGCACCACCTAATTTTATCAGTGAGACAGCAAAAGTCCGAGACTCTCTCGTTGTGGATGGTGCGATTATTGCAGGTTCCGTGAAACATTCGATTATCTCGACCAATGCTCAGATCCATGAGCATGCTGAAGTAGAAGATTCATTTATTATGACAAATTGTATCCTTGAACCGGGTGCAGTCGTAAAAAATGCGATCATTGGCGAAGGTAGCCGAATCGGTGCGAATGTTAAAATCATAGGGACGAAGAAAGCAATCGCAGTCGTCGGTTATAAAGAAAAAGTGGGGGTAGAAGATGAAGAACGGTAAATATTGTGCCATTTTAGGAAATGCACTGGGCACACATAAACTGGAACAGTTAGTGAATTCACGGCCACTTGCTACGTTACCATTTGATGGCAAGTATCGCTTGATTGACTTCCAGCTTTCTAATCTGGTCAATGCAGGGATTACCAATATCTATGGCATTTTCTCTCAAAAAAATGTGCCTTCTGTATTGGATCACATTCGGACAGGCCGTGAGTGGGGGCTGAACACACTTTTGGATCACTTTTTCGTTGGGTTTTATAACAATGATGGAAGCGAAGAAGGGGTTACGGATTTGACTTATTATCCGCAACTGTTGACATTCCTACGCCGCTCACACAGTCAATATACCGTCTTTTCAACAGCTGATATTCTCTGTAATATCAACTTGAAACAACTGATTCATGTGCATGAAGCGAATAAGCGTACGATGAGTGTCGTTTATAAAAAAATGCCAAAAGTGCAGATGAGTTCAGTCAATAGTGTGCTGAAACTAGACGAAACAGACACAGTTTCTAGCGTGACAGATTATGAGGCTAGCCATTATGCAGAAGATGAGTTGATTGCGATGTCAACAGGGATCTATATCATCAATACAGAATTTTTGATCCGCATGATGGAAGTTGAGCAGCATCAAGAAGCGCCACGGCAACTCCGCTATTTGTTATCAGACAAGTTAGTGGAACTTGGGGCACTTGGCTATGAATATGCGGGCTATATGAAAAATATCCATGACGTTAAATCTTACTACGAAGCCAATATGGACATGCTAGATCCTCAGAAATTCACATCATTACTACATGCGACACAAAAAGTTTACACCAAAGTGAAGAATGAAGAGGCAACTTATTTTGCCAATTCATCTGAAATTTTCAATTCACAATTTGCCTCTGGTTCAGTCATCGAGGGGCGTGTGGAAAATTCTATCATTTCCCGTCGTTGTCAGCTCGACAAAGAAGCCTCTATCAAAGATTCAATCATCTTCCCTAATGTCAAAATTGGGGCAGGCGCGCGTGTGCAGTATGCCATTGTCGATAAAGAAGTAGAGATTGATCCGGGTGTTCAAATTATCGGCACCAAAGAAAAGCCAATCATTATCGAAAAACAAGCGCATGTGACAGAGGATAAAACCTTATGAAGATATTATTAGTGGCAGCTGAAGCTGCACCCTTTATCAAAACGGGAGGCTTAGGTGATGTGATTGGCGCTTTGCCTAAATCACTGAAGCAAGATGCGACGACTGAAACGCGGGTTATCCTGCCTTATTATCAAAAAATCGCTGAAAAATACGGTGACCAAGCTGCGGATGTTTTTTGGACATTTGTTAATGTCGGCTGGCGGCATCAGTATGTCGGTATCAAAAAAATCGAGCTTGATGGCACGGTCTTCTATTTTGTTGACAATGCGGACTATTTCGGTGGTCGTGATGACGTTTATGGCTATGACGATGACGGCGAACGTTTCGCTTTCTTCCAACTGGCTGTCGCAGAAGTCATGGAGCGCTTGGACTTTGTGCCAGATATTCTCCATGTCAATGACTACCACACTGCTTTGCTACCTTTCCTAATCAAGGAAAAATATAAGTGGATTCAGGCTTTTTCTCAGATTAAGACGGTTTTAACCATTCATAATATTGAATTTCAAGGTTATTTTGATCCCAATACATTACCAGATTTATTTGGTATGGGGATGGAACGCTACATGGATGGAACTGTTCGCTTGGCGGACTGCTTTAACTGGTTAAAAACAGGTATTCTTTATGCTGATCGTGTGACGACAGTTTCGCCAACCTACGCTGAGGAGATTAAAACACCTGAGTTTGGTAAAGGGCTGGAGGTCATCTTACGCATGGAATCAGGCAAATTGACAGGCTTGATTAATGGGATTGATACCGCACTCTATGATCCGATGACAGATCCTAATCTTGCTGTGCCCTTTAATGCAGCAGATTTATCTGGCAAATATGCCAATAAAAAAATCCTCCAAGAACGCCTAGGTTTGCCAGTCAGAGCTGATGTCCCTGTGATTGGGATCGTCAGTCGCTTGACCTATCAAAAAGGCTTTAACCTTGTGGTTGAGGAGATGAGCCATATCTTGGAACACGATGTGCAAGTCGTTTTATTAGGCACAGGTGACCCGAGGTTTGAGCATGATTTTGTTTACTTTGGTCAAACCTATCCCGATAAATTCTCAGCGAATATTACCTTTAACTTAGAGTTGGCACAGATGATTTATGGCGGTAGCGATATTTTCTTGATGCCATCAGCCTTTGAGCCATGTGGCTTATCTCAAATGATGAGCATGCGTTATGGCACCTTGCCTTTGGTCCATGAAACAGGTGGCTTAAAAGATACAGTTCAGCCCTATAATCAATTTGATGGTAGCGGGACAGGCTTTAGCTTCTATGAGTTTTCAGGTTACCAAATGGCACAAACGCTATTTTATGCTCTAGATGTTTACTTTAATCAACCGACTGCTTGGGCAAACTTACAAAAACAAGCCATGATAGCTGACTTCTCTTGGGATACCGCAAGTCTTGCCTATCTCGAGCTTTATCGGGGACTACTGAACTAAGGGGGGCTAAATTGTCTAAAGCTAACACATCCCAAACATAATAAATAAGATAAGGTGGCTATCGTGATACACTTAACCAAAGAAAAAATTATCGAAGATTTTAAAATGCGACTGCATGAAGATTTCATGATTCAAAATGCTGAAGCGACCGCAGATGAACGTTTTATTGCCTTAGCAAAACTCATCAAATGTTACGTGATGCCGGATTGGCTCCGTCATCGTGACGAAATCGTCAAAGAACAGAAAAAAACAGCCTATTATTTCTCTATCGAGTTTTTACCGGGCAAGATGCTCCAAACGAACCTTTTAAACCTCGGTATCTATGACCTCGTTCAGGAGGCCTTGGCTGACCTAGATGTTGACCTGATGGACTTGGTTGCAGCTGAGCGCGATATGGCGCTGGGCAATGGTGGCTTAGGACGTTTAGCGTCATGCTTTATGGATAGTCTACCGACCATTGGTGCGCCGGGATTTGGGAATGGCATCCGATATAAGTACGGTCTCTTTAAACAAAAAATCGTCAATGGCTACCAAGTCGAACTGCCAGATGCTTGGTTGCCTTCTGATGGTAATGTTTGGGAAACCAAGAAACCCCATGCGGCAGTTGACGTCAAAATCTATGGTAACGTCTACCTTGTTCCACAAGAGAATGGCGATTTAAAACCTGTCTACGAAAATGTTAAGACCCTTCATGCCGTGCCTTATGACATAACACAAATCGGTTTTAACAACAATGTGGTCAATAACTTGCGCCTGTGGGATGTGGAAATTCCTGAAAAATATGAGTTGGATTATCCGACTTTGGCTGATCGTCGTCGGATAGAGGATATTACAAGTGTCCTCTATCCAGATGATGCGACGCGTGAGGGAAAATCGTTGCGTTTGATTCAGGAATATTTCATGGTATCGGCTGGTTTGCAGACAATCGTTAAGTCTTATGCTAAGATGGGCTTGCCGATGGCTCAAATTCACGAGAAAGTCGCCGTGCATATTAATGATACGCACCCTGCCATGGCAGTACCAGAGCTGATGCGCATCTTAATCGATGACTATAACTTAGAGTGGGAAGTCGCTTGGGCTACGACGACGCAAGTCATGAGTTATACTAACCATACAGTCCTTTCCGAAGCCCTTGAAAAATGGGATGCAGACCTGTTCAAAGAAATCGTACCGAGAATTTATCAAATTGTCGGTGAGATTGACCGTCAGTTTGTCAAAACATGGGCTGGTAAAGTCGAGGCAGCGATAATTGATCGTACGCGTGTCATCCAAAACGGTCAGATTCACATGGCGAATCTGTCGATTATCGGTGGTCATTCGGTCAATGGTGTGGCAAAACTCCATACTGAGTTACTGATTGAAGACGTCCTCAAAGATTTTTATCTCCTCTATCCGGAGAAGTTTAACAACAAAACCAATGGGATTGCCCAACGCCGTTGGAGTCAGATTGCCAACCCTGACATGTCAGCGCTGTTAGACAAGCAAATCGGTAAAGGCTGGCGCTCAAATGTTCATGAATTATCAAAATTAGAAGCTTTCTTAGATGATCCGACTATTCAGCATGACTTTTATCAGGTCAAACAAGCCAACAAGCAGCGCTTGGCTGATTATGTCAAGAAAACACAAGGGATTGACCTGCCAATTCATGCCATTTTCGATGTCCAAGTTAAGCGACTCCATGCTTACAAACGACAGTTGCTCAATGTCATGCACATTATTAAACTCTATCAAGATTTGAAAGATGATCCGACTTTGGACATCACACCGCGGGTCTTCTTCTTCGGGGCTAAGGCTGCGCCCGGTTATCATTTTGCCAAATCTGTGATTAAAATCATCAACGAATTGGCGAATTTGATTAACCATGACGAGAGCCTCAGAAATCAGCTGAAAGTTGTTTTTCTAGAAAACTACAATGTCAGCTTGGCTGAATTGATTGTGCCTGCGGCAGATGTCTCTGAGCAGATTTCGACCGCCGGAAAAGAAGCCAGTGGCACCTCCAACATGAAATTCATGTTGAATGGCGCCATCACACTTGCGACGCTTGACGGTGCTAACATCGAAATCAAAGATGCTGTCGGTGAAGACAATATCGTCATCTTCGGGATGGACAAGGATGCCGTTTATGACCACTATGCGCGTCATGACTATAATTCTCGCCAGATCTATGACAATAATCCGAGACTGAAACGTGTCGTGGATGCTTTTACAGATGGCACGATTCCAAATACCCACTATGAAGGCTATGAAATCTGGGATGCCTTGATTTCCTATAATGACGAGTATTTCTTACTGGAAGACTTCGATGATTATGTGGCGAAACAAGCCTATATCTCAGAGCTTTACAAGGATAAAAATGCTTGGCAAGCCAAAGCCATGAAAAATATTGCCAACTCAGGCCGTTTCACGAGTGATGATACGATTGAGCTTTATGCGCGTGAAATCTGGGGGATTCTATAAACTCAAAACAAGAAAATAGGAACGCAAACAAGCCATCTTGGAATGGCTTGTTTTTTGATGTTCGGTCAAGCAGATTTGATGCACTAGACGACAAAAAAACTTGCGGGAGATTACCTGCAAGTTCATTTTTCAAACGAATTTAACTTATCCCAGCCACCCAGCCAGTCGCCAGCGCCGAAGTGATATTATAGCCACCCGTATGCGCATTAATATCCAGAACTTCACCCGCAAAATGCAAGTTTTCCACCGTCTTACTCATCAGTGTTTTGGGTTTGATTTCATTCAAGTCAACACCACCTGCTGTGACAAATGATTTCGCCAAGCTCATGGTACCCGTGACTTTGATAGGAAAGACTTTCATGAGATGGTAGAGTTGGGCTAACTTTTTAACAGAGACTTGTTTGACTTTAGCGTCTAGGTCAATCCCTACTGTAGTGATGAGAAACTCAGCTAAACGCTCTTGGAGCAGGAGTTTTGCGACGTTTTTCACAGACTTGTTTCGGAGCTGTTCAAATTTGTCAGAGATGTCGTCCTCAGACATTTTGGGAAGAAAATCTAGCGTGACCTCATCAGTCCCATTGCCCGTGATAAAGGTCGAAGCGCGCAGGGCAGCGGGGCCAGATAGTCCAAAATGGGTAAAGAGGAGGTCGTGCGTAATGGGATGCTGGTTGATGGTTAGGGTAATCTCACGCAGGGAAATACCCTGCAAGGTCTTGTGGGGGAAGTCTGTCGTGAGCGGGCTTTCCGCGGGTTTGAGCTCGGTAACTTTCAGTTTAAAATGTCGCGCGATGTCATGACCGTAGCCGGTTGATCCGGTTGACGGGTAGGATTTGCCACCAGTCGTGACGATGAGTTTGCGACTTGAAAAGGCAGTATCAGATGTTTTGACTAAGAAGTTACCGTCGTCCGCTTTGGTCGTCGAGAGAACTTCTGAATTGGTCGCAATCGTGATACCTTGCTCGACCATTTTAGCCTGTAGGGCGGAGATGATGGTCTGTGATTTGTCAGTCGTCGGAAAGACGCGACCGTGATCCTCGATTTTGAGGGGCGTGCCGTTATCCTCGAAAAAAGCGATAATGTCATGGTTGTCGAACTGGGCAAAGGTACTGTATAAAAATTTGCTACCATGTGGGATATTTTTGAGAATCTCATCAAGTGTGCCGTTATTGGTCACGTTACAGCGACCGCCACCTGTCATGGCAAGCTTCTTACCAAGTTTTTTATTTTTTTCGAGCAGCAGTGTCTTGCGACCATCATAACTGCTGGCAATAGCCGCCATCATGCCCGCAGGGCCGCCACCGATGATAATCGTATCATAATTTGTTTTCATATCTTTTATTGTAGCATATCTTGGTCTTGGCTGAGTGATAATCGCTCAATTCTCTATAAGATTGAGGGCGGAGTGACTTGAAACACAGAGTTTATCATTGACAAAAACATATGTACTATATATAATAGTACACATAGGGAGAAAACACAGGATATTTAGGATTGAAGCGTTTGTTAAAATGCTGCCTAAATGAAAGATGAACAAGGGAAAAAAGGAGAATTATGAATTTTTTTAAACGAGCAATCCGCTCAGTCACACGACAAAAGTCGAAATCACTGATTTTGTTTGCAGTGATTTTTATACTGGGTAATATTTTAGCGGGTAGTGTCATCATTCAGCAATCCACACAAAATGTTGAGAAAACGACCAAAGAACAAATGGGTGCCATTGCAACAGTTGGGATAGACTGGGGCAACACCAAGATACAAAAAGAATTAGAAAGTATAACGGGTGCTGACTATTCAGCCTTAACCGAAAAAACCATCCAAAAAATTGCAGCTAGTCCTTATGTTAAAAACTATGATTATTCTGAGCAGACTGGCTTTGAGTCGAAGTTGCTAAAGACTTATGATCCGACGGCAGATAAAAAAAATGAAGACAAAGAAACTTCTGATAGTGATGGAAATGTTGCGTATGCCAACAATTACATTTCAATTAGGGGTGTCCAAGATCCTAAAATGATGGATATTACCTTAGGGAAAATTAAATTGGCTGAGGGTAGTGTCTTCACAGCAGATGACGTTAAAAAAGGGTCAAATGTTGTTTTGATTTCTAAGAAGTTTGCTGATAAAAATGGCCTTCATGTCGGCGATGAGATGACCATTGACCAAAATACACAAGGCTTAGGTGATATGGATACGGATAATGCTGAAAGTAAGCCTGAGGACAGCAAATCATTTAACACGAAAGTTAAGGTTGTTGGGACTTACGATGTGTTAGAGGCTGTTCAGAAAAAAACGGGTCAATCTGGTAAAGCGTCTAGTGGTTCAGTTGTGCATGCAGCGGCTGTCCCATATGGGACAGGGCAAGAAGCATTTGATTTTGAAAATTATAACACGCTCTACATGCCCAATAAAACTGTTTACACCATGGAACAAGGCTTTAGACAAATGCTCATGACTGACTACCCTGATATGATGGCTGGTATGACTGAGGAGGATGCCGAAGTTGCCTCTAGACCCTACTATATTCCGATTTTTCAGCTGAAATCAGTGGATGATCTGGAAAAGTTCAAAGCTGACACCAAGCCACTATTACCAAAATACTTTTCGGTGATGGCGGCAACAGATGAATTTGACAATATCGCAGGGCAATTTAACAAGCTATCTAAAATTGCCAAGGCTGTGATTATTGCTGCTGTCCTGTTGTCAATTGTCCTAATTCTACTGGTTATCTTGCTCTTTATGCGGGATCGAAAACGGGAATTAGGGATTTATCTGTCACTTGGCGACAAAAAGTCAAATGTCATTTTGCAAATCATGGTTGAAGTCTTAACAGTAGCCGTTGTTGCTTTGGTGATTTCACTGATTACAGGGAAATTTCTGGGTAGTTTTGCGTCAGAGGCCTTTCTCAGTTCAGATAGCGGTCAGGCTGCAACTGCTGGGATGAGTGGCAACATGATGAGTGCCTCTGCCATATTTAGTACGGGTGTGGCAGTTGATGCGACGACAATCGCGGATAATTATGTGGTCTCATTCACCCCGTTTTATATCGTGACCTACCTGCTCGCAGGTCTGGGAACAGTCATTGTGTCAGTCCTGCTATCAACGCTTTATATCTTCAAATTAAAGCCAAAGAAAATCTTGTTGGGGTAAAGAGCTATGTCGATTATTGAAACTAAAAACTTGAATTATTACTACCAAGACGGTGATATGCAACACTATATTTTGCGTGACGTGTCGGTGAGCTTTGAAAAAGGAAAATTCTATACCATTGTCGGTGAATCTGGCTCTGGCAAAACAACTTTTCTGTCAATGATTGCGGGATTGGATGTGGCAAAAGAAGGACAAGTTTTGTTTGAAGGGACAGATATTCAGACGATCGGGCTTGACAGTTACCGTCGTAATAAAGTCTCGATTGTCTTTCAAAATAATAATCTGGTGCCTTATTTAACAGCTGTTGAAAATATCCTTGTCGCCATGGACATCACGGATAATGATTTACCTGCCGACCAAAAAACGGTAGCCTATAATCTCTTGGATTATATCGGGATTACGCGTGAAAAGGCTGACCGTTTAGTCAGCGAATTATCAGGTGGCGAGCAGCAACGGATTGCCATTGCCCGTGCGCTTGCGACCAATAGTGATGTCATCCTAGCAGATGAACCAACTGGTAATCTTGATGAAGAGCGGGAAGCTGAGATTGTCTCTATCTTTAAGCGTTTGGCACATGAAAATGATAAGGCTGTGATTGTTGTGACCCATTCCCAAGAAGTGGCTGAAAAATCAGATGTGACCTACCGTTTGAAAAAAGGAAATTTAATTAATGAGTGATTTTCTATCTAATTTTACGCGTGATAAATACCAAAAGGATGGGACTGACCGGAAGGATGTAACGCCCGAAACAGACTTGCCGGACATGGTATCAGAAAATTCAGCAGCTGAACCTGTTAGGTTAGAGACGATTGACGCAGCCACAGATGATGTGACAGACGTAGGCTCTGAAGTATCGGATGCTAGTGCGTCTTGTGAGACGCTAGCAGATGAGACGGCGCCAGATGTCATCAATGACAGTCCAGAAGATGAGCTAGCTAATGACGATTCTCATGATAGCTTGACTGACGATTTATCAGAAAATGAGCCAGAAAATGAATTGAATGATGAGTTGGAGGCCTTTCTGAGCAATTTAACGGCTTCTCAGGATGATGAACTGCTGGTCAAGGATCAATCTTTTGCCAAAAAACAGAAGATAAAGCGAGCCATCATTGCCGGCGTCAGCCTTCTAGCGGTATCTGGCATTGCCTGGTTTTATTATGCTCAGACGCATATTAAGGTACCTGATTTCATAGGGAAATCTGTGAGTACAGCACAAACTTGGGCGGATGAGCATAAGGTCAAGCTAGATGTTGACCGTGTCTATAACTTTGACAAAAAGGTTAATCAAATCATCAAAGCATCAGACAAAAATCGGACAATTTCCAAGAAAAAAACAGTTAAACTGACCGTTAGTCTGGGCGCAGACCCTAAAGAAAAAATTGAACTTCCAGATTTTTCTAAGTTGTCAGTTGTTGAAGCGCGTGACTTTATCAAGAAAAATAAACTTGACAACACAACCGTGCAGCTTGACTATTCGGAGACAGTCGCAAAAGATACCTATCTCAAGCAGACATTTACCAATCCAGATGTCACGGCGGCTGACTTTAAACGGGAAGACAACCTGACTCTTTACTATTCTAAAGGGAAAGAGCCTGTGGTTAAAAATATTGAAGTGCCTGATTTTTCGAGTCAAACCAAAGAACAAATCAACACTTGGAGTAAGGAAAAGGGGGTTAAAGTCACCTTTGAGACTGCTGGCAGTGAAACGATTGAGGCTGATAAAGTGATGTCGCAGTCAGTTGCTAAGGGGGAGAAAGTCTCGAAAGCAGATACGATTACGATCACGCTTTCTCTTGGTAAACCGATGACTGTCCCTGATTTTTCACAGTTTACTTTTGACCAATCAAGTGGCGCAGCGAAAAATCTACCGGTCATTTCAAAACAAGTTTATAGCGATACCATCCCCTACGGTGGCTTTATCAGCCAGTCTGTTGCTGCGGGCACTCAGTATTTTGCCAAAGATACGATACCAGATATTACGGCGACCTACTCGCTCGGGCGTGTCTACATCAAGGATTTGAAAGGGCAAACTGAGGGCGAGCTGCAGGGCACTTTCTACAATGATTATACGTCGAAAGGGGCAAATATAATATATCAAGTACAATATGTGAATAGCTCTGAAACCAAAGGCATGGTTGTCGGTCAGAGTGCGCTGAATGAGTTTGTCCCGCTGACTTGCACGGTCGTTGTTCAGATTAGTAATGGACACGAAAAATAACATTAATTTTTATGTTTAAGATGACACGAGGAAACACTAGCAGTATCTTTGGAAAATAAGTCGCAAATTGGTGATAAAATCCTTGAAAAAAACAGTAAAAAGCGGTAAAATGAATCAAATTGATTTTTTTAGTATAAAAGTTTGCTAAAAACTCAACTTGGCGCATGAGCGTTAAGAGAAACGTGTGTTCCCACACCAATTCATTAAAGCATGATACTGAAAGTGATGCGACATAGTCGCATCACTTCTGTAGAAAATTAGGGATTTATGGTGCTCCTGTGATGACTCGTCGCGGGTGAAACTTCTGCGCTTGCGCAGGTTCAGAAATCATCTATTTTCCTATGGCATTGCAGTTGTCGCTTTAGCGGCATACGAAAAAGCTAAAGGCAACGTGCCTTAGTGATTTATCACTTAGGTGTTGACAAGAAGTTAGCTTGAAGTTCAAATAAGGAGAAAACATGTCACACATTAAATTTGATTACAAAACAGCTTTACCGTTCGTTGCTCAGCACGAATTTGACTACTTACAGCCAGCAGTGACAGCATTTGATGCTGCCTTGCGTGATGGTTCTGGTCAAGGGTCAGACTTTACAGGCTGGATTGATTTGCCAAAAGATTACGACAAAGCAGAATTTGATCGCATTTTGACATCAGCTGAAAAAATCAAATCTGACAGTGATGTATTAGTCGTCATTGGGATTGGTGGGTCATACCTTGGGGCAAAAGCAGCGATTGATTTCTTGAACAGCTCATTTGTCAACCTTGACTCAAAAGAAAAACGCCAAGCGCCACAAATTTTGTACGCTGGTAACTCCATTTCATCGACTTACTTGTCACAACTCGTTGACTACGTTAGCGATAAAGATTTCTCTGTCAATGTCATCTCGAAATCAGGGACAACAACAGAGCCTGCTATCGCTTTCCGTGTCTTCAAAGAACTTTTGATCAAAAAATATGGTCAAGCAGAAGCGAACAAACGCATTTACGCCACAACTGATAAAGAAAAAGGTGCGGTTAAAGTCCAAGCTGATGCAGAAGGTTGGGAATCATTTGTCGTACCAGATGCTGTCGGTGGTCGTTTCACAGTCTTGACACCGGTTGGTCTTTTGCCAATCGCAGCAAGTGGCGCAGATATTCAAGCTTTGATGGATGGTGCAGCAGCAGCCCGTGAAGAATACAGCACACCAGACTTGAAAGTCAACCAAGCTTACCAATACGCTGTTCTCCGTAATATCCTTTACCGCAAAGGTAAAACCATCGAAATCTTGGCTAACTATGAACCATCACTCCAATACTTCAGCGAATGGTGGAAACAATTAGCTGGCGAATCAGAAGGTAAAGACTACAAAGGCATTTACCCAACATCAGCTAACTTTTCAACAGATTTGCACTCCATCGGTCAATCTATCCAAGAAGGTAGCCGTAACCTCTTTGAAACAGTGATTAAAATTGAAGAAGCAACCTTGAACATCAACATCCCGACAGAAGCAGAAGATCTTGACGGTCTTGGCTATCTTGAAGGCAAAGATGTTGACTTCGTCAATACCAAAGCTTTCCAAGGTGTCTTGCTTGCTCATACTGACGGTGGTGTGCCGAACTCAGTTGTGACCATCAAGAAACAAGATGCCTTTACATTGGGTTACCTCATCTACTTCTTTGAAATCGCGATTGGTCTTTCCGGCTACCTCAATGGTGTCAATCCATTTGACCAACCAGGGGTTGAAGCTTACAAGAAAAATATGTTCGCCTTGCTTGGTAAACCAGGCTTTGAAGCACTCGGTGCAGAATTAAACGCACGTTTATAATATCTAAGTCGTTTGAGTGTGAACTCAGACGATTTTTTATTATAATGAAAGAAAAAGGATATGGAGACAACCTATGAAAATTACAAGATTTGGTGACCTATTTACTGAAATTACCCCACTGACAACGGGTTCAGCACCTGATTTTAGCTTGAAAGATCAGCATGATACTATCGTGACTTTGTCAAAATTGCCAAGCCCAATTATCATCAGTGTTTTTCCAGACATTAACACCAGCGTCTGTTCCCTTCAAACGCGTCGCTTTAATCAAGAAGCTGCAGCCCATAAAGCAATTACCTTTCTTTCTATTTCTAACAATACGGCAGAAGAACAAGCCAACTGGTGTGCCGCTGAGGGCGTTGATATGACGATTTTATCCGATGTCAAAAATGAATTTGGCAAGCGCTACGGTCTCGTCATGACTGAGGCCAATCTATTAGCCCGTAGCGTTTTTGTGATTAAAGATGGTCAAATCATCTATGCTGAAATTTTGTCTGAGATGACAGAAGAACCGAATTATGACAAGGCTTTACAAGTAGCGGAAGCAGCAATTTAAGGTAGAAGAAAAGTGAGTCGAGTGGCTCACTTTTTTGTATGTATGCTTAAGCGATTAAGGTCAACTGACGCGCTTCACAGTACCAGTCAGTTTTTCTGCGCCAAATGCTTGTGACTGCAAAACTTTGGCCTTGTTCAAAATAGTGATAAGTGATGACAAAGGTTTTTTTTGAAATACGTTCTGGCTTAAAGCCTGCAATGGCAAGGTGTTCATGTTGTTCTAAAAGTTTTTGAGCCTTGTCAATTTCAAGACCGTCAGCTCGAATTTCTGTGAAATGCTCGGCAAGCAGTGTCTCATCTAAGCCATTCAAGACTTGTTCTTCCAAGCCTAGAATGACAAGTGCCAAACTAGCATCACGTGCCTCGTCAGGCAATATCGCTGGCTCGACATGCACATCTACATCAAAGACATCGAATTCTTGTTTTAAAGCGTTTTCAATCACTTCCGTTGCTTCGTGGCTTTCGAACACGGAAAGGTCAGGCGACATTTCGACGACGACGTCGAGGAAAATATTACTGCCATAAGTTCTCCCGCGGATAAATTTAACCGCCATGACTTTGGGCAGCTTGGCAATGGCAGCTGTGTAGGTGTCGATTTTTTCTTCGTCAAAGCCGTCAGAGAGGCTAAAGACCGCCTCAGCAAAAATGTCATAGGCTGTTTTGAAGATAAAGACGGTAATAATTACCGCCATCAGTCGGTCAATGATGGTCAGATTAAAACTAGCGGCGAAAATTGCAATGGAGGTGGCGATAGAGGTAACCGCGTCGGACAGATTATCTTTAGCGGCACTCATCAGACCTGAGCTTTTAGACCGTAGCGCGAGATTGCGATTATAGAAGTAAATGGCGAGCATGATGATGGCGGAGAAGATGCCAACGATAGACCCTGTCAAATCAACAACTGTCTGCTCGTTATTGATGATGGCTGTAATCGTATCTTTCAGGACAAAAAAGCCAACGACGAACATGATAAAGCTGGTAATGAGCGAGGCAACGGACTCAACTTTCCAGTGACCGTAGGTATGGTCGTCATCCGCAGGCCGTCTTGCGATTTTCAGGCCAATCAGGACAGCGATATTACCCATGATGTCTGTGATATTATTAAAGCCATCCGCCCGCAAACTTTCAGAGTGTGTCGTATTGGCAATGACGAGTTTGAGAATGGACAGGATGAGGTAGGCCCAGATACTGATGAGGGCGCCACGTTCGGCTAATTTCAAGTCTTGATAGCGTGAATTTTTCATCTTTCTATTATAACAAATTTTATCAAGTTTTAGATTTTGTAAACAGAAAAATATTAAATAATATGTTAGAATGGGAAAGATCGCGAATGACCCCGCTGGACATAGTGCCAATGGCGGTCAAGCTTTAGGCTTTCAGGAAATGAAAGTGCAGAAAGGGGAAAATAAATGCTGATTAAAGCCATTAAACACTACAAGTTTTGGGCGCTAGGGTCGCTTGCCATGGTCATTTTGGTCGTGGGCACGACGCTTTGGCAGCCACAAATCTTAACCAAAGTCCTTGAGGCTGTTTCCAACAATGATAAAGAGAAAATTACAGATTATGGGGTTCAGCTGATTATTATCGCAGGGATTGGTCTCTTAGCAGGCGTGGTCAACACGATTTTTGCGGCGAAGATTGCCCAAGGCGTCTCAGCTGATTTACGGGAACAGACATTCCGAAAAATTCAAAGTTTTTCTTATGCCAATATTGAGAAATTTAATGCCGGCAACCTCGTTGTCCGTATGACCAATGATGTCAACCAAGTCATGAACTTGATTATGATTTTGTTTCAAATTTTGCTGCGTGTCCCGCTTTTATTTGTCGGCTCATTCATTTTAGCCATTCAAACTTTGCCTAAATTATGGTGGATTATCGTCCTTTTGGTTGTCGTCATTGTCCTGATTACAGGCGTTTCGATGGGTAGCATGGGCAAACACTTCAGCGCTTTCCAAACCTTGATGGATAAACTCAACGGTATTGCCAAGGAAAATCTCCGTGGCACACGCGTCGTGAAATCTTTTGTCCAAGAAAAAGAACAAGCAGCGAAATTCGATGCCAATTCAGATGAATTGCTCGGTCATAATTTGATTGTCAGCTATATCTTTTCTGCCATGATTCCAGCCTTTACCTTTGCGGCATATTTGGCGATTTTTGGCGCGATTTGGTTTGTCTCAACTTATGTGCACAAAGAACCTAAAGATTTAGCCGGTATCGCCTCATTTATGACTTACATGATGCAAATCATGTTTGCCATTATTATGGGTGGTATGATGTCGATGATGGCCTCACGTGCCTTCATCTCACTGAAACGGATTGGCGAGGTCATCAACACTGAACCAGCCATGACTTTTAAAGATGTTCCAGACCAAGATTTGACGGGTAATCTTGAATTTAATCATGTGACTTTTACCTATCCAACAGATGATGAACCGACGCTCAAAGACGTGTCATTTAGTATTAAAGCTGGCGAATTAGTTGGTGTTGTTGGGGCGACTGGTGCAGGAAAATCAACCCTTGCCCAACTCATCCCACGTTTGTTTGATCCAACAGAAGGAACGATTAAAATCGGTGGTCAAGATTTGCGTGACCTTAGCCGAAACACCGTGCGTGAGACCGTTTCTATCGTTTTACAACGCGCGATTCTCTTTTCAGGAACGATTTCTCAGAATCTGAAACATGGGAAAGCTGATGCCACCGTTGATGATATGAAACGCGCCAGTGCCATTTCGCAAGCGCGTGAATTTATCGAAAAAATGGCGGATGTCTTTGAGAGTCCGGTTGAAGAACGCGGCACCAACTTCTCAGGCGGGCAAAAACAACGGATGTCCATTGCCCGAGGTGTTATTGGCGAGCCTAAAATTTTGATTCTAGATGACTCGACCTCAGCACTAGATGCCAAGTCTGAAAAATTAGTCCAAGAGGCATTGGCGGGCGAACTGCCAAATACGACTAAAATTATCATTGCTCAAAAAATTTCATCCGTTGTCCATGCCGATAAGATTCTCGTTTTGGACGCGGGTCAACTCATCGGTGTTGGGACGCATAAAGACCTTGTCGCAAATAATGCCACCTACCGTGAAATCTATGAAACACAGAAAGGAAGTGATGATTAATGAAAGAATACAGTAAAGCGATTAAGTTTTTCTGGAACTATTTCAAGAAATTCAAAGTCTCATTTTTTATCATCACACTGACGATTATCATTGCCACTTATTTACAGGTCAAAGTGCCTGTCTTTATTGGCGACGCCTTGACACAGTTGGGAGAATGGGTCACAGCTTATTTCAAACACCAAGGTGCTGAAAAAATCGTCGCATCCTTTAAGGGTCATGTGCCGGCAGAATTGCCACAAGCGATGATTGGGGAATTAACCAAAAATGGCATGCCAACGGATGTGACTGCCTTGGTTGATTTAGCCAAACACACCCCTGAAAAAACAGTTTTTTTCAGTATCATGTGGAAATTGCTCCTATCTTATGTTTTCATGACCATTGCCATGCTGATGTACGAGGTGCTCTTTGGTCGGATTGTCTCTCATTCAACCAATGCGATGCGCAAAGGCTTGTTTGGCAAGCTTGAACGCTTGACGATTTCATTTTTTGATCGTCATCAAGATGGGGATATTCTCAGTCGTTTTACGTCAGACTTGGATAATATTCAAAACTCGCTCAATCAATCTCTCGTCCTTGTTGCGACACAGGCTGCCATGTTTATCGGTGTGATTATCATGATGTTCCGTCAAAATATCTCGCTTGCGTGGGTGACCATGGCTTCAACACCAGTTGCCATTTTACTGGTCGTGATAATCATTCGTCAGGCCAAGAAATATATCGACTTGCAACAAGATGAAGTCGGGAAACTCAACGCCTATATGGATGAGAAGATTTCAGGGCAAAAAGTCATCATCGTTGAAGGTCTAGAAGAAGATGCGATTGACGGTTTTGTCAAACAAAATAACAAAGTCCGGCAAGCGACTTTTAAAGGTCAAGTTTATTCAGGGATGCTGATGCCAGTGATGAATGGCATGAGCTTTGTCAATCTGGCCATCGTCATTTTTGCAGGGTCGATGATTGCCCTTAATGATAAATCCATGTCAACCGCCGCAGCGCTTGGTTTGGTTGTCATGTTCGTCCAGTATTCACAACAATATTACCAGCCCGTGATGCAAATTTCATCATCATTTTCACAGCTTCAAATGGCTGTGACAGGCGCGCGTCGTTTGCAAGAAATGTTTGACGAACCAGAAGAAGTTCGCCCTGAGAATGGTGTGATTTTCGACGAAATCAAGACCGAAGTTCAAATCGACCACATCGATTTCAGCTATCTACCGGGTAAACCGATTCTGAAAGATGTCAGCATTAACGTCAAAAAAGGTCAAATGGTCGCCGTTGTTGGTCCGACCGGTTCAGGTAAAACAACCATTATGAACCTGATGAACCGTTTTTATGATGTGGATAATGGTAGCATTAAATTTGACGGCGTTGACATCCGCGATATGGATTTGGACTCACTGCGCCGTGGCGTCGGGATTGTCCTCCAAGACTCAGTCTTGTTCAGCGGTACGATCAAGGATAATATCAAGTTTGGTTTTGATGCAACAGATGAGGAAATCATCACAGCAGCCAAAACAACGCATATCCATGAATTTATCGATAGCTTGCCTGATAAATACGACACCATCGTTGACGATGATGAAAATGTCTTTTCAACGGGTCAAAAACAACAGATTTCGATTGCACGGACGATTTTGACCAATCCAAAACTTTTGATTTTGGATGAGGCAACGTCAAACGTTGATACCGTCACAGAGCAACAAATCCAGTGGGCAATGGAGGCTGCGATTGCGGGTCGGACATCATTTGTCATCGCCCATCGTCTGAAAACGATTTTGAATGCCGATAAGATTGTCGTGCTAAAAGATGGCGTTGTCATTGAAGAAGGCAGTCACCAGGAGCTTTTGCACGTGCCAAATGGTTTCTATGCCGAACTTTATCACAATCAATTTGTCTTTGAATAACTTAAATAATAGTTTTGAAAAAGTAGGAAAATTTTCCTACTTTTTTGTTGTCTCATCGGGATGATAAATTTGCTTTTTTATGGTAAAATAGACAGGCATGAATTTGAATTTTAAGAATTGGACTTTAATAAATAAATGAAAAAAATAGTAATTAATGGTGGTAAACGCGTTTCGGGCGAAGTGACGATTTCTGGTGCTAAAAATTCAGTTGTTGCCCTGATTCCTGCAACTATTTTGGCGGATGATGTGGTGACACTAGAGGGTGTGCCGGATATTTCAGATGTGGCGAGCCTGATTGAGATTTTGGAAATCATGGGTGCTAAAGTCGAGCGCGACGTTGAGGCGGGGATTGTGACGATTGATCCGCGCGGTGTCGAGTCGAAGCCTTTGCCTTACGGGAAGATTAATTCTTTGCGCGCTTCTTATTATTTTAACGGCTCTTTGTTGGGGAAATTTGGCGAGGCGACGGTTGGGTTGCCGGGTGGTTGCGATTTAGGCCCGCGTCCGATTGATCTGCATATCAAGGCGTTTGAGGCCTTGGGTGCCCGCATGACCTTTAAGGAAAATGCCATGCATTTGACGACTGATGGTGCGCCTTTGCACGCTGCGACGATTTTCATGGACATGGTCTCAGTTGGCGCGACGATTAATACCATGCTGGCTGCTGTTAAGGCTGAAGGTCGGACGATTATTGAAAATGCGGCGCGTGAACCTGAAATTATCGATGTGGCAACGCTGCTCAATAATATGGGCGCAAAAGTCCGTGGTGCGGGAACAGATGTCATTCGCATTGATGGCGTTCAAAAATTGGGTGGTGCGCGTCATACCGTCATTCCTGACCGGATTGAAGCAGGGACTTATTTAAGTCTTGCCGCAGCTTTTGGTGACGGTGTTATCGTCAATAACGTGATTTACGAACATCTGGAGTCTTTCATTGCCAAGCTCGAGGAAATGGGCGTTCAGATGATTATTCGAGATGATTCGATTGAAGTTTTGAAATCAGACAATCTCAGAGCGGTTAATATCAAAACCGTGCCTTATCCGGGGTTTGCGACCGACTTGCAACAGCCGATTACCCCCTTACTTTTGATGACCAATGGTCGTGGGAAAGTTATTGACACCATCTATGAAAAACGGATTAACCATGCAGCTGAACTGGCACGTATGGGGGCCAATATCATAGCCAATAATGGTGAGATTACCTATCATGCTCCGAATGACTTGCACGGTGCAGAAGTTATGGCGACAGATTTGCGGGCAGGCGCTGCCTTGGTCAATGCCGGTGTGATGGCAGATGGCGAAACTAAAATTTCAAATGTTGAGTTCATTTTGCGTGGTTACGACAATATCATCGAGAAAATGACCTCGCTTGGTGTTGACATTAAATTAGTCGATGAAAATTGATTTTTAGACTTGAAAATGGTTACTAACTTTGATAAAATAGATAAGTATTGATTACTTTGGACTGGCAAACAGCCCAAGGCAGAAAGGAAATATCGAACATGAAAGCAGACATCCATCCTAATTATGGACCAGTTGTATTTATGGATACGTCAACAGGTTATAAATTCTTGAGCGGCTCTACAAAAAGCTCAAAAGAAACTGTTGAATGGGAAGATGGGAACACATACCCATTGATCCGTGTGGAAACATCATCAGATTCACACCCATTCTACACTGGTAAAGCTAAATTCACACAAGCCGACGGCCGTGTGGACCGTTTCAACAAGAAATACGGCTTGTAAGCCATATTTCTCTGCGCCGAGCGCAAGCGAGAAAGCAAGAGTTATGGTTTATAAGAAAGTACGCGTGAGCGTGCTTTTTTTAAGCCATATTTTTTGCGACCGAGCTTGCGAGGGAGCAAGAATTTACGGCGTAAGCCATACTTCTCTGCGACGAGCTGTGCGAGGAAGCAAGATTTAGTGGCGTAAGCCATATTTCTCTGCACCGAGCTGTGCGAGGAAGCAAGAATTTACAGCGTAAATCGTATTTTTTGGATGATTGACACAAGGATATCAAAATTTAAAACATCAAACATTTTTGTGGCTGAGAAAGGCGACAAAAATGATAAAAATTTGGTATAATGAAAATCATGACCCCACAATTAAAATCAGCGGATTTACTTTTTGTCAAAACACGCCTCAATGATGGGGATGAATTTGCTGCCGCCATTTCTGAGTCTACCGGCGCTTATAACCATGTTGCCATTGCCACCAGTGAAACGACCATCATCCACGCCACCCCTAGACAGGGTGTCATCGAGGAAACTTTGGTTGCTTTTTTGTCGAATCATCCGCAGGTTGACTGTTTTAGAGTGGCTGATATTGTTGCGCCTGACGTACTGTTAGAAGCCGGAAAACACCTTGGCAAGCCTTATAACCACAGCTTTTATCCAGATGGGGACGCATTTTACTGCTCACAGTTGGTCATCACAGCTTTTGCCAATCAGGTCAAACTACCAGA
The DNA here is from genome assembly GCF_002260845.1 of Pseudolactococcus reticulitermitis. Lineage (GTDB taxonomy): Bacteria > Bacillota > Bacilli > Lactobacillales > Streptococcaceae > Pseudolactococcus > Pseudolactococcus reticulitermitis. The sequence continues at coordinate 150,318 of NZ_BEDT01000003.1, read as the reverse complement.
AACGGCGATGACTTTTGGTGACGGAGAAAAACTTATCTCTGACTACTGGCAAGCTTATTTTGACCAGCTAGGTGTGGCTGTGCCATTAGGACAGTTGGGGAGTAACCCAGACCAAATCGCAAGATTTTCAGCTTTAGAATATATAGGAACCCTAACAGATGCCAATTAAGATTTTCAATCATAATCGCTTAACCCAGCGCCCCTTTTTCCAAGAGCTGATTGATCTTTTGGCGAATCACGAAGATGTGACCCTGCGCAAAATCAAAGCAACTTTTGGTGATGAGCCAAATCTGGAACGTCAGATTGAAGATTTTGTCCAAGCCGGTTTGATTTCACGCGTTGATAAGCGCTATACTAATCAATTTCAGGTATTTACCGATGCCGATTTTGATTTGACTTTACCTGAGACTGCCCCGCAACAGCTCGTTTTTGACCAGCCATTTTTTGTGGCAGCAGGTTCTGAACTCATCTCAAAAATTCAGACCTCGCAAGTCCAGCAAACATTAAGGAATCAGACCAATGGCATTACCCTACATTTTTCATCTGACTATGCTCGGAAAACTGAAAATTTAGCGAATTATTTTTATCATGTTGAAAAACGGGTAGCCTTGACACCATTTGAGGAAAAAATATTTAAACTTATCGGTGATGTTAATCTGGATTATGCGCTGAAATATATGACGACATTTCTACTTAAATTTGCTAAAAAAGATGTCGTCAAGCAAAAACGTCCAGATATTTTTGTTAAGACACTAGAAACTTATGGTTACATTGTCAAAAACGGTGATGATGAAGAAAGTTATCGTTTTAATCTAACATTTGATGATCGTGAGTTTGAGGAAATTGTCTTTAACGATGCGCAGGATTTTATTGCGGCGCAGATTAGGCAATGTGAGGCGCTACCCATTTTTGTTAAGCTGGGTTAAAGATGAGAGGAAATAGAAATGAAGCAAAGAAATCAGATTTTATATCAAAAAGTTTTTGATGCCTTAAAATCCGACTTGATTAAGGGAAAATATAAAGTTGGGAGTTTATTTCCAACAGAAAATGAGTTAGTTGAAATCTTTGGTGTAAGCAAAATTACGATACGTCGGGCAGTTGACTTGCTTGTCGAAAGAGGTTACTTGTTCAAACAAAGTGGTTCAGGAACCAAAGTCATCAGTAATCGACCGGTTAATACATTTAATTCAGTGAAAGCTTATATTCAGATTTTAGTAGACATGGGCTTTGAGATTCGAAGTCAGATTGTTTATGTGGGAAAATCTGAAGATTCAGTGGTTAATAAGAAATTTGAAGATGAACAAATTTATGAAATTCATCGTATCTTTTACTTAGATGATGTCGCAACTTTTTTCGTTAAACACTACTTTCCTGTGATGAATACCATGTCTCTACCAAAAGTAGCTGATGATAATTTTTCTCTTTACACTTTTTTAGTCAAACAAAATTTTACAATTCATAATATCGAAGATACCATTATTGCTCAAAAAACGCCAAAATATGTGACTGAAGTCATACCAGATATTTCAGATATTTGTTTGAAACGGAGCCGTTTATCATTTGATGATCGACATAGACTTGTAGAATATAGTATTATCTATTGTGATTCGGAAAAAACACCTTATTTTTTACATTATGAAGTTTAATATGTTCTGCTTTCAAATTGATTCAAAGTGAACGAGTATAAGATAGTTCCTTCTAACTTTAGATTATGGTTAGAGGTTTTTTTTATCAAAAATAAAGCGATAATTAGTTGCACGAATAATTCGTGCAATTTAACTGTATTTCGCATTTTAAGAATTCAAGGTATACTAATCATGTAAGACATTGAGCGACCTACGATTCGGGACCACTGCCTCCTGATTGGACGGGCGCGTAAGCGTAGGTTAAGTTTCAAGAGCCTTGAAGTGAGCTCTCAGAAAGGGGAAAATCAAATGCAATTAACGCAAAGGGAAATTGATACGACGATAGAATTATTATCATCCCGTACATCTAAAACAGCAAATGAGTTAGCTGCTTTGAATAAAATTAGCCCTAGAACGTTAAAAAGTGATATGGCAAATATTCGGAAATGGTTGAAGGAAGCGCAGGTTTCACTCATTTCCAAACCTGGTGTTGGTTACTTTGTTGAAGGAGATGAGTTAACCTGTAAAAATTTATTGAATCAATTACTAGCAACCGAACGATTATCAGCACCGATTTACGCTGAGATGCGGAAAAAACAAATGATGATGCAACTCTTATTATTTGAAGCACCGATTAGTTCAACCTCTTTTTCTGATGAATATGGTGTTGTCAAAAATACAGTTATTTTTGATTTACAGCAAATTAAAACTTTTTTTAGCGAAAATAATCTCCGATTAGTCGCCAATCATTTAGGGTTCAGTGTCTCAGGTGATGAACGACAACGACGCTTGCTATTGGAAAAGCTCATTCAGGAAAATTTTACTGACTACGATTTGTTTATGATGATGTCGAGAGTGAGTCAGTTTGAAAAAGAGGCACAAGTTAATTATTTTGATTCCATTTTACCGCCAGCATTTTCGGTTTATTATGATTATGTGCTCAAATTAATCGCGACACATCTTTCGGAACAAAACATTCATAATACGTCTTATTTTGAGATTTTCACTTTAGCGCTAAGATTGACAATTTCATTGGTCCGCTTAATTGAGGAGTGTCCACTTGAAAATAGCGAGGAATTACTAGATACAGAGGAACAAACAGGTTTTACAGTTTCTCTTCTAAGCGAAATAGGGAAAATTTATCATAAGCCTTTGTTCAAAGCAGAATACGATTATGTTTATGGCGATTTAAATATCTCTACGGCTGCTATCAATGTCTTGGATTTAACGAGTCGAGTCATTGAGTTCGTAAGCAATGCGTCGCAAATACCATTCAATGAAGATAGTATCTTATTTCAGAATTTAGTGGCACATCTGACCCTGAGTTTGGAACGAACGCATCATTATCTGAATGAATATAATCCTTTCTTGAAGGAAATCAAAGCAAATGAGATGCCTTTATTTACCAAAATCAGGCAAAGTGTGACACGAGAATTAGGAACTAAAATGGCACAGGACGAGTCGTTTATTTCCTACATCACACTTCATTTTATGACCTCAAAAGAGCGGGTTGGCAATGGTGAGAGAAAAATCCGTGCGGTGTATGTCTGTGCCACTGGTTTAGGCGTGACATCTTTCCTACAGCAGAAAATGAGTAGCGAAATTGAGGGCATTGAAATTGCTGGGTTTGCCAGTGTTCTAAATTATCCTCGAATTGTTGCTCAGACAGAACCAGAGTTGATTATTAGTGCTTTTCCGATTGACAGCCAAGATATCCCAGTTTTACAGGTAAAGCCCTTGGCTTCTGAAAAGGATATGGCTTTGATTCAAAAAAAGGTTAAGACTTTATTAGCAGAAGGAAAAGGCCATCTACCAACGATTAAATTTAAAGATATGCCCAAATCTCAGTCAATTGGTGACTTAAATCAAGAGACGATTGTGACAGGCTTTATGGTCTATGAAGCCTTGAAACAGTTGTTTCAGGATAAGCTCCGACCAGAGTTCAGTGAAGGTTTCTTACTGCATATCTTGCTGACAGTTCACCGGATTATTTTTAATAAGCAATATCAAGAGACAGCTCCTGTTGTATTTTCAAGTAACATTTTAAGCAAGATTGAAGCCATTTTCAATCAATACGAGTTAGCAATTAATGAGAATGAAGTAAGAGCGATTACTGAATACCTCATAAAAGAGGGGAGAGAGGAACGTGACTGATGTATTAATAGACTTGTATCATGAACTAGAACTTTCGGAAGAAGTTCAAACTGTGATGCAAGAAATTGAAGCGTCGCTTAAAGCAATAGCAGTTAAACCAACTGACTTACAGTGGCGCATTTTGGCCAATCATGTCAATGAGATGGTGAACAGATCCAAAGAAGGACTGACTATACCCGAAGTAGATGCCCAACTATTTTCGGAAATTTCTCAGACATCGCTGCAGTTAGCAGAAAAAATTGTTGAAAGAATTGGTCATCTATCACCAGATGAAAAATATTTATTATCGATTCATTTTGAATCAGCAAAAGAAAATTAAGAAAAGTAGAGGAGATTAAAATGGTAAAAGTAGTGATTGCAGACAGATTAGGTAAAGGTCAAAATGTTGCAAAAGGTGTTGAGGCAGCAGGAGGTATCGCTATCGTTGTGCCAGGAATGGGCGCAGATATGCGATTAGGTGATGTCATGAAAGCAGAAGATGCAGACTTTGGCATTTCATTTTGCGGGAGTGGTGGCGCAGGATCCATCACGGCGAAAACCAAATATGGCTATCCAGAAAGACACAGCATGCGCTCAGTTGGCGAAGGTGTGACAGCGATTAATGACGGCATTAAAGCTTTAGGTTTTGGGTTTATGGATACGGAAGAATTAGGGCAAGCATTAGCCGAGGCCTATATCAAGAAATTTGGAGCGTAGAAAATTGGAAACGATTACAGTTAGTCGAAAGGAAACGGTTGAAGTATCAGGACAAGGGGCGACGAAACAGAGTGCTTTTTCAGATGCCATTTCTAAGGTCCAGAAAAAAATCATGGCGGGAAGTGAAGATGTCTTCTTACAGATTACCCCTTTAAATATTGAAATACTTTCTGCAATTAAGGAAACTTACACAGAAAAATTTCTATTTTTCTTCTTACCAAGAAAAAAGGTTAGGTATGCGGTTAAAGTATTGATTCATGTGGAAATAACAGCTGTTTCAATGGCTAAAGTGACCTTTGTTGATATTCAGAAAGACACAACTAAACTTGAAAAAAAGTTGAAGGTGATGGATTATAAAGGGATATGATGTTGGAAGTTTAAATAAAATGATGGAGGAAAAACATTGGAGATTATAATTGTTATCTTAAAGTCCGTGATTATTGGCGGACTAATGGGGTTTGCGGCAGCGTTGGGTGCCGCAAGAATGTTCCATTCACCTACGGTTCAGGCCTTAGGCGCTTTCAGAACATTGGGCGAAATGAATGCCTGTGAAGGCGATGCTGCCTCCCACTTTTCGTTTGGTTTAGGGTTCTTCTTTAACGCCTGGGCATCAGCAGTTGGTGCGGGGGCTTATACGCAAGATGTGACCCACCGTATTTTGCCAAACTGGGCAGCGGCAGCCTTGCTATCGAGAAATAAAAATATTTCAGAAACCGTCCACAATCCGAAAAGAATGGCGATTGTGGGCGCAGTGATTGGTGCTGCGATTGTGACCTTTTTAAATGCGACCTCATCAGCTATTCCACCGAGTTTACAAGTCACAGCGGTGGATGTTCTGGTGCCAGCCGCAACCTTGCTAATTAGTACAGTGATGCCGATTGTTTTTTGGCTAGCTGCCTTGGATGCAGGCAAAAGAACTGGTTTCTGGGGAACATTATTTGGTGGACTTGCACAGTTAATCATGGGCAATGCGGTGCCGGGTGTTGTCTTAGGGATTCTTGTCGGTAAAGGGGTTGACGAGTTAGGCTGGAGTAAACTCACTAAAATATTATTCGTTACGGTAATCATCCTATTTGTTTTGAGTGCTTTCTTCCGCGGTTTCGATTTGAACATGATTGAACAATTTAAACTGGATGTGCCAAACTGGCTACAAAATTTCCACGATATCTTTACCGTGAAACAATAGACATCAAAAGTTAGCCGTAATATAAAAAATGGAGGTAAAAAATGGAATCGAAAGAACAATGGGAGATTGAGCAGCGTGAAATAGAGGCCAAAAAAGCGACGAGTTTTTGGTATGCAGATTGGGCTTTTCCGATTATCGTGGGGCTAATGGGTGCTGCAGCCTTTGCAGGGACACATATGTATGTGACCTATGGTGTTGGTGCTTTTAATGAAGTATCAGTCGTTGCCATGTTAAAAGCAGGCATGGACGGCGAGGGCTATGGCGCAGCTGCAGCTTTTGGCGCAAGTTTCTTGTTTGCGCGGATCTTAGAGGGCTCCCTGGTCGGAATTTTGGATTTGGGTGGTTCGTTATTGACAGGTGTTGGGATTGGGATTCCAGCACTATTGATGAGTGTGGGTGTTGAGGCACCGATAAAAAATTTCCCATTAGCCTTGCTGACTGGTGGGGGCATTGGACTACTGATTGGGGCGATTATCATTGCGATTAGGAAATTTACGGTGAATTCCGCTAACTGCACATTTGGTGCGGATATTATGATGGGGGCGGGAAATTCAGCCGGTCGATTCCTAGGACCTCTGATTATTTTATCGGCAACGATTGCCTCTATTCCTGTCGGTATTGGGGCAACCATCGGCGCATTAATCTTTTATAAATGGGAAAAACCAATCGCTGGAGGTGCTATTCTAGGTGCGATGGTATTAGGCGCATTCTTCCCAGTTATTCATGAAGATGCCGCGCGTGCGATTGAATTATTGACAATCGTCTAATATCAAAAAATATTTTCCAACAAGTATACTCGCTGACTAAAAACGTCTAGAATCAGCCGAAATCTATAGTGGTTTTGTCGTGATGTGAGTATCATAGACTAAGGAGTTTATATGAACGGATTAATTACGTTTTTGGAGCAAAAGGTGTCGCCAATTGCTGCCAAGGTAGGCGGACAGCGGCATATGCTTGCTGTCAGAAAAGGGATTATTTCGACCTTGCCATTGACTTTGGTTGGTTCATTCTTTGTCATTTTCCTCAATTTTCCTATTCCAGCAGTTGCTGAAAAATTGGCACCCTACTTGCCGATTTTAGACGTTCCTTATCGGTTCACAGTTGGTATTTTGGCACTTTATGCGACATTTGGGATTGCAAGTTCACTTGCGCTAAGCTATAAACTTGACCAATTAACAGCGGGAATTATTGCTGTGATGTCCTTTATCGTGACGAGTATCGTGCCTGCTCGTCTATGGGAAGATGTTTCAACTACAAATCTAGGAACAAATAAGTTAGAAATCGTTGCAGCAGGGCGTTATCTCAATATTGCCAATTTAGGTGCACAATCTCTTTTTGGTGCGATTGTTACAGCCTTAATTTCGGTTGAGATTTATCGTTTTATGAAAGTTAAAAATATCACGATTAAAATGCCAGAAGGTGTACCACCAGAAGTTGCCAATTCATTTGTTGCCTTGTTTCCTGCAGCGACTTGCTTAATTTTCTTCTGGGTTATTCGGCATATTGTTGGCTTTGATATTAATGCCACCTTATCCAATCTGTTGATGCCTTTGCAAGGATTTTTAGCGGGTAATAGCCTCTTAGGAGGTCTTCTCACAGTTCTTTTGATCTGTTCTTTCTGGATTTTGGGTATTCATGGTCCAGCGATTATGGGGCCAGTTATCCGACCTTTCTGGGAAATTTCGATTCAGCAAAATATCGATGCCTTTGCAGACCATGTACCTGCAACTGATATGCCAAATGTCTTTACAGAAATGTTTTTACAGTGGTTTGTGTGGATTGGCGGTGCCGGTGCAACACTAGCGCTGATTTGCCTATTCTTAAATTCTAAATCGGCATATTTAAAAGAATTGGGCAGAATTGGTTTCTTACCCGGCTTGTTTAATATCAATGAGCCCATCATTTTTGGTGCTCCAATTGTGATGAACCCAACGCTAGCCATACCGTTTATACTAGCACCAATGGCTATGACGGTTATTGCTTATATTGCGACGATGACTCATCTGATTCCGATGACCGTGTCAAGAACCGTCTTTACAGTACCATCACCAATTGGCGCTTGGGCTGTGACAAACTTTAATGTAATGGCAGCAATTTTGGTTGTGATTAATTTCTTCGTGAGTCTGGTCATTTATTATCCATTTTTCAAGGTGTTTGAAAAAGAACAGCTGGCCAGTGAAGCAGCGGAAGCTTAATGTCAAGATTGTAATTTAGCAAGTTAAAGTGAAGAAAGAAGAAAAGATGACTTATGATGTTGCGATTATTTCAGCGCTTACATTTATCGTCAGCCTGTTTTGTTTAGAAAAAAATCATGTGCCGACAGCCGTTAAAACACTTTCCATGTTAAAATTAGTTATCCTTTGTTTGCTAGCCATTTTACTCGCAATGGGATTGACGATTTTAACTCACCTCGTCTATTTTGTGATCATCATCTCTATGATGAGTGCCTGTACCATTTTTTGGCGCTATCACAAAAAGATGAATGACTGGGAAGATAGGAAAAATTAAGCTTTGGGTGGAAAAAGTTTGTGAATGCCCCCGTTTGGACGGAGCGTGAGCGGAGGTCAAGTTTCAAGATTTCAAGAAATGAAATCGCAGAAAGGGAGAACCACATGTTTAGAAGACTAGGCCTATCTGTTTATCCAGATAATAGTGTCTTTGAAGAAGATTTAGCCTATATTAGCTTTGCGCAAATGCAAGGTTTTGAACGTATTTTTATGTCCATGTTGGAAGTAACAGAAGGTAAGCAGGCAGTTGCTACAAAATTCTCAAAAATAATTACAGCAGCGAAAAAATTAGGTTACGAAGTGATTTTAGATATTGCACCCAATATTTTTGATGAGCTTGGCATTTCCTATGATGATTTAAGTTTTTTTGCCGAATTAGGAGCAGATGGCTTGCGTTTAGACGCTGGGTTTGATGGGAATAAGGAAGCAACCCTATCCTTCAATCCCCATGGTTTAATTATCGAGCTCAATATGAGCAATGACGTGGCCTATCTGGATAATATTTTGACTTATGAGGCAAACAAGCCTTTCATTTATGGCTGCCATAATTTTTACCCTCAAGCGGGCAGTGCCTTGCCTTTAGACTTTTTCAACGCTTGTTCAAAACGGTTCAAAAAATATGGCATTAGGACAGCAGCTTTTGTTAGCAGTCAAGTTGCGACAGGTGGACCGTGGGATATCAATGATGGCTTGCCAACACTTGAAATGCACCGTCAACTTCCGATTGAGGTACAGGCTAAACATTTGTTTGCGACAGGGTTAATTGATGATGTGATTATCGGAAATGCCTATGCTAGTGAGGAAGAATTAATCGCACTTGGTCAGCTTAATCGTTATCAAATCGAGTTTACGCTTGATTTCTTGCCAACTGTTAATCCAATAGAACGTGAAATTGCGCTAGACAATCAACATTTTAGACGCGGTGATATCACGTCACAGATGGTGCGGTCAACGCAAGTCAGAAAAGCTTATAAGGAAAGCAATCCAAAACATGACCATGATAGCATCTTCCAAAGAGGTGATATCGTGATTGGCAATGATGAGTTTGGCAAGTATAAAAATGAGTTACAAATTGTTTTAACACCACACTCAGACACTCGAAAAAATAAAATCGGCAGTATCAAAGAAACAGAACTTGTCCTTTTAGACTACGTTTTGCCATGGACAAAGTTTCGGTTTAAATGAGAGCGTTAGAGTTCTAAAAGTTAGGAAATATAAGGTATGGAGATGTATGATTTAATCATCAAAAACGCAAGAACGCTTGAAAATGCCCCTGTTGAAATTGCGATTACAGCGGGTAAAATCACAGCGATTGCGCCGGAAATCAGGGATAAAGCGAAAGACTATTTTGATGCTCAGGGAGACTTTGTATCTGCGGGCTGGATTGATGCCCATGTACATTGCTATGAAAATATGACACTTTATTATGATTATCCAGATGAAGTCGGTGTCAAAAATGGTGTCACAACTATTGTTGATGCGGGTTCAACAGGAGAAAATAATATCAAAGATTTTCGTGAAATGGCAAGAAAGGTTAAAACAAATGTTTATGCCCTCATGAATATTTCTAAGGACGGCATCGTTTCTCAAGATGAATTAGCTGATTTGACAAAAGTTAATGAAGCTAAAAATCTTGAGCGGATAGCTGAACTTGATGATTTTATCATTGGTATCAAAGCACGCATGAGCAAGAGCGTCATTGGTCAAAATGGTGTCAAACCACTCATTATGGCGAAAGAATTGCAAAAGAAAACTGATTTACCTTTGATGGTGCATATTGGTTCTGCCCCAGTTGAGCTAGAAGAACTGATGCTCTATTTGGAAGCAGGAGATATTGTAACGCATTGTTTCAATGGAAAAGATAATGGCATCTTGGATCAAAATGGACAAATCAAAGATTTTGCTAAAAAAGCTTATGAAACTGGTGTTCATTTTGATATTGGTCACGGAACAGACAGCTTCAATTTCCAAGTTGCCTTTCAAGCAAAATCAGAAGCTATCTTGGCGGATTCGATTTCAACGGATATTTACGCCAGAAATCGTCTCAATGGTCCCGTTTATAATCTTGCTACGACCATGGAAAAGTTAATCTATGTTGGCTATTCTCTCAAACAAGTTGTTGATCGCGTAACAAAAACGCCAGCTGAAGCCTTAAGATTAAAGACAAAAGGCCAGTTAGCAGTTGGGTTTGATGCTGATTTAACTTTTTTCCAAGTCAAAAATGGTGGCAATAAAGTGTTAGAGGATTCTAATCAAGAAATGGTTGAAACCACTGTACAGATTCAGCCAACAGCAGCAGTGATTGCTGGCACACTGTATGAAATAGAAAGTGAAAAAATTAATGGATAATCATGGAAAATTTGGTCTAAAAAAAGTCATCAATGCCTCTGGTAAAATGACAATTTTAGGTGTTTCTAAAGTCAGCGATCAGGTTGCAGCAGCACAAAAAGCAGCTGGCCAGACTTTTTTTGAAATGGCGGACTTAACGGTCAAGTCAGGACAATATGTTGCTGATTTATTGGGCGCTGAAAATGCGACAATTGTGTCAAGTGCGAGTAGTGGGATTGCTTTATCGACAGCCGCTGTCATTGGGCAAGGAGATGTCTACCATACTTATCACCATTTGACAGATCGCATTAGCAAACGTGAGATTATTATTCCTAAAGGTCATAATGTCAATTATGGTACAGGTGTTGAAGTCATGGTCACACTTGGCGGTGGCAAACTTGTCGAGGCGGGGTGGGCAAATGAATGCACGCCAGAGCAAGTCGAAATTGAGATAACAGACAAGACCGCAGCTTTGCTCTATATTAAGAGTCATCACACAGTTCAAAAAAGCATGTTGACGATTCCGCAAATGTCTGAGATTGCTAAAAAATATGGTCTGCCTTTGATTGTTGATGTAGCAGCCGAAGAAGATTTGAAAAAATACTATGCCCAAGGGGCTGATTTGGTCATTTATTCAGGTGCTAAAGCGATTGAAGCGCCGTCAAGTGCTGTTGTTGTAGGGCGTAACCCTTATGTTCCATGGGTTCAACTTCAAAATAAAGGCATCGGTCGTGCCATGAAAATCGGTAAGGATAATATTATCGGATTTGTGACGGCTTTAGAGGAATACTTGTCAAATGGTAGTGAGTCTGGCGAACACATGATTGCTAGATTAACACCATTTATCGACCAACTCAATGCTATCTCTGGTTTGTCGGCGCAACTTGTTCAAGATTCTGCGGGTCGGGATATTTTCAGGGCGAGTGTCAAAGTGACCTCAGACAAGCTGTCAGCCTTGGCAGTAATTTCAGCTCTAAAAGTAGGAGATTTAGCAATTTACACCCGTGAATATCAAGCCAATAACGGCATCATAGAATTTGATATTCGCGCTGTTGATGCGGCAGAAATGACCGCAATTATCACAAAATTACAGACGATTATGGCATCTTGAGTAGCTACCAGATCGTATAAGGAGAGAAAAATACAATGAAAAAAACACCTAACTACCTTGAAGACCGGCTTTGCTTGAACGTTTTGGCAAATTCAGTTGAAAATGCCAAAGCCTGCTACGATGCCGCGCAAGGGCATGTTGTCCTTGGCGTACTGTCAAAAAATTATGACACAGATGAGGCAGCGATTGAAGACATGCAGCGCTATATTGAGGCGACGGATAACGCTTTGTCAGTCGGACTTGGCGCAGGCGACCCCAATCAATCAGCAATGGTCGCTCGTTTATCAAAAGTTTTACAACCACAGCACGTCAACCAAGTTTTCACAGGCGTTGGTGCCAGTCGTGCACTTTTAGGGCAAGATGAGACCATCATCAATGGTCTTGTATCACCAACAGGTACAGTCGGCATGGTTAATCTAGCGACAGGTCCGCTATCCTCACAAGCACCAGCAGGCATCGTGCCGATTGAAACAGCGATTGCTTTGCTGAAAGATATGGGCGGCAGCTCAATTAAATTCTTCAATATGAAAGGACTTGCACATATTGAAGAATATAAAGCAGTAGCGAAAGCTTGTGCTGAAAATGATTTCTATCTTGAACCAACTGGTGGCATTGATTTAGAGAACTTCCAAGAAATCGTCCAAATCGCTGTCGATGCAGGTGTTAAGAAAATTATCCCACACGTTTATTCATCTATCATTGACAAAACAACAGGCGATACAAAAGTTGAAGATGTTCAAACATTGCATGCGATGATGGCGGAAACTTTGAAATAAAACACAAGTAAAGATAGGTGAAAAAATCTATCTTTATTTTTTTAATAAAATTTCTTGTCAAACTGCCGATTTTTAGGTAAAATGATAGGGTAGAAGTTCGAGGCACTGCCTCGAATCTGCGGATAAAGAAAATCGTAGAATTTCCTCCGCATGTTGCTCTTTCCTGAAGAACAACGCTTTTAAAATTTCTAATCCCAAATATGAATTCCTCCCGCTGAAATAGCTCAGTTGGTAGAGTTCGAGGCACTGCCTCGAATCTGCGGATAAAGAAATTCGAAGAATTTCCACCGTATGTTGCTCTTTAATGACTAGCAATACCTCTAAAATTTCTTACACACAATCAAATTTAATCCCGCTGAAATAGCTCAGTTGGTAGAGCAACGCACTCGTAACGCGTAGGTCGCAGGTTCGATCCCTGTTTTCAGCATAAAAAAGCCTTACATGATTGTTGTCGTGTAAGGCTTTTAGGAAAGAATGAGCAGTGATTGGAATGAAAATGTTTCCCTACTTCCTCCGCTTAAAGATGGCTGTCAATCATCTTTGAGAAAAAAATTCATCTTGAAAATATAAGGAGAGAAAATGAGTCTTGAGGTTATTGATGGACAGATAAGAAAAGGGGAGTTTCATTTAGACAATCTCAATCTTAACTTTGATTCTGGTTCTTATCATATTATTCTTGGAAAGAATGGGTCAGGCAAAACACAGTTACTCAAAACATTGATTGGTCTGAATTATCTTAGCTCGGGCGTTTTAAAGGTTGATGATTTACCTGTTACTATAAAGAATAAAAAGCACTATTTAAAATCAATTAATTATGTTTCTGCGGATGCAAGACAACTTTTTCCAGAACTAACAGGTTGGGAAAATTGTCTGTTTTTTGCTAGGCTTTATGGTATTAAAAAGGAGAAAGCGAAAGAAAAAATTCAAAAATTAGCGAATGATTTTGAGCTGACAAATCAGGATTTGGAAAAAACATTGTCGGTCTATTCAAACGGTATGTTACAAAAATTACATTTCATTCGTGCTTTTTTAAATGAGCCTAAAATTATTTTTCTTGATGAGCCAACAACTGGGCTAGATATAATACAAACTAAAAAGATGTATGAGATATTGAAAAATAAACAGAAAGACGGTCTAACTATTATCAGTGTGGAACATAACTTGGCTGAAGTTAGTCAGTATGTTGATACTGTAACAATGGTTGCGGATGCGTCGATTGTTTTTTCTCAAAGTAAAGACGAGTTGATGAATAGGTATCCCAAAGTACTGCAATTTATTGATTTTGATGTTAGTAATGAACAGGAGATAAGGGAGACGCTTTTAGAAAAAGGGCAATTATTATTTTCTGATACGCCAGAAAATAATTTAATTCAAAGGTTCGTTAGTCCAAATGAGATAAATATCCCTCATCATCAGATAATTCGATCTGGTGAAAGAGCAACAAATTTATCAGATGTTTTTAGAATTGAAAGTAGAGAATGGCTAAAATGATTGGTGCTGTTACCTTACTTTTAACGAAGAAAATTTTATTGGATAAAGAAAATATCATTCAAACTTTTGTCAGAATACCGTTTTCTTTAATTTTCCCGATACTTTTTCTAGTTCGTTTTTTACATCTAGGTCAAAACAATATCATTGTATCAGTGATGATTTGGACGTGTTGCTCGACTGTTTTTTTTGACAGCTATTTGATAGCAGATTATGAGTTAAAAAATAATTATGCAACTTATATCACGTTGACAGGGCGTTCCTATTACAGTTTTAGGGTACTGTCTAATTGTCTATTATTGGCAATCAATGCGATGTTATATAGTATTTTGATTGGGATACTCATCTTATTAGAAGTAGTAGAGGTCAAGCAGTTAGCTTTCAGTCCCCTATTATTGATCGCTTTTTCTGTCCTTATCTCTGTCAATTTTATCAACTCTTTACAAATCAAATTTAAAGAGAAACAGATTTTCAATATTTTTAATAGTTTCATTGATATATTATTTATTGTATCAGGTATCATGTTTCCCATTCACTTTTTTGGTCAGAGTGCGACATTCCTTTATTTGATTCCGACCGCATTGCCATTTTCTTTATTGAATGGTGAAACAGAGATTTCATGGATTGAACCTGTTTTATTCATACTATCAATATCATTGATAGTCTATATGACAAATCAAAATTTTAAGGCAGGAAATGGCTGATGTCTCTATTATATTTATTGCAAATCAGATTTAAGTTACTGTTTAAAAATAGTGTGGATACCCTATCTATTCAGGTCAGAACGTTGACGACATTGTTACCAATTTTAATCATGACGATAGTAGGAACATCACAAAATGACAAAACCAGTTTTGTTTTAGTTTCTTTTTTATTGACTTTGTTTATCGGGAATAATGTGATTATGTGTAGCATTTATGCTATGGAAGAAAAACGCATGGGTAGAGGAAGTTATTATCAAGTGATGGGAATTAGTCCCAATAGGATTATACTTGGCAATATGATCCCTTGGATAATGATTTCCTTTTTTTCAAACATTTTAGCTTTCAGTATCTCAAGTTACTTTTTTCATATTTCTGTTTTATCAAGTAAGTTGTTTGAGATGATATTGATTATCCTAATTTTGACGATTCAAAGTTATTGCATTGGTTTTGTAGTTGCCTATTTTGCGGTCAAAAGAAATAATATTAAAACAACTTTTTATATGTTTAGTATCATTCAATTCTTCTCGGGCTATATCTATCCAGTTGACTATATTCCGATACCACTTAGATATTTAGTATATACCAATCCATTTTTTTACGGTATTGACGGTTTTAGGCAATTACTTCATTTGGATTATTTTTTGAATATCTCTTTTCAGAGTAAAATGGGTTTGATATTTTTGATGACGGTGTTGTTGTTAGTAGGTGTTAAAGTTATTTCTGCTATGAGTTGGCAGTGGGATAATGCTTAGGTGAAATGTTTAATTGTAAGGTATCAAAGTCACAAATGTTTAAGACAAATTCAAAAACAAAGTCGTTGAACTTTGCTTTTTTGTCTTATATCAATCAAGATTGGCTAAAAAGTACTCTTGAAAAGTAAATTATTCTTTGATATAATCAATATAGTTCATTAAGGGAGCGGTAGCAACCCCACCTCATGCTGCCCTTTAAAATAAGAGTAGAGTGAGCTAAATTCCTATCTTAAACAAAATGATTAACCCGCCGCAATAGCTCAGTCGGTAGAGTTCGGGGCACTGCCCCGAATCTGCGGAAAGGGAATTTGCAAAATTCCCACCTCACGCTGCTCTTTAAAATAAGAGTAGAGTGAGCTAAATTCCTATCTTAAACAAAATAATCAACCCGCCGCAATAGCTCAGTCGGTAGAGCAGCACCATGGTAAGGTGAAGGTCGTCAGTTCGATTCTGATTTGTGGCATATAAGTCTTTAAGCCCACTTCAAGTCTTTTTTTAGTCTTTTTTGTCCATTTTTGCATGATTTTTTAATTATCAGAACGCATCCATTTGTTTTATGTTTGAATTTTTTTGGTAAAATTATCTTTTTTTAGGTACTAATAATATCAGAAGTAAAAACGATATAACCTAAGTTTATTTAAATCTCGCTGTGCATATTCTTTGTTTCTATAATTTAGATATACATTGTTTTTTGTTTAGGATATCAATAAAAAGAAGCTTCATACAATACTTGGCTTCTTTTTATATTAGATAAACAGACTAAAAATCTATAAACAGAAATTGTAAGATTATATTAATCCTTTCCATAGCACCATGCATTCGCACTAATCGTTTTATAGCTCCATTTTCCACTCAATGTAATGTGTTGAGTGGTTTTCATTTTGTAAGATGTATTGGAATTAACTGATCCGTATTTGGCTATAACTGCATTTCTTTCAGCTTTTCCTACAATGTTCCAAGAAACCATGTCGCTTCCTTTTACCCAGAAGTAACTTGTTGTATAATAACCAACTTTTCCATCACTTACACTCTCACCCTCTTTCCATTTTGTCCCTGCACTAGCTCTCAAAAATGGGTTTGCATTTCTGAGATAAAATGAATCAATTTGAACATTGATATCGTTAATGTCAGTAATATTCTCAAATACTATAGGCTGTCCGGAATCATTAGATGAACCAATTTTTGAAATGTCATCATTTGCATGAATTGTTGCAGTGCCACCTATTCCAATTCCAAGAAATAAAGTGCAACACAAAAATACTTTAGCTAATTTTCTCATTGTCAATTCTCCTTATATAAAATTTATTTATTCTTATCCGCTTGTTCTTTTAACCATTTTGCCTCTAAGACAGTTCCCCAGGCTCCTAAGCCAATAAGAATAAGAGAGCCAACGATTTTTAAAACACCCATACTTTTCACTCCTCTATTAGTTAAAAGTTTTTCCAAAATAAAGCTGGTCATACAACAGATAACAATACATTAACAACTGCTACTCTCTGTAATCATAACTACAATATAAGATAAAAATAATTTTGAAAATCAGGAAATAAGCTGATCAGTCTTTTGCCATGGTCATAGCATTTTTTATTTCAAGGTTCTTAAAAAGATCCCTTTATCTTACAGCTTCATTTTAACATATCAAAAATAGAAGCTTCAAGTTTTAGCGTGTGACACAGTGTCACTTTCGATACTTCTAAATAGTTGAAAAATAGGAGGTTTTAACCCCATAATAGTGAAAATTAGGGGACATGCTGTCTCTTTTTAGATAGAAAAACCATAAATTCTGATAAATTTTTGTTATAATTTAACTATCTAATAGTAGTTAGAGGGGGGGATTTTTATGGTAATCATCAGTGAGACACAGTTAAGGATTATCGATTCGTTTTTCTTAATAGCTGAGGAAAATGGTACAGTTCAAAAAATAACCATGCAACAGATAGCTGAAAGGGCAGGGATTAGACGACAAAATATTTACAAAAATCATTTTAATGGGATTGAGGATATTATTCAGACGGTTCATCTCTTAATTGCGCGTGACTGTAAACAAAAAATGTCAACATTTATCGCAAGTCATGACCAAGATATGCTGTTATTCATAGCTAAGGAGATACTTCCAATTCTTTACGCTAAAAGGAGGTGGTTAAAAAACCTCTATAATCCATCACTTGATCCAGATTGGGTGCCATTTTTGTATCAACAGTATTTACCGCTTGTTCAGGTTTATTTTGAAAATCGGCTTGACCATGTATGCGCTGAGTTAGGGATTACTTCTGAGTTCCTATATCATTTAATCATAGGTAATATCCTAACGATTATCAGCTGTTGGTTGACGAGTGATAAGCCAGAACCTCCCTCTATTTTTCAAAAAAAATTCTTGAAACTTGCAGCCCAATCACTGAATCATTTGCTGAATTTTGAGGCATCTGATGTAGATTAAAATTAGTGCTTGTAGTCAAAACACTTTTGACAAAAATAATGCTAAAATGTTACAATTAAAAATAATAAGAGTGTAAAACCTCTTGATAACATCAAAATAATCTTAAAAAATAACAGCTTATTTATGCTCGTAATCGGTCGAGCGTCTCTACTTGGCACCGGAATGCCAAACAATAAGCAAGGAGTCAGGCTCTTTGCGTTTTTTCGCAGAGCCTTTTTTATTTAATGAATAGAAAGTTGAAGATGGAAGCACTAATTTCAAGAATTAAGCGTGATGGCACAGTTTTGGGAGATGATATCCTCAAAGTCGATAGTTTTTTAACCCACCAAGTTGACCCTAAATTGATGCGTCAAATTGGCAAAATGTTCGCGCAAAAATTTGCGGACAGTGGGATTACTAAAGTCGTGACAATCGAAGCCAGTGGCAATGTGCCCGCAGCTTATGTTGCCGAAGAACTTAACATCCCGATGATTTTCGCTAAAAAAGCCAAGAACGTGACCATGAATGACGAATTGCTGACTGCCGAAGTTTACTCTTTCACGAAAAAAATCACGTCAACCGTTCAAATCTCACGTAAGTTCTTGTCAGAAAATGACAAAGTCTTGATTATTGATGATTTCTTGGCAAATGGGCAAGCAGCACTGGGCTTGATTAATATTTTAAAAGAAGCAGGCGCGCAAATCGCAGGCGTCGGTATCGTGATTGAAAAATCATTTCAGACGGGTCGTGCTTTGGTCGAAGAAACGGGCATACCTGTTGTCAGCCTAGCTAGAATTGCAGGATTTGAACAAGGACAAGTCGTCTTTGCGGAGGCGGATCTATAACATGAAAACGCAAGAAATCAAACATTCTAAATCAGCAGTTCTCGGTCTGCAACACTTGCTCGCCATGTATTCGGGCTCTATCCTAGTGCCAATCATGATAGCAGGCGCACTCGGCTACTCTACTAAAGAACTGACCTACCTCATCTCGACGGATATTTTCATGTGTGGGATTGCGACATTCCTACAACTCCAAGTTAATAAATACTTCGGCATCGGCTTACCCGTCGTCCTTGGTGTCGCTTTCCAATCTGTTGCCCCCCTATCAATCATCGGTGCCAAACACGGTTCAGGTGCGATTTTTGGCTCCATCATCGTCTCAGGGCTGATTGTCGTCCTCATTTCAGGCGTTTTCTCGAAAATTCGCAAGTTTTTCCCGCCGCTCGTCACAGGGAGCGTCATCACAACGATTGGCCTCACGCTGATTCCAGTTGCCATCGGCAACATGGGTAACAATAGCCCCAAACCAGAGCTTTCCAGCGTGATTTTAGCGGTCATTACCATCCTTGTCATCTTGCTGATTCATGCGCTCACGACAGGGTTCGTCCGCTCCATCGCCATCCTCATCGGGCTCATCATCGGCACCGTCGTCGCTGCCTGCCTGGGTCTCGTCGACTTCGCACCAATCGCGCAAGCACCGTTGCTCCATATCCCGACACCATTTTTCTTTGGAAAACCCATCTTTGATTTCTCGTCGATTTTGATGATGACGATTATCTCTTTGGTGTCCATGGTGGAGTCGACGGGCGTCTACCTCGCACTTTCAGACATCACAGGGGACGACATCTCTGAAATACGGTTGCGAAATGGCTACCGGGCGGAAGGTTTGGCAGTCGCATTGGGTGGTATTTTCAACACCTTCCCTTATACAGGTTTTTCACAAAATGTCGGCTTGGTTCAATTATCCGGCATCAAAACCCGCCGTCCGATTTTCTACACAGCAGGTTTTCTAATGATTTTAGGCCTGCTACCCAAATTCGGTGCCTGTGCTCAAATTATCCCCGCACCTGTTCTGGGTGGTGCCATGTTAGTTATGTTTGGCATGGTCACAATTCAAGGGATTCGGATGTTAGGGCGTGTTGATTTTGAAAATGAACACAACCTCCTCATCGCAGCCATGGCAGTCGCGTCAGGTGTCGGCTTTAATGGGACAACACTTTTCCAAGCGCTACCTGATACGGTGGAAATGTTCCTTAATAACGGGATTGTCATGGCAACGCTTGTCGCGATTATTTTGAATTTGATTTTTAATCGGGAAAAGGATTAAATATTGGTAATTGTAACTGCCTAGGAAAGTTGACAGACCCGGCTAAATTTAGTATGATTTTCTTATACATTGAAAAGAGTAGCAGACTGATAAGTTGACAGGGAGAATGGTTGTGACTGAGAGCCATTTAGCGGCAGGTTTGTGAAGTTCACTTCAATCAAGATATTGATGCGACTGTTCTGAGGTGTAGAAAATTAGGGATTTGCCGTAAATAAGCGTCGCTTATGCGGACAAATCATCTATTTTCCTAACCTCAAGGCGCAGAAATTCAATTTCAATCAAATTAAATAATGATAATTAAGCTAGAAATAATCTAGGAATTAGGATGGTACCGCGGTTTTCGCTCCTTTACGTTGGAGTGATGACGGCGGTATTTTTCTTGTCATTGCTTAAATAACAAAAGTAAATGCCAAAATAGAAAGAAGATAAAATTGACTTTACAAGAAAAAATCGCTGATTTGCGTACACATGCACTTGAAAAATTGCCCAAAATTGCTGATGAAAAAACGCTGAATGATTTCCGAGTTTCGGTTCTAGGTAAAAAAGGTGAATTGACGGATATTCTCAAAGGAATGAAGGACTTATCAAATGAAGAACGCCCTAAATTAGGCGCTCTGGCTAATGAGTTCAGAGATGAAATCACCAGTCTTTTAGAAAGCAAAAAGTCTGAAATTGAAGCCACGATCATTGCCAAAAAGCTTGAAAATGAGACACTTGATGTAACTTTGCCGGGTAAAAAAGTAGCCAAAGGCAATCGTCATATTTTGACCCAAACGACGGAAGAAATCGAAGATATTTTCCTTGGCATGGGCTATCAAATTGTTGATGGGTACGAAGTTGAGACAGATTACTATAACTTTGAGCGTATGAATTTGCCTAAGGATCACCCGGCGCGTGATATGCAGGATACTTTTTATATTACTTCTGATATTTTGTTGCGAACACACACTAGTCCTGTGCAAGCGCGGACAATGGATGCCCACGACTTTACCAAAGGCCCACTTAAAATGATTTCGCCAGGACGTGTTTACCGTCGTGATACGGATGATGCGACACACAGTCATCAATTCCACCAAATCGAGGGGCTTGTCATTGACGAAAATATCGCCATGAGTGACCTCAAGGGTACGTTGGATACGCTTGTCAAGAAAATGTTTGGCGCCGAACGTAAAATCCGTCTGCGCCCTAGCTACTTCCCATTTACAGAGCCATCTGTCGAAGCGGATATTTCATGTTTCAAATGTGGCGGTAAAGGCTGTAATGTTTGTAAAATGACCGGCTGGATCGAAGTCCTCGGCGCTGGTATGGTGCACCCGAATGTCCTTGAAATGGCTGGCATCGATAGTCAGAAGTATTCTGGTTTTGCCTTTGGCTTGGGTCAAGAGCGGATTGCCATGTTGAGATATGGGATTAATGATATTCGTGGTTTTTATCTTGGTGATGCTCGGATGAGTGAGCAGTTTAAATAGCATGATACTGACAGCGGTGCGCCGAAGTCGTAACTGTCTGTAAAAGTTAGCATGAAGTCGAAATAAGGAGAAAGTCTATAAAATGCAAGTATCATACAATTGGTTAAAAGAGCTCGTCAACATTGATGTGACCTCACATGACCTATCAGAAAAAATGTCAACCAGCGGAATTGAAGTTGAGGGTGTTGAAACACGTGCCCAAGGCCTATCAAAATTAGTCGTCGGCGAAGTATTAAGCACAGAAATCATTCCAGAAACGCACTTGACCATCTGTCAAGTCAACATTGGCGAAGAGCAGCCAACACAAATCGTCTGTGGTGCGCCCAACATTAAAGCGGGTATCCAAGTCATCGTTGCCCTACCAGGTGCGCGAATTGCAGGCAATCACAAAATCAAAAAAGGCAAAATCCGTGGCGTTGAAAGTCTCGGCATGATCTGCAGCCTCCAAGAAATCGGCTTCCCAGAAAACATCGTTCCCAAAGCCTATGCGGAAGGGATTTATTACCTACTAGCTGATGCTGAAAATGGGGCAGAAATTTTTGACACCCTAGAGATGAATGATGAGGTGTTGGAACTTTCCATCACACCCAACCGTGCCGATGCACTATCTATGCGTGGTGTGGCGCATGAAGTCGCAGCGATTTATGATAACAAACAAGTCAAATTTGACGAAAAAGTCGTCACAGAATCTGACACCAAAACATCAGAAAAAATCGCAGTGGACGTCACGACAGACAAAGTCTTGACCTACAAAATGCGCATTATCGAAGGTATCACCATTGCCCCAAGTCCTCAGTGGCTCCAAAACCGCCTGATGAACGAAGGCATCCGCCCGATTAACAATGTCGTGGACGTGACCAACTACGTGCTCCTCTACTTTGGTCAACCGCTTCACGCCTTTGATTATGCTAAGTTCGACGAGAAGAAAATTCTCGTTCGTCAAGCTGAAAATGGTGAAAAACTGACGACATTGGATGGCGCAGTGCGCGATTTAGCAGTGGAAGACATTGTCATCACAGTGGGAGGTCAACCTGTGGCGCTTGCGGGTGTGATGGGAGGCGAAAACACTGAAATTACAGACAGCTCAACCAGTGTTGCCCTTGAGTCAGCGATTTTTGACGGGACATCTATCCGTAAAACGTCTCAAAAATTCAACCTCCGTTCTGAATCAAGTGCCCGTTTTGAAAAAGGCATCAACCATGCTGATGTAGAAGTGGCTTTGGACTACGCAGCTGCCATGATTGTTGAACTGGCAGGCGGCACGATTACTTCTGGCGTTGTGTCAAGCAATGACTATGTTGCCCAAGAGGTAACGGTATCAATTACACTTGATAAAATCAATCGTGCGCTTGGCTTGACGCTCAACTCAGCAGATGTTGTGGCGATTTTCGATAAACTTGGCTTTGCAACAAGTGTTGCTGGTGAGACTTTCGCAGTAACAGTCCCACCACGCCGTTGGGATATCGCAATCGAGGCTGACCTTGTCGAAGAAGTGGCACGGATTTATGGCTATGACAATATTCCCAATACCTTGCCACAAGCTGGCAACACGATTGGCGAATTGACACCGATGCAAGCCTTCCGCCGTGACGTTCGGACGACTCTTGAAGGTGCTGGTTTGTCAGAAGTGATTTCTTATTCCTTGACGACAGCTGAAAAAGCCGTGCAATTCACGACATTGCCAACTGAACATCTCACAGCACTTGCTATGCCAATGAGTGAAGAACGCAGCACACTCCGTTTGAATCTTATCAGTGGGATGCTAGACATCGTGCGTTATAACTTGGCGCGTGGCAATGACACGCTCGCTGTCTATGAAATCGGTCAAGTCTTTGCGAAATTTGGCAACGAAACGGACAACCGCCCGACAGAATTACCACAGGTTGCCATTGCCATGACTGGTAAAGACTATGATTTCTATGCTGCCAAAGGTGTGGTTGAAAATCTCCTTGTTAAATTTGACAAGGTGCGTTTTGAAGCAGATCAGTCTATTGCTGAACTCCATCCGGGTCGGACAGCACGTATCTTAGTTGATAGTGTTGAGGTTGGTTTCATCGGTCAAGTTCATCCAACGACTGCCAAAGCCTACGACATTCCCGTAACTTATGTGGCGAATCTTGATTTGACTGCCTTGTTAGAAAAACAACCCGCACAAGTCATCTTCACGGATATTCCGAAATTCCAAGCCTCTAAACGCGATATGGCGCTCTTGGTTGACCGGACTGCGACCAACCAAGCAATTCTCGATGTGATTACATCAAGCAAGGTCAAAACATTGATTAAGGCTGAACTTTTCGATGTCTATACCGGCGAAAATGTCGCAGCAGACAAAAAATCATTGGCCTATACCTTGACTTTCCAATCAGCTGACAATCAATTAACAGATGATGACATCACAGCAGCTGTGACTAAAATCACGAAGAAATTAGTCGAGTTTGGTGCTGAAATTAGATAACCTGTCAAACCTACGTCAAGTGGGTTTTTCTTGAAGGGGAGACACTATGACTTATTACGACCAACATTTGCATACCCACCATTCCTATGATTCTGAAGAAAATTTCGAAGCTTATTTGAAAAATGCAACAGGCTATGTCGTGACGACAGAGCATTTCGATGTGGCTAATCCTGTCACGGGTCACACAGATGCACCTGATTATGCAACGTATTCGGCTGAAATTGACCGGTTAAATCTCAAATATGGCAACCGAATTTTAAAAGGCATTGAAATTGGCTATTATCAACCTAAAGAAGCAGAAATTTTAACCTATTTAGCAGATAAAACCTATGATTTGAAGCTCTTATCCGTTCATCACAATGGCGAATTTGACTACTTGGATGAGTTTATCGCTGAGATGGCTTTTGATACGATATTCAGTCGCTATCTGGACGAGTTAAGCGATGCCATTGACCAAAATGATAAGATTCAGGCGCACGTTCTAGCCCATTTTGATTACGGTATCCGGCTATTTGAGGTCGAGCCTGCCGCACTTGACAAGCATAAAAGAAAATTGACCGAAATTTTCCAGAAAATGATTGCTGCAGACCTTGCTTTTGAAATTAATGCCAAGTCGACACATTTATACCATCATTTAGACCTCTATACTTATGCTCTGAAAATGGTGCTAGAGCTTGGTGGGACCTTGTTTACATTAGGGTCAGATGGCCACAAACTCGAACACTATGAGCTGGCTTTCGATGAATTAAAGCTCTGGCTTAAAGCACAGGGTGTCCATCAGCTGGTCACCTTTCATGGCGGTAGCCGCCACTTTGTTACAATTTAGCAACATTTGACGCCGAAACGCAATGTTTTGGTGTCTTTTTTTATGATAAAATATCAGGATATGAGAAAACGATTATTAGGACTGACGCTGTGTCTGATACTTTTGACACCATCAATCGGCAGGGTGTTTGCCAATGATAAAACCTCGACTTATGATGCCGAAATCAAGGCAGCCCAGAGTAAGGCAAGCGGCATTCAAGCAGATTTAGAAGCGTCTTTGACGGCTGTCAATCTAGTCTACCAAAAGGCCTATGCTAGTAAGCAAGCTGTCGCCGATGGGGAAAGCAAAATCGCTGACTTGACCAGTCAAATCGCCAAAACAGATGATGAAATCAAGGCACGGGAAGCGGTTATGGCAAGCCAGATGCGTCAGGCGCAAACTGAAAATGTGTCATCGAGTTTCATTGAGACGATTATGGCGTCAGGGAATTTTTCAGATATGATTACGCGCGTGGTGAGTTTGACCACGTATCGCAAGATGCAAAATGAAAAAGTTGAGAAATTGAATGACTTGAAAACAGCCTCAACTAAGCTGAAATCTGACTTGGAAAGTCAACAAACGCAACTGAAAGAAAATGCCAAAGCTTACGAAACGGAATATGACCAATTAGAAACGAAATTAGACACTCTTCGGACGCAGATGGCAGATAATCAAGCGCAGATGGCTGATTTGTCTAGCTCGAAAGCTGCGGAAGAAAAGCGACAGGCTGATGAAACGGCGCGTGAAAAGGCTAAGGAGATTGCTGAACCTAAGCCAAGTCAATCTGCTGGTGCAGGGCAACCAAACGCTCCCGCTGATACGGGTAACACTGGTGATAACAGTCCAGCGCCCATTGCGCCAAACACACCATCAGGCAAGAGTATGACGGTATCGACGACGGGCTACTCATCAGATGGCGCGGACGGCATGACGCCGGGGCACATCACAGCGACCGGCATTGATCTCTGGGTGAATCCCATGTGTGTAGCGGTTGATCCGAGTGTCATTCCGCTGGGGTCAATGGTGGAGGTACCCGGTTATGGGATTGCAATTGCTGGCGACACTGGCGGTGCCATCAAAGGCTATAAGGTCGATTTGCACTTCAAAACGACCAAGGCAGCCATTAATTGGGGGCGACGCACCGTAACCATTAAAGTTTTAGGCTAACCGCAAGCGATTTGCGGTTTTTTGCTGTTTTGAAAGTCGTAGTTAAAATCAAGTTTTTATATCAGATGATGATAGTTATGGCTACTGTCGCCCCATGGAATATGGTATAATCGAGATATGATAAAATTTGGCAGAATATTAAAATCATTGAGTGGCTTTTATTATATTCAAGACGAGGAGGACGGTCTGGTCTATCAAACCCGGGCGAGAGGGAATTTTCGTCAGAAAGGGACAAAGCCGATTGTTGGCGACTTTGCAGAGTTTTCTGCCGAGGCTAATTCAGAAGGTTATGTCCTCGCGCTAAAAGCGCGTGAAAATAGCCTAGTCAGACCACCGATTGCCAATATTGATCAGGCTGTGGTCGTGATTTCTGCCGTTGAACCAACTTTTTCCCTGAATTTATTGGATCGCTTTTTGGTTTTATTGACCAATAAAGGCATAGAACCCCTGATTTACCTGTCTAAATTAGACTTAGTGGCAGATTTGGCAACGTTTGAAAAAACGCAAGCAGATTATGAAAAAATAGGCTACAAATTTTTCATGAATGACTGGGAAAAAATTCTCCCAGAATTTTCGAGCAAGGTCACGGTTTTCATGGGGCAAACAGGCGTTGGAAAATCAACCTTGCTCAATAAAATCGCACCAGAAATGTTACTGGCGACCCAAGAAATCTCTGACAAACTCGGTCGTGGTCGCCATACGACGCGTCATGTAGAGTTGTTTGAGGTACATGACGGTCTCATCGCAGATACGCCAGGCTTTTCATCCTTGGACTATGAGATTAGCAACCAGCCAGATTTAAATGCGGCATTTCCAGAAATTTTACGTCAATCTTTTGGCTGTAAATTCCGCGAGTGTACGCATACCCATGAACCTAACTGTCAGGTCAAACCTGCGGTTGAAGCGGGCGACATTTTACAATCGCGATACGATAATTACTTGCTATTTCTAGCAGAAATACAAGGCAAACGAGAAACCTATAAGAAAGTGGTGAAAAAATGAAACTTGCACCTTCAATTTTAGCAGCAGATTTTGGTCATTTTGCGCGTGATGCTAAGCGACTTGAAGTCGCGGGCGCTGATTATCTCCATATCGATATTATGGACGGTCATTTTGTAGAGACGATTACTTTTGGCGCAGATGTTGTTAAAGCGATTCGACCTGAGACCAAGTGTCTGTTGGATTGTCACCTCATGGTAGAAAATCCAGAAA
Source organism: Pseudolactococcus reticulitermitis (assembly GCF_002260845.1). Lineage (GTDB taxonomy): Bacteria > Bacillota > Bacilli > Lactobacillales > Streptococcaceae > Pseudolactococcus > Pseudolactococcus reticulitermitis. The sequence goes on along the minus strand of NZ_BEDT01000003.1, from coordinate 123,358 downwards.
AATATGTGGACAGTTTTGCCCAAGCAGGTGCTGATAGTCTGACGATTCATGTCGAAGCGACCCATCATAGTCATGGCGCGCTCCAGAAAATCAAGGCTGCTGGTATGCGAGCTGCCATTGCTATCAATCCGGGAACAGATATTTCAGCGATTAAACACGTGTTGAGCCTTGTTGACATGGTCTTAGTCATGACCGTTAATCCTGGTTTTGGCGGTCAAAAATTCCTGCCGGAATGTCTCGAAAAAGTCAGAGAATTAGTCGATATTCGTGAGTTTCAAGGATTAGACTTTGAGATTGAAGTCGACGGTGGCGTCGATGATCAGACGATTGTTGCCTGTCGCGAGGCGGGTGCAGATGTATTTGTCGCAGGTTCTTTCGTTTTCAATGGCAATGTTGAAGAAAATATCGAAAAACTGCGAGCAAAATTGATTTAAAAACGTATCGTTAAAAGAGGATACGAGCTTACCTAGAGGTGCCCAATAGAAAGTCAATTATGAAATTTATACACACAGCAGATTTACATTTAGATCGGGAATTTGAAGGCTTAGTACAGGAAACCCCTTTTCAACCCTATCGGATATTGGAAAAAATTATTGATTTAGCCATTTCTGAAGCAGTCGAAGTGGTGCTTTTTGCTGGGGATAATTTCCATCAATCACAGCCTAGTATCAAGATTCAGAATTATTTTATCGAGCAGTTGACACGTCTGCAGCCCTACGGTATTCAGGCGGTCATTATTTTTGGTAACCATGATTATTATCGAGAATCCGTCTATTGGATTGATTTTCCTGAACATGTGACTGTCTTTAAGTCAGAGACTGTCACCACGCAAAAATTGACCTTGAAAACAGGCGAAAGGCTTGCGGTGTCAGGCTTTTCCTATCAGCACCCCCATCTATCTGTCAATAAAGTCGAGGACTATCCAGAAAAAGATGGTAGCTGTGATTATCACATTGGGCTTTTTCACGGCGAGTTTTCGGGTCAATCTTTTGCACCAGCTACTCTAACAGATATGCTCGCTAAAGACTATCATTATTGGGCTTTGGGGCATATTCATCTCGCTAATCAAGTCGCTGATAATGTGATTTATCCCGGAACGCCGCAAGGTCGAAATAAAAAGGAAACGACGAATTTAGTCGTTCTTGGCGAAATGACACCCACAGGGAATTTGATTTACTTCCGTGATTTGGCAGAAGTGCATTTTGAAACATTATCCATTGATTTGTCAGCCTGCCAGACATTGGTTCAAGCCCTGACTTTTATCAAGTCAAACTTGGTAGATACGGCGACTTTTTACAGTTTAAATCTTGAAAATTACGAAACGATTGCGGATCATCTCCAAGAAGCAGTTGACAATGATGAATTGCTAGAAGAATTGCGGCAAAGTCATGTGATTGTCAAGCTGAAATTGATGCCACTTTCATCTGAAACAGATGAGCTGACAAAGATTGTCGTGCCTGATTTGAGATTGCCAGCCCTTGATTTGGAACAAGTCTATAGTCTCTTACCCCATAAACAAGAAATTCGCGCCGTCTTTGAAGATGCTGATTTTCAAGATGAAGTTCAGGAAAATTTGGCTTTATTTGCCAGTCAACACTTTGAGTTTGGAGGCACTTTAGATGAAAATTAAGCAACTCAGAATCGAAGGGTTTGGCAAACTTGTCAATCAGACCTATGATTTAGAAGATTTCACGACTTTTCTAGGTGAAAATGAAGCGGGCAAATCGACAATCTTAGCCTTTATCAAATACATGTTGTTTGGCTTTGAAAATGCCACCACTTCAAATCAAGAGTTCAACCCCTTGAATTTCAAAACTTATGGCGGCCAGATTTTTCTGACCCATGCCGGGAAGTCAATTCGCATTGAACGTCTGAAAATCTTACGGAGTGGGCGACCAAGTTTTGTTTGTGAAATTGATGATGGCACTCGCGTGACGATGCTAGATGAATCATCATGGCGTGATTTTATTAGACCGATTACAGTCAAGACTTTTTCTGAAATTTATTCTGTCACCCAAGAAAATCTGCAAATCTCAACGGTCAGAGATTATAATGCTGAACGCTTAGATGACGAATGGCGGATGTCTGCAACGACAGGTTCAGTCGCACTGTTTGATCAAATTCAAACACTATCTAAAGCCCGAGATGAGATTTTTACGACAACACGCGCAACTAAAAAGCCGCTCAATCAAGTTCTGGCTGACATTGCTACAGTCCAAGTTGCCATTCAGGAAAAAACGACTGAAGAACAGGCTTTATTACCCTTGATGACTGAAAACGATCGACTTCATGATGAGATTATTACCCGGCGTGAGGCGCAAGAAAACCTGGATGCTGAGATTAATCAAATCAGGCATCGCCTTAGTTTTTTGGCGGAATATCAAGAATATGCCCAACTAGAAAAGCAAGATTTAACCAATATTTTATCTGCTGATGAAGCCGAAAATTTACGTCGTAAGCATGCTCTACATGAAAAATACAGTCAAGAAATCAGTAGCTTAACGCAAAAAATCGCTGAAAATGCGATGGCTTTGGAAAAATTAGCGACACCGAAAAATCAATTCCTGCAAGAACCTAAAACAACAGATTTATTAAAACGCTTAAAAGGGGATTATCCACAAGCAATCGCTGCAGAGCAACGCATTGATGAGCTGAAATTTACAAAAATTTATCTGCTTTTAGCAATCATCAGCCTTATCTTTATGGGGATTAGCTTTATTTTTAGTCCCCTCCTCGCCCTCGTCTTTTTGGCAATCGGTGCAGGCTTAGCTTTCTGGCAAGTTAAAACAGGTCGTCATGACAGTGAAAAATTAGCTGAAAATCAAGTGATTCTGTCACATTTTGATGACAAATTGGCTTATTTCAAAGATTGGCTCCCGTCTGAAAGTCAAGATGTTGTCGGCAAAGTTGCTGATTTGACACAGCTTGATGAAGAGGCACAGGTGTTACATGTGACCTTGAGCCGTTATGACCAAGTCGCAGATACAGCCAAGTTGAGGGGGTTACAAAAATTAGATGAAGCGATTTTTGCAGAGATACCGGATATTGATACAGCACCGAAACTGTTAGAACAATGGGCGCAACAATCCCGTGATTTGGTCCGCTTGACGCGTCTGAAAGAACAGTTATCTGGTATTATTGATATTTCAAAACCTTTCAATGGCAATGCAGAGCAACAGTTATTGAATCAAAAAACATCTGAAAAAATTCAAAAAACAGCTGAATTAAATCGTCTAATTGATACGCATTCTAAAAATACTGCTATGATTAATCAACAAAAAACAGATACGACATTAGCAACACTCGCAGCTAAATTAGCACGGAAAAAAGAAGCACTCCGTGATTATCTGGTTGATTTTGCAACTAAAACAACAGAAATCACCTTGACTGAGCAAGTCATGGCAGATTTATCTTCTGAAACATTGCCCGATATTTTAAATCGTGCCAGTGGGATGTTGGCTACTTTAACTAATCAGACCTGGCAAGAAATTTATCTGGATAAGGACATCTTATGGGTGAAAAATGCGCAGGATCAAAGTTTACGCCTGATTGATTTGTCAACGGGGACACGGGACCAGCTCCAATTAGCGCTGCGTCTCGCCTTTATCCAGTCTAAAAGCTTAGATTTTCCGATTTTCTTAGATGATAACTTCTTAAGATTTGACCAAAAACGTCGCCTTAATTTTTCAAATATGCTTGCTGAAATCGCCAAAGAACGACAAGTCATTTTATTAACGAGTGATCAGACTTTGGTGCCTGAAACGAAAGGAACGATTAGACTATGACACAGCTAAAAGATTTACAGGTTGGCGATGCTTTTGAAGGCTTGTATCTGATTAAACAGGCTGATTTGCGTCAGACACGGGCAGGCAAGCCATTTTTGGCCATGATTTTCCAAGATAGAACGGGTCAGATTGGTGGCAACCTTTGGGATGCTGATGATCACATGGTTGAAACTTTTACGAAAGGTAAAGTTGTTTATATGCGTGCGGTGAAAGAGCTCTATCAAGGCTCACCGCAAGTCAATAAAATCTTTTTACGCCTACCAGAAAATACAGAACCCAATAATCCCAAAGATTTTAAGCCAAAATCACCGGTTAATGAACAAGAATTACGGGAGTATATCTCCAGAACCATTTTTAAGATTGAAAATGCGACTTGGAATCGGATTGTGCGGCATATTTTTAAAAAATATGATAAAGCATTTTTCGAGTATCCAGCTGCTAAAACCAATCATCATGCCTTCGAGGGTGGTCTGAGTTTTCATACAGCTACCATGGCACAACTGGCTGAAAAAATTTGTGAAGTTTATCCGACATTAAATGAAAGTTTGATGTTGGCAGGGATTTTGCTCCATGATATGGCGAAAGTTATTGAGTTTTCAGGTGCTGAAAACACGACCTATACCTTAAAAGGGAATTTGATTGGTCATATCGTTTTAATCGATGAAGAGGTTTCAGAAGCTATCCGCGAGCTGGACATTGATAACGATAAAGAAGATGTGACCATTTTGCGCCATGTCCTCCTGGCGCATCATGGGCTTCAAGAATACGGTAGCCCTGTTAGACCACAAATCATGGAAGCAGAAGTCATCCATCAAATCGATATGCTGGATGCCAGCATGATGATGATGCAGACAGCGCTCAACCAGATTGTACCAGGTGAGATGACACCACGTATTTTTCCATTGGACAATCGGAATTTTTATAAACCCGACTGGCAATCCAACTAAATCAGACAGCAAAAAAACTTCAAATCTCAGATTTGAAGTTTTTTAGTGTAGACTGTTTAGTTAAGATTTAGCAATTTCCATCTTGAGGACATCATTGATCGCATCCTTTAAAAATGAAATGATTTCAAATTGGCTAGGGTGAATGGTATCACTCGCGATGAGATTTGCGAAGCCGGTTGAGACAACCCATGTACCAGTCAAGAGGGAGTTAAGCTTTGCCTCTGACAATTTGGAGTAAGTCGGATCATCTTGAATAATTGTTCGGAAAATATTATAAGAGAACTCGTTGACAGAATGATTATCATCGCCATGTTTTTCCAAATAAATAGTTCTGAACAATTTTGGATTTTCGCAAGAAAAATTAATATAGTTGAGGCAGAGGTTGATAATTGGGTCATCGTGTGTTTTTTTATTAAAAACTTCGTTTTGAAGCTTGTAGTAAATCTGAGAAAAAAGCTCGCGTTTGAGTGCTGCCATATTCTCGAATTCAGCATAAAGTGGTTGTGTTGAGATATTCATATATTTAGATAGCCCGCGAGCAGTCAATTCACTAGGACTTTTCTCAATGATAAACTGCTCAGCAGCACGTAAAATATTTTCTTTAAAAATTGTCTTATTTCTAGCCATGTCATTTCACCTTTCGTTAGTTATTTATTATATACTATAAAAGCACATTTTACAAGTCATATGATAATTATAAACATGGTATAATAAGAGAAGACGAATTTAATCGCTCAAAAGGCCGTTAATGACGATAAAAGTGCCTATCTTTAGAACGGTTGAATGGCGTCAACAGATCCCTAAGCTGATCGAGTAAAAGAAAAAAGGAGTCAGGATGACAACGACAAAACTTTCAAATGATGTATTAAGCATCGCCATTCAAGATTTTGGGGCTGAATTGCACTCAATCCAAAAAGACAATATAGAGTATCTTTGGCAAGGAGACCCTGAATTTTGGGCACGTCAAGCACCCATATTGTTTCCAATTGTTGGCAAATTGAAAAATGGTAGCTATACCTATGACAATGAAACTTTCAAACTCGGTGGTCATGGTTTTGCCCGCGATCAGGTCTTTAAATTGCTGGAAAGTGAAGCCAATGAAGCCATTTTTGAACTGAAAGCCAACAAGGAAACACGTGCTGTCTATCCTTTTGATTTTCGTCTTCGGATTACCTACAAATTAGTCAATAATCAACTGACTGTAAAGTGGGAAGTGAAAAACCTCGATGAACAAGATATGTATTTTGGTATCGGTGCCCATCCTGCTTTTAATGTCCCACTTGAAAGTGGCACGTTTGAAGATTATCGCTTGACGATTAGTCCAGCACAGGCTCGTCAATACATCCCGCTCAATCCAGCAACAGGTGTGCTTAATTTATCACAAAAACATGCGGTTGACCAGACTGAATTTGCCTTGACGCGTGAGCTTTTCAAGGATGATGCCCTTGTTTTTGAAACACCAGAAGCAACAGAAGTGAGCTTGACGAACACAGTCAATGACCGCTCAGTCAAAATTGCTTGGGAAAATATGCCTTTTCTTGGTCTGTGGAGCCCCTATCCTGCTGAAGCACCTTTTGTGTGTATTGAACCATGGTGCGGTATCGCAGATGACCAAAATACAGATGGCGATTTAACGACTAAGTTTGGGATTAATACCTTAGCACCAGGTAAAAAATTCAAAGCTGCTTATACGATTGAAATTAATTAAAATTAGAGAAAACGTTATGAAAAAATCATAACGTTTTTGTCTTTTAGTTTAAAATATGGAATCGTTTCCAAGAAAGGTTTGATATAATAGAGTTATCTTTTGATTGATAGGCAATATAGAGCTATCTAGACAATTACCTTAATCTTTTATCGACAAAATGGGAGAAAAAATGCACATCACAGACTTACAAAACGGTTCGGACATTCGGGGCATTGCGATTGCGACACCTGAAGACGCCGTCACTTTAACACCAGAAGTTGCTCAAGCAGTTGGTCGCGGTCTCGTGAATTGGCTGGTTGCTGAAAAACAATTGGGCAGCCAACTTGAACAAGAAAAGCTAACAGTTGCCGTGGGTCAAGATAGTCGCCTATCAGGCGATGCGCTCAAAACGGCCTTGATAGCAGGGATTACTTCGCAGGGTGCGCATGTCATTGATACGGCGCTATCAACGACGCCAGCCATGTTCAAGGCAACCCAATTTCCTGATTTTGATTGCGATGCCGCGGTCATGCTGACAGCCAGCCACTTGCCTTTTTACTTTAATGGTATTAAAATTTTCAGTCGTGATGGCGGTGCTGAGCATGACGATATTCATTATATTTTGACGCACACGGACAAAAATACTCAGAAAAATTTGGGGCATGTCTCAGAAAAAGATTTGCTCACGCCTTATGCGCAAGATCTCGTTAATCAGATTATCGCAGGAACTGGTCTCGCAAATCCTAAACCACTGACAGGCTATCATATCATTGTGGATGCGGGCAATGGTACAGGGGGCTATTTTGCTGAAAAAGTTTTGTCAGTGCTGGGAGCGAATACCTCAGGCAGTCAATTCTTAGAGCCTGACGGTCATTTTCCCAATCATATCCCTAATCCTGATAATCCCGAGGCTATGGCCAGTATCCGTCAAGCGGTGCTAACTCATCAGGCGGATCTCGGTGTGATTTTTGACACAGACGTTGATCGTAGCGCTGTCGTTGATCAATTTGGCAACACCTTAAATCGCAATAATCTGATTGCCATCTTAGCCAAAATAGTTTTGGAGCAGACACCAGGCGCGACCATTGTTACCAATTCACCGACCTCAACGCATCTGAAAAATTTCATCACGCAACTTGGTGGCAAGCAGGTCCGCTATTTATGTGGCTACCGCAATGTCATCAACAAGGCTATCCAGCTCAATCAAGCAGGGATTGACACGCCGCTTGCCATCGAAACAAGTGGGCACGCTGCCTTCAGGGAAAATGATTTTCTTGACGACGGTGCTTATGTCATTGCCAAAATTTTGATGCTCTTGCCGCAATTAAAGGCTGACAATCGGCAACTGAGTGACCTGATTTCAGACTTGCAACAGCCCATCGACACTCAGGAAATTCGCTTTAAAATCAACTTGGCCGATTATCGGTCTTACGGTGAGCAGGTGATTTCGGCGCTCGGCGCATTTGTGACAGCAACAGCGGATTTTGACACTGACACGGATAATGAAGAGGGCATTCGGGTTAATCTGACGGGTACTTATGGTCAGGGCTGGTTCTTGCTGCGCATGAGCCTTCATGAACCCTTGCTTGTCTTGCAGGTCGAAAATGATGTGCTGGGTAAAAATCAGCTGGTCTTTGAAACTTTAGCGACGTTTTTCAATCAGTGCCAACCATTGGACCAATCAGCTTTGGAGAAGTTGCTGAGCTAGTCATTTAAAATTTGAATGTTAGTCATTTAAAAATTTTATGGCTATAAGTCGTTTTTTATATTTCAAACGTGCTAAAATAATAGCAACTATTAAATAAAATGAGGTGAAGAATGACCAAGCAAGCTGAACAGCAGACACCAAAACTGGATACGATTTTATCTCATATTGGGATCAATCGGGACGAAGCGACTGGGTCTTTGATTTCGCCCATTCATTTTTCGACGACCTACCAGCACCCTGAGTTTGGTAAGTCGACAGGATTTGACTATACGCGAACGAAAAACCCAACGCGGGCGAATTTAGAAGAAGCCTTGGCAGCGATTGAAGCGGGGCAGTTTGCCATTGCGACGAGTTCAGGCATGGCAGCGATCGTACTTGCGCTAGAAATCTTCCCTGTCGGTTCGAAAATCGTCGCGTCACGTGATTTATACGGCGGTTCTTTTCGTTGGTTTAATGACCAGCAAAAACGGGGGATTTTCGACTTCACTTATGTGGTGACAGAAGCCGATATGTTGGCTGCCATCACGCCAGAGACGGCTATCGTCTACATCGAAACCCCGACTAACCCGCTCATGATTGAAGTCGACATTGCCAAGGTCGCTGAAAAAGCACATGAAAATGGTGCCAAAGTGATTGTCGACAATACTTTTTATACGCCGATTTATCAGCAACCATTAGTGCTGGGTGCGGATATCGTTGTTCATTCAGCAACCAAATACCTGGCAGGCCATAATGATGTCTTGGCGGGTGCGGTGATTGTTAAAGATCAGGCTTTGTATGAGCAGTTGATTTACAATCTCAACACGACTGGCCCTGTACTGTCTCCCTTTGATAGTTATCTGGTTATGCGCGGTCTGAAAACACTTGCCTTGCGGATGCGTCAGGCGACGATGAATGCCAATCAAGTCGCTGAATTTCTAAGACAGCACGAGGCGGTCAAAGAAGTCCTCTATACAGGCCTTGGAGGCATGATTGCTTTTAAAGTCTCTGACCAAGCTAAAATCCCAGCCTTGATTAATGCGCTCAAAGTTTTCACTTTTGCTGAAAGTCTCGGTGGGGTGGAATCCCTGATTACTTATCCGACGACACAAACCCATGCAGATATTCCAGCAGCAGTCCGAGCGAGTTATGGTCTGACAGACGATTTACTGCGCTTATCTATTGGCATCGAAGATGCGACAGATTTGATTGCTGATTTGGCTAACGCCTTGAAAGTATGACAATAAATAATGACAAGAAACTATAATTTTACAACAGCTCCAAAACGATTAGGGAACCACTCTATTAAATGGCAGGCAACAGAAAAAGATTCAGAGATTTTGCCGATGTGGATTGCCGATATGGACTTTGAGACTTTTCCTGAGATGACTGCTGCCATCCATAGGTTTGCAGATTTTGGTGTTTACGGCTATGCCTATCCTGCACCCTCGCTTTTTGAGGCGATTATTGCTTGGGAGAAAAATCAGCACGGCTATGCGATTGAGAAAGATGACATCACTTTGATTGAAGGTGTCGTGCCAGCCTTATCCGTTAGTATACAAGCTTTCACTCAGGAAGGCGATGCGATTTTGATTAACACCCCGCTCTATCCGCCTTTTACGCGCTCGATTCAACTCAACAATCGCAAGGTCGTGACAAGTCCTCTCGTTGAACAGGACGGTCGCTTTACTATTGACTTTGAACAGTTGGAACAAGCGATTATCGACAACGACATCAAACTCTACGCCTTTTGTAGCCCGCATAATCCTGGTGGTCGTGTTTGGACTAAGGAAGAGTTGAAGCGCGTGGCAGAACTCTGTCGCAAGCACCAGGTTATCCTCGTCTCAGATGAAATTCATCAAGATTTGACCCTCTTTGGGCATCAGCACCATAGCATCAATACCGTTGGCGATTACCGCGATTTTACCGTCATCTTAACTAGCGCCACGAAAACCTTTAATATCGCTGGCACCAAAAATTCTTTTGCCATCATCGAAAATCCGACCCTCAAAAAGCAATTTAGAGACCGCCAGTTAGCTAACAATCAGCATGAAATTTCGACCCTAGGTCTCATCGCCACAGAAACTGCGCTAACCTACGGTCAGCCATGGCTGCAGGAACTCAGGCAAGTGCTGGCAGAAAATATTGACTATCTCATTGCTTATTTTGCTGAGCATGCACCCAAGATTAAAGTCATGAAACCAGAAGGCAGTTATCTGGTCTGGCTTGATTTCAGTGCTTATGGTCTGTCCCATGACGCCTTGCAGAAATGCTTGCGCGACCAAGCCAAAGTCATCTTGAATGACGGCACAAATTTTGGCGTTGAGGGGACACATCATGCTCGCTTTAATGTCGCAGCCCCACTTGACCACGTTAAGTTAGCAGTCGAACGGATTGCTGCAGTCCTGCCTCAATAAATCCAGCAATCAAGCCAATCTTAAACGCAACGATACCTATAAAAATTCAAGAGAGACTATCTTTTGAATTTTTTTATTTTGATAAAATGAAATTAGAAAACTCCTTGTTTTTTTGTTTTTTTTATTGTAAAATTAAGATATAAGGTAATATAGATGTTGTTGTTTAAAGAAAGAGGAGGGGAGTATTATGAGGAAAAAACGGTTAAGTACAAGTTTGCTTTTGCTACTGGTCGCAAGTCAAATCAATCCGATAGCTGCGTCGGCAGATGCATTAGGCAATACCTTAAAGCCGACATTAAATGAGCTGATTAAACCAACATTTGGTGGTCAGTTACGCAATGCTAGCGACATTAACAGTTGGATGCCGGATAAAAATCTTCAAAAAATAATCGAGAATATGTTAGGATTAAGTCAAGTTGATGAGATAACAAAAGAATTATTGGCTAACGGTAATATCGTTATTTCAGATGCTGACACGATGACTGAAGAACTGCTACCAGAAATCAAAGATTTTACAGGATTAGAGTATGCTTCAAATATCACTTTCTATCTAAGTGGGACAGCTGACTGCTCGTTTGAGTCGATTAATGGGTTGTTGTCACCTGAACTCAAGGCAATAACATCGTTTTGGGCTTATAAAAATTTAGCCCTAGTTTTTCCAGATGGCATTGATTTTTCAAAGTTTGATGATTATTATTATGTAGGGATAGATCCGCATAATGTTTATTCGACGACCCATAGCTTTTCTCTGAATGACAAAAATTATACCAGTTTCTTTCTGAGTTTCAGTGATGTCAAATTATCAAATGTTTCCGATATTGAATATATCCCAGAAGTTAGAATAAGATATGGTGAGAATAAACAACTGGTGTATGAAGGAGCAGTTCAAGATAACGGTATTAAATTCACACTTGATTCATCTTATAGTCCTGATATTGATTATGCTGAATTAGCTGGACAAACCTTTGTGACGCCTTCTGAAGATATCAATTATCCTACTGGACCATTTACTCAAATTCATTTTGGAAACGCTAAAAAAACTTTAGGCGCTTATGTCAATGTTTGTTTTGCTGTTACTTTTGGTTATGAGGCCTCTGATTTAACGGTTAAGTATCAAGATACTGATGGGCATGAGATTGCGACGCCCCAAACCCTCTCTGGAAACATCGGTGACGCCTATGATGTCACAACAGCTGCCTATAAACTAGATATTCCCGGTTATATCTTTAAGGAAGTCCAAGGTCAAGCCATAGGAACGCTCACAAATCAAGCCCAAACCGTGATTTTTGTCTATACGAAGGCGCCAGACAAGGCTAAAGATTTAACGCTTGAGTACATCGACACCGATGGCAAGAAAATCGCAACGGCTCAAACCATCTCAGGGAACGTCGGTGACACTTATGATATCACGGGTAATGCCTATAAACAAACCATTCTTGGTTACACTTTCAAGGAAATCCAAGGTCAAACGACAGGCACCCTTTCTAATCAAGCTCAAACCGTGACTTTTGTCTATACCAAAAACCCTGTTAAAGCTGAACTTTTAACAGTTCGGTATCATGACACAGCGGGGAACAAAATCGCAGATTTCAAAACCGTTTCAGGTAATATCGGCGACCCATATGACGTCTCAACTGATGCACATAAACTAGACATCGAGGGGCATACCCTCCAGGAAGTCCACGGTCAAACGACGGGAGTCTTGACAGATAAGGCACAAATCGTGACTTATGTGTACGCTAAAAATCCAGTCAAAGCCAAAGATTTAACGGTTAAATACCAAAATGTTGACGGTAAGGAAATCGCAACTGCTAAAACTGTTTCAGGTCATGTTGGTGATGCCTATGATGTCTCAACTAATGCTTATAAACAAGCAATCAACGGTTATACTTTTAAAGAAGTGACAGGTCAACCGATAGGGAAACTTACGGATAAGGATCAAACGGTCATTTACGTCTATACTAAAAATACCGATGATGTTTTACCACAAACTGGTAAAACCAATCAAAATACCCCAACGCTACCCAATACGGGAGATGGGACGGATCTCTCAGTGATGTTAGTAGGGATTTCATTGCTTTTCGTCACATTAATGACATGGTTGAACAAATTCAAAGTAGACAAACGCTAAGTGATTTGAAATTGAACGACCTTAAAACTTCTCGCTGTTAAGTCAACGAGAAGTTTTTTGTCTGGACTTGTCTGACAATTTACTTTCCCTCAAGTAGTCAACTATTTTTGAAAGTTTATTGTTGCCGGTTGCTTCAAAAGGGGTGTTGCGTTTGAAACGAAGCTCAGAAAATCTATCAGTACCATGGTAAATGCCCAATTTTTTTGATATAATGTTTAGGAAAGAAAATATCAGAAAGTTGGTTTATAATAATGGGAAAATTTCAGGTCGTAACACATCCGCTGATTCAGCATAAACTCACTATTTTACGTCAAACCTCAACGGGGACAAAAGATTTCCGTGAACTTGTGAATGAAATTGCCATGCTTTTAGGCTATGAAATTTCACGTGAATTGCCACTGGAAGATGTTGAAATTGAAACACCAATCACGAAGACAATTCAAAAAACATTATCAGGTAAAAAATTAGCCATCGTACCGATTTTGCGTGCAGGTATCGGGATGGTTGACGGGATTTTATCGTTAGTCCCTGCAGCAAAAGTGGGACACATCGGCATGTACCGTGATGAAGAAACCTTGCAACCAGTGGAATACTTGGTTAAACTACCTGAAGACATTGACCAACGCCAAATTTTTGTCGTTGACCCGATGTTAGCGACAGGTGGTTCTGCGATTTTGGCGATTGACTCACTTAAAAAACGTGGCGCAGGCGCTGCCAATATCAAATTTGTCTGTCTCGTTGCTGCACCAGAAGGGGTTAAAGCCTTACAAGCAGCGCATCCAGATGTTGATGTCTTCACGGCAGCCTTGGATGAAAAATTAAATGACCATGGCTACATCGTTCCAGGTTTGGGCGATGCAGGAGACCGTTTGTTCGGAACTAAATAATCAGATGACGCAACTTGATTTTATCCTAGCAAATTTTAGTGAGAGCAGAGAATATCTCGAGGATGGCTATTATCGGGTGCAGGACTTTGGTGATGGTAGCTATGAGCTAGAATTTTCTGTCGCTGGTTATTGTGGCACTTTTGATAGTCATCCGGCGATCAAATTTCGGATGGATGCTGAGACCAAAGCTGTGACTTTCTTGCTTTATCGCGATATGGTCGCAAGTCCCATCCAGTTTTTCAAGCCAGAAACAAAAAAAGATCAAGCCTTCGTTCAAGAACGTTTTGAACAATTATTGGCTAAATTTTATCAAGCTAAACATGCAAATTGACACCGCAAAAATGGCGGTGTTTTTTAATAAAAAAACAGTAAAGTACTTTGATTTCATTGCCTTTGGTGTTATAATGGTGAGATGAGTTAATGTGATTAAAAGCAGCAAATTTAAGTTAGAAATAAGCTATCGAAATCAGGTAGCGGCTAAGTTTTAGCACAGCTTTTAAAATATAGGACAGACTTAAACGGAGTGATTTTGAAAAAATTAAATGTGAAGCAGATTTTGGTTGGCAAGCCTTTAAAATCAACGGATGATGACAGTCATCTTCTCACAAAATTCCAAGCCTTAGCGATGTTATCTAGCGATGCCCTATCATCGATTGCCTATGGGACGGAGCAAATCGTTACGGTGCTTTTGACCCTGTCAGCGGCAGCTATCTGGTATAGTTTGCCGATTGCGGCGCTAGTGCTTGTCTTGCTGGTTGCCCTGACGCTGAGTTATCGGCAGATTATCCACGCCTACCCACAGGGCGGCGGGGCCTATGTCGTGTCGACGGAAAACTTGGGGGCTAATGCTGGCTTGATTGCGGGCGGTAGTCTCTTGGTCGACTATATGCTGACGGTAGCAGTTTCAGTTTCAGCGGGTGCTGATGCGATTACCTCTGCACTCCCATCTCTGCACCCCTATAATCTGCTGATTTCGATTATTTTGGTCTTATTATTGATGCTAATGAACCTCCGTGGTCTTCGTGAGTCGGCTGGTTTCTTATTAGTGCCAGTCTATACCTTTGTGACAGCGACTATCTTGCTACTCATCGTTGGCTTGTTTAGAGTGGTGACAGGCGACTTGGCTTACCATGCGACCAGTCATATCGGAGCAGCTGTGCCAGGGATTTCGATTATTCTCTTACTCAAAGCCTTTTCTAGCGGTTCAGCCAGTCTGACAGGTGTTGAGGCGATTTCGAACGCTGTCCCATTTTTCAAGAAACCTAAGGCGCGTAATGCGGCGGGAACTTTGGCTTTGATGGCGATGATTTTGGGACTATTCTTTACAGGGATTACTTTCCTCAACTACTATCTTGGTGTGGTGCCCAATGCCCATTCTACAGTGCTATCACAAGTTGCGCATGCGATTTTTGATGTCAATGGGGTTGGCCGTATTTTCTATTATATCTTCCAGTTCTCAACTGCGATGATTTTAGCCGTTGCCGCCAATACAGGGTTCTCAGCCTTTCCGATGCTCAGTTATAACCTAGCTAAAAATAAATATATGCCACACATGTACATGGAAAAAGGCGATAGATTAGGCTATTCGAACGGTATCATCAGTCTGGCGGCGGGTGCTGTGGTTTTACTTATGATTTTTAACGGATCGACTGAGCGTTTGATTCCGCTGTATTCTATCGGTGTTTTCGTGCCCTTTGCCCTTTCGCAAACTGGGATGGTCGTTAAGTGGCGCCGAGAAATGGGCAATAAATTCTGGCGTCATGCCCTGTCAAATATGATTGGTGCTGCGATTTCAGCGATTATTGTTCTGATTTTGCTCGTTTTCCGTTTAGCTGACATCTGGCCTTTCTTTATCGTCATGCCGATATTAATCGGAATTTTCTACGCCATCAAGCACCATTATACAGTGGTTGCGCATCAACTGCGGCTTGAAGATAAGGTCGTTGATCATGTGTATTCAGGTAATATTGTCATTGTTCTTGTCGGCAATGTGACCAATGTGGCAGTCGGTGCCATGAGCTATGCCCAATCCATCGGCTCTGAGGTTCTAGCGGTTCACGTGTCAACTAAGGAAACTTATCAGAAAGATAAGGAAGTCGAAGCAGAGTTTAAGACCTTATATCCAAACGTCCGCTTTTCGATTGTGGAATCAAGCTATCGTGATATCGTCAAGCCAGTAGTCCGCTATGTCGATTTAGTCTCGAAATCAGCGGAGAAGAAAAATCATACGGTGACAGTTATCGTGCCACAGTTTGTCCCGAAACATTCTTGGCAAAATATCCTCCACAATCAAATGTCCGTCCGCATGCGTTACTATCTCAGCTGGCGTGATAATGTGGTCGTGTCTAGCTATTCTTATCATTTGAAGAAATAAACTAAAATAAAAAACGCTGCAGGGCGTTTTTTTTTGTATCACAATATTGAAAAATAGTCGTCATATTTTTTGACGCTTTTTAATCATGACTTATAGAAGCAGTCAGTTTATCCCAAACGATAGCGTGTATTGATTTTCAGTAACATTGTTTCAAAAAGAATATCCGCAATGACCTCAAGTTGTAATCTGGAGCGCAGACGTTTTCTTTTAGGGGTGCTTTGAGAAACCATGAGGTTATTGTCGCATATCTGGAAAAGTTCACTATCAGAATTGCCGCTGATTAGACCACTTTTCACATTTTTAATTGCGCTGGAAAAAATGGCTTCTGTGACGTAATCTTCATGACCACCGAGCGAGAAAATTAAAATATAATCGTTCTCATTTGCAATAAACGGAATATTGGAAATAGGAGAATGCTCAGTAAAAGCATTAGACCAAATACCACTTTGCTGAATTTTTTTAGAAAAAGCTTTTGCAATTCCTGAAGAACTACCAACACCGATAATAAAACAACGATGAGCTGAAAGGATATTTTTGACGATTTCATTTAATTCATTAGGATTAATATTCGTCGTTGTTTTTTGCGTGTCATTTTGGATATTCAAAATAATTTCTTCAACACTTTCATACGGTGCATAGTCATTTGCCGAAGAATCAGCAAGCGCTAATTCATGTTTAAAAATGGTGAAGCTCGTATAACCGATTTTATTGATGGCGCGCATAATAGTTGGCGCTGAGACATGTACTTCTTGTTCGATGAGTCGTAGCTTTAAATCAATCATCTTTGTATTTAAACAATAGTTAATGACTTGTTGTTCAGCTTCAGATAAGCGATGATAATTATTCTTAATTTGAGATAAAACAGTAATTGCCATGGGAACTCCTTCTTATAACGCATTTTAATTAGGCTGCTACATAACTGAGTAGTATTTGACTAATGGCAGAAAAGTCATGGGTTAATCATTTAAATCTAATATAATTATAGCATAAACCAAAGAGGTCTTCTAGAAAACCATTGTGTTTACTAATTTTCATTGGCTTGCTACGTAACTGAGTAGTATTTTACTAATGGCAGAAAACCCATTGATTAATGTTTGAAATCTAATATAATTAGAGTATAAACCCAATGGGTATTCTAGAAAACTCAATAAAAATAAGGAGATTCTTACCATGAAAAAAAGAAGCGGTTTAGTTAATGTGTTTGAAACATTTGGTCGAAGTTTTTTACTCCCTGTGTCCGTACTACCGGCAGCAGGTATTTTGAAAGGCATCGGCTCAGCGTTTACAAATGCCAGCACAATTGAAATGCATCCTTGGATGGCAAATCAAACTTTACAGATTATCATGGGGTTTATCACCATGATTGGCTCAGTTGCTTTTGATAACTTACCAGTTATTTTCGCTGTTGGTGTGGTTGTTGGTTTAGCCAAACAAGAAAAGGGTTCGGCTGCACTTTCTGGTTTATTGGGATTTTTAGTTTTGCATAACACACTACATTATTTGCTCTCAGTAAGTGGTCAATTAGTTGATAAGAGCGCTAAAAATGCGGATCAACTGATGAGTTTGCATATGCAGACGAGTGTTTTGGGCATCCAGACAATGGACCTGAATGTATTCGGTGGTATTATAACGGGTATCGTGGTTTATTTAGTCCATAAAAAAGCCATCAAGATGCAAGTCCCACAAGTATTTGGTTTCTTTAGTGGCCCACGTTTGGTACCGATTTTGACAATTCCAGCAATGGCACTTGTTGCGCTTGGTTTCTTCTTTATTTGGCCTTATGTTCAAGTTGGTATTACAGCGCTGTCATTCGCCATTCTAAAATCGGGCTATTTTGGTACTTTTGCCTACGGTGTTATTGAACGTCTGTTACTACCATTTGGTTTGCATCATGGCTTGAACTGGCCAGTCCGGACAACAGAATTAGGTGGCATTTTTACAATCGATGGTCATCAATATGCAGGAACAATCAATGCCTATATGGCAGCGCTTCAAAGCAAATTACCGATTGACCCAATGATTACAAGATTTTCTAGCGGAAAATTTGTCTATAATATGTTTGGTTTACCAGGGGCAGCATTAGCAATGTACATGACTGCTAAACCTGAGAAGAAAAAAATGGTTGGCTCTTTACTGTTAGCGGCTGCTCTAACTTCTTTCCTAACGGGTATTACAGAACCACTTGAATTCACATTCTTGTTCGTTGCACCAGCGCTTTATGGGGTACATGCTCTCTTGGTCGGGACAACAATGGTCGTTACAAATATGGTTGGGGCTGCCTTTTTAACCCCAACTGGACACGGCTTAATTAACTTCTTGATTTATGGTGTGCTACAAGGGGCTAAGACACATTGGTGGTGGTTATTTATTCTTGGTGTTCCTTGCTTTATCATGTACTTCCTTGTCTTTAGTTTTGTCATCAAAAAATTTAATTTCAAAACACCAGGTCGCGAAGACGATGATGAAACTGTTGCTTTACACGGTAAAGATGAAGTCAGAGCTAAACTTGGTGTTAAAACACAAAAAGATCGGGATCAAAAAAATAATATGCCACCAATCCACGAGCATGCGCTCGCATTGATTGCAGCACATGGTGGTGAGGGAAATATTTCTGCAGTAGATGCTTGTATCACACGTTTACGGATAAATGTTAAAGACGAAGATTTAGTA
Organism: Pseudolactococcus reticulitermitis; assembly: GCF_002260845.1. Taxonomy (GTDB): domain Bacteria; phylum Bacillota; class Bacilli; order Lactobacillales; family Streptococcaceae; genus Pseudolactococcus; species Pseudolactococcus reticulitermitis. Next base: position 104,773 of record NZ_BEDT01000003.1, on the reverse strand, counting down.
GAAAAAGATAGAATTGTTAATCAGCTTAATGCCATGGGATTCACTAAAAGTGGGATGCAAATGCAATCAATTTATGGTGGATACGCCAACCAACTTAAAATCGAGATACAAAGTATTCTTGGATTAGGGGAATAACAAATGAACAGTATAATCATCACCGATTTAGATGGTACTTTTGTTAAGGATAGTATATCTGTAGCACCAGCTGATGTACTCAAAATGAAAAAAATGCAAGAGAAAATGTTGATTGGTGTTGCAACTGGCCGTAGCATAAAGGAAATCACCTATATCGAAGAACAGACAGGCATTAAATTTGACATCAAAATCGGTTTTAATGGGGCTATTGTTGAAAGTTTCGGAAAAAAAATCGTAGATACAGCATTAGACGAAGATCTAAAAAATCAAATCATTGCGTTTTTGGTGGATTATCATATCAAGTTTGATGCTCTGGATGGCGAAGCAAGAATTGGCACCTATTCTTCTGAAAATATATCCAAAAGTTGGAATATGTCATTTCACTTGCCGTCAGATGTCAAAAAAGCATTAGAAGACACTAGAATTTATAAAATTAATATCCGACCAAATCAGGATGACTGCACACAAATTTTGAATCTGCTAAAAACAAATTTTGATTCAGTTGAAATTTGTCAATCTGGACCTGAACGAATTGAAATTACACCTTTAAACGTCACAAAAGGTAAAGCAATTGAACTTATCAAAAAAAGTCATGACTTAAAGGTAATCGCTGTTGGAGACTCTGAAAATGATATTGATATGCTAGCATGTTCTGATCAGGGCATTTGCATTGCCCATGCTTCTGAAGCGGTCAAAGCTGTATCGGATACCATTGTGAATAACTTTTATGAAATTGAGCTATGATTCTATTATTTAGGAAGGAATAAACAAATGTTTTTCTCTAAAAAATCAAAAAGTTTACAAATTATGTCCCCGGTTGATGGTATTGTAAAATCGATTGAAACAGTTAATGATCCGGTTTTTTCACAAAAAATGATTGGTGATGGCTTTGCTATATTACCTCATAGTCAAACAATCTATGCGCCGATAAATGGTGTCATTACTAACATTTTCCCAACAAAACATGCGTTAGGCATGATTTCTGAAACGGGTGTTGAAGTACTACTTCATTTTGGCATTGATACAGTTGAGTTAAAAGGTCAACCATTTGAAATTTTGGTTACAGAAAACCAGACTGTGACAACTGATACTAAACTTGCTCTAATCGATTTAGAGAAAATTGCTGAATTTGACAAAGAGCCTGATATCCTCGTGATTTTGACAAATCAAGAACAGTATTCAAACATTGCCTTGGTCGCTTCTGATAAGGTAGCACATCAAGACATCGTTGCGAAGGTTTCTATAAAGTAAAAACGTTATGTTGTGATAAATAAAATATCGCAAGTTTCGACAAAAAATGCCTGACCACAATCATTGTGGTCAGGCATTTTCCGATATTTAATTTTATTGCAACAAGCCACGTTCACGATACCAGTGGTCTGGTTGCCATACCCAGCTCGTGCCATATTTTTCGAGCAAGTCGAAACTTTCGACAGGTCCCATTGAGCCAGCTTGATAGGGATAAAGTGGTGCTTTATCTGCTTGCCAAGTGCTGACGATTTTGTCAATCAAAGTCCAAGAAGCTTTCACTTCTTGCCAATGACTGAAATTTGTCGCATCACCGTTTAAGACATCATACATGAGTTTTTCATAGGCTTCAGGCGAGTTACCAAGCGCTGCCGCGTCATGACGGAAGTCCAATTTGACCGGCTCAACCGCAAAACTCTTACCAACTTCTTTCCCATTGACTAGGAGCGAGAAGCCTTCTGTCGGCTGAATGTAAATCGTCAAAATATTTTGCTGAATGTCTTGCTTGAAAATATTTGCATTATTTTTAAAGACGATATTGATCCGCGTGCCTTTTTCTGTCAAGCGTTTGCCTGTTCTAAAGAAGAAGGGGACATCTTTAAAGCGATCTGTTTCGATGAAGAAGACGCCACTTGCAAATGTTTCAGTTTTTGAAGCAGGGTCAACAGACGGTTCATCGATATAGGCTGGAAAATCCTGTTGATTGATCCGACCTGCTTGATATTGACCGCGGATAAAATTTTTGGCAATCGTTGTTTCATCAGGAATGCACAAGTTTTCAAGTACTTTGATTTTTTCGGGCAAAACGTCTGAACTAGAAAATGATGCAGGCTTATCCATGGCGAGGATAGACAGAACTTGCAGAATATGGTTCTGCACCATATCTTTCAGTGCGCCAGACTTATCGTAGTAGCCACCACGATCTTCAACGCCGATAGATTCGGCAAAGGTAATCTGAATGTTATCAATAAATTCACGATTCCAGACGTGTTCAAATAGCACATTGGCAAATCGGACAGCAAAAATATTTTGAATCATTTCTTTGCCTAAGTAGTGGTCAATCCGGAAAATCTGATCTTCATTAAAAGTTTCAGACAAGGCTTGATTGAGCGCTTTTGCCGTCTCTAAGCTTGTTCCAAAAGGTTTTTCAATGATTAAACGCTCAAAGCCAAGCCCATCGACAATATTTTCAGACTTGAGATGGCTGGCAATTGTGCCAAAGAACTCAGGCGCCATGGCTAGGAAAAAGACTTTATTATGACCTGTCTCATATGTTGCGCATAGGTCATCTTGCAAGTTTTTCAAAGTAACATAGTGGCCTGCGTCCTGAACATCATGGCTCTGGTAATAGAAATGAGATGCGAATTTTTCAGCTTCTGTTTTAGAAGTTGTCAAATCGGAAATGGCATCCAAGACGACGCCCTCGAAATACGCCTTCGTCCAAGGTCGACGTGCCGTGCCGATGACTGCGAAATGCTCCGATAAAACACCAGATTTATAGAGACGAAACAGCGACGGATAAAGCTTGCGTTTAGCCAAATCGCCACTCGCGCCAAAAATTGTAAAAATTACTTGAGTCATGTCATTTTCTCCCAAAATTTACTTAATTGAGTATATTAATCCAATTATATCAGAAAAAAGCTCAGAAGTTGCGATAAACGTATGGATTTGACGGTTTTTCGACTTTGTCAATGCGATCAGGCTTGATAATCGGCATTTCTCGTTTAAAAGGCGTGTAATAAGCCGTCTGGATTTGCCCAGTGACCTCTAGCCAAGTATTATCAGGATAAGAGACACCAGCCGTTAAAGTCCTCAGCCCAAAAACACCAGAATCTGCGATACAGTGAATAATCCCAAATCGGAAGAGGAACTGAGCGCTGGCATCAGTAGGGTCATGGTAGACAAAGCCAGTGTAGGTAATCGTTTTGCCCTCAAAAGTCCCAGGGAAATTATAAATCAGCTCCATGATTTCCATGTAATTATTAGCCGTCACCGTAATTTTAGACAGATTTTCGTACTTGGCTAATTCTTTTTTCATCAACTTGTCATAGGCAGATTTTGTAAAGTAAACACTGGTATTAGGCTGTAGATATTGAATTTGCGTGCCATCAGAGGTATCTCCAGACCCTTCTGCCAGAGGGAAATTAAAGCCCTTAGCTGAGACAATGGAAGCATCCAAAGATTTCGATGGAATGAAAATGACTGCAAGAAGTGGTGTGGCCAGTAAGACTAGAGCGATACCTCTAGCCAGTTTAGTTTGCAGATGGTGGTCATGCTCGGTACGTCGAATCCAATTGACCAGCTGAACGATGGCGAAACCTAGTGAAAGCATGGCAGATAGCACCGCCAAATAGCTATAGTGCGTATTGATATACTGATTGAGTTTACCAGTCAGCTGCAAATACATCATCAGTTCAAAATAACCGGATAAAATGAGAAATCGAATCATAGTAGGCTCACCCCCAGACTAATCGTCAGAACCAAAACAGAAATGATGCCGACATATTGCACGATAAATTTTGGCTTAAAATAGGCACTCATCATCAGCAAATTTTTCATATCAATAACCGGTCCATATAAAAGGAAAGCGATAATCGGTGCCGGTCCAAAAAGACTGAGCAAGCTCGCTCCTATAAAAGCATCCGCCTCACTACAGAGTGAGAGCAAGAAAGCAAAAACCATCATCACGATAATGCCTAAAAATGGTGTATGGGTAACCGTCGTCAGCAGTTTCGTTGGCACGAAAACTTGGATAGATGAGGCGACTAAACTCCCGAAAATGAGGTAACGGCCAGTATCAAAGAACTCGTCCACGGCGTGAGATAGTGCAGACCAAACCTTTTGACCGTGAGATAAAGTGGCTACGGGATGGTCATGTTCATCATCAATTCTGACTCTATCTAGTAGGATTAGGTCATCTAATCGATAAGCAAGTAGGAGCCCGACGACTAACGCCATGACCATGGCGCCACCAAGGCGCAAAAGGGCGAATTTGAAAGAATTACCAAAGGCGATAAAGGTCGCCAGTAAAACGACGGGGTTAATCATCGGTGCTGCGATGAGAAAGGGGATTCCGGTGTAAGTCGGCACTTTCTTTTCGAGAAAGCGGTTGACGATGGGGACGATGCCGCACTCGCAGGACGGAAAGAAGAAGCCTGCCACAATACCGACAATGATGCGCCAGAAGCGATTCTTGGGTAGGAATTTATTGACCAGTTCGGGTGATAGATAGGTTTCGATGATGCCTGAGATGAGACAGCCAAATAGGACAAAAGGCAGCGCTTCAATGATGATGGATAGGAAGATTGCGGCGAGTTGCGACAGACTATCGGGTAGATGACTAATCATGGGCAGACGGGTCTTTTTCAGTTTGTAGTGTTTCGAATTTTTTTAGAAAATCTTCTGGCGATTTGATTTTCTTACCGGACGTTTTTTCGATTTTATCTGGGTCAGTGAATTCGACTTGTGGTGGCAGTGCAGCCAGTTCGTCCAACACTTTGTCGAGGTCATCTCGTTTTTTAAAGGTTAAGGCCATATTATTTTTACTCTTTTCTATTCTATAAGAAGTGATATTTCCATTTTACACCATTTTTCATGAAAATATCAGGTCATAAACAAAAAACATCTTTTTTTGCGGTGAAATACTTGCTTTTTTTCAAAAAACCTTTATAATTAGATAGTAATGGTAGATTGTCGTCTTGCGCAGTCTGTCTAAAAAAATATATTTTTTATTCTAAAGGAGACATTTTTAAAAATGGCTAAAGAAAAATACGATCGTTCGAAACCACACGTTAATATCGGTACTATCGGACACGTTGACCATGGTAAAACTACACTTACTGCTGCAATCACGACTGTCTTGTCACGTCGTTTGCCTTCATCAGTAAATACACCTAAAGACTACGCTTCAATCGATGCAGCGCCAGAAGAACGCGAACGCGGTATTACAATCAATACTGCTCACGTTGAGTACGAAACTGCTTCACGTCACTATGCCCATATCGATGCCCCAGGTCACGCGGATTACGTTAAAAACATGATCACTGGTGCCGCTCAAATGGATGGTGCTATCTTGGTAGTAGCTGCAACTGACGGACCTATGCCACAAACTCGTGAGCACATCTTGCTTTCACGTCAAGTTGGTGTTGGTAAATTGATCGTTTTCCTCAACAAAAAAGACCTTGTTGATGATGAAGAATTGATCGAACTTGTTGAAATGGAAGTTCGTGATCTCTTGTCAGAATACGATTTCCCAGGTGACGATACACCAGTTATCATCGGTTCAGCGCTTAAAGCCCTTGAAGGCGACACTGAATACGAAGACATCATCATGGAATTGATGGATACTGTTGATACATACATCCCAACGCCAGAACGTGACACTGACAAACCTTTGCTTTTGCCAGTCGAAGATGTCTTCTCAATCACAGGTCGTGGTACAGTAGCTTCAGGTCGTATCGACCGTGGTACAGTTCACGTCAATGATGAAATCTCTATCGTTGGTATCAAAGAAGAAATCTCTAACGCTATCGTAACTGGTGTTGAAATGTTCCGTAAACAACTTGACGAAGGTCTTGCTGGCGATAACGTTGGTGTCCTTCTTCGTGGTGTTCAACGTGACGAAATCGAACGTGGTCAAGTTATTGCTAAACCAGGTTCAATCACACCTCACAAAAAATTCAAAGGCGAAGTTTACATCTTGTCTAAAGATGAAGGTGGTCGTCATACACCATTCTTCGACAACTACCGTCCACAGTTCTACTTCCGTACAACTGACGTCACTGGTTCAATCAAACTCCCAGCTGGTACTGAAATGGTAATGCCTGGTGATAACGTTTCTATCGACGTTGAATTGATTCACCCAATCGCCGTTGAACAAGGGACTACTTTCTCTATTCGTGAAGGTGGCCGTACTGTTGGTTCAGGTATCGTTGCAGAAATCGAAGCTTAATTCATTTAGACTTCCAAATCTATTTATTGGTCGGACAATAAATAGAAAAGCACTCAGAGCGATTTGGGTGCTTTTTTGTATATTTTTGAGAGATGACATGCCAAATTGATGGTAAAAAATAAGCTCGATTGAGCTATTTTTTTAGGCCTTGACAAACACACCACGATCAACAAGGGCATTCATTTGGAAATAGAATTTTTCTTGAATCATTTTATTGTCATCGGACTTGAAGATGTTCATATTTTTCAGACCTGATTTATCTGTGATTGACAGTTTAAAGCCGGACAAATCAGAGTTGACGATGATTTTAAGCATTGGGCCTTCGCCGGAATTAGGAACGTTTTCTAAAATGCGTGTGAGCTCATAGTTACCCAGTCTATTTTTGATAAAAGTTGTATCCATGAGAGTATATTTTTTGATGCTAGGTGAAAGTTTGTAGGTCACTTGACTATCATCCAAGTGCTTTTCAGTAACAAATGCCATGGTTATAGATTTTGACAGCTCATCTAATGAACCATCAAATCTCCTTTCTGTTATATACGATTATTTTTGGAGCAAAATTGATTTTAAAATGCGGACAAATTCAGTGATTTCTTCAGATGTTGTTAAGTCTGATAAAGACACTCTGACGGATTCTTTAAGTTTGCTTGATGTCTTGCCAAAAACTGCTTCAAGGACATGTGACGGCTCAATGGCACCAGCGGTACAGGCTGAACCCGTCGAGATGGCAACACCTTGTAGATCCAATTTCATCAGTAAAAGATCTTGGTTAAAGCCTGGAAAACCAAGATTAAGGACATGCGACATGGTCTTGCCAAATTCATTGATATAGTAGTCAAGACCGTCTAGTTCTGAAAGCAGCTGTGCCTTGCGTGCTGAGACTTTGTCATCATTACTTTCAAACTGTTCAGCGGCTATCTCAAGGGCTGTCGCCATGCCAACGATATTATGAATGCTTTCAGTACCCGCACGCCGGCCATTTTCCTGTTCGCCACCATGGATGAGATTATCAAATTTCAAATCACCATGGTAGAGAAAACCAACGCCTTTTGGCCCGTGAAATTTATGGGCAGAGGCAGACAGAAAATCAATCCCTAGTGCTATCGGATGAACGGGAATTTTCCCCATCACTTGGACAGCATCGACATGGTAGACTGCTTGATGCGTTTTAAGTCGGTCAGCAATCTCAGCGATGGGTAGGACTTGACCTGTTTCATTGTTGGCATACATGGTCGAGACCATGATCGTGTCGTCGCGAAGGGCATCTGTGACTAAATCAGCGGTGTAGCTGCCATCGGGGTTGGGGGTAATAAGGGTCACGTCAAAATCGTGCCGTTCCTGCAAATATTGCACAGTATGTAAGACAGCATGGTGCTCAATAGCTGTCGTGATAATATGATTACCCTTGTCTCTGTTGGCTAAGGCATAGCCAAGCAAGGCTTGGTTATTGGCTTCAGAACCGCCAGAAGTGAAAATGAGGTTTCTAGCGGGAACATCCAGAATGCTGGCAATCGTTTTACGCGCGTCACGAATCACTTTACCAGCAGAGCGTCCGTAGCTGTGAATGCTAGACGGATTACCAAAGGTTGTGTTAAGTGTGTCTAACATCGCTTGCGAAACTTCAGGTAGAACGGGTGTGGTAGCAGCATTATCAAGATAAATCATGGGATTACCTATTGCATCAAGGCTCAGGACTTTGACCGTGAGTTGGACAAAGGCCTGAGCCTTGCGCGTCATTTCTATGTCAGTTAATCCACTGATTTATTGTATTGAAAGAGTGGGCTGACAGGTTTATTTTCGTGAATGCGGATAATCGCGTGGGCGAGTAACGGCGCCGCACTGAGATATTTAATCGCATTAGGTTTCGGCGTTTCAGTTTTGACAGAGTCCGTCACGAGGACTTCTGAAATCGGTGCAGCGTTCAAACGGTTGGCAGCACCGGGCGTGAACAAGCCGTGTGAGGCAACGGCGTAGACCTCTTTAGCACCCGCATCTTTAGCGATAACGGCAGCGCTCGAGAAAGTTTTACCTGTGTTGAGAATGTCGTCAATCAAGATGACATTTTTATTTTTGACATCACCGATGATGTAGCCATTTTCACGTTTTTGATCATCGTCTGCGTAGTCGACAATCGCAAGCGGGCTTTCGAGGTAATCAGCTAAAGAACGGGCGCGTTTGATACCAGAATTTTTAGGGGCAACGACAACAACGTCATCACCGACCAAACCTTGTGACTGATAGTATTCAGCAAACAATGGTACAGTATAGAGGTTATCAGCAGGAATGTCGAAGAAACCTTGCACTTGCACAGCATGCAAATCAAGGGTCAAAATCCGGTCAGCACCAGCTGTTGTCAGCATATTAGCGACGAGTTTAGCCGTAATCGGTTCGCGTGGTGATGCTGTTCTGTCTTGACGGGCATAACCATAGTAAGGCATGACGACATTGACCGTATTGGCGCTGGCACGTTTACAGGCGTCAATCATGATTAACAATTCCCATAAATGAGTATTAACGGGATAAGAGGTTGATTGCACGATGAAAATGTCGTAACCACGGACACTTTCTTCAATGTTGATTTGAATTTCGCCATCAGAAAATTGTTTGGATTCTATTTTGCTGAGGGGGACGCCGGCGCACTCTGAAATTTTTTGCGCCAATTCTAAGTTAGAGTTAAGTGAGAAGAGTTTGATATGCTTGTCTTTGTAAGTCATTTTCGTCCATTTCTACAAATAAATTTACTGTCTCCATTTTACCAAAAAAAAGGTAAAAAGAGTAGCCCTAGCTTAGGACATCTATTTGTTGAAAACGGCAGCATTTCCTTGTCTTATTTAAATGGTTATTAAGATGTAAGATGGTGTCAATTTTCAGACGACTACAGTGGTGAGGGAACAGGCATGACGAGGGATAAGATGGACTAGGATATGGCTTGACTTTGAAAATCAGAAGTGCTAGAATAGTTATTGTAAACGATTTCAGAAAGGGGCAATTTTTTTCTGAAAGTTTGTCTATACCAAAATTATATTTAGGATGCGTACACCCGCGATTTATCGTGGTGAACTTTACTTTAAAGAGGAGACCTATCTCATGAAAAAATCGAAATTCATCTCACTTTTAGCAGTTTCTGCCCTATCAGTGACAGTCTTGACAGCTTGTGGTGGATCAGATGACAAAAAATCTGACGACAAGACAGCTAAAACGGCTGAAGCTTACACTGGTGCAACACAAGGAACAGACAGCTTTGATACATTAACAAAAGTCTTCGCAGCTAATGGTGCTTGGTTAAATGCCGCAACAAAAGATATCGATGCCTCTGACAAAGTCTTGACAGTTGATGGTTTGTTTGCAGGTGACGGTCAAGTCAACCGCGAACTTGCCCTTTACAAATCTGGTGCTGACCACAAACCTGAAGCCACTTATACCTTGACAGTTAAAAAATTAGTCGTGAAATCACCAGGTTTCGCCATTGCCCAAGGAACTGTTAAAGGCGACGTTTATGTCAATGCGACTGGCTTCAAATTTGAAGGCACTGGTAAAATCGACGGTAACTTGATTTTCGCTTCTGACGATTTGAAAACAGCTTATGAAGCACTTGATGCTGCAGATAAAGGCACTGTAACAGGCGACGTTAAAGTCGAAGCTTCTGACGTCACAGCTGTTAAAGCAGGTGCGATTACTGTGGCTGCCAAAGGTGGCGCAATCAGCTATGACAAGGTCTCAGATGTTAAAACAGGCGCAACAAAAGGCACTGAAAAATTTGCTGACTTAGCAGATACAATGGGTAAAAATGGGGCATGGCTTGGTGCAGCAACTTCTGACATCGACGCCTCTGGTAAAACGTTGACAATTGACGGTACTTTCCTCGGTTCGCATGGGACTATTGCTCGTAAAGTTGGGCTTTACACACAAAATGACAAATTCCAAGTCACTAAAACATTTACTTTGACTGTTGAGAAACTGATTGTCAACTCACCATTTACAGTGGTTTCTAACGGTGGTATCAAAGGGGATGTCTATGTGACAAAATCAGCGACTGGCTTTGCTGCGCAAAATGGTAAAGATGTTGATGGTAAACAAGTGACGGCTAAGATTGATGGTAATCTTTACTTTGCCACACAAGATCAACTCGATGCTTACAACAAATTGGACGCAACTGCCAAATACGACGTAACAGGTCAAACTGCAGTTAAAGAAGCTGAATAATTGAAGTTTCTGATAGAAGACGCCGAATTGGCGTTTTTTGTTTGCCTTAATTTGATGACTTGATGTCAAAAATCAGCTGTTTTTGTGGTAAAATAGGACTAATCATATCAAATGACGATCAGATAGACCAGCCAGAAATGAGAAGATAATGACCGATTACCAATTTAGCCCAGAACTTGATGAACGCCTGCGTGATTTTATTGCCCATTCAGGCAATTTTGTTGCAGATATTGGTTTTGTTCACGCCCTACATGCCTATGCTGTGGTCGGGATTGCAGAACCATTTGTCTTGCCGATTGAAGATAAAAAGGTCATCCCTGTTTTTACATCAGCGGAGCCCCTAGCTAATTTTCAGCAACGTGTGACAGAGCCTTTGACGTTTGTCAATCAACCCTTTATGACGGTTGTTGACCAATTATTGGCGCAGGAATTTGACGCCATTGCCTTTAATTTACAGCCTGCTGGGCAAGATTCCCCTAATGCGATTATGTTAGGACGTGGCGACTTGGTTGCCTTTCTGAACTACTACACAGATGTTTTAAATAAACTGATGGGGTCTGCTAGTCAAGGCAAATCACAAAAGGAGCGTTATTATCTCATGCCGGCTTTTGTCAGAACAACGGCAGACGGGGAAACGGCACGCCTTTTTGCGACGCTTTCTAAACCGAATGGTGAAAGTTTTGTCCCTGTTTTTAGTAACATTTTAAGTTTTGCAAAATGGTATAATCATGCTGATTTTGGTGTACCATTTCAGGCGCATGATGGACTGGTCTTGGTTTGGCAGTTAAATGACTTACAGCACCCAAGCACGGGTATCAATGAGCTGGAAGATGTTTTAGGTGTTGCAGTTGATCCTTTTGATGCCGTGGATTATGAGAAATCTGTCATCCTTTGGGAAGCGCTGAATGATGTTTAAGGTTGGCGTTTTTTGGGCAACAAGGACACAGGAGGTTGAAAACAATGGGGTTTTGGCGAGAAGCGTTTGAGGCTGTCAAAGAAAATGATCCGGCTGCGCGTTATAATTTTGAGATACTGCTGACGTCTCCAGGGATTAAGGCGCTTGCGGCACACAAGGTCTCGCATTTTTTGTGGCGCCATCATTTTAAATTACTAGGTCGAATGCATTCGCAATTTTGGCGTTTTTTGACACAGATTGAAATCCATCCGGGTGCTGTGATTGAAAATGGTGTCTTTATCGACCACGGGTCAGGTCTTGTGATTGGCGAAACGGCTATCGTCGAGACAGGCGTCAAATTATACCATGGTGTGACGCTAGGCGGGACAGGGAAAGATACAGGCAAACGGCATCCGAGTGTGCGACGGGGCGCCTTGATTTCAGCCCATGCCCAATTACTAGGACCGATTGAAATCGGGGAGCATGCCAGAGTGGGCGCCAGTGCTGTTGTGACCAAAGACGTCCCTACTGCTGTAACGGTTGTCGGGATACCTGCTAAGATTGTTCGTGTGCATGGGCAGGCGACACCAGAGCGTGAACGCGTTAAACTTGAAGGTGAGCGCCATGTGAGTTTTTATGACCATATGGGTGGTATTTAGCGATAGTAGTAAGCCAGCATTGACAATCAAGACTTTGAGCGGACGTAGGTCGCGAATGACCTTGCTTGGACGGAGCGAACGCGTAGGTCAAGGTCAAGATTTCACAAGGTGAAATCGCAGAAGGAGAAATAAATGATTAAATTATATAATACCTTAACCCGTGAAAAGGAGGACTTTGTCCCGCTAGTTTCAGGTGAGGTTAAAATGTATGTCTGTGGCCCGACCGTCTACAACTACATTCATATCGGAAATGCGCGGTCAGTTGTGGCTTTTGACACCATCCGGAAGTACCTCGAGTATCGGGGATATGCCGTGACTTTCGTGTCGAATTTTACAGATGTCGATGACAAAATCATTCAGGCTGCGAAGAGCACCAATGTGTCCATCGAGACCTTGGTTGAAACCTATATTCAGGCTTTCTTTGCAGATACACAAGCGCTTGGAGTTAAACCAGCGACACGCAATCCGCGTGTGCTTGACTTTATGCCTGAAATCATTGCCTTTATCGAAGTTTTGGTCGCAAAAGATTTTGCCTACGTTTCAAATGGTGATGTCTTTTTCCGCGTGAAAAAGTTTGCAGATTATGGACGCTTGGCCAATAAAAATTTGGATGAACTAGAAGCAGGTGCCTCTGGTCGGACAGAGACGGTTGAGCTTAATAAGGAAGACCCGCTTGATTTTGCCCTTTGGAAGTCAAGTAAGGTAGATGAGCCGTCATGGGAAAGTCCGTGGGGCGCTGGGCGACCAGGTTGGCATATTGAATGTTCGGTCATGGCGACCAGCATTTTAGGCGATACGATTGACATTCACGGCGGTGGTGCGGACCTAGAATTTCCGCATCATACCAATGAAATTGCCCAGTCTGAGGCGAAAACTGGACATACCTTTGCCAAATATTGGCTGCACAATGGATTTGTCACTGCAGCAGATGGTGAAAAAATGTCGAAATCTCTGGGCAATTTTAAAACTGTCCATGAGATGTTACAGGCTGTTGATGGGCAAATTCTACGCTTTTTCTTGGTGTCACAACATTATCGTAAGCCACTCGCTTTTAGTGATGACACGGTTAAAGACGCTGAAAATAATCTCAAGAAAATCAAAAATGCCTATGATAAATTGACATTTGAAATTGACAAAAATCCTGTCGCCGCACAGATTCCAGATCAGGAAATTGATGGGTTTCGTCAAGATTTCATCAAAGAGATGGATAATGACTTTAATATCTCGAATGGCTTGACTGTTTTCTATGAGCTGATTAAATATATCAATCAGGGTAATTTTTCTGTGGCTGCACAGACTTTATTTGATGAAATCTTGACGATTATTGGGATTGAGTTTGCAACAGCTGAAATCTTAGATACTGAGATTGAACAATTAATTGCTGAGCGACAAATTGCCAGAGAAAATCGTGATTTTGCCTTGTCAGATAAAATCCGCGACGACTTAAAAGCGCAAGGGATTGCTTTATTAGATACACCGGACGGTGTGAGGTGGACACGTGACTGAATTTCGAGCTGATTTATTAAATGGTATCGCCTTGGCTTATGCCGGAGATGCTGTCTATGAGGTGTTTGTCCGTGATTATTTGCTGTCACAGGGCATCACAAAACCTGGTGAACTCCAAAAAACTGCGGTTAAGTTTGTCAGTGCCAAAGCACAAGCTTTTCTCATTTCTGAAATGGAAAAGGATGCCATTTTGACAGAGGAAGAGCTGGTCTATTTCAAGCGAGGCCGAAATGCGCATAGTAAAACGACCGCCAAAAATACAGATGTCGTCACCTACCGTATCTCAACAGGCTTCGAAGCGATATTTGGCTTCAACCATTTGACCCATCAAGATGAACGCGTTGCTTTTTTGGCGCAATATTGCATTGACAAAATTTCTGAGCAAATTTGATGAAAAATCTTAATGTTTTCTGTAAAATAGAGAACATATAAGAGGTTAAGATATGTTCAGAGTAGTTGAAATGCGTGGTGATAATGAGCCATGGTGGTTTTTTGAAAATTGGCGAGATGATATTGTCGCTAAATATGAGTTTGATAATTTTTATGAGGCATTGAAGGCCTACAAGCAAGAGTGGCAACGCTTGGCAAACACTTATCCAGAGTTTAAAAGTCAGGAAGATTTTTTAGCCGCTTTCTGGATCGAGTCTGAGACACGTTGGTGTATGGAATGCGCAGAAGACTTGCAACAATATCATGGCCTAGCCCTTTTAGAAGACTGGCATCCAGTTGAAACTTTCGAAAATCGGCTTCCCTATGCCAAAGCATCAGGTACAAATTCTCATAAATATTGCCAATTAAAAGGGATAGGATGCTAACTCTTTTTTTGTTTTTTGGGGGAAGATGAAGAATATTAGGTTTCATGAGCTAAATAGTTTACAAATGTAAATCATTGTGGTAAAATTACATTTGTAAACGTGAGACAAGGGTATTAAAGTGTTTGAAATCTTAAATGAAGTTCGAACCCACGTAGAAGATGTCTCCTAAAAATTAAATTTATTTTAACGGATGATACTGAAAGCGGTGCGACATAGTCGTAAACTTTCGTAGAAAATTAGGGATTTGAAGGTTCTACGCTTGCGTAGGCTCTACAAATCATCTATTTTCCTAGGAAGTTAGCTTGAAGTTCAAATTAGGAGAAAAATTATGTCATTCATGGAATCATTAGCAAATCGTCGTTCTATCTACGCTTTAGGTAAAGCTGTTGATGTTGAAAAAGCAACAGCAACGATCAAAGAAGCGGTTAAATTGTCACCATCAGCTTTCAACAGTCAAACATCACGTGTTTTGATTTTAACAGGTGCTGAACACACCAAACTTTGGCAAGAAATCGTTGCCACTGACCTTAAAGCTGAAATGGATCGTCAAGGCGTCCCTGAAGCTGCTTGGGCAGGCACAAAAGCTAAATTAGACAGTTTTGCAGCAGCTGGTATGACCGCACTCTTCTTTGAAGACACTGATGTTGTGAAAAACTTGCAAGAACAATTCCCGCTTTATGCGGACAATTTCCCAGTTTGGTCTGAACAATCAACAGGGATTGCCTCAGTGAATGCTTGGGTAGCCTTGAGTGAGCTTGGTCTTGGTGCAAACTTGCAACACTACAATCCAGTGATTGATGCCACTGTTGCTAAAACTTATGACATTCCTGAATCATGGCACCTCCGTGGTCAACTTGTTGTCGGCTCACCTGAATCAGAAGTTACTCCTAAAGCATTTATGGCTGACGAAGACCGTTTCAAAGTATTCGGTGCTTAATTTAAGTCAAGGTTAAATCTAACAAATAATAAAGCTAATCACTGATTGATGATGTGATTAGCTTTTTTGTCTATAAAAATGTAACGCTAAAAAAGTCATATTAAAAGATAAACTGTATGAGCTGGACGACTTGTTGGAATGTCCAAGTATTCATCACATCGACTTTTTCAGCTTTTCTTGCGGTGTAATCGAACGTATAAAGCTGTAATGGATTAACAAAACCATCAACTTTTTGATTTTGCAGAGGAATGAGTGTTTTATCATTTTGGATACGTTTTGCATTCGTATGCGTGATTGGACAAATGGCAATCAGCCCAGTTTGACGATTATAAGCCTGATTGCTAACGACAACAGCTGGACGACGTTTTCGTATTTCACGTCCTGTTGATGGATCAAAATTAATAAAAACAATATCTTGCTTGTTCGGCAGGTCCATCATCATTCTCCAATCTCTGTTGCTAGAAAATCAACATCATTAAAGACCTCTTCTTGGTGCAAGTCTTGATCAGTAAGAAAGGGATTTTCGACTTTAGGAGCCAGAACAATCACACCATCAATGCCTTTATAGACAAAGAATTCCTCGCCAATTCCGACACCGATTTCTTGTGGAATTGTGACTGTGGTAGAATTACCTACTTTACGTGTTTTAACTGTTGGCATATGAGCACCTCCTTGTATACACTCAGTATACACTTGATTTGCTAATAAGTCAACTTTCTAACCAACTATCCTAATGCCTAGCAGGATAAAAGAAAGTTTTAACAGTCTGAAAAGTGGTTTCATTGCCAACGAAATAAACCGTATTTCCTTTTTCCAAAATCGCATAAGGACCGGGAGATAAGACCAGTTCATCATGATGTAAAATCGCGACAATGGTTGCGCCTGTTGTTTGCCAAAAATTAAGTTGTCCGATGGATTGACCGATAACGTCACTGTCTTCGGAAAGCAGGAGTTCATAGGGGGCTAATGGATTTTTCTTTTGCACTCGTGCGGTTTGTTCAAATAAGGTGGCAAGTGAGTCGGAGAGATTATCAATTGCCGTTTTTTGAACGGTCATGATATTGTCAATCTGGGCATGTAAAGTCTGAATGGTAGACGTTTCCTGAGCTTGGTTCAAGAAGTTTTTGGCTTTTTCTTGGGATAAAATTTTAACGCCAGAGCCATGAACAGCTTGGACAATATCTAGGTCATTTAAAATGCTGATGGCTTTACGCGCTGTCTCGGATGACACGCCAAATTGTGCAGAAAGGGTTGATCTGGCATGGAGTTTACTCCCAATCGGGTAGTCACCGTCAGCGATTTTTTCGGCAATGGCATAGGCAATTTGACGATAGCGCGGTTCTCGGACTGTTTTCATATCGTGTATCTTTCTAATGTAAAAGGGTTTGAAATCAACAATTGTTGACAAAGTGGCAATTTGTCTGTAGAATTAAAATTGCCACTTAGTGACAACCTATTTTTTATAAAAAGTTGTCACTTCATGAATTAATTTTATCACGAAGCGGAATAAAAAGGGGGAATTTATGCCGAAAGTTGAAATTAAACAATTGACTAAAATATTCGGAAAGCGTCGGAAGGCGGCACTCGAATTGGTCAAACAAAACGTTAGCAAAGATGAGATTCTTAAAAAAACAGGCAGCACGGTCGGCGTCTATGACATTAATCTAGCCATCAATGAAGGGGAAATTTTCGTCATTATGGGGCTTTCAGGATCAGGTAAATCAACACTGGTCAGATTGCTCAATCGCCTGTCTGAGCCAACAGCCGGACAGCTGATGATTGACGGGCAAGACATTACTAAGCTGAATAAAAAAGAATTACTAGACATTCGACGTCGCAAGATGTCTATGGTCTTCCAAAATTTTGCTTTGTTGCCACATCGGACAATTCTCGAGAATACGGAGTTTGGTCTTGAAATTCAAGGTGTTCCCAAAGCAGAACGGCAAAAACGTGCCGAACATGCCCTTGATAATGCGAAGTTGCTAGCTTTCAAAGACCAGTATCCTGACCAGTTATCAGGTGGCATGCAACAGCGTGTCGGCTTGGCGCGTGCGCTGACCAATGACCCAGATATCCTACTCATGGACGAGGCTTTTTCAGCGCTCGATCCATTGGTTCGCCGAGAAATGCAGGATGAACTCCTTGATTTACAGGCAAACGTTCAAAAAACGATCATTTTCATTACCCATGATCTCGATGAAGCCTTGCGCCTTGGCGATCGCATCGCCATCATGAAAGACGGTAAACTCATGCAGGTCGGTACGGGCGAAGAAATCCTGACCAACCCTGAAAATGACTACGTCAAAACCTTTACCGAGGGCGTTGACCGCTCTAAAGTGTTGGTCGCAGAAAATATCATGATTCCGGCTTTGACGACCAATGTCATAGTAGATGGTCCAACGGTTGCGCTTCGCAGAATGCAAGAAAAGGAAGTCTCAGGTCTTGTTGCGGTGGGGAGACACCTGACTTTCCGAGGTTATCTGTCGGCAGATGCGGCAGTGCGTGCACGTAAGGCACAATTGCCTTTACGAGATGTCATCGTTGATATGCCAGTCATTACGCCAGATACGTTAATTTCAGACATTTTGCCAATTATCTACGACGCCACAACACCAGTTGCCGTTGTCGAAGACGGTCGTTTGCGCGGTGTCGTCATCAGAGGGCTAGTTCTCGAAGCCCTAGCAGATACAGATGAAGAAATTAAGTCCAGTGAAGCGGCACCACATGTGACCGAGCCAATCGAAAGGGAGGAAATGCAAGATGTCTAATTTACTCGTCAGCAAACTCCCTGTCGAAAAATGGGTGTCAGAGGGTGTAGACTGGCTGACCCAACACCTATCCGGTTTCTTTAATGTCATCCAAAGCGCTGGAGATGCGATGATGACAGGCATGACAAATGGTCTTCTAGCCATTCCGATGTTTCTGATGATTGCAGGTGTCTTTCTAATCGCCCTTGTCACGTCCCCTAGAAGATGGGGCTTTCCAATTTTTACTTTGGCGGGTTTGCTATTGATTGCTAATCAAGGACTCTGGCAAGATTTGATGTCTACCATGACTTTGGTGATCATGTCAGCCTTGATTTCCTTGGTTATCGGTGTACCGCTTGGTATTACCATGGCTAAGTCAGACCGAACACAAGCCCTTGTTCAGCCTATTTTGGACTTTATGCAAACCATGCCGGGCTTTGTTTACTTAATTCCGGCTGTTGCTTTCTTTGGTATTGGTGTTGTACCGGGTGTCTTTGCCTCTATCATTTTTGCCCTACCGCCAGTCGTTCGCATGACCAACCTTGGCATTCGTCAAGTGCCTGTTGAGCTGGTCGAAGCAGCGGATTCATTTGGCGCAACATCTTGGCAAAAATTGCTGAAACTTGAGTTACCAAATGCTAAAAATACCATTTTAGCAGGTGCCAACCAAACGATTATGCTGGCGCTGTCAATGGTAGTGACCGCCAGTATGATTGGTGCGCCGGGTCTCGGTCGGGGTGTCTTGACAGCTGTTCAGCACGCAGATATTGGTGCAGGTTTTGTCAATGGGCTTGCCTTAGTTATTTTAGCAATTATTATGGATCGTTTTACGCAAAAATTGAACACGAAACCCAGTCAAAAATTACCCCAAAGTCGTAAACGGCATTGGTTTGTCCTTGCAACGCTTTTGGTCATGGTGGGTGGCGGTATCGTCAATTCATTTGCGATGACTAGCCAAAGTCATGAAAAAATTAGTCTCGGTTATGTCGAGTGGGATTCAGAAGTTGCCAGTACAAATGTCATCGGGCAAGCGCTTAAAGCGCGTGGTTATGAGGTCAGCTTAACACCGCTTGATAATGCTGTCCTCTGGCAATCAGTCGCGAGTGGGCAAATTGATGTGTCATTGTCAGCTTGGTTGCCGAATACCCACAGGGCGCTTCTGAAGAAATATGAAAATGACTTAACGGTCGTTGGCACAAGCTTGTCAGATGTCAAAACAGGGCTTGTCGTACCAGATTATATGTCAGCTCAGTCCATTTCAGATTTGACAACTGAGGCAAACCAAGTCATCACAGGCATTGAACCGGGTGCTAGTATGATGATTGCGACGGAAAACACGATTAAAGCCTATCCTAATCTCGCAGGCTGGCAACTCCAGACTTCGTCAAGTGGGGCAATGGTATCAGCGCTCGAGAAAGCCTATAAAAATAAAGAAGAAATTGTGATGACAGGCTGGTCCCCCCACTGGATGTTTAGCAAATATCAATTGCATTATCTGGAAGATCCGAAAGCGACCATGGGTGGTAAGGAAGCCATCAAAACACTGGCACGTAAGGGGTTTAAATCTGATCATCCAGAAGTTTACAACATCTTAGCGAAATTTAAATGGGAAGCAGCCGACATGGAAAGTGTCATGCTAGATATTCAGTCAGGCATGAAACCGACCAAGGCAGCAGATAAATGGCTTAAAGCCAATGCTAAAACCGTGGATAGCTGGTTTGAGTAATCAAAAATACGAAGTCTGACAATGTGTCAGGCTTTTTTAGTATCTGCTAAACATTTTAGGCTAGAAAAGATTAGCTCAGGCTAAATATTTTGATGGCATGAACTGATTTTAAAGCCTGCCATATGTAAAATTACTGCTTATTTTCTGAAAATGTAGGTCATAAACCCTTGACAAATAGTTTAGGCTATGCTAAACTATCAACTAGAACGCATTAGAAAGTATAACATGGACGAATTCTCAAAAACAGAACAAGATTATCTAAAAGCGATTTATCAACTTGAAGAAAAGACGGATAAGATGGTTGGGATTACAGACATTGCTAACTATCTCAAGGTCTCAGCACCGAGTGCGACAGAGATGATTAAACGGCTGGCGAAAAAAGCCTTGGTCGAGCATAAAAAATATTACGGGGTACGCTTAAAACCAGAAGGCTACCGTGAAGCGAGATTTATTATCAAATCACATCGGGTTTGGGAGACTTTTTTAGTCGAACAGGCCGGTTATCAGATTGATGAGGTGCATGAAGAGGCTGAAAATTTGGAGCATTCTTCTTCTAAAAGATTAGTCGAACGCTTATATGCGCTCATGCAGTTTCCCAAAACTGATCCGCATGGTTCAGAAATTCCAGCTGAGCGCTTTTGGGAGGGGGAGATTATTACCCAGGATTTGACCGCTGCCCAAGTTGGTTATCGCTATGAAATTGTCTCGCTCACCCAAGAAGCCACCGATTTTTTGAGCAGTTTAAATCAGACACCACCCAAATTCATTACCCTAGTGAGTACTTTGTCTGATGGCTCAGTCATCGTCAAAACAGATGACGATGCTCGATTTGTCATCCCCCATTTTCAGAAAAAAGACTGGCAGTTAAAGTATTACAGCCATTAATATTAATAGGAGTTATTCATGAAAGAACATAAGAAATTCGTCGAGTATGCCAACGGTCCGAGCTTGGCAGAGATTAATGGGACGGTCGACATCCCTAAAAATAATAGTTTTTGGAAAAATATTTTAGCCTTTTCAGGGCCGGGTGCCTTGGTGGCTGTTGGCTATATGGATCCGGGGAACTGGATTACCTCGATTGGTGGCGGCGCGCAGTACGGCTACTTGCTTTTGTCAGTCATCTTGGTGTCGAGCCTGATTGCCATGCTTTTGCAGTATATGGCGTCGAAACTCGGTATCGTCACTGGGCTAGATTTGGCGCAAGCCACGCGCAAACACACGAGCAGAAAACTCGGTTTTGTCCTCTGGATTATCACGGAACTTGCCATCATGGCGACAGACATCGCCGAAGTCATCGGTGGCGCGATTGCCCTGAACTTATTATTTGGCCTCCCCATTGTCTGGGGCGTCATTCTCACGATATTTGACGTCCTGCTCTTGCTTTTCTTGATGAAACTCGGCTTCCGCAAGATTGAAGCCATTGTCATCACCTTGATTTTCGTGATTATGGCGGTTTTTGTTTATGAAGTTGCCATTTCGGATCCAGCTATCGCTGACATGGTCAAAGGCTTTATACCACAAAAGGAAATCTTTGATCGAGGTCAGTTGACTATGGCACTGGGGATTGTGGGGGCGACCGTGATGCCACATAATCTGTATTTACATTCGTCCATTGCTCAAACCCGCAAATATAACCGTAAAGATGAGGACGATGTGGCGCGTGCTGTGCGTTTCTCGACTTGGGACTCTAATATCCAATTAAGCGTTGCCTTTATCATTAATACGCTCTTGCTCGTTTTAGGGGCTGCCATGTTCTTCGGTCGTGGCGAAGGTCTGGGCACCTTTACCTCACTCTATAATGCCTTGCAAGATAACAAATTAGCCGGTGCTGTTGCAAGTCCCGTCCTGTCCACTTTATTTGCGGTTGCCCTCTTAGCATCTGGACAAAACTCAACGATTACAGGTACTTTATCAGGTCAAATCGTCATGGAAGGTTTCATTAATTTAAAATTGCCAACTTGGGCGCGTCGCTTGATTACCCGTGGTTTGTCAGTCATTCCGGTCTTGATTGCAGCGATTTATTATCATGGTCGTGAGGGTGGCTTAGATACCTTGATGATTCAGTCACAGGTTTTCTTATCTATTGCCCTACCTGTTTCAATGATTCCACTCGTTTACTATACCTCTAGTGAAAAAATCATGGGCAAACGCTTTAAAAATAATAAGCTCATTGCAGCTTTAGGCTGGCTTGCGGCGATTGTTTTGACGATTTTGAATGTTAAATTAATTATTGACACGTTTTAAAGTATCAGATTTGTTTTTGACAAAAAATCAATAAAGTTTTATAATAAGACAGTAAAGACACGTTAATATTGAATGATTTGAGAGACCTGAATGGGTATCAACTAGCGAGCAGTGGGTGGTGAAAGCACTGTGACATCACAATATTAATACTACTTTATCTGAACCTGATTTTGAAAAAAATCACGTGTTGCCACGTTACGGCTTGAGAGTTTTCATCTTTTTGAGGTGGGAAAAAAGTCAGGTGGTACCACGTGCAAGCGTCCTGTGTTCATAATTGAACGCAGGGCGTTTTTACATTTTTAATCAACTGAGTTTCGGCTCCTTGGTGTTAGGAAAATAAATGTAAAGTACGCAGACACTGTCGTGTCTTGACGTCTTTTTCCTAATTCACTCCTGCGATTACTTGTCGCGGGGAAAAATCCTACACACCAAATCAGTCGCCTCAACATCTTAATTAAGGAGAAGTAAATCATGATACACATCACATTCCCAGACGGTGCTGTCAAATCTTTTGATCGTGGCGTCACAACTTTTGAAATTGCTGAATCTATCAGCAAATCACTGGCTAAAAAGGCCTTGGCAGGTAAATTCAATGGCAAGTTGATTGATACGACGCGTGCCATCACAGAAGACGGCACGATTGAAATCGTGACACCTGATCACGAAGATGCTTTGCCCTTGCTCCGTCACTCAGCCGCTCACTTGTTTGCGCAAGCAGCGCGCCGTCTTTTCCCTGACATCAAATTAGGCGTTGGCCCGTCTATTCAAGATGGTTTCTACTACGATACGGACAATGCGGCGGGTCAAATCTCGAACGAAGACCTGCCAGGCATTGAAGCAGAAATGATGAAAATCGTCAAAGAAAATCTGCCGTCTGTTCGCCGTGAAGTGACCAAAGCTGAAGCACAAGAAATTTTTGCCGCTGACCCGTATAAACTGGAGTTAATCGAAGAGCATAATGAAGATGAAGGCGGCTTGACCATTTACAGTCAAGGCGACTATACTGACCTTTGCCGTGGACCACATATCCCGTCTACTGGTCGCATCCAAATTTTCCATCTTATGAACGTGGCGGGCGCCTATTGGCGTGGGAACAGCGACAATGCCATGATGCAGCGCGTCTATGGCACAGCTTGGTTCGATAAAAAAGACCTCAAAGCCTATCTGAAAATGCGTGAGGAGGCTAAGGAACGTGACCATCGCAAGCTCGGTAAGGAACTAGACTTGTTCATGGTCAACCCAGAAGTCGGTTCGGGTCTGCCTTTCTGGTTGCCAAATGGCGCGACAATTCGTCGGACGATTGAACGCTATATCGTTGATAAGGAAATCGCGCGTGGCTACCAACACGTTTATACACCGATTATGGCCAGCGTTGACTTCTATAAAACGTCTGGTCACTGGGATCACTATCACGAAGATATGTTCCCGCCAATGGACATGGGTGACGGTGAGCAATTAGTCTTGCGTCCCATGAACTGTCCACATCATATCGAAGTCTATAAAAATGACGTCCATTCTTATCGTGAGTTGCCAATTCGGATTGCCGAGCTTGGCATGATGCACCGCTATGAAAAATCAGGCGCCCTTTCTGGTTTGCAACGTGTGCGTGAAATGACCCTCAATGACGGTCACGTTTTCGTTCGTCCAGACCAAATCAAGGATGAGTTCAAACGCACCTTGCAACTGATGACAGATGTCTACGAAGATTTCAATGTCACAGACTATCGTTTCCGTCTGTCTTATCGTGACCCAGCAGATACTGAGAAATATTTCGACAATGACGACATGTGGGAAAATGCCCAAACCATGTTGAAAGCTGCCATGGATGAGCTGGAGTTGGACTACTTTGAAGCAGAAGGCGAAGCAGCCTTCTACGGACCAAAACTCGATGTGCAAGTTAAAACAGCACTTGGTAATGAAGAAACCTTGTCTACGATTCAACTGGACTTCTTGCTCCCTGAGCGGTTTGAGTTAGAGTATATCGGTGCAGATGGCGAAGGACATCGGCCGGTCATGGTTCACCGTGGTATTGTCTCAACCATGGAGCGGTTCGTCGCCTACCTGACAGAAGTTTATAAAGGTGCTTTCCCAACATGGCTCGCGCCAACGCAAGTGACTGTGATTCCTGTGTCGAATGACGCACACGTTGATTACGCTTGGGAAGTGGCTGACATCTTGAAAAATGTCGGTATCCGGGTCAATGTTGACGAGCGCAATGAAAAAATGCAGTATAAAATTCGTCAGTCGCAAACCAATAAAATCCCTTACCAAATCATCGTTGGGGATAAAGAACAGGCGGATAAATCGGTCAATGTTCGCCGCTATGGTAGCAAGGCAACAGCTGAGTTTAGCTTGACTGACTTTGTCGCAGCGATTACAGCTGATGTCGCCAATTACTCGAAAGTGGTTGTGTCAAACGACTAAACGCAAAAAGCAGAAAATGATGTTAAATCATTCTCTGCTTTTTTGATGCACTCACTGCGCTTGAAAAGCTAAAATATCTAGATCTAAAATTTGTCCCTCATTGATAATCGTCGCTCGTGTTAAGACCTCATTGTCAGTACCTGAAATCAAGTCATCTAAAAATGGCAAGAGCGCCTGAGAAATACTTTTCGATGCTGTCTGATAGAGCATGCTGGGCGTATGGTCGACGACATAATGCGTGACCTGACTGATTTTATAGGTCGGGGCAGTCATGGTCGTGATATGTGAACTTTCAATCCCCCCACCAGCATCAGCAGAAATATCAATAATCAGACTACCGGGCCGTAGCAAGGCTAAGTCATCTGTCCTAATCAGATGATCCTCACGCTTGACATCCCAGAGCGCTGCGTTGACAACGACGTCGAAGTTCCCGAGGGTCTGTCTGAGTAAGCTTTCCTGATTGCGCCGAAAGACGGTCACATCGGCGCCCAGCCCCTGCAAAACACGGGTGGCACCAAAGGCCACGCTCCCTCGACCAATCAGGGCGACTTTGGTATCATAGGGCATCTGACCGGTCAAAAGAAAGGCGTGGAGAATGGCAGCCTCACCAGCCAGTTCGTTATTGCGCCAAAAGGTATGCTGATGGTTGTCACACATGTCTTCCCAAGCGATGACGCGCACACCTGTGGCGAGTAGGGCGTTTGTAATGTCCAGACTTTGCTTGGCATGAATCCAGCCAAAGACAGTCTGATGCGGTAGGAGCTGACTTAAAATGTCGGATTCGCCAATCTTGGGCTCGCAAACGATGTCCTGTTTAAGCGCAATCTGACGCGAGACGATATGCGCGCCTAAGTCGGCATAATCGGCATCAGTAATCCCAAAATCATCACCATAACCGCTTTCCAGATAAATGGCATTAGGATGCGTGATTTGTGCCAGTTCTTGGGGCAAGAGGGCGATGCGGTACTCGTCTGCCTTGTGACTTTTAAAAAAGCCGATAGTTTGTTTTGTGACCATGTGTCTCCATTCGGAAAACGCCTCCTGATGGTTTCTAGTGAGGACGCTATATGCTCAGTATAACATGAAAAGGGTTTTGTTATCGGATGATGGCAGATATTGATGAAAAAAAAGTCAGCAAAGTTAAAAACGAGAGGTTTGAATTGCAGGTTATGAATTAATCTCTCTCGGCGATAAAATCACGGTCATGATTACAGAACAAGCCCAAACTTTCAGCTTTGTCTATAAACCGGCTAATGCTACTCAAACAGGTCAACAGTTCCTAGAACAGGTGGTAGGCAAGATGTGTTCCATCTTATGCTTGGTTTCATCTTAGTTGCCTTGGTGTGTCTCCTCTCTTGGTTCAAACTTGGTAATAAATTTGGGTAGGGCGATTGCACGATCAGTAAAAAGTTTTTACACGAGCAGTAAAAAATAATTACAGGAGCAGTAGTAAAAAATTGCACTAGCAGTAGCAAAAATTTGTATTAGTAGTAGTAAAAAATTGCACTAGCAGTAGCAAAAATTTGTATTAGCAGTAGTAAAAAATTGTATTAGCAGTAGCAAAAATTTGTATTAGCATCAGCAAAAAATACAAGTCACACCAGATATGAACGCTGTGACTTGTATTTTACTTTACTATTGATTAAGCTATAAAAAACGGATTATGCAATTTCTCAGCACCAATTCTCGTTTGCGGACCATGCCCAGGAAAGACACGATAGTCATCTGGTAGGGTGAAAAGTTGGGTCTGAATAGACTGTTTGAGGGTGTCTATATCGCCTGTATTTAAGTCAGTTCTGCCAATGGTACCTGAGAAAAGGGCATCGCCTGTGAAAACGATGGCTTCTTTTTCAAAAACGAAAGAAACGCCACCTTGGGAATGACCCGGTGTGGCAAGGACAGTGAAGTCAAAGCCACCGATGTGATAGGCTGTGCCTTCTGAAAAAGTGTGTTCTGCAGCATTGACCACGACATTGGGTAAATCATGCTCGTGGTGCGGTAGGCCTGAGAGATTCAGGGTTGGCGTGTAGAGCCAGTCTGCCTCAAGTGCGCTGACATAGACTGGCGCGCCAGTCGCCTCGCGGACGGCGTCAACGCTCATGATGTGGTCGTAGTGGGTGTGGGTCAAAAGAATGGCAGCGACAGGTTTGTCAAGGTCGTGAATGGTGCTGAGGATTGTCTCCGTGTCGTTGCCCGGGTCGATGACGAGGGTTGCCATGTCGTTGGTGAGAAAGTAGGTGTTTTCGTAGGCGATGGGATTGGTAATCATTTTGATTTGTGTCGTTTGCATCAGAACTCCTTTTGCCATTTTCAAATCTGGCTTGCTTCCCTCATTATATCAAAAAACATTATATGTTATAATGGATTTAACTTATCTTTTACATTATAGAAAACGAAAACTATGACCAAATACGCAGTAGTGGATTTAGAGGCGACGAGCGCTAGCCACACGAGTAAAATTATCCAGATTGGTATTGCCGTGGTCGACAAGGGCAAAATCATACAGACCTATCAGACCGACGTCAATCCTCACGAGGCGCTGGACTACCACATTACCATCCTCACAGGCATCACGACAGCTCAAGCCAAGGCCGCGCCTGATTTTTCTGATGTCCTGCCTGAAGTTGCCGCCATTCTGCGTGACTGCGTTTTCGTCGCGCATAATGTCAAATTCGACTACCATCTCCTCGCCCGTACCTTTGCGCAACATGGTGTCAGCCTTGATATGCCGAGAGTCGACACGGTCGAACTGGCAAGGGTTTTCTTCCCAACTCTGGAGAAGTATGGGCTAGAGACTCTCTCGCGTGTCCTGAACTTGCAGCATGATAAACCACATGAAGCCCTGTCAGATGCCTATGCGACAGCCAAACTTTTGCTTAAATTACAGGAAAAAATGCGCCATCTACCCAAAAATGTCCTGACTGAAATCGCACAACATGCTGATAATCTCATCTATGAAACCAAATTAGTCATTACAGAACAGCTGCCAGAGGCCAAACGCAAGCACGCCGATATGCTCAAGGTCAATCATATCTCGACTTTGAAACCATATTTTTCGGAAAACAAAAATTTAGTCAAAAAGAATTTTCGACAAAATTTGAAATTGCTGCATTTAGCTGAACGCCCCCAACAAAAAGCCTTTGCGGAAGTGGTCAAGGCCCGTTTAGCAGATGATGCAGCGGCTTTCATTGAGGCACCGACTGGCATTGGTAAGACCTATGCTTATTTATTGACGTTGTTAGGTCAAGGGAAAAAGCTGATTTTGTCAGTGCCAACGAAGATTTTACAAGACCAACTCATGCAGGATTTAGCCCCTATTTTCAAGGCGAAATTTGGCGTTAATTTTGCTAAAGTGCTTGGCACAGCCAACTATATCTCGCTTGAAAAATTCAGCAAACTGCTTTATCGCGCAGATGATGGCAAAAACTTTGAGATTTTCAAGATGAAAGTACTGGTCTGGCTGACGGAGACGAAAACGGGAGAACTCGATGAGTTAAGCCTAACCATGACTAGCCATGCCTATCTGGATAGCATCCGCCATACGGGGACAGTGAGTCCAGGCCAGCTCTACTTTGAGCAAGATTTTTGGCAACTCACACAGAAAAAAGCTGAGCATGCTCAGGTCATCGTCATGAACCATGCTTATTTAGCGGAACGGATTGCTGATCAAACGGTCATGTTTGAAGATAAGGTTTTAGTTGTGGACGAGTCGCAGCAGCTCTTTTCTATTTTGGAAAGCGCCCAGCAAAAATCAGTTAAACTTCTAGACGAGCTGGTCAAGGTTAATCGCCATACTTCTCAGCTCCACAAACGACTACTAGAGAGCCTGACCCACCACTTATCCCGACGTCAGCTCAATGTTGATAAAATCCGTCTGGATGCACAGGAATTAGGCTTGACAGCCATCACAGATGTGTTAGCGAATCCGGAAGATTTTGTCTGGATTCAAAATCACGTCCTCAAATCTAGTCCGACAGACTTTCTGAATTTTGCGGCGATGATTCCCCAACCGACCAAGACTTATTTAATCGGTGCGACCTTGTCTATGTCTGAGAAAAAAGCTGTCTTTCCCGAGCTTTTAGGCTTTACGAATTACACTTTTGACACTATCCCTCAGGAGAAAAACGACAATCAGCAGGTTTTTCTCGCGACGGACAGCGTCGATGTCACGACGCTTGCGCCTGACATCTACGCTGAATTTATCGCAGAGCAGGTGCAGTGCTTTGCCAAGCTCGGCAAGCCCATGGTGGTTTTATTTACCAGCAACGACAGCCTAGCGCTGACCGCACAGGCGTTAGAAACAGCGGGAGTAGACTTTCTCCAAGCTGATGTGACAGGAGATGCTAGTCGGGTTAAGAAAAAATTTGATGAGCGTGGGCATGCCATTCTTTTAGGCAGTAAAAAATTCTGGGAAGGCGTCGATTTTGAGCGCCAAGACGAGCTGATTTTGCTGGTGACGAGACTGCCCTTTACCGTACCGGATGACATCTTAATCCGGAAATATGCCAAGCGATTTAAAAATCCTTTCTATGATTTTTCAGTCCCCTTGGCAACCTTGCAGCTCAAACAAGCGATTGGGCGTGTCAATCGTCGAAAAGACCAGAAATCAGTCGTCATCATCCTCGACAAACGTTTGGCAGGCAAAACCTACGCCAAAAAAATGGTCAAGAACTTGCGACAAGCCAGTCGTGTGGACTTTGCAAAAATTGAGGATATTTTACAGGAAACCAAAGAGTTTTTGAGATAATTTTTGATAGAACGAAAGGCAGTTATGAGAAAAAAACGAATGACAAAAATCAGCCAAATTTGGATTGGGGTGCTCTTGATTATTTTGGCGTTTCTGATTGGCACCATCTTCTTTTATATGCAAGCTATGAGCCCTTACTCTCGTGCTAAGTCTGATGCCATTAGCCTTGTCAAGGCAAAGACAGACGTCAAAAAAGTGACGAATTTCGACATCACAACGACGACAGACACGACCTACAGTGTCATCGGTCAGGATAGTAAGGGGCAGGCGCTAGGTGTTTTGATCCCTGCTCAGGGTGGTGAGATTAAAGTCGTTAAGTTAGCTGATAATAAAAGTGACTTGACTGAAAAAACAGCAACCTTAACCCTTTATGACGATCAAGTCGCTTGGCAGACCAAAGATATGGTGTTGTATGCCTTTGAGACTGGGGAGAAATTGAAAGGCTAATATTAAAAGAATAGCGTTATATTTTAGAATATGTCGAGCTAAGGCAGATTTTTCAACGCATTTTTGGTATAATCGTAGGTAATCGGAAATTTTTGTCAATCAGTTGAGAGAAGGTGCCTTATGAAATTATCAAGTCTAGTCAATAATTTAGAAGAATCCGTGACACTAGCAGCGTCTGCGCGTGCCAAGGAATTGAAAGCCCAGGGGCGTGATATTCTCATGCTAACCATTGGGGAGCCTGATTTTACAACGCCTGACAATATCGCAGCAGCAGCCAAGGCTGCGATTGATTCAGGTAAGGCGAGTTTTTATACGCAGGCAGGTGGTTTGCCGGAACTCAAAGATGCTGTCGGGACCTATTTTGAAACCTTCTATGGCTATGGCGTTGCGCGAAACGAAGTTGTTGTGACAACTGGCGCGAAATTTGCCCTCTACGCTTTCTTTGCCAGTGTCTTAGATGCTGGTGATGAGGTTATCATTCCAACGCCCTACTGGGTCAGCTATGCCGATCAGATTAAAATGGTCGGTGGTGTCCCTGTCTTTGCCGTTGGGACACAGAAAACAGACTTTAAAGTCACGGTTGCCCAACTTGAAGCCCTCAAAACCCCTCAAACGCGCGTTTTAATCCTCAATTCGCCGTCAAATCCGACAGGGATGATTTATACAGCAGACGAATTGCGCGCCATTGGGAACTGGGCGGTTGATAATGAGGTCATTATTTTAGCTGATGATATTTACGGCAGACTGGTCTATAATGGGCATGCTTTTACACCGATTTCTAGTCTTTCTGATGCCATTAAAAAGCAGACTTTGATTATCAACGGCGTTTCAAAAACGTATGCTATGACAGGTTGGCGGATTGGTTTTGCCGTCGGCAATCCTGAGATTATCAGTGCCATGAGTAAAATCGTCAGCCAGACGACATCTAATCCGTCGGCAGTTGCTCAGTACGCAGCGATTGAAGCCTTAACTGGAGACCAAACCGCCATTGAAACCATGCGGGCAGAATTTGAACACCGTTTAAACACGATTTATCCGTTAGTCAACGACATCCCAGGCTTTGAAGCCATCAAGCCACAAGGGGCATTCTACCTCTTTCCAAGGGTAGCCAAAGCCATGGCGATCAAAGGCTTCACAGATGTCACAGCATTTTGTGATGATATTTTGGAAAAAACAGGCGTTGCCCTTGTAACCGGTGCAGGTTTTGGTGCAAGTGACAATCTTAGAATGAGTTATGCGACAGATATGGCGACTTTGCTTGATGCTGTCAATCGCCTTAAAAAATATATGGCAGACTAGCCATTCAGCTGTTAAAATAAATTGAGTAGATAGGTAAATAAGAGAAAAATGAGTAACTTTGTATCCATCATTGATGTTAAAAATTATGTCGGTCAAGAAATTACACTCGGCGCTTGGGTCGCGAATAAATCAGGTAAGGGTAAGATTGCTTTCTTACAATTACGTGATGGCACGGCTTATTTTCAAGCAGTTGCTTTCAAACCAAATTTCATCGAAAAATTTGGTGAAGCAGAAGGGCTTGCTAAGTTTGATAGCATCAAACATTTAGCCCAAGAAACGTCTGTGAAAATTACAGGGACTGTTAAGGCTGACGACCGTAGCAAATTTGGCTATGAACTTGATGTGACTGATATTGAAGTCATTGGCGAGTCAGTAGATTACCCCATTACACCGAAAGAGCACGGGACAGACTTCCTGATGGATAATCGTCATTTGTGGTTGCGTAGCCGGAAACAACACGCGATTATGCTGGTTCGAAATGAAATCATTCGGGCGACTTATGAGTTTTTCAATGCGCGTGGCTTTATCAAAATCGACAGCCCGATTTTGACAGGGTCAGCACCAGAAGGCACAACGGAATTGTTTGAGACAGACTACTTTGGTCAGCCTGCTTTCTTGTCACAGACAGGTCAGCTCTATGCGGAAGCGGGTGCCATGGCTTTTGGCAAAGTTTTTACCTTTGGGCCAACTTTCCGGGCTGAAAAATCTAAAACACGTCGCCACTTGACAGAGTTCTGGATGATTGAGCCTGAGATGGCTTTCACGACCCACGAAGCATCCCTTGACGTCCAAGAAGCCTATGTCAAACACATCATCAAGGCTGTCATCGACAATCAAAGCTATGCCTTAAATGAACTTGACCGTGATGTGACAGTGCTTGAAAAATACATTGAAACACCATTTAAAAAGATTACTTACGATGATGCGGTTGCCTTGTTACAAGAACATCAGGCTGACAACGACTATGAAGCAATCGAATGGGGAGATGACTTCGGCTCGCCACATGAAACATGGATTTCAAACTATTTTGGTGTGCCGACATTCATCCTCAACTATCCAAAAGCGATTAAAGCTTTCTACATGAAACCACATCCAACGCGTGATGACGTGGTCATTTGTGCGGATTTATTGGCGCCAGAAGGTTATGGTGAAATCATTGGCGGTAGTGAGCGTGCGACAGACTATGAGTACCTCAAAGCTAAATTAGTTGAATTTGGTCTCTCAGAAGAAGAATACGCTTGGTATCTCGACCTCCGCAAATACGGCAGTGTGCCACACTCAGGATTCGGACTCGGCTTAGAACGTGCCGTGACTTGGATCACAGGCAATGAACATATCCGCGAAGCGATTCCGTTCCCACGTCTCCTCCACCGTTTGAAACCATAAGGGAAAATAACTATATGAAAAAAGCCTTACAAATTTCGATTTTAGTCTTATTCCTTGCCTTAGTTGGTCTGATTTGTTTCAAAATGGTATCAGGACAATCCGCAAAGTCTGAAAACCGGCCAACCAAAGTGACGAAGTCAGTGGCTGATAAAGTCGTTGAGGAAAGCAGTGAGCCATCAAGTTCTAGCGCAGAAGAAGCGGCTAAACCAGAAGCAGAGCCTGAGTGGATTAAGTCCGAGACGCCCATCAAGTTTCCGATTTTGATGTATCATCACATCGCCGATGTCGTTGATGGCAACACTTTATTTGTGCCAGCTGATGAGTTCAAGATGGAAATGACGGCACTGAAAAATGCGGGCTATTATACCTTGAGTCCTGAGGAAGCTTATCGGGTACTGACAACCAATGAAAAACCAGCAGAAAAAATTGTCTGGGTAACCTTTGATGACGGCTACAAAAATGCCCTTGAGACAGCCATGCCGATTTTAACGGAGTTAGGGATGAAAGGGAGTTTCTTCATTATTACTGGAAATTTGGGGAATGAAGATACGATGACAGATGGGATGTTGTCAGAGTTGAAAGCTAATCCGCTCATGTCTGTCGGTAGTCATACCGTTAGGCATCCAGATTTGGAGTTTTCAAGCAATGAGGCAGCAACTGGTGAGTTAGTCGATTCTAAAAAGTATTTGGATAACTTACTGCATCAAGATACATCAGTTATCTGTTATCCAGCAGGGCGCTATAACACTGAAACGGCAGGATTGGCTGAAGCGGCAGGCTATAAACTTGGCTTAACGACTCATCCAGGTCTTGCCAGCAGTGTAGATGGCCTTTTTGCCCTTAATCGTGTCCGTGTATCTTATGGTCAAACTGAGGCGAGTTTTATGACCTTGATTGGGAATTAAACATTTAATACAAAAGTTGATGTTGAAAAGCATCGACTTTTTGCAATTCTTTTTGACAAAATTTTCTGATTATTTGTTATACTAGACAGTAGAACAGTTATAACAAAATTTAGAGGAGGATTGTTATGTCAATCAAAACGATCGCAACAGATCAAGCGCCGGGAGCTATTGGACCCTATGTCCAAGGCAAAATTGTGGGAGATTTTCTCTTTGCATCAGGTCAGATTCCATTGAACCCCGCAACAGGCGAAATTGTCGGTGCGACCATTACCGAACAAACGCAACAAGTGATGAAAAATGTTGGTGCCATTCTGGCTGAAGCTGGCACAGACTTTAATCATGTGGTCAAAACGACGTGTTTTTTGAGTGATATGGCAAATTTCGTACCCTTTAATACCGAATATGCGAAAGCTTTTGGTGCAGCATTTCCAGCACGTTCAGCTGTTGAAGTTGCCCGATTACCCAAAGATGTTTTAGTTGAAGTTGAAGTGATTGCTTACTTGGGAAACTAATTTATTAGAGATAAAAATAGGAGTGGTCATCCAATCGATGACACTCCTATTTTTATTTGATAACTTTTAAGAGAATGGTTTTCAGCGGCAAATATAAAAGTGTGACTAAAATAATTGTGCCAATGCCGTTAATGGCAGTGGCGAGCAGGGAAGTAAAGGCAGCTGCAGTCGCAGGTTCTAAACTCCCACCAGCCACCAAGGCTCGAATCAAGCCTTTCAGAAAATCGGTCAGCAGTTTCATTAAAACGCCAGATGCGACTGCGACTGTGACAATCCAGAGTTTATCAGCGAAAATCCGATGTAAAGCTTTATAAACGAGCTGAATGGTCAAAGCGACTAGGACATTGCCCAGAAAAACAACGGGCATCTCAACGGCATAACCATTGACAAGGTCAAAAATAGCGAGACCAATGGCGCCTGAAAAAGTCCCGTAGCCAAAGCCGAGATAGAGCGCAGCGAGGGCGACGACTGCATTGCCGACATGGAAAAATGGTGCTCCGATAGGGGCGAAAATCGCCACATGGAGTGACTGGATAGAAACATAGGCGAGCGCTGCGAAAAGTGCCGCTAGGATAACTTTTTTTGTTTTATTTTGGGTGATGCTGGTATGAAAAAAATGTTCTGGTGTCGTCATGAGGAGGTCTCCTTTTTAGAGCTTACGGTGTACTGAGTTTTAAAACACGCTGTAAGGTCGGTACAAGTGCTATGGCAATGATAATCCCTGCAATATTTTGTAAGAGGTTTGGAATTAGACTGGGAATAAAACCGCCTGGACCATAAAAGAGAATATTTGCAAGACCATATCCGATGACCATGAGACTGGTCGCAAGCAGATAGTTCAGGGGACGTGATTTGGTACTAGCAGATAGGTAGCCCTGTGCGCCGTGAATGACAAGTGAAAACAGCATCCATTGCGGATAACCACTTACGATATCAAGCAGAAAACCGCTGAGACCACCGACGATAGCCCCTTCTTTTTTGCCGAAAAGCGTCGCTGTGGTAAAAACAAGACCATCCATGACAGTCACAAATCCTCCCGGTGTTGGGATTAATAGAATTTTAGAAATGGCAACATTGAGGGCGATGATGATGGCTAAAAGGATTATTTTTTTATTGTTCGTATTCATCTATATATAGTCTCCAATTTCCAATTCATGACTTGAAATGACCGCTATCTCGATAAGCACCATGCCAGATATGGCCGAGATATTGATTAAAAGGATGCCCTTTGATGATGGCAGCATGGACAAATGCTTTGGCAGTTGTCACGGCGTCAAGAATTGATTGTCCATTGGCAAGCACAGCGGTAATGGCAGCTGCAAAGGTACAGCCTGCACCGTGATTATTGTCGGAATGGATGAGTGGACTTTTCAGGTAGTGAAAGGCATGACCATCGTAGAAGAGATCTAGGGCTTCATCGTGCTGGTTATCAAATCGTCTCCCACCTTTAATAATCACTGTTTTAGCACCATAGCCGTGGATAATTGTCGCCGCTTTTTCGATGTCTGCAAGCCTTGTCAGCTCGCCAAGGCCAGATAAAATGCCAGCTTCAATCAAGTTTGGCGTCGTCACATCAGCCACAGGCAAGAGCAATTCACGAATGCTATCTGCATTTTCAGAAAGCAGAATACCAGCAGTTCCTTTGCAGGCAAGGACGGGGTCAATCACGATGTTTTTGGGTTGATAACGGTCAATGGCATCGCGGACGACAGTAATCGTTCGAATATCGCCCAACATGCCTGTTTTCAGGGCATCGGGCTTGTCACCTGCAAAAATGGTATCAAGCTGGCGACCAACGACCTCAGGTTCAATCGTTTCAATGCTATGCGACCAATTATCATGAATGTCCATGGTAACGATAGAAGTAATGGCACTCATGCCGAAGGTGCCATATTCTTGAAAGGTTTTTAAATCTGCTTGTAAGCCAGCGCCACCTGTCGCATCACTGCCAGCGATTGTTAGTGTTTTTTTCATTATTATTGCCCCCTTATTTAGTCTTCATGATGTATCTGAATTTTCTTACTTGCTTTCTATTCTAGCATTTGGTATGCTAAATAAAACAGCCAATTGGATTGTTTTTTTACCATCCAATTTTCAAGAAAGGCATCCAGAATGAATTGGCATATTGAGAAAACGCCCAAAACACCGATCTACCAGTCAATCATGAAACACATCACGCAAAATATCCAAAATGGTCAGCTCTTACCCGGTGAAAAATTGCCTTCGGAACGCAAATTGGCAGCGTTGATTGGCGTTAATCGCTCAACGATTGTGCGAGTCATGGCTGAGCTTGAGGCCAAAGGGATTATTAAACGCCAACGAGGCAGTGGGACGATGGTCAATGACGATAAATGGGGCTTAAGTCAAGAACCAGTAGTCGATTGGCATCAGTTGATACAATCACAGCAACCAGATGAACATCATCAATTAATAGAACAAATCAAAGAAAAATTGCAGGATAGTTCTGCGATTGATGCCTATACAGGTGAGTTGCCACTTGATTTAGTCCCAGCTTTTGATTTACCTCAGTCCAATTGGCGAGATTTTATTGAAGCGGATAAAAATCAAGATGCGCTAGGCTATTTTCCACTTCGTCAGGCGATTGCCAATCTGCTGGCACAGGATGATCAGTTGACCCTACCAGTCGAGCAGTTAATGATTACTTCAGGCGGTCATCAGGCGATTTTCTTGATTGTGCAAGCCTTGCTCAATAGTGGCGATGCGGTGGCGATTTGTCAGCCGTCATTTTTATATGCCTTGAATTTATTTCAGACCGCAGGGATTCGATTATTTGGTGTGCCAATGGATGAAGAGGGCATGCGTTTAGATTTGCTAGAAAATGAGATTTTAAAGCATCGTGTCAAGCTAGTCATGCTCAACCCAACTTTTCAAAATCCCACTGGTACAACCATGTCTTTAGCACGTCGACAGGCTTTGATTAAACTCTGCCAGACTTACAAGATTCCGATTATCGAAGACGATGCTTTTGGTCTGCTACCATTTGACAAGCGAACGACAGCCCCACCTTTGAAACAATTAGACCCGCAAAATGTGATTTACATTGGGTCTTTGTCTAAAATCATCGGCTCAACGACAAAAATCGGCTGGATCAGCGCACCACCAGCCGTCTTGGAGAAATTATCCACTGCGCGGCAAGATTTAGACTTGACGCTCAGTATCTTTCCGCAAGTTTTAGCGAATGATGCTTTATCAGATGTGACTTTTCAAGATAAACTTGCCAGTTTGCGGGCGCAAATCAGCGCCAGAATGATCTATTTCTTCGACTTAATCGGTCAAGAGTTTGTCTGTCATCGACCGGCTGGTGGCTTTTATGTCTGGCTACGCTTGTCAACGGACACGCTGACAAAAAAACAGATGGACGAGGTAATCGCAGCAGGCATTTTATGCCTCCCCAGCTTTATTTTCGGCGATAAAACGCCTGCACTACGCTTAAATATTGCCCGATTAAATGTTGATGAAATCAAACGATTGGTTGAGACATTACAAACGTTAAAAAAGGCTGGCATTTGTTAGACAGCGTTTCAAATTTGGCATAATCAATTCCTAAAATGTTATAATAGGTTTAACATTTCAATTTGACTAAAATAAAATTTGATTAATGAAAGAGTAAAACTTGGCACAAGAAAATATCATCATTCATGGCGCGCGCGCCCACAATTTAAAAAACATCGACGTCACGATTCCGCGGGATAAATTAGTCGTGATGACAGGCCTATCAGGCTCAGGAAAATCATCCCTAGCTTTTGATACACTCTATGCCGAAGGGCAACGGCGCTATGTTGAGAGTCTCTCGGCTTATGCTCGCCAGTTCTTGGGGAACATGGACAAGCCTGATGTCGATAGTATTGACGGCTTATCGCCTGCGATTTCGATTGACCAGAAGACGACTTCTAAGAATCCACGGTCAACGGTTGGCACGGTAACGGAAATTCATGACTATCTGCGTCTGCTTTACGCCCGGATTGGCACGCCCTACTGTGTCAATGGTCATGGCAAAATTACAGCACAATCTGTCGAAGAAATTGTCGATAGTGTTTTAGCCTTGCCTGAAAAGCAACGGCTCCAGATTTTAGCCCCCATTGTCCGCGCTAAAAAAGGACAACATAAGAAGATTTTCGAGAAAATCCAAAAGGACGGTTATGTTCGTGTGCGGGTCAATGGTGAGGTTTATGATGTGTCCGATGCGCCTGAGCTGGAGAAGAATAAAAAGCACGATATTGATATCGTGATTGACCGGATTGTGCTCAAAGACGGCATTCGTGGGCGCCTGTTTGACTCGGTTGAGGCGGCTTTGCGCCAAGGTGACGGCTATGTCAAAATCGATACCATGGACGGTAATGAGCTCCTGTTTAGCGAGTATTATGCCTGCCCGATTTGTGGGTTTTCTGTGCCTGAGCTTGAGCCGCGCCTGTTTTCATTTAACGCCCCGCAAGGCGCTTGTTCCGACTGTGATGGCCTTGGCATGCGTCTGGAAGTCGACCTCGATTTGGTCGTGCCAGATGGGACGAAAACAATTCGTGAGGGTGCGGTTGTGCCTTGGTATTCTGGCTCATCGACCTATTATCCTGCCGTTTTAGAGCAGGCCATGACGGCTTTCAACGTCGATTTGGACACCCCTTTTGAGCAACTATCAGAAGATGATAAAACCTTGATTTTTTATGGATCAGGCGACAAGTTATTCCATTTTTATCACGAGGGAGATTTTGGTCTGCGTGATTTGGACATGGCTTTTGTCGGGATTGTACCCAATATTTTCAGACGTTACGAAACAGGTTCAGATAGTACGAAAACGCAGATGCGTGCTTATATGAATGCCTTGCCGTGTCAGACTTGTCATGGCAAACGGTTGAATGAACAAGCTTTGTCCGTCAAGTTGAATGGAGAAAAAGGCTATGATATTGCTGACTTGTCAAACTTGCCGATTGGCGAGCATTTGGAACTCATTCATTCTCTTATCCTTTCTGAAAATGAGGAGATGATTGCCCGTCCGATTGTCAAAGAAGTGGGCGATCGTTTGAGCTTTTTGAAAAATGTCGGCTTGGACTATCTGACCTTGTCTCGTAATTCTGGGACTCTGTCGGGTGGTGAAAGTCAGCGGATTCGCTTGGCAACGCAGATTGGCTCAAACTTATCTGGTGTGCTTTATATCTTAGATGAACCGTCGATTGGCTTACATCAGCGGGATAATGACCGCTTGATTGAGTCCTTGAAGAAAATGCGTGATCTGGGCAATACGCTGATTGTCGTCGAACATGATGAAGATACGATGATGGCAGCGGATTATTTGATTGACATTGGCCCCGGTGCGGGTGATTTGGGTGGTGAAATTATCGCTGCTGGCACGCCTAAACAAGTCGCTAAAAATAAAAAATCAATTACCGGTCAATATCTGTCTGGCAAGCGAAAAATTCCAATTCCAGCAGTGCGTCGTCCAATGGATACTGGAAAAGCTGTCATCATTAAAGGCGCAGCTGAAAACAATCTCCAAAACCTAGATGTTGCCTTTCCTTTAGGCGTGATGACAGCCGTAACCGGTGTTTCTGGATCTGGTAAATCAACCTTGGTCAATGCCATTCTTAAGAAAGCCTTGGCGCAAAAACTCAATCATAACAGTGATAAACCAGGCAAATACAAGTCAATTTCAGGTTACGAGAAAATTGAGCGCTTGATTGACATCGACCAAAGCCCAATCGGTCGGACACCGCGTTCCAATCCTGCGACTTATACCTCAGTTTTCGATGATATTCGGGATCTCTTTGCCAATACCAATGAAGCTAAGATTCGTGGTTATAAAAAAGGTCGCTTCTCCTTTAATGTCAAGGGGGGGCGTTGCGAGGCTTGTTCTGGTGATGGGATTATCAAAATCGAAATGCACTTTTTGCCAGATGTCTATGTGCCCTGTGAAATTTGTCATGGTAGACGCTATAATTCTGAGACATTGGAAGTGCATTACAAGGAGAAAAATATCTCAGAAGTGCTTGAGATGCGCGTGTCTGATGCCGTTGACTTCTTCAAACACATTCCAAAAATTGAACGGAAACTACAAACGATTGTCGATGTCGGCTTGGGCTATGTCACTTTAGGGCAGCCTGCCACGACACTCTCAGGCGGTGAAGCCCAACGGATGAAACTGGCAAGTGAGCTGCAAAAACGCTCGACTGGTAAATCATTCTATATCTTAGATGAGCCGACAACTGGTCTGCATACTGAGGATATTGCCACCTTGCTTGAAGTCTTAAATCGCTTGGTTGAGCAAGGTAATACGATTGTCGTTATCGAGCACAATCTAGATGTCATTAAGACAGCTGACCATATCATTGACTTAGGGCCTGAAGGTGGTATCGGTGGTGGTACGATTTTGGCGGTTGGTACACCAGAAGAAGTAGCTGAGGTTGATACGTCTTATACAGGTAAGTATTTGAAGGAGAAATTAGGATGACAAGACTGGAAACAGAGCGTCTGATGCTCAGACCTTGGTTAAAAACGGATGCAGAAGATCTTTATCGTTATGCAAGTGACCCTGATATTGGGCCAATAACTGGTTTTCCTGTTCATACGAGTGTCGAAAATAGTTTAGAGATTATTGACGCTGTTTTTCAAGAGCCGGGGAATTTTGCCATTTACTTAAAAAGTGAAAATCGCGTTGTCGGTAGCATTAGTCTAAAGATTGGGCAGCAGAGTAGCCTTGATTTGACGAATCAAGAAGCTGAGTTTGGCTACTGGATTGGCAAACCATTTTGGGGGCAAGGCTTGATGCCTGAGGCGGTTGAAGCAGTTATTGATTATGCCTTGAATACGCTTGACTTGACGGATTTATGGTGTG
Source organism: Pseudolactococcus reticulitermitis (assembly GCF_002260845.1). Classification (GTDB taxonomy): domain Bacteria; phylum Bacillota; class Bacilli; order Lactobacillales; family Streptococcaceae; genus Pseudolactococcus; species Pseudolactococcus reticulitermitis. The sequence goes on along the minus strand of NZ_BEDT01000003.1, from coordinate 64,143 downwards.
GTTACTATGAGGGGAATCTCAAGTCCAGGCGTGTTCAAGAAAAATGTGGCTTCCACTATCATCATACCGAGTATGATGTGGCAGTTCCTCTGATGCATGAGATTCGGACACTTCATGTGATGCATTATGTCGGTAGATAAAAGTAGTTTCTATTTTGGGAACTGCTTTTTTTCGAAAAATTTTAGAAGAGATTTAGTAATCGTATCTTAGAAAAAACATGTTATTCGTGGCATATTGATGTCGTTCATAACATTTTGATTTTTAGAAGGAAAAATTACGATATACTAAACTTATAAAATGTTGCAATATTTTTAAATAGAAAATGGCGACATAAATTATGGAAATTGAAGTAACTTTCTTTCAAAGAGTCTTAAAAGCTAGCCTATCAAAATTAGGTTACATCTCTTATCGCACTAGGCCTGTTTATAGCAGAACAGATTTTAACGCCAGTTGTTATGGCTTCTAATCTTTTTAATCTAGAATATACGACGAGTTTAACGGTTATCAATTCTAGTCTAGTTATATTATTTTGTCTATTGACACGTTGCTTAGCCAAGAAAATGGGCTTAACAGATTTTAAACTCAAGATAAGCGTGCCAAAATTTATCGGTGTTGTTGCGCTAGGGGCTGTTTGTTTATCTGTTGCTTCGATAATTGGTAGTATCATATTTGCAAATAGTGGTGAGGCAACGACAGCCAATCAACAGATGATTGAAAATGTATTGAAAACAGTACCATTATTACCACATGTCTTGACTCTCGTCTTTCTTGCGCCAATCGTGGAAGAAGTCATTTTCCGTGGGCTAGTGATTGGGAAATTATCGTCAAAGTATAGATGGATTGGTTGCTTGCTTTCGATCGAGCTCTTTGGTCTTAGTCATAATCCGACTAATTTAGGAAGTTGGCTTACATATGGAGGTATGGGGAAATTCTAGCTTTTACCTACTGCAAAACGATTAGTCTAGGCACTAGTATTGCGATTCATTTTGCTAATAATGCAATGGCTAGTCTGTTGATAATTCTGTCATTATTGCTTCAAAAATGATTTTGAGAAATAGTAAATACTGTTTATGAAAAGAGGTCATTGATGGGAAAAATAAAAAGGAAACTATCATATCGACATCAGTTTATAAGTTAAGGACATTCAAACATCTGGTTTGGATGTTTTTATCTTAAATATCTCTATCAGAAATTTAACTTCTGAATATACAAATGCCATGTCGTTCATGATATATTTCAGACCATTCAGGAAATATTAGGTCATATTTGGCATATTTCAGGTCGTTTATGACATTTTGATTTTTAGAGGGGAAAATTACGCTATACTAAAACTGTAAACGAGATGAGTTGACTTGAGTTGGCGCCGACAAAAAGCGACTAATGTTTCGTTGCTGAATTATCGCAGTAAGTGAAAACTTACGACATCACAAATGACGAGCTTTCTTCGGAAACACCGTCTTGAATGGTAGGAGAAAAATAATATGACAAACACAACATTGAACAATGTCGTTGCATTGGATAAATTTTCAGCACTCACTGAAGATGAGATGATGCTGGTTGAAGGTGGTTTATTCCCAATTATTATTGGGGGAATTGTAATTTCTAAAGGTGTTGTTATTGGAGTAGGCGCAGTTGCTGCAGGACTTGGCATCGGATACTTAGTCAATAGATAAAAAGGAGGTAGACAAATGTCAACACGCGTATTTAAATTTGATGATTTTAACGAATTAGACGAAGCAGAACTCACAGAAGTGATAGGCGGAATTGCGCCTGCGTTGGTTCTTGCGCTATTTATGGCAGGCTATCAAATTGGAAAAGATTTTGCTAAGCGTTAAAAAATATCGAAAATGTTTTTTAACGGGGCTATTTATCGCCTACATTCTGGCTATTATAGTAGGTGATATAATAGGCTCAAATTATTTGTCAAATCTATTGCCTCCGCCACTTATCATCATTTTCTTTCTAGTCATTTATGATTTATGAGGATTACTGTTTTTAGTTCATAACTTAGTCTTCAACACAATTAATTTTTATGATTAAACGGCCGAAATTACTAAAATGGTAAGTCTATTGAAGAAAAAGAAATATGGCAATGCAAACAATTCTAGAGAAATACTTTATCAGATTTTCGTGAATTGAACTTGTATTGACCATATTGACATCAGTTTATAAGTTAAGGACATTCAAACATCGGGTTTGGATGTTTTTTTGTTTTAAATAATAAAATTTTTATGGAAAGAATCTTTTAGCGTCACCATATCAGAAGTGTTAATTACTTTTATGGGTGTACTTTCATTAATTGATACTATTTATAGAATAACTCATAAATAGTTAATATCTCAAAATACTATTGAGTGCATTTTTATAAAAATAAGTTAGATTTACCTTAACGCTTATTTTGAGTGTACAAAGTAGTCCAAATTAAACAGATGCATATCAATTTATTAGAGACCATCAAACATAAAAATTAAAAAATCAGCCTCAAATCTGCTAACTCGCAATTTTTGCGAGCTAAGTGAAAAAGAAATGCTCAAAGTAGTGGGAGGTAAGAACTTTTTATGGGATGTTGTTGGTAGAGGTTCAAGCATGATGCTTCTACCATGACTTTTCAAGTCAGTTAAGTATATTCAAACATCTTATTTGGCTGTCTTTTTTAGGTTTTAAATCCAAAGAAATCTATCTTTTTTTGAAAATTCTATGTCAGTCATACAAAAAAGTGTCGTTCATGGCATATTTTAGGTCGTTCTTGACATCTTGATAATTTTATCAAAATTTTCTAGTAGAATAGAATTAAGAAAGAATAGATAAGGAAATGCCATGTTAAAACGATACAAATATGTCCAGCAAGTCGATCAACGAGATTGTGGTGTGGCAGCACTTGCGACGATTGCGAAAAATTATGGGTCTGACTTTTCCTTAGCACATTTGCGAGAGTTGGCAAAAACTGATATGGAGGGGACAACGGCGCTTGGGATTGTGCGTGCGGCAAAGGAACTAAACTTCGAAACACGCGTGATTCAGGCGGATATGACTTTATTTGAGATGACGGCTATTCCCTATCCTTTCATCGCACATGTTGCTAAAGGTGGTAAGTATCTACATTACTATGTTGTTTACGGTGTTAAGAAAGATAAAATTATCATCGCTGATCCCGATCCAGATGTCGGGCTGACGAAACTGCCCAAAGAAAAATTTGAGTCGGAGTGGACAGGCGTCACGATTTTCATCGCCCCTGCACCAGATTATCAGGCAGAAAAAGATGAGAAAAATGGTCTGCTGAGTTTTATGCCGCTACTGACCAAACAAAAAGGACTGATTTTCAATATTGTCATCGCCTCTTTGCTAGTAACGGCAATCAATATCGCAGGTTCCTATTACTTGCAGAGCATCATTGACGATTACGTGCCAAATCAGATGAAATCAACACTCGGCATTGTTTCAATGGGCTTGATGATTACTTATGTGCTGCAACAAATTATGAGCTACGCTCAGACCTATCTACTCAATGTTTTCGGGCAACGTTTATCGATTGATGTGATATTATCCTATATTCGCCACATTTTTGAGTTGCCCATGAGTTTCTTTGCCACACGGCGCACAGGGGAAGTTCTATCGCGCTTCAATGATGCCAACTCCATTATTGAAGCGCTTGCCAGTACGATTTTATCCGTCTTTTTAGATGTGTCAATTGTAATCATCGTCGGTATTTTTCTCTTTTTGCAAAATGTCAATCTGTTCTTGCTGACGCTGATTTCAATTCCGATTTATATCTTGATTGTTGTGGTCTTTGTCAAACCTTTTCAGAAGATGAATACGCAAGTCATGCAGAGTAATTCACTTTTGAGCTCAGCCATTATTGAAGATATTAATGGGATTGAAACCGTTAAAAGTTTGACGAGTGAGGCAATTTCTTACCAAAAAATTGACCGTGAATTTGTTTCTTTTCTAAAATTCTCCTTTAAACGTGAACGCTATGAAGCGATTCAGATAGCCTTGAAACAATCACTGAAATTGATTTTAAATGTCGTGATTCTCTTCTTCGGCGCAAGGCTTGTCATGGCTGATAAAATCTCGCTTGGGCAATTGATTACTTATAATACTTTGCTATCATATTTTACCAATCCACTAGAAAATATCATCAATCTTCAAACGAAAATTCAGCAGGCACGTGTTGCTAATAATCGCCTGAATGAAGTTTATTTGGTTGAATCGGAGTTTAAAGATGAATCTTTTGTGACGGAGCTTGAGACGATTGCGTCGATAAATTTTGAGAAGGTGAGTTATAAATACGGTTTTGGCCGCGATATCTTGAAAGACATTGATTTAACTATCAAGTCGGGTGAGAAACTCGCTTTAATTGGTGCAAGTGGTAGTGGCAAAACAACGCTGGCAAAATTAATTGTCAACTTTTTTGAAGTTAGCAAGGGTGCCGTTAAATTTGGCAGTACCGATATTAAAAACATTGATAAGAAAATCTTACGCCAAAAGGTCAACTATGTGCCGCAACAACCGTATATTTTTACAGGGTCAATCATGGAAAATTTAACTTTGGGGGTTAAAACTGAGGTTACCATGCAGGATATTGTAGCAGCTTGTGAGCTGGCACAAATTCGTGAGGACATCAAGGCTATGCCCATGAGTTATCACACGGAGATTACCGATGGCACAGGGATTTCTGGTGGTCAGAAACAGCGGATTGCCTTGGCACGGGCGATTTTGACAAATTCGGATGTCCTAATTCTTGACGAAGCGACGAGTTCGCTAGATGTGTTCACTGAGAAAAAAGTGATTGATAACTTGCTTAAACTTGATAAGACAATCATCTTCGTTGCCCACAGATTATCAATCGCAGCCAAAAGTGATCGGATTATCGTGCTTGAACAGGGTCAGATTGTCGAATCTGGTAGCCATGATGAACTGATGACGTTGGGGCAGCACTATAAACAAATGGTTGCTTTATAGGCAGTTCGCGAATGTCCCTGTTTGAACGGTGCATCGCTAGGTCAAGTTTCAAGATTTTACAGCAAGTAAAATCGCAGAAAGGAGTTGTAGATGAATCAACAATTATTTGAAAGTGCAGAATTTTACAAGCGTCGGTACGGCAATTTCTCAGTTTATCTGATTATTCCGACCTTTCTTTTGTTGACTTTTTTGATGATTTTCTCGGTATTTGCCAAAAAAGAAATCACAATTCAATCGGTTGGCGAAATCGCACCCATGCGTAGCATTGCGAAAATTCAGTCAACGAGTGATAATACAATTATTGAAAATAAAGTCATCAATAATCAGGTTGTCAAAAAAGGACAGACATTGATTACTTATTCGGGGACGATTACGGACTCAGAGATTAACAAGATTTCGGCGCAGATGGCACAGGTTGATAAACAAATCGCTAACTTAGAAACGCTGAAACAGGGTATTGATACTGGGACGCAGACTTTTGCGGAAACAGATGAATTTGGCTATCAAAGTACTTTAGACAATCATCTGACCCAGATTGACTTGACAAGCAAGGAATTTGAAAAAGCTAATGCTGATATTGGCAATCAAAATGCAACGGTTGCGAGTACGCAGGGCGCTTTAATTACCGAGATAGATAATCTGAGCCAGAAAATTGATTGTAAAAGAAGCAAACGAGATAATGAGAAAGATAGCGATAAGCGTGAGTTGCTGACGCAGGAGATTGAGCAACTGGACTCAAGTCTGTCAAGTTTAAATACACAAGTCGCAAGTAGTGGCGGTTACCGCACGCTTGACAACAGTTTGGCAGCTAAACTTGATAATCTCAAAACCTCACAGTTGGCGACCGCTGATAAAGTATTAGTTGAACTAAAGGCGAGTAGACAAGAATTGGCGCAAAATCTCATTTTAGCGCAAGAAACACAGAAAAATAATAAGCTAGTCGCACAAGAATCTGGTATAATTAGGTTAGATACAGAAAATAAGAATAAAAAGATAATTCCGACAGGGACGACGATTGCTGAGATTATGCCGAGCATCACGGATGAAACGAAATTGGAAGTTGACTATTATGTGGACTCAAGTGCTTTGACGGGGCTGAAGATTGGTCAAAAAATTCGTTTCACATCTGATAAAAAGTTAAGCGACCAGCTCGTTATGACAGGAAGAATAAAGGAAATTGCAAAATCAGCGACGCCTGTCGAAGGTAAGAATTTCTTTCTGATAAAGGCAGAGATTTATCCCAAGGATAAGGAACGCCAGCAGTTGATTTATGGCATGCAAGGTCGGATTTCGAGTATCATTGATCAAAAAACTTTCTTTAACTACTATAAGGATAAGATTTTTTCTGATAAGTAGTTGTAGAGCCTAAAAAATAGAAATGGAGCATTAACATGGTTGAGTTTAAAGGAATTGAAAAGTTTGAAGTTGTTTCTGAGGAAAAATTACAAGCATGTCAAGGTGGTGGCGGTGTTGCGCCAGTGCTTGGTGTCACAAATTTCTGGGAATGGCTTTTTGGGAAAAATTCAGGTAAAAAGTAGATGCTACTAATTTTAGGGGTTACATGTATGCTAGTTTCTATGGGGATAGTTACCCCATATCTGTTATATCGCATTACGAATAAAGAAATTAAGTACAGATTATTTTTTATTCTAGGTATATTTTGCGTCGTAAATCTTTTAATTACAGGAGGTGTAATCCCCTATGTAATTCCATTAAATTGGGTAGAGGATTTATTTTATATCTTCTCTCTGGTAAGTGAAATAGTCATCTCAATACTCTTCTTACAAAAATATAGACCTTATCGGTTAAGCGTTAATCTCTTTTACGTTATGTTTGTCTTGACTTTTTCATACGTCGTTAGAATGTTTATTTCAGTTTTTATTGTGGAAGGGATTTTTGGTAATCCAGATGAGGCGATAGGGGGAATTATTGGTATACTGGGTGTTTTACCAAGTTATATTTTACTAACAAAAATTTTGACAATTAAACCAGGACGGCTTATAATTGCAGAGCAAGAGCAAGAGCAAGAGCAAGAGCAAGAGCAAGAGCAAGAGCAAGAGCAAGAGCAAGAGCAAGAGCAAGAGCAAGAGCAAGAGCAAGAGCAAGAGCAAGAGCAAGAGCAAGAGCAAGAGCAAGAGCGTGATATTTTAGCAGAACAAAATAAAATAATTGTCATGTCAAATTTAGTAATGCTTATTTTCTATTTTTATAATAACTTTGCCCGAACAAATGATTTACTTAGTTCATTTGATTTTCGTTATCCTCTCTTTATGCAAGCATTTGTTTCTGTATTCGTACTTTATGCAGTCAATGTTAAGTTTAAAGATTGGGAAGTGCAGAAACTCCTTAAATATAAGGAGCATACCCTTTCTAATCTTAGCTATTATATCAAAGAAGTGGATGAGTCTTACCAGTCTGTTCGCGCTTTTCGGCACGATTTTGCGAATATCTTGATTTCCATGCGACAAACGATTGAAACCCAAGGGATAGAAGAAGTCAGAGCAACTTACAATCAGATTCTTGCGTCCAATAATATCCTTCTTGAAAAAAGTCGGAAAGAAGTGGCTAAACTCAGTAATATTAAAGTTTTAGAGTTGAAAAGTGTGATTTCGGAGAAAATTTTAAAGGCGGAGCAAAAAAATGTCAATTTTGAACTAGAAATACCGAAAAAAATTACACATTTGCGCTTGGATAAAGTGGACACAGTTCGAGTCATAGGCATTTTGCTAGATAATGCGATAGAAGCTGCAGCTGAGTGTGAAAGCAGTCAACGGACTGTCAGTATCGCTATTTTTGATAAGGGAACAAGCAGATATTGTGTGATTGAAAATGACATGAACGAAAAGATATTGCCGATAAATAAGATTGTTCAAGCGGGCTATTCAACAAAAGGTGCACATCGTGGCTATGGACTTCCTAACGTTAAAAAAATGATTAGTAGGTATCGCAAAGTTGACTATCACATTCAGGCAAAAAATTATAGATTTAAAATAGAAATCGAAATGAGGGGATAATGAAGGTATTTATTTTAGAAGATGAACAAATCCAACAGTTTTATCTGGAAAATCTGATTGCAGACTATTTAAAAGAAAAAAAGTATCCGAATTCAGGTGTTGTCGCTTGTGGTAGATCACGTGATTTGTTAGTCGCACTAGAGGGTTGCCCCCAAAACAATCTCTATTTTCTAGATATTGCGATTAGTAACAACCGAAATGCTGGACTTGAAACGGCTGAAAAAATTCGGAAGATGGATCCGATTGGACAAATTTCCTTTGTGACAACACACAGTGAGTTTGCGCCGATTACTTATGAATACAAGGTAAACGCTTATGATTTTATTGACAAGATTTTGCCACAAAACGTGTTTCATCAAAGACTTTTTGATAATATTGACCACTATTTTGCTATGAATCGAATTAAACCTCTGGGGCAAATTTTTTCATATCAAACCCGGACAGGCAAGCAAATTGAAGCGTTGTATTCGGATATTTATTACTTTGAAACAACTGGGCAACCCCACAAGCTTATCTTGCAAATGGCGGGAGAAGCCTTAACTTTTTATGGCACGATGGATGATATTGATGGACTGTCTGATAAGATGATACGGATTCACCGTTCCTATTTAGTCAACAAGGATCGGATTAAACGCTATCTTAGAAAAGAAAAACTGGTTATCCTAGATGATGATACGGATTTGCCAGTTTCACGTACTGGTGCTAGGAATTTGAGGCATTTTAAATAGATGTTGGGCTGTATTATTAGAATTTAACTAAAAATGAGTCAGATTTCGCTTTGGAATCTGACTTTTTATGTCAAATAGATCAATTAACGATATTTGGTTAATTGTGTCTAGTGTGAGCTAGAGCAGACTAAATGAGGTCATATTTTGTTTTTTTTGACAGTCTCAACTTCTTGTTTGAGTTTAAAATTGAGGTCATTCATGGCATAAAAATGTCGTTCATGACATAACGTGGTCGTATTTGGCATATTTTAGGTCGTTTATGACATTTTGATTTTTAAGCGGTGAATTTGCGATATACTAAGGATGTCAACAAAAGATTGATTTACGATGTGATGCTAAAGTTGAGAAACAACTTATTCTGAAGTTATTGAACAGGAAAAATCAGCTATTCAAATTTAAAATTGGGTTAAGTCATTCACCCAACGCGAAAAGTAATGAAAGTAGCCTTGATACCGCAAGTTGAGAAGTTGCGAGACCACTTTATTTAAAAAAACAGAAAGTAGGAAATACAATGACACAATTAAATTTAAATAAAATGTTCTCAGAACAATACAAAGAGTTAACTAATGAAGAAATGTCAGAAATTTCAGGTGGCGGCGTTGTAGCAGGTGTATTTGGCGGTATCGCTTATATTTGGTGCGCAACTGCGGGTATTTGGGAGCTTGCAAGCGCACCTAGAACACAAGCCACTTATTTTAAATAATAACAAAAACTAAAGCTAAGGGCTCGCCAATTAAAGTGAGCTTTTGGTGTTTAATATAGAAAAGAGTGATTATGGAAAATATAGGTATAGCGATTGCCGGTGCAGTATTAGAGTGTTGTCTAATTTTGGGTGGGCTTTATATGATTTTGAGTAAGGACACTGTGGAAAAAACAGACATGGATAAACGGATGGGGATGCCTTATTATGGTTTCGTTAATAAAAAATTGGGTTGGCTGCTATTGTTATCAGGTGTTTTTGTTTTAGTAGTGCCTATTCTCATCATAATTGTCGCAAAATAAGGTATTGCTAGAAATAGGAGGTAAAAATGAAAGCAAAATATGGTCAGAGTGTCGTTGAGATTTGGAAAATTTCTCATGATGAGCCAAAAGAAGAATGGGTGCGTCAACTATTTGAAAGTGGTCAATTTCAATGGCAAGCTAAAAAGACTTATATACAAGCAGTCGGTAGTTGGATGGCATATGGTCTTGTCATTGGTTACATTGGGGATTATCTTGTAAAAGACGATTCCTATCGTGTGATTAAAGAAAAGGAGTTTATGAAGCGTTATGAGGTGATGTCTGAATGACTGTGATTGAACTTAAACTATTAAAAGATTTAGCATTGAAAAAGAGTATTCAGGAAAAAATTCAAAATCCTCATTTTTTATCAGAAATCATACAAGCAAGCCAAAAATTAAAAATATCGTTGGTTATGCTGGTTAGAAATCAAGAATCTGGTATTACTGAGGTGCTGGAACGGTTAAAGCTTTTGGAACTTGATGCTTATCATGTTGTGGACACCGGCTCGACAGATAATACGGTTCAAGTCTTACAAACTATTGATGATGTAGCGCTTCATAGTATACCTTGGGTTGAAGATTATGGTTATATGCGTAATCAAGCAGCCAAGTTTGCTAATTCAGATTGGCTTTTAATCATGGATTCGGATGAATTATTAGGCACAAAAGATTTGGATTTGAGATGATTAGTGACACTCTTAGAGAATACGATAAGTGAACCTTTTTCTATAAATTTTGAACAGCATAATCAAAATTCTGCTCATATCAGTGTACCAGCTAGGCTTTATAATAAGGCTAACTCAAATTTTTATGGGTTAGTTCATGAAGAATTAAGAGATATTAAAACTGATGAACCTGTATTTGGTATATTAACTAAAATTGTGATAGAAAATGTAGGAAGTTCACAAGACGAGGTAGCGAAATTTTCAAAAAATGAACGATACTATCGTTTACTAATGAAAATGATTGAACTTGACTCAAGTAATCCAAGATGGTTTGCTCATCTATCACCATATGCTATACAAGCATTAATTCAAGAGTCAAAATACGAACCGCTCTTAATCAAATATTTATTTAAAAATCAAGAGGTGCTGATAGAAAAAGATGCCATATTAATATCGCCATACACTTCAAATCTATTTGAACGATATATAACTCTACTTTATACGAAAAATGAGTTTGAAGCTGCTAAAAAGGTAGCAGAATTTGCTTTGACAATGTATCCTGAGAACTCAAGTCTAATGTTTAATAGTGCGCTTGCAGAGATTGGGAAAATTCAGTTGGATATTAAGCGAGCAATGAAAACAACTTTGGGACGATATTTAGTTCTAAATAAACAAGATGCGTACGAAAACAACTTATGTGATACCCAATCATTGAAACTTGCTTTGGCTGAATTGAATAGTATGAACGGCAATTATCAGATTGCCGAACAAATCATCTCTGATATAAAAGATGAAAATTTATTAAATATTTGGGAATTATGGCATCCTATACAAAACTAAATGGAAATAAAAAAGTTCACGCAGAGCATGATGATTTATATTTTAAAGATGTTAGGCGATAAAAATTTGGTGTGGTGGAAATCTTATACACATCATCTGTTTCTGGATAATCAAGCGGTAATATGAAAAGTATATCTGATGGCTTTCATTTAGAAAGCTATTTTTTTGTCAATACATTTTAAATACCAGTTCAAGAGCCTTTCAAAAGTTATAAGTTATTTTCGACAGCATTTTCCTGTAAAAATCAATGAAAAAATGTGTAATTTTCTGAAAAATCTTTAAAAAAATGTTAGAATAGAACAGTATAACTTAGTCAAAGTAAGCATACTCATAGACCTGATTTTAACATCACAGAAAGACTTTGAGCGGACAAAGTTCGTGAATGACCCTGCTTGGGCGGAGCGTTAGCGGAGGTCAAGTTTCAAGATTTCAAGAAATGAAATCACAGAAAGAGGTAAACATGCGTAAAACAATGGACGGGAATATGGCAGCGGCTCATGTCGCTTATGCCTTCACGGAAGTGGCATCTATCTATCCGATTACACCATCTAGTCCCATGGCAGAGTACACTGACGAGTGGCAAGCTGCGGGGCGGAAAAATATTTGGGGCGATACGGTCTCAATCAGTGAGATGCAGTCTGAGGCGGGCGCTGCGGGTGCGATTCATGGCGCCCTCAAAGCAGGGGCGCTTGCGACGACCTATACAGCGTCGCAAGGCTTATTGCTCATGCTGCCAAACATGTATAAAATCGCGGGGGAACTGCTCCCTAGTGTGATTCATGTCGCGGCGCGTGCGGTATCGACCAATGCTCTTAATATTTTTGGCGATCAGTCTGATGTCATGAGTGCGCGTGCAACGGGCTATGTCATGTTGGCAGAATCTTCTGTTCAGGAAGTCATGGATTTGTCAGCTGTGGCACATTTAGCGACGATTGAGGCATCTGTGCCGTTTATGAACTTTTTTGATGGGTTCAGAACCTCCCATGAACTCCAAAAAATTGAGGTCTTGGACTATGCGGATCTGGGTCAACTGATCAATCAAGAAAAGCTCCAAGCATTTCGTGATAGAGCCATGAATCCTGATCACCCGACAGTTTCGGGCACCAACCAGAATGCTGACATTCATTTCCAACAGCGTGAAACGACCAATCGTCACTATGATCAGGTGCCTGCGATTGTCCAAAAATACATGGGCAAGATTAATGCTTTGCGTGGCACAGATTACGATTTAATTAACTACTACGGGGCAGAAGACGCGACGGAAGTGATTGTGTCAATTGGCTCTGTCGGCGAAACGATTGAGCAGACTGTGGCTTATCTCAATGCACAAGGTCGCAAGACGGGTTTCTTAAATGTGCATCTATATCGGCCATTTCCAGCAGAAAATTTCCTTGAAAAACTGCCTAAAACTGTGACAAAAATCGCTGTCTTGGATAGAACTAAGGAGCCAGGTGCTGATGGTGAGCCACTTTATCTGGATGTTAAGTCTGTTTTATTTGATCAAGCAACCAACATCAAAGTAATTGGTGGGCGTTATGGGATTGGCTCGAAAGATACGACGCCAAGCCAAATCGTTGCTGTTTTTGATGAATTAGTTAAAGACGCGCCTAAAAAACGCTTCACAATCGGTATCACGGATGATGTGACGAATTTGTCGCTCGACTTAGGATCTTCGCTTGATTTGACACCAAGTTCAACCTTTCAGGCGAAGTTCTGGGGCTTTGGCTCTGATGGCACTGTTGGTGCCAATAAATCTGCCATTAAAATTATCGGTAACCACACGGATAAATACGTCCAAGGGGCTTTTGCCTATGACTCTAAAAAATCTGGTGGCTTGACAGTTAGTCACTTGCGTTTTGGCGATACGCCAATTAAATCGACTTATATGATTCAACACGCTGATTTTGTCAGTCTATCAACAGCCAGCTATGTCCACCAGTATGATGTCCTGAAAGGGCTCAAAAAAGGCGGTACTTTCCTGCTCAATACGGTCTGGACGGATGAGCAGCTCAATCATCATTTGCCAAGTCGGATGAAACGTTATCTCGCTGAAAATGACATTCAGTTTTATACCATGAATGCCGTTGAAATTGCGGGGAAAGCTGGCCTTGGTCGACGGATTAACACTGCCATGCAAGTTGGGTTCTTCAAATTATCACAAATTATGCCCTTTGATGACGTCTTTAGCATTCTCAAACAAGATGCCCATGACAGTTATGCCCGTAAATCGATGAAGATTGTTGAGCAAAACTGGCAAGCCATGGATTTGGCTGTGGACGGTTTGCACAAAGTGACGATTCCAGCGGATTGGGCAAATGCTCAAGCGCCACAAGCCATTGAAGTTGGCGGTGAAAAAGTGAAGAAATATGTCTTCCAAATCGTCAATAATGTCAACGCGCAAGAAGGCGATAATCTGTCAGTTGGCGATTTGGTTGACAACGACATGACCGACGGTCGGATGCCACTTGGCACAACCGCTTTTGAAAAACGTGGTGTTGCCTTGGAAGTGCCCGTCTGGGATGTTGACAAATGTACCATGTGTAACGAGTGTAGTTTTGTCTGCCCACACGCGGCGATTCGTCCTTTCTTACTGGATGAAGATGAGCTTAATGAGGCGCCAGAAGGTTATCTGGTCAAGGATTACCGTGGCGCAGATGGGCTCATGTACCGCATTCAGGTCTCTGTCGAGGACTGTACGGGATGTGGGCTTTGTGTCGAGGCATGTCCAGCCAAGGGCAAAGCGCTTGAAATGAAACCTTATGAAGAAGTACGCGCTGAGGCGGCGAACTGGGCTTTCTCGATGACCCTGAAAACTAAAGCTAATCCAGCTAAAGCCAACACAGTTATTGGCACCCAGTTCAATACGCCCTTGCTTGAATTCTCTGGCGCTTGTGCCGGCTGTGGCGAAACGCCTTACGTGAAGCTCCTCACACAAATGTTCGGCGACCGCATGATGATTGCCAATGCCACGGGTTGCTCCTCTATCTGGGGCGGCGCGGCACCTGTCAGCCCTTACACGACAAACGCTGCCGGTCAAGGCCCTGCCTGGTCTAATTCCCTCTTGGAGGACAATGCGGAATTTGGCTATGGCATGTGGTTAGCGTCGCAAGCGCGCCGCACGAAGTTAGCCAAGGATATGACAGCTCTGCTTCATGAAGTGACTGTATCAGATGAAACAGCAGCCCTGATGCAAGACTGGATTGACCATAAAGACGACTCAGACGGTACACGCCAACGTGCTGAAAAACTCAAGAGTGCGCTGGCAGAATTAGGAACAGCCTTTGACAGTATTCGAGCACGTCAAGATCAATTTGTTAAACCGACCCAATGGATGATTGGGGGCGACGGTTGGGCTTACGACATCGGTTTTGGCGGGATTGACCATGTCATTGCCTCTGGTGCAGATGTCAATATGCTCGTCATGGATAATGAAGTCTATGCCAATACGGGTGGGCAAGTCTCTAAAGGCACACCACGTTCTGCGATTGAGAAATTCTCAGCAGCAGGAAAAGCCGCAGCTAAGAAAGACTTAGGTTTCATGGCCATGACCTATGGTAATGTCTATGTCGCCCAAATCGCCTCAGGTGCCAATAAAATGCAAACGATTAAGGCATTTGAAGAAGCAGAACGCCATAATGGCCCGTCCATTATTATCGCTTATACGCCTTGTATCTCACACGGCTTACGTGGTGGCATGTCACAAACCATTCGTGAGGCAAAAGAGGCTGTTGAGTCAGGCTACTGGCAACTTTATCGCTATAATCCAAACTTGGAAGATATGGGTAAAAATCCCCTGACGCTTGACTTCAAGAAACCAGATTTTGATAAAATGACTGCGTTCATGACCCAACAAGTCCGATTTGCCAGTCTGCAAAGGATTAAGCCAGAAGCTGCGCAAGCTTTGTTTGATAAGACGACCGCTGATGCGCGACGGAAATTTGTCCGTTATGCTCGGCTGTCTGGTGACTTGGATAAATTCCTAGCCAAGGAAGCCAAGGCTAAGGGTGAAGAAATAGTTTCTGTCACAGCCGCTACTAAGATAGAACATCCTAAACGTGAAAAAGACCCTGACGCTGAGGCGCGCCGTGCTGCCAAACGTGCAGAGCGTGCGGCGAAACGAGCAGGAAACTAAATCATAAATAACAAAAACATCGCCCAATTATTGAGTGATGTTTTTGGGTTAATGCTAAAATTTAGGATTTATTTTTTAGTGGTAAAGAATAAAAGGCAAAAAATATATACTTTTTTGTTTTCAGTCTATTGCAAAAATAAAACAATAGTGTTAGAATATAAATATAAAATTAGGTCTAATTTTTATGAAGTTGTTATTTTTAAATATAAAAACAGAAAACATGAAAATTAGTAGGAGTAGGAGATAGTGATGATAGCTTTGACAATTAACCTAAACAGTTTTTTTAGTTCTAAGTTGATAGCTTTTTCTGCACCTCTGTTGGCGTTTATTTGTGATGCGCAAGCGACGCAAATAAACGCCAACAGCCAACAGCCAACAGCCAACAGCCAACAGCCAACAGCCAACAGCCAACAGCCAACAGCCAACAGCCAACAGCCAACAGCCAACAGCCAACAGCCAACAGCCAACAGCCAACAGTTAATTATTTAAGTGTTGTTATTTTATATGCTTTAAATTATTTTGATACTTCTTAATGACTGAGTTTTTCGGAGACCGTGTTGCTATCGGTCTCTGTTAGGCTCACTTTTTGTATACATTCAATTTTGTATACATGAAGAATTAATTAATATATTTTTGAAATAGAGGGGCAAAAATGAGTAAAGATAAATATAATACATGTACAACACATTTTCGTATCTGGAAATCAGGTAAAAAATGGCTCTATAGTGCGAGTATACTGACTCTTTTAGTTAGTGAAGGCGTATCTAGTTTTCCAGTTCTTGGGGAGTTGATCACTCATGCAGACACAACGACAGAATCAACCACCTCGCTAAATTCGACAACGCAATCGTCAGAGGACGCTGTAACTAATGGAGAGACTTCAACTTCAAATGTGACAGAAGGAACAACACCAAAGACAAGTGAGAGTGAAGATAGTAGTGAAGTGACATCTTCGGATTCTCTAAATACAACAAACAATTCTGTAACTTCTCTTACTCCTATGGCACCATCAAAACTTTCAACAGTTGTTGCGGCAGCAGCAACAACATATAATGCGACTGATTTGATTGCTGATGGTACTATCACAAATGTACAGGTAACCTGGAGCATTCCAGATGGTACAGTAACAAATAGTTATCCAATACCTACCCAGGTGACTTTTACGATTGCTGCTAATTCGAAATTAAAAGCAGGAGATATAATTAATTTTGGTAAGGTGGGTTATACCGGTGCAAAGGTAGGTAATGCAACACCAAGTGGTGCTGGCTATATAATGGCGAATGGGGATGCTTTCGATGGTGCTACGATGTACACTTTAAGTTCATCTTATGATAATAATTTGGTGCAGTCATCAACGCTCAATTTATCGTTTGGTAACGTAGGGGGAAGTAATGGTGATACTTCCTCTACAACAATAACTTCATCATACCTAAATAGTACAATTCATACGACTTATACATGGACAAATGTTGCTCCAAATCCAGCTACTAATTTAACAGGGTATATAATAAATAATACTTCTAATAGTTCTGTGGCAGGTAAAGGAAGTATTTCATTTTCACAATCGAATCAACAGTATATGAATAGTGCTTTAAACGGTAGTTATGACTCTACGATAGGGAATGCACCGACTGGCAATGTTGTAACGATTTTTCATGTTAGTGCTGAAGATGCCTCAAAAATAGATTTATCTTCAATTACGTATCCTGGTGTAGGATCTTATTTATATAGACTTACCCCAGATGGTAAAAATATTGCTGGGAACTCTGGTGGTAGCCCTAGTGGGGCAATTTCGAGTAATCAAAAAATAGCTTTTCCTGCTGGAGGATTAAGTCCAGATATGAATGATGCAGATTTGACATCGTCTACTATACCAAATACTAGCGGATGGATTAAAAATTCGGACGGATCGTTGACTTTTTATGTAAATCAAGGAAGTTTATCTCAGAGTCACCCAGCGTCATCAACAGATGCTAGAGCCATAGTCATGAGCAATGATTGGTCAGGAACTCAGGATGGTGTTAATCAAGCGACTTCTACGTTGACAGACTCGCAACTTAATGTTTTTGAAGTTTCAGGATTAGCACAGTTTACTTTTCTTACAAATGATACCAGTATCAGCAACACGATTAAAGTTACAGGAGTGGCATACTCTACGGATGGCTATTCAAAAAATTTAGGGACCAATACGTTAAATGTTGCTGCAGCTGCAGGTGCTCAACAAGGACAATCAACGATTAAGGTGCATTATGTAGACCAAAGTGGTAATCCGATTAAAGGCGTTTCCAATAACTACGGTTGGCCTGTAGGGTCAGCGACGAATCCTGCAGGAGATACACTGAATATTTCAAGCAGTAGCCTTCAAGTTCTTGGTTATCACCTAGATACAACTCAATTACCATCAAATATCAGTGGTGTGAATTCAACAACAGGAGCAGTTTCAAATATTGCCTATCCAGCAACTGCAGGAACAACTCTTGATGTGACATATGTCTACACACAAGACACCTATACAGTAAGTCTATCTAAAGTAGCTCAAACCATTCATTATGTAGATGCTAAAGGTAAGACACTTGCACCAGATAGTGTTCAGTACGTCACTTTTGCGACTGTCAAAGATGACCAAACTGGTGTGGCAGCAACTTATTACCAAGCAGAAAATCACACAGGCGATACAGTCACAAGTGCCGATGGCTCTTTGGGAACAGGGTGGACGACAGGAACTAGCACAAACTTTGGCGCAGTAGCCAATCCCGCAGTCAGTGGTTCGCATTGGGTCAGTTCAAGTGTGACAGGAGATGTTTCTAGTGAAACCAGCGCTCAAGCTGTTACGAATCAAGGGCCAGACCAAACTGTCACAGTGACTTATGCGCCAGATACTTATACGGTAAGTTTATCTAAAGTAGCTCAAACTATCCACTATGTAGATGGTAGCGGCAATACTGTCGCCCCAGATGCGACACAGTATATCACTTTTGCGACTGTGAAAAATGATCAAACTGGCACAGAAACAATTTATTATCAAACAGGAGATCAAACTGGTGCTAAGGTCACAAGTGCCGATGGTACCTTAAGGACAGGTTGGACTGTAGGAACTAGCACAAACTTTGGCGTAGTAGCCAATCCTGCAGTTAATGGCTCCCATTGGGTAAGTTCAAGTGTGACAGGCGATACTGCCACTGAAACGAGTGCGCAAGCTGTCACAAATAAAGATACAGACCAAGTCATCACAGTGACCTATGCAGCAGATACTTACACTGTGAATTTATCTAAAGTAGGTCAAACTATCCATTATGTAGATGGTAGCGGCAATACTGTCGCCCCAGGTAGTGTGCAAGAAATCACATTTGCGACTGTGAAGAATGATCAAACTGGTGTGGCAGCAACTTATTACCAAGCAGGAAATCACACAGGCGATACAGTCACAAGTGCCGACGGCTCTTTAGGAACAGATTGGACTGTGGGGTCTAATGCAAATTTTGAGGAAGTCGAAAATCCAATAATTAGTGGCTTACACTGGGTGAGTTCAAGTGTCGCAGATGATGTGGCTTTGAAAACGCGGACGCAATCTGTGACAAGCCAAGATGCAGATCAAGAAATCACAGTGACTTATGCAGCAGATACTTATACTGTAAGCTTATCCAAAGTAGAGCAGACCATTCATTATGTGGATGATAAGGGGAATACTGTCGCCCCAGATAGTGTGCAAGAAATCACATTTGCGACTGTGAAAAATGATCAAACTGGCACAGAAACAATTTATTATCAAACAGGAGATCACACGGGTGAGATAATTACGAGTATGGATGGGACTCTAGGGACACCTTGGCTTGAGGGCAAGAGCACAAGTTTTGATGCGATAGCTAATCCAACGATTAGTGGGTTGCATTGGACGAAATCAAGTATGGCAGGTGATACTGCGGGTGAAACAAGTGTTCAAACAGTCACCAGTCAAAGCGTGGATCAAGTTGTTACGGTTACTTATACGGTAGATCCAGTTGCCAAATCTGACCCCGTTCCTATAACTTCTGAACCTATCTCTTCTAAGTCAGCACCAATTCAAGGTGATTCTGTACAGAAAGCAAAGGAAAATACTAGTTTCCCAGAAACAGGGGAGAATCAAGAAGGAAATAGCCTTATTTTTGGGCTGGGAATTGTCTTTTTAGCGATTATTGGCTTTGTTTTAGCGATCAAGAATCGACTTCGCATATCGCAAGATGACTAGTTAGCAACTAAATTAAAAAATTTCCGTTACAATAAAACAGATGGCAAAAATAATAGCCTTTTAAAAATGATAAGACTACCGGTATAAAAAAACGAATCGCTTAGCCAGGCGATTCGTTTTTATTTCATATAGAAAACAGCTTTTTATAATGGTTCCTAAAAAATGTTTTTATCATAATTATCATATCATTTGACTGATGATAAAAGTTTAAATATAATAAGATTATAAAACAGTTATAAATAAAGAGGAATTATGAATAAAAAACAAAAGAGTAGATTGAAACACGTTATCTTACTAAGTGCCGTATTGTTACCTTATGCCTTAAATGGACAGAATATATCAGAGGTAGTCTATGCAAAAACCACAGAGAATGTGGTGCTATTAAATGGCAATCAAGTTAAAGTGTATTCGACAAATAACTTATCGGAAGTACCAGAAGCTGTTTTAAATAACTCGGACTTTCATCGATTTGTAGATGAATTGGTACAACAAGAAAAAGTCGGCATCATCACATCAGATAAAAATGAAGCTGAGGGGCAGCTTCATTTTAAAATCATTACTAAGTCAGATGACTATACAGTGGGCAAGGTCATCCAAGGTCTAGCACCAGATACCGAACATTATGTGATTTTCCCAGAACAGCTTTTGGGTCAGCATACACAATTAGGGAAAAATGAGATAAGTGACTTATCTAACCACTATCAGAGCTTGAATTCAGGTGTTAGATTAGAGCAATCTAGACCTTTAAGTCAGCAACTGTCTGGAGAATATGCCAACTTACCTGATTATGTGAAAAATAATGTGAATCCAATTGATAATTATGGTCTGAACATTACTGAGGGAGAGACACACTTCACGACGGATAAGGTTTTAGCACAGTCACAGCCTAATTTTACAACAGCACCATTTGCAGCAGAAGATTTAGCAAATGCTATTCCAGGTAAAGCTGATGCTGATAAAGTGACGAGCGGTGAGTTGGTACAATTACCAGATGACAAAATCTCAAATCAAAGCTATAGCACTGCTGAACACGCTCAAAATCTACTGGATGCCGCAAGTGGTCTCGTAACACTCGGAACTTTGACCAAATCAGTGACAGCTGAAACAGAAACAGATAGTTTGACTGAGGCACAAGCTCATGATAACCATACAAATAAAGGCACTAGACCTGTTGGAGATCCACTGACAACTCAACCTAAAGGCAAGGAAGGGACTGATTGGCAGTTGACGGGGCAGTCTTATTTATCAGACTGGTCGCCTATAATAAATTCGCCAGAACCAGATGTCAAATATGATGAGATGTCGGCTGATGATTATAATGATGAAACAAGTCGGGCACGTTTATTGGAAGAAAATCCAGTAAAACGAGAAAATGCGACACTTGCAGACTTACAAGCTGATTTCGACAAGGGTCTGATTGTCAGAGATACAGCAGGCAAACGCATCATGGATGTGAGTGATCTTAACCTTATTGTATCAAGTGATGAGATTGAACCATTCGATTTCGATACAGAAAGTTTGTTCAATGATTTTCCACAGGCAACAGATGGTCTGTTTCCTGCGGTAGATTTGTTACCGGGCACTCATATTAAAGAAACCAAGGCTAGCATTCCTAAAAAAGTTGGTAATAAATATTCTAAAAAAGAGGTCTATATCGAGAAACTCTACACAGATGCTGGTATCCTTGATCCTAGTAAATTAAAAGGAGACCTAGATGAAGATTGCAATATTCTCCTGTTTTGGAAGAAAATGGCTCTAGAAAACGCGTCACTTTAGCGAGCTTGCATTTGCCACTACACGCAGAATCTCTTGAAGAAGAGGGGCTTAAAGCAGAAGAAGGCAAAGTTTATGAGTATTGGGAGCGAGAAGCGACAAGTCATCGCTATAAAAAGACACAGTGGAAATATATCGTATCAGATGTGCCAAAAGTTGCCGATTACCATAAACATGAGCTAGATATGTCGCAAGATTCCTATAACAATGGTGTTGGCACGGCGACTACTTGGTATCAACTTAAAGGAACAGCAGGCTTTGACACGAATGTCGCTAACTCAATCAAAACAGGGGTTGGGAATGCAGGGGGTATAGATAGTTGGGCTTGGGCGATGATGTGCTTCAGACCAGTGAAAAATACAGCTGAGAGCGAACTACTTAAAGCTGATCCTAAAAATCAAAATATTGAACCGAATGGTCGCATTTCAAAAGATAGACTGCTCTATCGGACAACGATTCAACAGTATGGTCAGGAGAGTTTAAATACACCATCAGATGAAATCCTCAATGATTACATTTATATGGAACTTCTTCCTTATATTGATCCTGCGACAGGCGTACAGGCGATTGATGGCAGAGGTGAACCTGTCTTTACTTGGAATAAGTTCTACTATACCGATAAAGAAGAAGTTGCGCTTAATAAGATTGCTGCTTTTGACTACGGTTACGAAATTGATGATGAGGCTATGTATACTTATTCAGTCGCTACGCCACAGTATCAAACACGCGACGAGCTACCGTATTATCAAAAACTTGCGCCAGTTTATGCCTATACAGATGACCTTTATAGTTATGAGATGGCAAAGCATAGCTATTTACCGACGAAGTATGCGTATCGGGAAGACAGTCTGTCTTGGGAAACTTATGATCTAGAGGTTTATCAACCATCGTATCAAGAAAAGATTTACACGCCCTGGTATACGTATGACCTACCTGAAATTAGAAAATACAGCTGGCAGGTGATGATGTCTGGGCCTGATACAGGCAAAGCGCCGTCTCTACCAACGACGGGAGGCGATGCGCCTAAGCAACAATTACCAAAAACAGGTAGTTCAGATAACGCCAACCTTTCATTACTAGGTGCAACCGGTCTTGCGGCTTGGTTTATCGCATGGCGGAAATTGAAAAAAGCTAAGAAATAATTTATCCCCCAAAAACTGCATGACAGCAATGTTTGAAATTGCTTGTCGTGTGTTTTTTTTATTTTTTCAGAGACGTTTCCTTTATGTTATAATGAAAAATAGAAAACGATTACAAAAACGAGAAGTAAGAAGGTGAAAAATGTTTGTCTATATTTGTTGTGCGGGTGGCATGTCCTCCAGCTTATTTTGTATCAGAATGGTAACAGCACTAGAAACAACCTACCCTGCCTTAAAAGTTACCTCTGCCCACCTCGCCACTGTCATGGCAAAAGAGAAAAATTTTCGAGAAAAATATGACTTAATTCTTGTTTATGGCGGAGTAGACGTCATCAGTTCTGAAAATGCTTTTGACCTCAATCAATTTATCGACGTCATCTTAATCGCACCACAGGTTGCTTATCTCTTGCCCTTAAAACAAGCGATTTTAAAAGATTATCCCATTCTTGTCAAACTGATTGATAAGAAGATTTTTGGGACAATGGCTGGTGTGGCAGCAGCTGGGGATTTATTAGATGAATTAATCGCCTTAGATTTGGAGCGGTCTTATGTGTCAGCGACCCTACTTGAGACTAAAAATGTCGATAAAAATATCGAACTTTTGTTTAATGGTCTGGATAGAGCTAGCGATTTTGTCAAACAAATGGTTGCCTCGCTTGAACAGTTGGGATTAAGAGTTGTGACAGAAAAATATAGCTTAGAAAATCTATACCAGTTTCAACCCAAGCGTGACTATGACATTAGGCTCTTGTTTGGCTACAATCATATGTTGGCAGCCGAAGACATGGCGAAATTATCTAGACGGATAGACGGCTTAATTTATCTGGAAAGTCCCTTGGAAAATCCTAAAATAAATTGGTTTCAAGCCTATCAAATTCCTTTGTTTAAGCTCGCACGGGATAATAATTATCGGAAAACCTTTGATTTCTCTCAATTACAAGACTTTCGACTGGCAGTCGCTGATCGCTCAGAAGAGAGTAGTGAGACTTACGTTGCTAAATTTGAAGCAGCACCTGCCGAAAAGCAAAGACACCATTTTCTAGGCATTTTGTCATGGGAGAGGTAATGGCGATTTGTCATAAATTTAGCTATCATCGTCCCTTTCCCCTGTTAATAAGCGCTAAAAATGGTAAAATAAAACCATGAATGATTTTAATCAGATTTTCAACCTGCAGTCTTGGCAGGAAATAATTCAGCTGAATCTGACACCGTGGCGACTTTTTATCGCCATCGTCGACATCAGTCTGATTACCTTTTTGATTTATAGCGCCTTGCGGAGTGTGCAAGGGACGAAATTGATGACATTGGTGCGTGGTGTCCTCTTATTTATCATGCTTAAAATCATCAGTGGTTGGCTGGGTCTTGGTACCTTTGAGTGGCTCTTGAACCAAGTTATTACCTACGGTGTGATAGCCGCGGTTATCGTCTTTCAGCCGGAAATTCGTCGCGGTCTGGAAAGTCTCGGGCGCACCACGAATATTTTCAGTTTTAGCCTATCAGATGACAAGCAAAAACAATCGAGCCATATCAAGGCCTACGAGAAGTCGTTTGACTACATGAGTGAGCGTAGAATCGGTGCGTTGATTGTTATCGAGCAGTCTCAAACGCTGGAAGAGTACATCTCGACGGGTATTAAACTGGATGCTGATATTACAGCCGAGTTGCTCATTAACATTTTTATTCCCAATACGCCCCTGCACGATGGGGCAGTCATCATTCAAGGGGATAAAATTGCGGTAACGTCAGCCTATTTACCGCTGACCGAAAGTAGCACGATTTCTAAGGAATTCGGAACCCGCCACCGTGCGGCGATTGGTATTTCTGAGCTTTCAGATGCCATTACCTTGATTGTATCAGAAGAAACAGGCGCTATCTCTATTACTCAAAACGGTGAGTTTTACCCAGACCTCTCTAAAAGCGAGTTCCATGACTTTTTAATCAAAAATCTAGAAGATACGACCAAAACAAGTAAGCGAGATAAACTCTTGAAGAAATTAAAGACAAAGAGAGGTCAAGCAAATGAAAAATAAAGACTTCGTGTCGTCTAAATTTATTTATATCCTCGTCAGTCTCTTCTTTGCCATTGTTTTATTTTTTAATGCCAATGCTGTGTTATTGAAAAATTCTGATAATCGAGCAAATGTGGCAGAAACCCATTCGACGACTTTATATGATGTACCGATTGAGCTGAACTATAATCAAGATAAGTATTTTGTTTCAGGTTTTGATGGTAACGCCAATGTTTATCTGACCTCTTACAACCTTGTCCGACTTGATGCTGAAAAATCATCAGATACACGCAGTTTTCATCTGGTTGCCGATTTGACAAAAGTGAAAGAGGGTACGGTCGAAGTCCCTGTAAGAGTGGTCGAACTAGCGACAGGTGTCAATGCACAAGTTGATCCGGGTAACATTTCAGTGACAGTTGAGAAAAAAGCAGACAAGACTTTTGGTATTACCCCAGTTGTCTCTCTTAAATTATTGCCAGAAGGCTATCAAATCAAAAATGTCAGCCTTGACAAGGAGAGGGTGAAAGTGACCACTGGTGAGTCTATCCTGTCACAGATTGACAAGGTACAGGCGGTATTGCCAAGCGATGTGATTTTGGACAATGATTACTCTGGCAAGGTCTATCTACAAGCTGTCGACAAATCAGGTAAAGTGTTGTCAGCGAAGCTATCACCAACCTCTGTCAATATGAAGGTAGATGTTGAATTACCCCACAAAGATGTCCCGATAGTTGGCAAAATCATTGGCAAAAAAGATGATAAGATTGCAGCTTATAATTTTAAGCTCGCTAAAGACATGGCAACTGTTTCTGGCGAGCAGAAATACCTTGACGAGCTCTCAAGTATCACAGCCAATATCGACGTGACCAATATTACCAAGGAAACAACGGTCAAGGTATCACTTTCAGAAGATAATGTGACCATTTCACCAGCTGTTGTCGACGTGACGGTAACACCTGTTAAAAAATAGTTTATCATGGAGATAAAATAAAAAGTAAGTTATAATAGAGTAAAATCAAATAATTAGAAATGAGACAAGAACATGGGTAAATACTTTGGAACTGATGGTGTGCGTGGTGAGGCGAATGTTGAATTGACACCAGAGATGGCTTTCAAACTGGGTCGTTTCGGAGGCTACGTTCTTTCACAGCATGAAAATGGCACACCTAAAGTTTACGTGGCGCGTGATACGCGGATTTCAGGTCAAATGTTGGGGACCTCACTGATTTCAGGTCTCTTGAGTGTTGGGATTGAAGTCTATGACCTTGGGGTCATTGCGACACCGGGTGTGGCCTATCTGGTTAAAAAAGATGGCGTATCAGCGGGTGTCATGATTTCTGCCAGCCATAATCCTGCCTTGGATAATGGTATCAAGTTCTTTGGGGCTGATGGTTTTAAGTTGGAAGATAGCCAAGAGCTTGAAATCGAAGCTTTGCTCGATGCTGAACGTGACACCTTACCACGTCCTTCGGCGCAAGGTCTTGGTATCTTACATGATTATTCAGAAGCGGTTCGAAAATATGATGAATTTTTGAAAAGCACGGCAGACGGCAGTTTTGATGGCTTTAAAATTACCCTTGATACTGCAAATGGTGCCACTTATACCAGCGCACGTACGGTTTTCACTGACCTTTCAGCGGATATCCATGTGATTGGTGAAAAACCTGATGGCCTGAACATTAACCTCGGCGTCGGCTCAACTCACCCAGAAAATCTGGCAAAAGCAGTAGTTGAAAATGGTTCAGATTTAGGCTTGGCATTTGATGGAGATGGTGACCGCTTGATTGCTGTCGATGAAACAGGGGCGATTGTTGATGGTGACAAGATTATGTTCATCGTTGCCAAACACTTACATGAAAAGGGATTGTTAGCCAAGGATACCGTCGTGACAACTGTCATGTCGAATCTCGGTTTCCATAAAGCCTTGGAAGCTGCAGGCATCAACAGCGTGATTACTGCTGTTGGCGACCGCTATGTCGTTGAAGAAATGAAGAAAAACGGTCATAATTTCGGTGGTGAACAGTCAGGTCATATCATTTTCCTAGATCATAATACAACAGGTGATGGGCAAGCTTCAGCGATTTTACTCGTGAAAGTCATGCGTGAAACAGGTCAAAAACTGTCAGAATTAGCAGCACAAGTGACGATTTATCCGCAAAAATTAGTCAATGTGCGTGTCGAAAATAGCATGAAACATAAAGCCATGGAAGTGCCTGCGATTGCGGCTATTATTGCTAAGATGGAAGAAAAAATGGCAGGCAATGGTCGTATTCTTGTTCGCCCTAGCGGGACGGAACCTTTATTGCGTGTCATGGCAGAAGCGCCAACACATCAAGAAGTGGACGACTATGTTGATACCATCGTTGCGGTTGTTCGAAAAGAAATTGGGATTGACTAAGGAAAATAAAATAGAAGGAGAGCCTTTCAAGGTTCTTTTTTTGTGAAAATTTTGCTATTAAAAAACACCCAATAAATGAGCCAAGTGCCGACTTGTTGGGTGCTTTCAAGTAATTATTTAGCGCCAAGTGCCGCCATTGTAATGTAGTTGTAGGGTTGGTTGAAATGTGGCAAGAAGAAGATGTCCAAGAGTTTCAACTTATCAATTGTCACGTGTTCTTGGATCGCCAAGCTGAACATGTGAATGTTAGCTGAAATATCTTCAGTTGAGGCAAGCTGTGCCCCAACGATACGACGTGATGATTTTTCATAGACGATACGAATTTTAACCGGTGCATTTTCTTTGATAAAGCCAGGTTTTTGTAAGTCTTCAAAGTCAGTGTAGTCAACGTCAATTTCAGCTTTTTTAGCAGCGGCAACAGAAAGACCTGTTGACACCATATTGTAGCCGAAGATTGAAATCCCGTTACTGCCTTGGACACCGATGGCATCAAGTTCAGTCCCACCGACATTATGACCGGCAACGATACCGCTACGGACGGCATTTGTCGCAAGGGCGATATAAGTCGTCGCTTCAAGGGCATTTGAGTAGATTGTTGCACAGTCACCTACGGCATAAACGCTATCGTCGCTTGTTTTTTGATGGTTATCGACAAGGTAAGCACCATTTTGGAAAGTTGCTAAATGGTCTTTGCCCAGATCTGAATTGGCTGTGAAACCAATGGCATTGATGACCATGTCGACATCGTAAGTGCCTTTGTCAGTCACGAGTTGTTCGACACGTTTGTCGCCTCTGTATTCAGTCGCAAGTTCACCAAAGTGGAGTTCAATCCCGTGTGCTTCGAGGTTTTTGTCCATGTTGTGTGTAAATTCAGGATCGTAGTAAGACGCAAGAGACGTTGGCATGGCATCGAAGAGGAGGACGTTTTTGCCCCGACGTTTAGCTGCTTCAGCAATTTCAACGCCGATATAACCAGCACCGATGACAGCAACAGTTTTGACGTCATCACGCGACATATCGCGGTCAACTTCTTGACCTTCTTGGAAAAGTTTCAAAAAGTGCAAGCCTTCAAGATTTTTACCTGGGATATTTGGCACGATGGGTTTGCTACCAGTTGCTAAGATTAATTTATCATAGCTTTCTTCAGATTTTTCGCCAGCTTTATTTTCAAAGTGAACGATTTTAGTGTTGAAATCAATGCTTGTCACACTTGATTCCATGAAAATTTTAGCGCCTTTTTTGCGGAAAGCTGCTTCGTTGGTATAGAAGAGATCTTCGTAGCCATCAATTTGACGACCAACCCAAAGTGCCGTACCACAGCCAAGGTAGCTGAGGTTAGTATTGCGGTCAATCAAGACAACTTCAGTGCCAGGATAATTGTCAAGGAGTGTATTGGCAGCAGCGATACCTGCATGGTTTGAACCAATAATAACTGTTTTCATAGGGAGTAGGTTTCCTTTTCTTTTTTTGTGATGCACTTGATATGTTTAACATATCCCTTTTTTAAGCGCATAAGCATTATAATACCACATTAATTATAAACCAAAAAGAAAGCGATTGCAAAGATAGTGTACCGAAATTGTAAAGAAATTCGCAAACTTTGTTTGAGATGACTTAATCTATAGTGAATTCAACGTTTTTGCCGTCTGGCAAATTCGGTGAATTGAAACTTATCGACCTGATGTCGGCTTTCTGTGTACTGAAAGACGCTCGCGTCATTGAGAAAAACGTGGCTCTTGACACTGACGATATGGCGATCTAACGGATTTAAATCTAATTGCTCCCGATCTTCATTATTGATGAAATCGATCGTGATTTCTTTTTGGGCAAAAGAAATCTCAATTTTCAGCTGTTTTTCAAGGTAGTCATAGAGTGAGTAGGCGACATCATCCTTGGTCATGTCGGGACAAATGTCATATTTGACAAAATCAGTGTCTAAAACGACGGCTTCGCCATCAATCTTACGTGTGCGAATGATATACCAGACGGGGGTGCCGATTTCTAAAAGTGTCAGCGCAGCAAGCTCGCTGTCGACTGTGATTTTTTCAAATTTAATTACTTCAGTTTCGCTTTTAAAGCCGAGTGAATCTTGTAATTCCCTGTAACTGGTCAAGCCAGAAATTGGGAAATTCAGTTTGCTTGACGCAATAACAACTGATCCGCGACCTTTTTGCTTTTGGATTAACCCTTTTTCTTCCATAATTTTTAAAGCTTGGCGGATTGTTGCGCGACTGGCATCGTAGATTTTGACCAATTCATTTTCACTCGGCAGGAGATCATTTTCTTGATAGGTTTTATTTTTTATTTTCTCTTCTAAGTCTTGTAAAATCATTTCATATTTTTTCATATCTTTATTTTACCAAAAATAAAGGGAAAATATGTTAAAATGAAAGGGAAACGTTTTCAAAGTATTTAAAATAAACAGAATTTTAAGAGATATTCATAGGAGACAAACAAAATGATTCAATTAATTGCATCAGATATGGATGGTACACTACTAAACGACGAGATGGAAATCTCAGCAGAAAATATCGCTGCCATCAAACAAGTACAGGCTGCTGGGATTGAGTTTCTAGTTGCGACTGGTCGTTCTATTGAGGAGGCGCAGCCGATTTTACAGGCTGCTGGTATTAAATGTCGTTATATTACGTCAAATGGTGCCCAAATTTTTGACGAAAACGGTCAAAATCTTTTTACTGTCGGCATTGAAAAGGAAAAACTCGACTTATCCATAGCCATCTTGCGGCGTCATCAGATTTATTTTGAACTCTTTACGGATCACGGTGGCTTTACAGAAAATATCGACGATCGGATTGCCAGTATCGCGCATTGGCTGAAAAGCACCTCGCCTAATTTGTCAGAAGCCGAGGCTTTTGAGATTGCAGAAAGTCATATGGCGAGCTTACCGATTAACTTTGTAGCGGATTTTAGGACGGTGTTGGATAATCCTGAAATCACTGTTTTAAAAATCTTTGCCATGGGGCAGATTGATGAGCCGGAATTGTTATTGGCTAAGGAGGAACTGTCACAGATTTCAGATTTGGCTGTGACATCATCAGGTGCGAATAATATTGAAGTCAATCATCAAGCCGCGCAAAAAGGGCAAGCACTCCAAAAAGTGACAGAGTTGTTAAACCTTCCCTTGTCAAAAGTGGCAGCACTTGGTGATAATTTTAACGACATGAGCATGCTTGCTGCAGTGGGCGTCGGGATTGCGATGGCAAATGCTGAAGCTGAAGTTAAGGAAATTGCTAAGTATACGACAGTAACGAATGTTGAAAATGGTGTGGCTTATGCCGTTGAGCAAATTTTAGCGGGCGAGTGGCGATAAATCAGTAAGAAGACGACCGGGAAGGTCGTTTTTTTGCTGTTTGAAGTGATTGATAAAAAATTTTTTTAAAAAAATCAAGAAAACGCTTGCAAAAATATTTTTTTGTGCTAGAATTAAGTTACAGGATAACTTGTACGTACAAGTTATTGAATTTATCAAAGGTGCCGAAGTCACCAAGATTGCCATTTTTATTTCACTATCTTAAATTGAGTTGCACGAATTTGATGTCAAGAGTGTCGCTATTTTATCGATTACTATGGTAAAATGAAACAATCCGTATCAAAGGTGCTAACTCAAACTTTTAAAAAAGGAGCCCCACCATGGGAAAATTTGAAAAACAAGCTCAAGAGTTGCTAGACGCGATTGGCGGCAAAGAGAATATCTCCGCTGTCACGCACTGCGCAACGCGGATGCGTTTTGTCTTAAATGACGATGCTAAAGCTGACAAGAAAAAAATTGAAAACATTTCGACAACTAAAGGGATGTTTACGAATGCCGGTCAGTTTCAAGTGATTATCGGAAATGATGTCGCAACTTTTTACAACGATTTCTCTGCTGTTAGCGGTATTGAAGGCGTGTCAAAAGAAGCAGCGAAGTCTGCGGCCAAGTCCAATCAAAATGTCGTTCAAAAATTGGTTGGTACTTTATCTGAAATTTTCACACCGCTCTTACCCGCTATTATCGTCGGTGGTTTGATCCTCGGTTTCCGTAATATTCTTGAGGGTGTTCAGATTCAGGCGCTCGGTCAAGCTGTTGAAGATGGTGTTAAGAAATTTACATCAGAAGGCGTACCTGTTTGGAATACCATTACCCAAGTGTCGCCATTTTGGAATGGCGTCAACGGTTTCCTCTGGCTACCAGGTGAAGCGATTTTCCACTTCTTACCAGTTGGTATCGCTTGGTCAGTCACACGTAAAATGGGGACGACGCAAATTCTCGGGATTGTCCTCGGGATTACGCTCGTGTCACCGCAGTTGCTTAATGCCTACGCTGTAAATGGCACATCAGCAGCAGAGATTGCTAAAAACTGGTCATGGGATTTCGGCTTCTTTACCATGGATAAAATCGGCTACCAAGCCCAGGTTATTCCTGCCATGGCTGCCGGTTTCCTCCTCGCTTATTTAGAGAAATTCTTCCGGAAATATATCCCAGAAGCTGTTTCGATGATTTTTGTCCCATTATTTGCCTTGTTGCCAACGATTATCGCCTCACATGCGATCATTGGGCCAATCGGTTGGAAAATCGGTCAAGGGATTTCCTTTGTTGTCAACACTGGTTTAACATCTTCACTTTCTTGGCTTTTCGGTGGTATTTTCGGAATTCTTTACGCACCACTTGTTATCACTGGTTTGCACCATACAACGCTTGCGATTGATGCACAATTGATTGCTGATTTTAAGTCAACTAATCTATGGCCTTTGATTGACTTATCAAATATTGCCCAAGGTGCCTCAGTATTTGCGATTTACCTTCTCCACAGAAAAAACAAAAAAGAAGCAGAAATTTCAGTACCAGCAACCATCTCAGCTTGGTTGGGTGTAACAGAACCTGCCATGTTCGGGATTAACCTAAAATACGTCTACCCATTTGTTGCAGCCATGATTGGATCAGGTGTGGCAGGCATGGTCTCAACCCTCATGGGTGTTCGTGCTAACTCTATCGGTGTTGGTGGTTTACCGGGTATCCTTGCTATTCGTGGTGAAGATATGCTGAAATTCATTCTACCAATGGCGCTTGCGATTGTTGTGCCAATTATCTTGACCTTCTTCTTCCGTCAAGCCGGCATTTTCAACAAAAATGATCTTGTAGGTGCTGGAGATGCAGCTTTTGCCAGTGACCCTGCTATTCTTGAAGGTGCGCAAAAAATTGCCAAAACGGAAATTCCTAAAGGGACTTTTGCCACTGTCACTAGTCCATTAACAGGAGAAGTTCGTGTTTTAGCAACAGCAACTGATCCAGTCTTTAGTCAAGGCATTATGGGGCAGGGGGTGATTATTGAGCCGTCTGAAGGGATTTTGACAGCACCATTTGATGGCGTTATCTCAGCCTTTTTCCCAACCAAACATGCGGTTGGTCTGATTTCAGATGAAGGCGTTGAAGTGCTAATTCATATCGGAATGGATACGGTCAAACTAGACGGTAAAGGATTTGAAGCCTTTGTTAAGCAAGGTGATCATGTGAAACGAGGACAAAAATTACTCACATTTGACATCGACTTGATTAAAAATGAAGGATTTATCGTTGAAACACCAGTTATCGTGACCAATCAGGATATTTTCCAACCCGACGCAGTTGGTCAGCTTCCTCGTACGATTAAATCTGGCGAACAGCTACTGACAGCAACAAAAATTTAACCGCATACCAAAGGGCTAACCGTAAGGCTAACGCCCTTTTGGCATTTAGATAGGCTAGAAACGGTCGCGACGGAAAGAGAAATCTCGGGGGCGTCGCCACCTTTACTAGACCAAGTGGCTAAAAACGCCTTGCGTTTGTGACTAGCCTTAGAAATAGAAAGTTTATGACATTTAAAAATCAAGTAATTTATCAAATCTACCCGAAATCTTATCTCGATACGACAGGGAATGGTGTTGGCGATCTTCGTGGCATCATCTCGAAACTAGATTATCTGGCCGATCTCGGGATTGATATGATTTGGCTCAACCCCATTTATCCCAGTCCACAACGTGATAATGGCTATGATATTTCAGATTATGTTGCCATTGATCCAGTTTTTGGGACCATGTCTGACTTTGAAACCCTTATCCAAGAGGCGAAAAAGCGTGGGATTGATGTCATGTTGGATATGGTACTTAATCACGTGTCGACTGAGCATGAATGGTTCAAGAAAGCTTTAGCTGGTGACCCCTACTATCAAGATTTTTTCTTCATTCAGGATGAACCGACGGACTGGGTCTCAAAATTTGGTGGGAGTGCTTGGGCACCTTTTGGTGACACCGGCAAATACTATCTCCATCTCTTTGATGTCACGCAGGCTGACCTGAACTGGCGCAATGAAAATGTTCGAAAAGAACTGTTTGATGTTGTGAATTTCTGGCGTGAAAAAGGCGTGCATGGCTTTAGATTTGACGTGATTAATTTGATTGGTAAGGATGCTTTGCTCAAATCAAATCCAGTCAATGAAGGCAAGCCAGAATATACGGATAAACCATTGACACATGATTATTTGCAACTGCTAAACACCGCAAGTTTTGGCAAGGACTCAAAAAGTGTGACAGTTGGAGAAATGAGTTCGACGACGATTGATAACTGTATTTTATATAGCAGACCAGATCGTCAGGAATTGTCGATGACCTTTAATTTTCATCATCTTAAAGTAGATTATGCTGATGGTCAAAAATGGACCAAGTCCCCTTTTGATTTTGCCCAACTCAAACAGCTCTTTCACACTTGGGGCGAAAAAATGAGCGAGGGTCAGGGCTGGAATGCTTTATTTTGGAATAATCATGATCAGCCTCGCGCCATTAACCGTTTTATTGACTACAAAAACTTCCGAGTTAAAGGTGCAACCATGCTAGCTGCCAGTATCCATCTCAGCCGCGGCACGCCTTATGTCTATATGGGGGAAGAAATCGGGATGATTGACCCTGATTTTGAGTCCATGGCGGATTATGTCGATGTGGAGTCGATTAATGCCTATCAAGCTTTATTGGCTTCTGGGCATACACCGGAGCAGGCTTTCGAGATTATCCAAATCAAATCGCGGGATAATTCACGGACACCGATGCAATGGGATAATACGGCTAATGCAGGCTTTTCGACGGGCATACCGTGGTTGGCAACGGGTAATCATGCGGAGATTAACGTTGTAAATGAACAATCAGGCGACGTGTATCAGTTTTATAAGCAGTTGATTCAGTTGAGAAAGTCTGACCAGCTGATTTCGGAAGGCACCTATCAGGCAGCTTATCAGGCAGCTGAGCATATTTATGCTTTCATCCGTGAATTTGAGGGACGAAAACTCTTAGTTTTGACTAACTTTTCAAATCAACCTGTCGATTTTGAGCTATTAACTGAGTTTGTAGACAGCGAGATTTTGGTTAATAATTATACAACCTATACGCCTAATCAGTTGCAACCTTATCAAGCCATTGCTTTTCTTGTCTGATATTTCGGCTACTACTTGACTTTTGTATAAAAATACATTAAAATAGACTTATTATTCAATAAAAGCTTGATTATCCACACAGGATAGTTCCTAGCTCACGACAGAAAGATAGGTCTATTTGATGTTCCAAGGACGTTCATTACTGAAAGAAGTTGATTTTACCCAAGCAGAATTGGCATACCTCATCGATTTTGCTATTCATTTAAAGGCACTCAAAAAGCAGCATCTTCCGCATCAATATTTGGCAGGCAAAAATATCGCGCTCCTGTTTGAAAAAACATCGACTCGGACGCGGGCTGCTTTTACTGTTGCGGCAAATGACTTGGGTGCGCATCCAGAATTTTTAGGACCAAACGATGTCCAGTTTGGTAAAAAAGAGTCGACAGCCGATACAGCAAAAGTTTTGGGGTCAATGTTTGATGGCATTCAGTTTCGTGGCTTTAAGCAGACAGACGTTGAAATTTTAGCAGCCGAGTCTGGCGTGCCAGTTTGGAATGGCTTGACGGATACTTGGCATCCGACACAGATGCTGGCTGATTTTATGACTATCAAGGAAATTTTTGGTGACTACACGGGTAAAAATCTGGTCTATGTCGGTGATGGTCGTAACAATATGGCAAATTCCCTCTTGGTGACCTCTGCCATTTTAGGTGTCAATATCACGATTTTAGCACCAGATGACTTGCAGCCAGCACCTGAAATTCAAGCGATTGCTGCAGAAAAAGCGGCAAAGTCAGGCGCTCATATCACGATTACTGCTGATACCGCTGCAGTCAAAGGGGCTGATGTGATTTACACAGATGTCTGGGTCAGCATGGGGGAAGAAGACCAGTATGATGAACGGATTGAGAAACTCATGCCTTATCAAGTCAATGCTGGCCTTTTCGAGAAGACTGAAAACCCTGATTGTATTTTTATGCATTGTTTGCCAGCCTTTCACGATTTAGCAACGACGACAATGCAAGCTATTCAGGCGAAATCAAGATTAACAGAGCTGGAAGTGACAGATGAGATTTTCAATGCGCCACAATCTGTCGTCTTCCAAGAAACTGAAAACAGACTACACTCAATCAAAGCTATCATGGCTGCAACATTAGGTCATCTCTTCATTCCGAAAGTCTAAACTCAGGTTATCACTAGCATGATATTGGATATTGCGTGCGCAATGTCCGATATTTTTTACCTGAAATACGGATAAGTGTAAGGATTTTCAGAAATGTTGTGATTTATTTCAGTCATCTGCTATAAATAATTGTATAATAGAGGTAGAAGGCTTTTTAAACAGACAGACAGAAGGAAAGACATGAATATCAAAGCAGTTTTTTTTGATTTAGACGGGACACTTTTTACCAGCACACGAAATGTCGCCGCAACGACAAGACGCGCCATGACTGAGTTGCATAAAAACAAAGTATTAGTCGGCGTCGCCACAGGGCGGGGACCTGCCTTTGTCCTACCCTTGATGGAAACGCTGGGGCTTGATTTTGCTGTGACCTATAATGGTCAGTACATCTTCACGCCAGATGCCATCCTCTCAACCTCGCCAATCGACAAGAAAACCCTGCGCGACATCATCGACTTTTCTCGTAAACACGGCAGAGATGTTTCTCTCGGTATGGCGGACGGTGTCCATGGGAGTGGGCTTGTCAAATTCGGTGAAACGCGGACAGCGCAAGTAATTGCAGGCCTTTTACCACAAAAAATGTCAGGCTTGACGAAAAGTGGCTTTCAAAATGTCGTCAGAAAAATCAAACCCCAATCTAAAAATTTAGCGGATAATATCAGACAGCCCGTTTATCAAGTCATCATGGTCGCAACCAGTGACGAAACTGATAAAATCATGGGACATTTTCCTGAATTGCAAGCCACGCGATCGAATGCTTACTCAGCTGACCTTATCAGCAAAGGAAATTCTAAGCTAGTAGGGATTGAAAAAGTCGGAAAAAAATTTGGCTTTGACTTGTCACAAGTCATGGCCTTTGGCGATTCAGATAACGATTTAGAAATGCTGGCGGGTGTCGGCTTAGGCGTTGGTATGGGCAATGCGACAGCTGCAGTGAAAAAAGTTGCGACTTACATCACGGATAATAATAATTCAGACGGCATTGCTAAAGCCTTGTCACATTTTGGGCTGATTAATTTTAAACATGCTGAAAGTTTCATCAGTAAGGATGACCAGTTTAATAAGGTCAAGGAATTTCACCGTGTCATGGATGGTAAAACGCAGGAAATGCCACGTGTCTTTTTACCAGAAGAAGCTGGACATCGGGCAGATTTCAAGGTTGAAGAAATCGTCGAATTTCTTTTTGCAGCATCCAATGCTAATGTGCCTGTCTTTGATGAACTGACACAAAATCTGCATGCAGCGATTGACAAAGCAGCAGCTAAAATCAAAGCTCAACCCATTCCAGAAGGCGAAAATGCCTTGACGGGTGAAGTGGACGCCCTTTTGGACTTGCTCTACTTTACCTATGGTTCATTTGTTCTCATGGGGATTGACCCGCATGCGATTTTCAATGCGGTGCACAGCGCCAATATGGGCAAAATATTTCCAGATGGTCAACCCCATTTTGACCCAGAAACCCATAAAATCATGAAACCGGATAACTGGGCAACGGACTTTGCGCCGGAAGCTAAAATCGAAGCAGAGTTAGAGCGCCAAATCCGAGTTGCCATGAGTAAATTGAGCAAAACAAAAGACGAGAAGTAATCAGGGTAAACACCATGAAGACGTCTCGTCTTTTTATTACGGATAAATTTAAGCTTCAAAAAAAGCCTGATAAAGTGCCTTAATGGCCGCTTTTTCTTGGTCAGATTTGACGATAAACATGACAGAAACTTCTGATGAACCTTGGGATAGCATTTCGATATTGATCCCAGCCTTAGCGAGTGCGTTGGCCGCACGGGCTGTGACCCCGATATGTTCATTCATATCTTCGCCAACAATCATGATAATCGATAAGTTTTTCTCGAAATGTAGGGTATCAGGCTCTAAGGTTTCCGTCAAATTTTGAATCACGGAGCGCTCGATTTGCTTGGTCAGGTAGCGATTGCGCATGATGACACTCATATCATCAATTCCTGTTGGCATGTGTTCGAAACGGATACCAAGATTTTCCAAAATATGAAGCACTTTACGACCGAAACCGATTTCTCGGTTCATGAGATATTTGGAAATATTGAG
The DNA here is from genome assembly GCF_002260845.1 of Pseudolactococcus reticulitermitis. Taxonomy (GTDB): domain Bacteria; phylum Bacillota; class Bacilli; order Lactobacillales; family Streptococcaceae; genus Pseudolactococcus; species Pseudolactococcus reticulitermitis. The sequence goes on along the minus strand of NZ_BEDT01000003.1, from coordinate 26,616 downwards.
CGAGGTAAAGTCTCCATCGGCTGCGATACCGACAACTGGACTGCCTGTGAGATTGCGTTTGGCAACGATTCTGGTTCCGGGATGCTCGGGATTGTTGGTATTTTTAATCACGAGTGGCACACTTGCTCTGTAGACGGGTAATAATGCCTCATCGTGCAAAACAGAGAAACCGGCGTAGGCGAGCTCACGCATTTCCTTATAAGTGAGTTCGCTAATGGAAGCTGGCTGGTTGATGATGCCGGGGTGTGCGGCGAAGATGCCGTCCACGTCGGTGAAGTTTTCGTAGAGCTCGGCATGGACACCGGCTGCGATGATAGAGCCGGTGATGTCTGAACCACCACGTGAGAAAGTGCAGATGTCGCCTTTTTCGGTCACGCCGAAGAAGCCTGGGATGACGAGGGTTTCTTCGAGTTCATTGAGATAGTTGATTTTTTCGTTGCTTGATGGCAGTAAGCGGGCGTTTCCTGGCTCTGGTGTGACGATGATACCAGCGTCTTGGGGGTGGATGTATTTGGCGTTAATGCCATTTTCGCTGAAGTACTCGGCGATGAGTTTAGCGTTGTTATTTTCGCCAGCGGCTAGGAAAGCGTCGTAAAGGAACTTGTTGCCTTGGATAGGAAGTGTGGCGAGGGCTTTGATGTCAGCTGAAATGTTGGTCATGACAGGACCAGTAATGCCGAGTTCGTCGCAAATGCTTTGATAGCGCGCGATGATCCAGTTTTGATTTTCTGCCACATCATTGCCATTTTTGTAGGCCTTGTAGTAAGCAATCAGGGCATCTGTTACCTTGATGTCATGGGTGTCGCGTTTACCCGGAGCTGAGACGACGACGAATTTTCGGGTTGGATCGTTTTTGACAATGTTGCGGACTTTTGTGAGTTGCTCGGCGCTTGCGAGTGAAGAGCCACCAAATTTAATAACTTTCAAGATGAGATTTTCCTTTGATTGTTCTAAGATGTTGTGCGATTAAGCTATGTTTTAATAGAAAATGGCTACGCGTCAATGGATGAGAGGCATCATATGTACTTAGCAACGTACTGAGCAATTGCTCAATTTTGATGGTATTAACTCTATTTTAGCGAAAATTCTGAAAATTTTCAATACGAAATCTTAAAAAATTTGGTAAAATAGTCTTTATGAATAAATTTAAAGCCATTATTTTTGATATGGACGGTGTTTTGATTGATACCGAGCCTTATTATTATACGAGACGCAAAAAGTTTTTGGACAGCAAAGGGATTTCGATTGCCCATCTATCGCCACTGGATTTCATAGGCGGGAATATGAAACAGGTCTGGTATATGATTTTACGTGATGATTATGACAATTGGGATGTGCCTGCCCTACAGGCAGCATACACGCAATATAAACTGGATCAAGCAGTTCCCTATGACACTCTCCTATTCTCAGATGCTAAGTCTACTTTGGACGCTTTAAAAGCCAAGGGCTACAAACTAGGTCTTGCGTCTAGCACCATTAAAATTGAGATTTTAAGAGCCATGGCAATGACAGGACTCTTGCCTTATTTCGAGGTGGTGTTATCTGGTGATGATTTCGAAGAATCCAAGCCCAATCCGGAGATTTATCAGGTTGCCATGGCAAAATTAGCAGTCACGCCGGAGGAGACTTTGGTTATTGAAGACAGTGAAAAAGGCATTGATGCAGGAGTTGACTCAGGTGCGACAGTCTGGGGCATCAAGGATAAGGTGTTTGGTTTGAACCAAAAAAGAGCAGATAAGCTATTTGATAATTTGACCCAGGTCGCAAGTCAACTCTAATCGCTGTCAACTTAGCGCCTTGAATTTTTGAAAAAACGGCTAAAATGTGGTAAAATGAACCATTAGAAATGCGTTATGAAGTATCAAAAAATGTTAAGGGTTAGGCGCCTGACCCTTAACTTTCTCAGATCGGAGTAAGTAGACGTGAGACGTTTCGAAAGGTTTTTACCACTGGTCATCATCATTGGCATGACAGTCGTGTATTTATGCGAAGTGCTGATTTTGCGCTTGGCTGAATTTCAACAAACTGAACTTATTTTATTGCTGGTTGTGAACGTTATCGTGACCTTGGTTTTATTAGCGCGTGCTAAAGTGTTGACGGCTAAAAATCTAGATAATATCCGTGCGCTGAATGAAAATGCTGAAAACTCACTGAATGCAACGCTCGATACCATGCCTATCGGTGTGTTAAGATATTCCGAGCAGGATTATACGCCAGAGTGGTTTAACCCCTATGTTGACATCATTTTTGCCGATGATGAAGATAAATTACAAGCCGATAAAATAAAAGAAATTGTTCAGGACATCGATAATCAGGGGACGCAATATCTACCTGTCGGACAGAAAAAATATGCTGTTAAAGTCGACCATAAAAAGAAACTACTTTATTTTATCGATGCAACGAGTGAAGTTGTCGCGAAAACAGTCACACGGGAAAGTCGACCTGTGATTGGGATTATTTCTGTGGATAATTACGATGATGCGACAGATTTGATTTCAGATAGTAGTCGAACGATTATCAATAACTTCATTGCAACGAAAATTGACGCCTTTTCGAGCAAATATAATGTCTATATCAGCCGGTATAATGCCAGTCGCTATTATATTTACACGAATTATCTGACCTTAAAAAAAATCATGGATGATAAGTTTGAATTCGTCAATGCTTTCCGCGAGGAAGCGACGGAAAAAAACTTTTCATTGACCCTGTCTATCGGGATGTCTTACGGTCTGGAAAACTTCTCTAAGATTGGGAAAACGGCACTGGATAACTTAGAGTTGGCCCTCGTTCGTGGTGGTGACCAGGTTGTCATCAAAGAAAATATCAATACGGCCAAACCGATTTATTTCGGCGGTAATTCAGCCAGTCATATTCAGAAATCTCGAACACGCGCCAGAGCGATTGCGACAGCGCTCCGAACAATTGTGCTAGAGTCGGAAAACGTCTTTGTCATGGGGCATAAATATCCAGATATGGATGCCCTCGGTGCAGCTGTTGCGACAAAAATTTTCGCCAACATGAATGGTAAAGAAGCTTTTATCGTTTATGATGACAAGCAACTCTTGCCTGATGTTGAACGTGCCATCGCCAAACTCAATGAATCGAAGGATGGGTTTGCCCATATTATTCGGATGGAGACGGCGCGAGAACTTAAAAAAGCAAACTCGCTCTTGATTATGGTTGACCATTCTAAGACCAGTCAGACCATGGATTATGACTTTTATAAGAGCTTTGATAAAGTCGTTGTCATTGACCACCATCGTCGTGATGATGATTTTCCGAAAAATGCCTTGCTGACTTATATCGAGAGTGGGGCGTCATCAGCCTCAGAGCTGGTTGTCGAAGTGTTGCAGTATCAAAATGATCAGAAACAAAAGATGTCCAAAGTCGAAGCGTCGATTGCCTTGGCAGGAATTTCTGTCGATACACAGAAATTCTCTAAAGGCACGACCGCTAGAACGTTTGAGGCTGCTTCGTATCTGCGTTCTCAGGGGGCAGATAATAATCTGATCAAGAAGTTTCTGGCAACAGAGTTTGATAAGTACAAGAAAATCAATGAAATCGTCCTCAATGCTGAATTTCATGATAACATTGCCATCGGTGTCGGGCTTTACCGCAAGATGTATGATAATGTCACCATCGCAAAAGCAGCAGATACACTTCTCAATATGGTGGGGATTGATGCTTCCTTTACGATTGTCAACCATGAAAATGGGTATGTGGCGATTTCAGCTCGATCGTCAGGAGACTTCAATGTCCAACGGATTATGGAAAAATTTGGCGGTGGCGGGCATTTCAATAATGCAGCAGCGCAGATTTACGAGAAAACCCCAAATGAAGTGAAAGAAGAGTTGCTAAATCTTTTAAATCGTTCGAGTGATGACAAAGCAACTAGCTTAAAATGATGGAAACTATCTTAGGAGGCGGTGCATGGTTTGTAAGGATAAAGAAAAAACGACACGTTCAATTGCCAGCAGTGGCATCACGTTTGGTTGTGCCCTAGCGATTGTTATATCGTATGTCAAATGGCACAGCATTTTCTGGGCCTGTATTCACGGTCTGTTTAGCTGGGCCTATGTCATCTATTTTATCATAAAAGGGTATTGAGTCAGTTCAAATAAAGGAGAACTAAAATGAAAGTCATTTTTTTACAAGATGTTAAGGGCAAAGGTAAACGCGGAGAAGTCAAAGAAGTGCCGACGGGCTTTGCGCAAAACTTTTTAATCAAGAAAAATCTAGCCAAAGAAGCAACTGGCAAAGCCATGGCTGAACTGAAAGGTCAAGTCAAGGCTGAGCAGAAAGCAGAAGCTGAAATCTTGGCAGAAGCGCAAGCGCTCAAAGCAGAACTTGAAAAAGAGACAACGATTGTTGAAGTCAAAGAAAAAGTTGGGGCAGATGGGCGTCTTTTTGGTGCTATCAACTCGAAAAAAATCGCAGATGCGCTCAACGCTCAGTTTAATCTTAAACTAGACAAGCATAAAATTCAATTAGAATACCCGCTCAAAGCGATTGGCTTGAAAGATGTGCCAGTCAAATTGCACAAAGATGTGACGGCAACGATTCGCGTTAAAATTTCGGAGAAGTAAATGGCAGATATTGATGTGCTCAAGGCACCGCCTCAAGATTTAGCAGCTGAGCAGGCTGTCCTTGGGGCGATTTTCCTTGATAGTGACCGCCTGATTGAAGTATCAGAATACGTCACAGCAGATGATTTTTATAAGACATCGCATAAGATTATTTTTCGCATTATGCTGCGTTTGCAAGACGACCGCAGTCCGATTGATGTCCTGACCGTCCACTCTCTTTTGGAAAATCAAGGCGATTTAGAGACAATCGGCGGGATTTCCTATATCGCTGAATTGGCAACGAGTACGCCAACGGCTGCCCATGCTGTTTTCTATGCCAAAATTGTCGCTGAAAAATCTTTATTACGTAAGCTCATCAGCCAATTAACGAATTCAGTTGAACGGGCCTATTCTCAGGAAGATGCTGCAGACGATATTATCGCCGAGGCTGAAAAAGGCATCGTTGCCGTCACAGAAGGGCGGACGCGGTCAGGATTTCGTAAAATTTCGGAAATCATTGATACCAATTACGATGAAATCGAGCGTTTATCCAAGCTGAAATCAACGGTGACAGGGATTTCGACAGGTTTTCCGTCTCTGGATGCGAAAACGACAGGTCTCCATGAGGGCGAGCTGATTATCCTTGCCGCCCGCCCCGCCATGGGGAAAACTGCTTTCGCACTGAACATTGCCTCAAATATCGGCAAGCTCGGGCAAACGGTTGCCATTTTCTCACTGGAAATGGGGGCAGAAAGTCTGGTTAATCGGATGGTTTCGTCAGAGGGGTTAATTGATGCCCATGCTTTGCGGACAGGTAAGTTGACCGATGACGACTGGAGTAATTTGATCATTGCACAAGGCGCCTTGGCGGATAGAAGTATTTACGTGGATGATTCGCCCGGGATTAAAATCACAGAGATTCGCGCCAGATCACGAAAATTAGCCCAAGAGCAAGGCAATCTCGGCTTGATTTTAATTGACTATTTGCAGTTGATTTCTGGAACGGGCAAGGAAAACCGCCAACAAGAAGTCTCAGAAATTTCACGGCAATTAAAAGTCCTAGCCAAAGAATTAAAAGTCCCTGTGATTGCGCTCAGTCAGCTCAGCCGTGGCGTTGAGCAACGTGAAGACAAACGCCCTAAATTATCAGACTTGCGTGAGTCAGGCTCTATCGAGCAGGATGCGGATATTGTCGCCTTTATTCATCGTGAGGCTTATTATCAAAATGCTAATGATCCCGAAGTCGAAATTGATAATAAGGCTGAGATTATTTTTGCCAAGAATCGGTCGGGAGAAACGGGTACTGCTGAACTCATGTGGGTCGGTCAATATACCAAGTTCACCAGCCTTGACTCAAATCATGAGCCAAGTCAAGGCTCCTAAAATCAAGTGTAGATTTTAGGAGACCTTTCATGTTATAATAGAAATACTGTAAAAGTTCACCTATTGGTGAACCTAGGAAATCAAAGAAACGAGAGCGATAATGGATAGTCAAGAAGTTGGAAAAATCATTGAAATTAAAAAAGAAGTAGCCTCACACTTAGGTGAAGATGTTGATATTACAGACCACTACGGTCGTAAACGTGAAAATCGTCATAAAGTGACCTTGACAGAAGTTTTTGACACGCATTTTGTCGTTGAGAAAACATTGCCACGTGGTCAAAAAATCGTTGAATCTTATATGTATGCGGACATTTTAACGCAGTCGATGTTGATTCATTATAAAGGGTAAGACAGTCAAGTGATATCAGAAAGAAAGGAGGGGGCTATCAGCATGATGCAAGGCAACGAAGCGGATTGGCATTACGTGCCACTTAATAATTCATTTGGTCAGAGTGTGAATAACGTTTTTTATGCGACTTTTGGGAGCCAAAAGGCATTTGTCAAAGTCAATGCTAGCCCTCTTCTGGCATCCATTTCACAAGTGGGTTTGACGCCAAAAATCATCTGGACCAAGCGCAATAGCAATGGCGATATGTTGACGGCACAATCTTGGGTTGACGGCGTCGTTCTTGCGGCAACTGAGATGGGCGATATGCAGGTTAATCAAACGCTCGCTACCCTCCATCACAGCAAAATGCTGGTAGAAGCTTTCAAAAAATTCGGCAACGATGTGACCACACCGAGACAATTGGTAGATAAATTACATCGGCACGCCCATAGAAGTTTGATTCAGAATTCTTACTTGTTGCATGCTCTAACAGAATTACGAGACGCGACACCTAGGTTCGACGCGCAACATGCCGTTGTCGTGCATGGTGATGTGAACCATCACAACTGGTTGAAAAATGACCATAGTGGTAAGATTTACTTAGTCGATTGGGATACGGTTGCTTTATCTGACGCCTTTGTCGATGTCGCCCATCTCTTGAGCCACTACATTGCTCCAAGTCAATGGCGGGAATGGTTAGAGTACTCAGGTTATCGGGTGGATGAAGAAACTTTTGTTAAAATAAAATGGTATGGGACGTTATCGTTTTTAAAACAAATCAACGAAAATTTATGGTCTGATAATTTACAGGCTGCGAATTTAGAAATTCTAGGTTTGCGAAATTTTTGCGACATTTTCAAATAATGTATGGGGAGACTAGCGTCTCCTTGTTTCAGTTAAAGGGAAATGTTTTTAAAGCTTACAAAAAAGCGTGTTAAATAAACATAGGAGTAAAAAATGCGAGTGAGAAATCGGAAAGGTGCGCCAGAGATGATGGCGGCCAATACCCAATATGTGGTTGAAAATCCGGAAAGATTTAAAGGGAAATGGGCGGAGAAATTTGGCAATCATCATCCCATTCATATCGAAGTTGGGTCAGGAAAAGGGGCTTTTATCACAGGCATGGCTGAACGTCATCCAGAGATTAACTATATCGCCATTGATATGCAGTTGACAGTTTTATCTTACGCTTTGGATAAGGTGTTAGAACTGAATTTGCCCAATGTGCAACTCTTGCATGTTGACGGCAGTAGCCTAACCAATTATTTTGCGGCTGGTGAAGTCGATTTAGTCTATCTGAACTTTTCAGATCCCTGGCCTAAAACGCGTCATGAAAAACGTCGTTTGACTTATAAAGATTTTCTGAAAACCTACGAGACCATTTTGGTGCCACATGGGCAAGTCCATTTTAAAACGGATAATCGTGGTTTGTTTGAATATTCACTCGCATCGATGAGTCAATATGGCATGACCTTGCAACAAGTGTGGTTGGATTTACATGCAGATACAACATTTGCCGAAAAAAATGTGATGACAGAATACGAGGCGAAATTCTCCTCAAAAGGTCAAGTGATTTACCGTGTGGAGGCACAGTTTTAATATGAAATGTCCTAAATGTCAATCAGAAGAATCAAAAGTCGTCGATAGTCGTCAGGCTGAAAATGCCATCAGACGTCGCCGTGAATGCGAAAATTGTGGTAATCGATTTACCACCTTTGAACGTATCGAAGAAATGCCCTTGTTAGTTATCAAAAAAGATGACACCCGCGAAATTTTCAACCGGGATAAAATCATCACAGGCATTGTTCGCAGTGCCCGCAAACGTCCAGTTTCTTCTGAGTCAATCGAAAAAGCGGTGGAGCGTGTTGAGCGCAAGGTGAGAATGCTGGCTGAAAATGAAGTGCGTTCGGAAACCATTGGTGAATTCGTCATGGAAGAATTGGCAGAGCTTGATGAGATTACCTATGTGCGTTTTGCCAGTGTTTATCGCAGTTTCAAAGACGTCAGCGATCTCGAAGATCTCTTGCGCAACATTACTAAAAAGAATAAGTAGATGAAAAGGTGGTAATGTGTGTTTAGCACCTAGAAAAAAATAGAAAATCAGAGGTTCGGTGCGTGCGCCGATTCTATGATGTATCTTTTTCCTAGGTGTTGCGCATTATAAACTGGATTGAGGAAAAAATATGCGACCGATTGATAAATTCACAGTCAAAAACGCTGACAAAACCAGCTTTGATGCCGGTGTTTTTGTCATGTTCTACCAACCGATTATTGGGCGGAATGGTTTCGCCCTTTATCAACTTTTACGTGCCTTTCCAACTCAAAAAGGTCGCTTGTCGGATTTGCTCAATCATCTGGATTATGGTTTGAATGATTTGATGAATGGATTTGACTTATTGTCAGCCTTACATCTACTAGACATCTATGACAATCATGGCGAGCTGATCCTAGATTTGCAGAGCCATTTGACCCCGGAGCTGTTTCTGGAAGATGGGCTTTACAAGCAATTGCTAACGGACAAAATCGGGCTACCTGCACTTGAAAAATTAGCAAGAGAAAGCGACTTTTCAGGTCAGAAAATCTCTAAAAAGTTTTCAGATGTCTACCGTGTGGCGGAAGTGCCTGAAACACCAGTCGTGTCAGTGCCGACAGATACGAAATTAGACTTAGCGGCTTTCAAAACAGCCATGCAAGATCAAGGCGTCCAGTTTGATGATGAAACCAAGGACACGTTAGCGCTTTATGCCCTAGCAGATAAATTTGACTTGGATTGGTATAAACTCTTTAAAATCGCTGAAACGACGAAAAATGCGGATCAAACGCTGAACACAGCTAATATATCTCGCCATTTAATCGCGCAAAATCAAAAACAGCCACGTTTACTCGATTTTTCAAAAGCTGAACAGGGCTTAATCAGAACAGCCAAGTCTGAAAAGCCAGAAGCCTTGTTAACGCAAATCAAAAAACGCCGATTTGATGGTCATCCAACCCAAAAAGAAAAACAATTACTTGTCCGACTTTCCCGTGATGGCGTGCTACCCGAAATCCAAAATATGCTAATCATCTATTTCTTGGAAATTCGGGGCTATTCGAATGTTTCAGACTATCTAGAAGAGCAGGCGAACCGCTGGAAGAAAGACCAGGTGACCTCAGCCGAGCTCGCAGTTAGGTGGCTAGCGACTTATCAGCGTAAACAGACGGAGAAAGCGACAGCTCAGGCGAAACCTCAGCAAAAAGCCGCACCCGTTGGGAGTAAAACACCGGATTGGTATGACCCTGATTATAAAAATGAAACCAGCAGGGATCAGCAGGCTGAGCTAGAAAAAATCAGACGTCAAGCACTTGAAAAAATGAATGGTGGTGAATAAGATGGCAATGGAATCAATAGCAGATGCGATGGCAAATCGTTTAGACGTCAAAAAATATCAGGAATTGACGGCTAAAATATTGGATAATTCTGAAATTCAGACCTTTATTCAAGACAACGCGTTTGAACCTGCTCAAGTCACGAAATCTCTATCAAAATTTAACGAATATCTAAAAGAAAAAGCTAAATTTGTCGCAGGTGAACCGACTAAAATCGCAGGCTATGAGCCAATTCTTTTTAATAATGAAGGCTTTGCAGATGTGACCTATCGTGCCACAGCAGCAACCCTAGCTAAAGAGGCTGAAATTAGTAAAAAACGTCGCGTGAAATTAATCGGTATGCCGAAAGATTTTGCTAACGTGACATGGGATGACGTCCTGTTGGACGATGCCAATCGCGTTGCGGCTTATCAAGCGGTCGCTGATTTTATCGCTGATTATCCCAACCAAAATGGGGTCTATCTTTATGGCAAATTTGGTGTTGGTAAGAGCTTTATGATGGCTGCTATGGCCAATAAATTGGCAGAGAAGGGGATTTCGACTAGCTTGATTCACTATCCGTCTTTTATCTCTGACAATACTGGTTTTGATGAGTTAAAGTGGCAAGCCAATGAGATTAAAAAAGTCCAAGTTTTAGTCTTGGACGACATTGGTGCCGAAAGCAATAACGACTGGATTCGCGATAATATTTTGCAAGTGATTTTGCAGTATCGGATGCAGGAAAATTTACCGACTTTCTTCACGTCTAATTTGACCATGGATGAGCTTGAAGCGCGACTTGCCATGACTAAAAAAGGCGACGAGACTTGGCCTGCTAAGCGGGTCATGGAGCGTGTCCGCAAGCTGTCAAAAGAGTTTCGGTTGGAGGGAGAGAATCGGCGCAATGGTTAATGAGACGATTAAACTCATGTTAGAGCATGCCTCTGTCAGGAATTTTACAGCAGAAAAAATCCCCGCTGCCACATTGAAAACGATAATTGAGGCAGGACGCGCAGCGTCGACCTGGAAAAATTTCCAGTCTTATTCGATTATCAATGTGCAGACGGATGAGACCAAAAGCAAAATTTTTGACTTACAACCCCAGAAGTCAATTAAGCAGGCGTCTCATTTTCTAGTGTTTGTTGGCGATTTAAATCGAGCTGAAAAAGCCACGAAATTGCACACAGACCAATTTTTCCCAGAAGGTACTGAGAATCTCTTGATTTCATCTGTTGATGCCAGTTTAGCGGCGCAAAATACCCTCTTAGCTGCGGAAAGTTTGGGCTACGGCGGTGTGATTGTGGGGCTGATTCGAGATCAAGCTGCTGAGATTTCGAATCTTTTGCATTTGCCAGACTACACCTATCCTCTATTTGGTCTAGCCTTGGGTGTGCCTGCTCGCCAAAATGACGTCAAACCACGCTTGCCTTATGAAGCAGTTGTCTTTGATGAACGTTATCAAGAGCAAACAATAAAAGTCATTGAAGATTATGACCGCTTACAAGCTGAATTTGCTGGGGCACGTCGTCTTTCTAGCGATTGGAGTGAGCGCATCGCCACACAATTCGGAGTGCCGTCACAAACAGCGACGCTTGAGAATTTGCAGGATAAGAAGTTGATGTGAGAGTTTAGAAAATAAGGTGTTATTATAGAACTAATACTGGAGAATAGCCAAAGTCAATATAAAAGTAAATCTCAGCAAGCCAGAGTGATGACTGAAAATTGGGCACAAAAAAATTTGTACTGTCCAATTTGTGGGAATGATTATATCAATCATTTTGAGAACAATCGCCCGGTTGCTGATTTTTATTGTCCCATTTGCCAATCTGAGTTTGAATTGAAAAGTAAAGAGAATCAATTAATTTTACCTAAAAAGATTGTCAATGGTGCTTATGATACCTTAATTAAACGAATTTCAGATACGAATAATCCAGATTTATTGTATTTGACACATAAAAATTTTCAAGTTCAAAATTTGATTTTAATTCCGAAATTCTTTTTTACTGAAACGATTATTGAAAAGAGAAAGCCACTTGCTGATACGGCTAGACGTGCTGGTTGGGTTGGTAGTAATATTGAGATTCAAAAAGTACCAGAAATTGGCAAAATTCATTTGATTAAGAATCAAAGAATCATTGATAAGCAAACTGTGCTGTCAATTTACCGAAAAGCTAAACCACTTGATACCAGAAACTTGGATAGTCGTGGCTGGTTGCTTGACACTTTATTTTTCGTTGAGAAGTTGAATCAAGAGTTTACGTTGAAACAGATGTATGCTTTTGAAGAAGTATTGGCTAAACTGCATCCTAATAATCAAAATGTTAAGGCAAAGATTCGTCAACAGTTGCAACAGTTGCGTGACAAAGGGTTTATTTCTTTTGATGGGCATGGTAGATATTCTAAAATTTGACTTGACAACTGCTAATCTTTGATCAATAATAAAGATCATTAAAGTTAGGAGATATTTCAAATGAAGAAGTTTAATGTTGAAATTACAGAGACTTTGCAACGGACGATTGAAGTTTTGGCTGAGGATGAGTGTGATGCGATTGATGATGTTGCGCACGGTTATAAAACAGGTGAAATCATTTTGAGTGATGAGTTGACAGATGTTAATTTTGACTTGTTTGAAAATAATATTGCTAAGATTAATGATGAGAGAGAGTTTTACGAAAATATTCTACAAATTTTATCTTATCTATGGAAAGACGAATTAAAACATTTTGAAGAGATGAATGTCTGTTTGGACGAGATAAAAGAGGTTTATAATCTAGATACTGAAATTAACATTGATAATATCAGTGAAGTTGCTTATCTTTTTGAAGACCATATGTTTATAAAGATAGCTAAGTCTAGACTGTTCTTGAAAAAATATTACAAAGATTTACCTAAAAATTTACTATATTGACCTAAGAAAAGAGGTTATTCTCAAAATAGCTGCTTATTTTTTATTCCCAACTAGAAATACTCAAATTTATGTTATACTTAGACTTGAGTGCTTAGCAAGTGGAAAAGCACGGCAATACAAAGGAGAAAAGAAAATAATGGCATTACCTACAGTAGCAATCGTCGGTCGACCAAATGTTGGCAAATCGACAATTTTTAATAGAATCGCGGGCGAACGCATTTCGATCGTCGAAGATACACCCGGCGTGACGCGTGACCGGATTTATACGACCAGCGAATGGCTCAATAAAAAATTCGCCATGATTGACACGGGCGGTATCGAAATGGCGGATACGCCTTTCATGGCACAAATCAAGGCGCAAGCTGAGATTGCTATGGATGAGGCTGATGTCATCGTTTTCGTCGTTGACGGTGAGAATGGTGTGACGGATGCAGACGAATATGTGGCACAAATTCTCTACAAAACAGAGACACCTGTCATTCTCGTTGTCAATAAAATCGACAATCCTGAGCGCCGTATGGAAATTTTCGATTTTTACAGCCTCGGGTTAGGCGAACCCTATCCTGTTTCTGCGGTTCATGGGATTGGGACTGGTGATGTCCTCGATGCGATTATCGACAACCTACCAGTTGAAACGGAAGAAGAAAACCCAGACATCATCAAGTTCTCACTGATTGGTCGTCCAAACGTCGGCAAATCAAGCCTGATTAACGCCATTTTAGGTGAAGACCGCGTGATTGCAAGTCCGATTGCCGGTACAACGCGTGATGCCATCGACACCAACTTCACGGATGAAGAGGGCCAAGAGTTCACCATGATTGACACCGCAGGCATGCGCAAGCGGGGAAAAGTCTACGAATCGACTGAGAAATATTCAGTCATGCGTGCCATGCGCGCCATTGACCGCTCGGACGTTGTCCTCATGGTGTTAAACGCCGAAGAGGGTATCCGAGAGTACGATAAAAGGATTGCTGGCTTTGCCCATGAGGCGGGGCGTGGGATGATCATCGTTGTCAACAAATGGGATACCATTGACAAAGACAACAAAACCCTTCAAAAATGGGAAGAAAAAATTCGTGATGAGTTCCAATACCTGAGCTATGCACCGATTATTTTCGTTTCAGCTGAAACCAAACAACGTTTGAATAAATTACCTGACCTGATTAAATCAGTCAGCCAAGCCCAAAATATGCGGATTTCATCTGCTGTGCTTAACGATGTCATCATGGATGCCATTGCCATTAATCCAACGCCAACCGATAAGGGTCGCCGGCTCAAGATTTTCTATGCGACCCAAGTGGCGATTAAACCGCCGACCTTTGTCGTCTTTGTCAATGAAGAAGAACTCATGCACTTCTCATACGCTCGAATGCTAGAAAATCAAATTCGTAAAGCTTTCGTTTTTGAGGGGACACCGATTCATTTGATTGCCCGTAAACGGAAGTAAGATTATGACACTTGAAAATGCCCCTATTGATATCACAAGACAGGCATCAGCTATATCCGTAACAAAATCAAGTGGTACTCAGGTTGACTATTACCTCTATCCTGAGTTTGAAATCCATGCCAATACACTCCCTGCTGGCGTTGTCCAAGATTGGCACAAGCATGTTGAACTTGACGAAAATATCATCGTAACTTCTGGTGAGATTACGGTTGAGTACATGGATAATGGACATGTGGCTAGTCAAACAGTCCAAGAAAAGGATGTTTTGCGTGTCAAACAAAGTATTCATCGCCTGTCAAACCAATCGGCTAAACCTGCGCAATTTATCGTCTTTCGCTTTATCCCAACGGGTCAAAATCAGTCAGAGCGAATAAAGCAGGATAAAGTTGACTGTGACAAAATGATGGCTCACTATGCTAATGATGAAAACAGCAGTCTAAATTAAAAAAAGTCATAAATTTGCATTCTGCCAAAATTATGCTATAATGTTTTTATAGAACAAAGAAAGGAGCGCTCACATCGGGCGCTCCTGTTGTTTGAATTTTAATAAATGATCTTAGGGTTATAATAGAAAGGCTTTGAGCGGACATCTTTCGCGAATGCCCCGCTTGGACGGAGCGAAAGCAGAGGTCAAGGTTCAAGATTTTTTGAAGAAAAATCGTAGAAAGGAATTTTATGTCTACAACTATCACAGAAGTTGTGTTGGCACATCTCGAAGGTCTCTTACCTGAGCCTTTTGAGTTAGTGGATGTCGAATGGACGAAAATGGGTGCAGATCAGGTTTTATCTGTCCTTGTTGACAAGCCTGACGGGATTACACTCCAAGACACAGCTGATTTATCAGAAATCATCAGTCCAGAATTGGACAAGATTTCACCGGATCCTTTTCCCTCGGAATACATGCTTGAGGTAGCCAGCCCTGGTGCTGAGCGTCCGCTTAAAAAAGCAGCTGATTTCGACCAGCATATCGGTGCCTATGTTTTCGTCAAGCTTTACCAAAAAGTTGCGGGCGAAAAAGAATTTGTCGGCGATTTAGTCGCTTTTGACGGCAATCTGATTACCCTCAATTATCTGGATAAAACACGCCAGAAAACAGTTGAACTTGAATTATCAAACATTGCCAAAGCACGGACGCAAGTCAAACTATAAACTTAGAACGAACGTACTTAAAATTAAAAAGAAAGTTGGAGAGACATGAGTAAGGAAATGCAAGCTGCATTCACCCTTTTGGAGGAAGAAAAAGGCATCTCGCCTGAAGTTGTGATTGGCGCAATTGCTGAGGCTTTAACAGCAGCTTACAAAAAGCAATACAATCAATCACAAAACGTCACGATTGAGTATAACGATGCGAAAGGTGACTTTATCGTCTACTCAACGCGTGAAGTTGTCGATGAAGTTTTTGATAGCCGTTTGGAAATGAGTCTTGACGACGCCCTCGCGCTCAACCCGCACTATCAAATCGGCGATAAAATCCGTTTCGAAGAAAAACCAAAAGATTTTGCACGGACAGCAGCTAACGCAGCGAAACAAGTCATTATGAATAAAATGCGTGAAGAATCACACACGATTATCTATAATGAATTCAAACGCTATGAAAATGAAATCATCCAAGGCACGGTAGAGCGTGTGGATGATCGTGCGATTTTTATCAATCTGGGTAAAGTTGATAGCATGCTCGGTAAACGCGATCAAATTCCAGGCGAACGGTATCAGATTGGCGACAAAATCAAGGTTTATGTTTCAGCTGTTGAACAGTCGAAAAAAGGCCCAATCGTTTACGTCAGCCGCACACATCCTGACTTGCTCAAACGCATGTTTGAAAAAGAAATTCCAGAAGTTTACGATGGCACGGTTGAAATCGTCAGTATTGCGCGTGAAGCGGGTGATCGTGCGAAAGTCATTGTTAAATCTAACGATGCCAATGTTGATGCGATTGGCACAATCGTTGGCCCACGTGGTTCACGCATTCGGACTTTGGTTGATGAATTGCATGGCGAAAACATGGACATCATCGAATGGAACGAAGACCGTGCGACCTTGATTAAAAACGCCTTGAAACCCGCACAGGTGACAGATGTTATCATCGACGAAGAGACGGGTGAAACTGTGGTCGTCGTACCAGATGACCAGTTATCATTGGCAATCGGTAAACGTGGACAAAACGTTCGTTTGGCAGCCCATGTGACCAATAACAAAATTGACATCAAGTCTCAAACAAAATTTGATCAAGAAGCTGCAGATGTTGTAGCAGAAGAACTTGAAGCAGATTTTGCTGACGAAGTGCTTGACTAAACTGATGGATACAGGAGAGGAGTGGTCACCAAGGTGAAGATCAAAAAAATTCCTTTACGAAAATCTGTCGTCTCAAACACACAATTTCCCAAAAAAGAACTGTTGCGAATCGTCTATAATAAAGCAGGCGAAATCAGTATTGACCCAACAGGAAAAGCAGCTGGTCGCGGGGCTTATATCGCCATCAAAAATGACGAAGCCCAGCAAGCTAAGCAAAAACGGGTTTTTGACCGCGTGTTTCAGACGCAGATTGCGGATCATTTTTATGACGAGTTAATCCTTTACGTCGATCATCAGGTCGAACGTGAAAAATTAGCAACGGTGACCTATTCGATAGATGAGGCACCAGAAATTTAAGGCTAAACGATGACTGAAATAACAGATTTCAATAAAACAAAACTGGCGAATTCCCTAGGAATGGCCAAGAAAGCCGGAAAGATTGTGACAGGTGAAGAACTTGTCATCAAATCGATTCAGGCAGACCGAGCAAGATTAGTGTTCGTTGCCCATGACGGCGCCGCCAATCTTGTCAAACGGATTACTGATAAAACAACCTATTATGAAATTCCCATGCTAGACATCTTTTCTGCGGCCGAACTTTCCCACGCTATTGGTAGCGACCGGAAAGTCATCGCTGTTCAAGATAAAGGATTTGCCAAGAAGATGGAGAGTCTTATGAAATAAGAATAAAAAGGTGATAATGAGCGTTTAGCGCCGTATGAAAATAGAAAATCACAAAGTGCTCCTGCGATTACTCGTCGCAAGAAAACTTTCTGCGCTTGCGCAGGTTCTGGGATTTATCTTTTTCACTAGGGGCTGCTCATTGTGAACCGGATTAAGAAGGAGGACATGACCATGTCTGAAAAAAAACGTATTAACCAAATTGCTAAAGAGAGCGGCTTAACCAATAAAGAACTTGTCGATCACGCCCAAAAAATCGGTTTACCCGTTAAATCGCATAGCTCAAGCATCGATGCTGAACAAACGAAACAACTGTTAAGTTCCTTTAAAGCTGCGGGTAATGGTAGCAACCACACGAAACCTGCCCAGGCTACGCCGAAAGCAAGTGCAGAGCCGAAAACTCAGAATCGTGTGATTATGTCTGGCGGTAAAAAAGTCGTGACTGAAACAGAAACAGGTAACCGTCCGATTGTCGTTGGCGGCAAAAAAGTCTTGTCAGATGAGGAAGTGTCGAGTGGCCGTGTCATCTCAGTGGGTGGCAAAACAGTTACGCCTGCACCAGTACCAAAAGCTGAGCCGCAACAAGCTGCACCTGCTAAACAGGACAAGGTCGTCCAAAAGCCTGCACAACCTGTGACAGCAAAACATGACGAAAACAAAGCTGACAGTAAATCAGAAAAGAAAGCAGATAGAAAAGTAGAAACGACAACTAAAACGGCAGCACCTAAGAAGCTAGAACGTCCTGCTAACGGTGGGATTAAAGTCATCAAGCGTGCAGAAGATATCAAACCGAAAAATGGTGGCATCAAAGTCATTCAACGTGCTGCTGATGTAGCGCCAGCAAGTCAAGGTAATGCCAACGCTAACCGCAATAAAAACAAGAAAAATCGCAATAACAATAATGCACAAGGTCAAAATAACCAAGGTGGCGGTAATCGTCAAGGCGGCCCATTACGTGTCAATGATAACCGGAACCAAGTTCGGAATGCCCGTAATTCCAACTGGAACAGCAATAAGAAGAAAAAAGGCAAACGTGGGGGTCAACAAGTTGCGCCACAACCAGTGGTTCAACGTAAATTCCATGAACTGCCTGAAAGTCTTGTCTATACTGAGGGCATGACCATCGCAGATTTGGCAAAACGTTTGAAACGTGAGCCAGCTGAGCTGGTCAAAAAATTGTTCATGATGGGGATCATGACCACGCAAAACCAATCTTTGGATAGCGATACGATTGAACTCTTGCTCTTAGACTACGGTGTGACACCTGAGAAAAAAGTCGAAGAAGATAAGACAGATATCGAACGTCTCTTTATCGAAGACGGCTATCTTAACGAAGATGAACTTGTTGAGCGTCCACCAGTTGTGACGATTATGGGGCACGTTGACCATGGTAAAACGACGCTTTTGGATACACTTCGTAATTCTCGTGTGACAAGTGGCGAGGCTGGTGGTATCACACAGCATATCGGTGCCTACCAAATCGAAGAAAGTGGCAAAAAAATCACTTTCTTGGACACACCAGGGCATGAGGCCTTCACCAGCATGCGTGCGCGTGGTGCGTCTGTCACAGATATCACAATCCTTGTCGTGGCAGCTGACGACGGCGTGATGCCACAAACCGTTGAAGCCATCAACCACTCAAAAGCAGCGGGCGTGCCAATCATCGTTGCCATTAACAAAATCGATAAACCAGGTGCTAACCCCCAACGCGTGATTCAAGAGCTTGCTGAACATGGGATCATGAGTCAAGCATGGGGTGGCGAATCTGAATTCGTTGAGATTTCAGCCAAATTCAACACCAATATCGATGCCTTGTTAGAAACGGTGCTCTTGGTTGCAGAAATCCAAGAACTCAAAGCTGACCCAACAGTTAAAGCCATCGGTACGGTTGTCGAAGCCCGTCTTGATAAAGGGAAAGGTGCGATCGCAACCCTCCTTGTCCAACAAGGAACGCTGCATCAACAAGACCCAATCGTCGTCGGCAATACCTTCGGACGTGTCCGTGCCATGGTCAATGACCTTGGCCGTCGTGAAAAATCAGCTGGCCCATCAAGTCCAGTTGAAATCACAGGTTTGAATGACGTGCCACAAGCGGGTGACCATTTTGCCGTCTTTGAAGACGAAAAAACTGCTCGCTCAGTTGGTGAAGAACGTGCCAAACGTGCCCTCTTGAACCAACGTAACAACACTCATCGTGTTAGCCTTGAAAACCTCTTTGATACGCTTAAAGAAGGTCAAATCAAATCAGTCAACGTGATTATCAAAGCTGATGTTCAAGGTTCCGCAGAAGCATTGGCAGCATCATTGCAAAAAATTGAAGTGGAAGGCGTTAAAGTCGACATCGTTCACAGTGCCGTTGGTGCGATTAATGAGTCAGATGTTTCGCTCGCAGAAGCAGCCAACGCTGTGATTATTGGTTTTAATGTTCGGCCAACACCACTTGCGCGCGTCCAAGCTGAAACTGATGCTGTTGAAATTCGTCTCCACAGCATCATCTATAAAGTGATTGAAGAAGTTGAAACAGCCATGAAAGGCATGCTTGACCCAGAATTTGAAGAAAAAGTTATCGGGGAAGCAGTTGTTCGTGAAACTTTCACGGTTTCAAAAGTCGGTACCATTGCCGGATTTATGGTCTTGTCAGGCTCAGTTAAACGTGATGCCAGCGTCCGTGTCATTCGTGATGGTATCGTTATCGCAGATGGCAACTTGTCATCTCTGAAACACTTTAAAGACGACGTCAAAGAAGTCAGAAAAGGTAATGAGGGTGGTCTCATGATTGATGGCTACAACGATATTGCCATTGATGATACCTTTGAAGTCTATGAAATGGTTGAGATTAAACGTTAAAATGGCGATTTTGAACCCCAAAATATCAGCAGATTTACCCGTCTCAAATGACTTGATTTTGGCAGAAGAAGCTTATTTTGATGGACATCACTATAAAGATAGCAAAGCAGACCGTTCCTTTTGCGAACGCGTCTGCTTTCGTCAATCTATTTTCACAAATTGTGATTTTTCAGGTGTTGATTTTGCCAGTTTCGAATGTTTAGATGTTGTTTTTAACCATTGTGACTTGTCTAATGTTGTATGGTTATCAGGCGTATTTCATCGCGTAGAATTCAACAATTGTCGGATGACAGGTGCTAATTTTGCTGAAAGTGTCTTGCATAATTATGTGTTTAACAATGCTTTGTTAAACTATAGCTCGTTCAACTTTGCAAAATTTAAAAATGTCCTGTTTCAAGAATCGCCTATGCAAGACAGTGAATTTACAGAAGTGACTTATACCAATTTACAGTTTCAGTCTTGTGAGTTGACAGCATCCAATTGGGCACAGACACCCATGAATCAGCTCGATTTTTCGAATTCGACATTTGAACACTTAACCTACAGTTTAGAACGTATCAAGGGATTGAAAGTCAATCCCAGTCAAGCACTGACTTTAGCGACATCTTTAGGCATTCGCATTGTTTAACATTGTAAAAAAATAGAAAGCCTTTGAGCGGACGAAGTTCGCAAATGACCCCGCTTGGACGGAGCGAAAGCGGGGGTCAAGTTTCGAGCTTTTGCGTAGAAAAAGCGAAGAAAGGAGAAACCATGTCAAATACACATCGCAGCGACCGTGTCGCGGTTGAGCTCATGCGTGAAATTAATGATATTTTGCGTCTGAAAATTCGCGACCCACGTGTGCAGGCAGTCAATATTTCTGATGTCCAAATCACGGGTGACCTCAGCCAAGCGACGGTTTATTATAGCTTGTTATCTGATCTCGCATCAGATAATGAAAAAGCTAGAATTGGCCTTAAAAAGGCGACTGGCGCCATTAAAAGTGAATTGGCTAAGCGCATGACGCTTTATAAAATTCCAGATTTGACTTTTGCAAAAGATGAATCTGTTGCCTATGGTGGTAAGATTGATGAACTCTTGCGCAATTTGAATCAAGATTAAAGAAAAAACGAACGATTATTTCAAAATCGTTCGTTTTTCTGTTGTCACGCGTAAGGTCTGATGGGCTTGGAGCTGGTGAACTTCACCATCAATTTGCACGGGCTGGTCGCTAGAAATTTTTAGTTCAAAGGATTGGTCAACTAGATGGTTGACATGTTTATTAGACAAATGCTTGGCTTTCAGTACTTTTGGAATGAGGGCGAAAATACCCAGGAGGTTAAAACGGTCTACTTCAACCAAATGAATATCCGCATCCATGAGATTGGCATCAGGCGCTAGTGGCACACCGCCACCAAAAAAGGGGTGTTTAGTTAAAGTAAAAAGAAACGTTTTGTCAAATGTCGTACCATTTACCGTCACTTGGAAAGGTTTCTTGAACAAAATAATCTTTAAAGCACTGAACAAATAAGCGAGTTGCCCTAATTTTAGGGTATTCAGAACACCTTTTGTGACACTTTGGTTGGCAGCAGCAACAATCGCCGCGTCAAGCCCAATCCCGAAATTATTTGTTGCAATCCCTGATAAATCCTCAGACTCATATTTCAAGACATAAATCGTTTGGGGTGTCGCCTTGTGAATATTGTCAAATGTCTCAATCGTCTGTTGTAGTGACACGTCAAGACCTCTGGCGAAATCATTGCCAGAACCAGCAGGAATGTAAGAGAAAGCCTGATCTGCCGGTAAAGTGTTGACAGCGAGCGAAATCGTCCCATCACCACCGATAATGACGATGCGATCCTCTGCGCTTTTTTGTGCCAAAATATCTGTCATCAACTGATATTCATCAAGCGGCTGCTGCGTGTTAAAGAGATGATAAGTTATCTGTTCTTGTGTCAAATAAGCCGTCAGCTTATCCGTTACCTGCTGCCCATGTCCATGGCCTGCATGGGGATTCGCTAAAATGTAATAATCCATACCTTTTATTTTACCAAAAAAAAGCCACAGATGTTGAGAAAGGCTTAAAAATTAGGTATAATAAAAGTTAGAATAGTCTAATAATAAGACATTGAACCAGTTAAATCACGAAATAGAAGAAACCGTGTCGCACGGTTTTTAATTTAGAAGGTCTTCCATGAAAGAAAATACGCGTCGCCTGATCGATTATTCCCTCCCCGCTGTGTTTGAAAATATCCTGCAAACGAGTGTCGGGTTTGTGGATAGCATCTTGATTGCCAAAATTTCACTTGTTGCCGTGTCTGCGGTCAGCCTCGTCAACGGTGTCATGGCGGTCTATCAAGCAGTCTTTATTGCCTTGGCCGTTGCTGTAGCGACTGTCGTCTCCAATGCTGCAGGCGCCAAAGCGAAGACAGAAATTTCAGAAAACGTCAGGCAAGCCATAGCCCTATCTTTGGTTATTGGACTGTTCTTATCGCTTTTGTCCCTAGTTTTAGCACATCCGATTTTACGGGCGATGGGGGCAAGCGGCACGATTTTACAGCAAGGCATCATTTTTTTCAGAGTTGTCGCTGGTACGAGTGTTCTCCTTGTTTTGATGACCGTGTTAGGTCAGCTCATCCGAACGGCAGGTCAGACGAGAATGCCATTAACCATTAACCTCATTGTTAATATTTTAAATTTTTGTCTGGATGTTATCCTGATTTTCGGCTTATTTGGCTTGCCAAAACTTGGCATTCTGGGTGCTGGCATTGGCACCGCACTTTCGAGGTTGATTGGTGTGGGCTTGCTTTTTCATAAACTACAAAAAACCTCACATCGTCTGAAAGGATCGATAATCCGTCGTAAAAGTCAGCTTTTCAAGACAGAAATTGTCAAAAGAGCCCTTCCGATAATGGGAGAGCGCTTGATGATGCGACTTGGTGATATTGTGATTTTTATCATCATCATTGCCTATGGCAGCAAAGTTTTTGCTGGTAATGCCATTGGCGAGACGATTACCGCTTATAATTATCTGCCGGCCTTTGGTTTCGCAACAGGCGCAAGTATTTTAATTGCGCGAGCTTACGGGGCAAAAGACAGTTTAGAAATACGGACGTTGACCAAAAAATCCTTTGTCATGACAGCGATGATTAGTAGCCTTGTCGGTGGTATGATTTTTGTCTGCTCAAGTTTTATTTTGAATTTCTTTACCTACGATGCAGTAGCCGTTTCAGCGGCACATGTTGTTATTTTGATTTCATTTGTCAGTGAGCCAGTCGTTGCTGGTGTGATTATCTATACGGCTGCCTTGCAAGCCATGGGAGACGCTAAAACACCATTTTATGCGACGATGTTTGGCATGTGGGTCATTCGCATAGGTCTTGCTTGGCTTTTCGGAACAGCTTTTGGTATGGGAATTTGGGGCGTGTGGATTGCCACGGTTTTAGATAATATTTTCCGATTTTTTGTGTTAAAATTAGTGTATGAACGTCGAATCAAAAATCAAAACATTAACCGAACAACTTAACCACTATGCGCATGCTTATTATACTTTAGACAACCCCATTGTTGAAGATGCTGAGTATGACCGACTGTACCGTGAACTTGTGGCATTAGAAACTGAAAATCCTAATCTCGTTCGAGCAGATTCGCCGACACATCGTACCGGCGATGTCGTCCTATCAGGCTTTAAAAAGTACACCCACGACTATCAGCTCTATAGCTTGCAAGACGCTTTCTCGAAAGAGGAGTTAGAGGCCTTTGACACGCGTGTGCGAAAAGAAATTCCTGATCCTGAATACATCTGCGAACTCAAAATTGACGGTCTTTCCTTGTCTCTTGTTTATGTCAATGGTGTTCTGGAGACAGCGGCGACACGTGGCGATGGCAGTATCGGAGAGGATATTACAGAGCAGGTCAAACGGATCAAAGATGTGCCTTTAGTCTTGAGCGAGCCGATTGATATTGTGGTTCGAGGCGAGGCTTACTTACCCCGTCGTAATTTCCAAAAATTAAATTTAGAACGTGAAGAAGAAGGTCTGCCGTCATTTGCCAATCCGCGCAATGCCGCAGCAGGTACTTTACGACAACTCGACACGAAAGTCGTTGCCAAACGAGGTCTTGCAACATTCCTCTATCAAGAAGCAAGTCCAGCAACCAATGACACGCAAGAAGAAGTCCTAGAGTATTTTGAAAAATTAGGGCTTGTCGTCAATGATCAGCGGGCTTTTGCGACCGATATAACTGAAATTTGGAACTTTATCGAAAAAGTAGCTGCACTTCGTGATGCGTTGCCTTATGACATAGATGGCGTTGTCATCAAGGTCAATCAATTAGCCCAGCAAGATGTCCTAGGCTTTACTGTGAAATTTCCAAAATGGGCAATTGCTTACAAGTTTCCAGCTGAATTAGCTGAAACAGAAATTTTGAGTGTCGATTGGACGGTTGGTCGAACAGGTGTTGTGACACCAACTGCTAATATGACACCCGTCTTATTAGCTCAGACGACTGTTGCGCGGGCAACCCTACACAATGTCGACTATATCAAGGAAAAAGATATCCGCTTGGGAGATAAAGTTGTCATTTATAAGGCTGGCGATATCATCCCAGCTGTTCAACGTGTCCTGTTGGATAAACGACCGTCAGCTTCTGTTTCACTTGATATTCCGAAATATTGCCCAGAATGTGGCTCAGATTTACTGCATTTTGAGGATGAGGTTGCCTTGCGTTGTGTCAATCCGCTTTGTCCGGCTCAAATTCGAGAAAAATTAATTCACTTTGCTAGTCGTGGTGCCATGAATATCACAGGACTTGGGATTGCCGTTGTGACGCAGCTGTTTGAGAAACAATTGATTACTGATGTCGCTGATTTGTATCAACTCACAGTAGATGATTTGCTAAAATTAGATAAAGTCAAAGAAAAATCAGCTGAAAAACTCTATCAAGCCATCCAAGCGTCCAAAGAAAATTCGGTTGAAAAATTGATTTTTGGCTTAGGTATTCGACATGTCGGCTCAAAAGCAGCTAAAATTATCGCTGAAAATTTATCGAATCTGGACAAGATTGCCAAGGCATCTGCTGAGACCTTATCAGCCATCCCAACGATTGGGACAGTCTTGGCTGAAAGTTTGACTAAATATTTTGCACTAGATGGTACAAAAAAACTTTTAATGGAATTACATGCTGCAGGTGTTAATTTTGACTATTTAGGCCCTGTCAAACGGGATGATGCACCATTATCAGGAAAAACAGTCGTTTTAACAGGTAAATTATCACACTTGACAAGAACCGAGGCCAAGGAAAAATTGGAGAGTTTAGGTGCCAATGTCAGCGGCAGTGTTTCTAAAAAAACAGATATTGTGGTTGCGGGTCATGATGCCGGCAGCAAATTGACAAAAGCACAGGACCTCGGCATCGAGATCTGGACGGAAGAGGAGTTAATCAAGCTATGAGAGCAAGACTAATCTACAACCCAACATCTGGGCAAGAAACGATGAAAAAAAACATTGCTGAAATTTTAGATGTGCTAGAAAATTTTGGTCATGAAACTTCTGCTTTTGCGACAACTGCTGAAGCACACTCTGCTAAAAACGAGGCGCGACGTGCAGCAGAAGCTGGCTTTGAATTGATTATTGCGGCCGGTGGTGATGGCACGATTAATGAAGTCGTCAATGGGATTGCACCGCTTGAAAAACGACCAAAATTAGCGATTATTCCTGCCGGAACAACCAATGATTTTGCGCGTGCTTTGAAAATTCCTCGAAATAATCCAGTTGCCGCTGCCAGAATCATTGGCAAAGCGCAGACATTGAACATGGATATCGGCTGTGCGGGAGATGATCATTATTTTATCAATATTGCTGCGGGTGGCTCGCTGACAGAACTGACTTATAGTGTGCCGTCGCAGCTTAAAACAGCTTTTGGTTACTTGGCCTATCTGGCAAAAGGGGCAGAATTATTGCCGCGGGTTAAAGCTGTACCCCTCAAAATTACGCATGATAAGGGTGTTTTTGAAGGCGAAATCTCAATGTTTTTTGCTGCTTTGACCAACTCAGTCGGTGGTTTTGAACAAATCGCACCGGACGCTCAATTGGATGATGGTCTGTTCACACTCATTTTAGTCAAGACAGCTAACTTATTTGAAATGATTCGCCTGATTGGCTTGGTGCTCAATGGTGGCAAACACATTGAAGATAAAAAAATATCGTATATTAAAACGAGTCAGATTAAGATTGAACCTCAGACAAATGATCGGATGATGATTAATCTTGATGGTGAATATGGCGGCGATGCCCCGATTGTTTTGAAAAACTTTAAAAACCATATTGAAATGTATGCTAATTTAGATGAAATCAGTGATGAAAATTATACAGGCGATGAAGAAGACTTAGAACTTGAAGCAGTCGTCAGCAAGTTTTCAGAAGCAGTCGAAAAAACGCACGACCTTGACGCATAATTTGGAACCATGGCGTAGGCGTTTTGCAGCGGTGTTATAGCAAGCAATGTTATAAAAAATTTTCAATTGAAAATTTTTATATGGAAAGTTACCCAAGTGGCTTAAGGGGACGCCTTGGAAAGGCGTTAGACGTAGAAATGCGTGCGCGGGTTCGAATCCCGTGCTTTCCTTGACATAGGTGAAAAAATTTACTTCAACAATACCTTGCACCCAGTCTAAATGACAGGGTGTTTTTTTGTAGAACAAAACTCACCAAAACTTCTTAATATAGTCCATAATCTTCTTCTTGATGCGATATTTCTGATTACGGTCAATCTTTTCGCCTCTCCTGAGCGCATCGAATAGGGTAATCTCCTCAGGCGTTAAAAGCAGATGAATCTCCTGACA